>JAILGE010000043.1 GCA_024697065.1 Lachnospiraceae bacterium
TCTTCACCGGGTACGAATTCAGACATACCTGCCGCGAGAACAGGTCCGGAGTCATTAGCTTTATTCTCCAACACAATACTGTAAAGCTTATCCATCAGCGTCTGCCTGTTGATATAGTCATTCCCTCTAAGAAATACCACAAATTCATCTCCGCCTATCCTGAACACAGGGCAGTTTTTAAATATTTCACTTAAGAGCCCCGCCGATGCCTTGATATATCCATCACCGGCCATATGTCCCTCCGTATCATTGATCTTTTTGAGATCGTTTGCATCGGACACTATGATGGCAAAGGGCAGATAATCCATGCCATTATCGATGTTGGACTGCACGGACTTCTCCAGCTCGATGTATGCAGTTTTATTCTTGACGCCTGTAAGTTCGTCTCTTCTTGCCAGCTCTTTTTCCGTATTAAGAGCCTTTAATGCCTTCTTCTCTTTTCTTACTTCATCATTAATATTCTCTACGCATATGATAAAGTGTGTATCATCGCTTGTTTTATGCGCCGACATTCTGTAGTATTGCGACCGCTTATCCATTACAAGACGATAATCCAGGAAGCATTCTTTTTTTCTTTTAAGAGTTGATAACAATTGATCTTTATTCAGGAAACCTTCCACTATATCCCTGTCATTTTTATGAACTATCTTCCCGATATTGACCATAACCTCTTTGAAAAAATCGTTACCTGCCTGTCTGATCTTAAGCACGCCCCCGCCTTTTCCGCATTCATAGGAAACGTACTCTCCACTGACATGATTAACATAATAAATCACATCATAGTTATATGCCAGACTCTCGGCAATCTGAGAGAATGTAACACTCTTCTTATGATTCTCCAGTCTTACAGTCTCAGCAGTGATCTCTTCATCGACATTCTTCTCATACAGCAGGAAGTGTCTGTCCTGATCCGTCTTCATAACAGTGAAACGGAAATATTTCGCGGCCCCGCCCACCATTATCCTGTACTTATAAGAGAAAGATTTCCTGCCCTCAAGATTCTTAAGCATGGTCTCTTTGTAATAGAGGCTCTTTGCAAATTCCCTGTCATCGGGATGGGCATATCTTTCTGCATTGGCTCTGGTCTCGGCATAAAAGTCCTTCCCCTCTGAAGGAACATTCATTGAATCATACTCATCGCTTGTGGAGTATTCATTATATTCTCCGGTATCTATATCTATGTAATAGATCGCCTCATAATCTTCAGCAAGGCTTCTGGCTATATTGTCATATGCATCCTTCTCCTGTCTTTCTCCGGCCTGAACAAAGGAGTGTATAACACATGTTCCTATCAGCAGACCCACAGCATAGAAGGGCTTAAAGGGATCAAGGATCTGCAGGATCTGGAATATCTCTATTATTACAGTCGAAAGTGCCACCGCGAAATATCTGACCTTTTCTTTTCCCTTCGCCCTTGTAGCAATGACCAGCAGATATATCGAGGTTATCAGATATATGATTATCTGAAGGATATACAGGATATGCCGTCCGGATTCCGGAATATATTCATGAAGATCATTAAATGAAAAGATCACCGGATAGAAAAGATTGATCATAAGATAGACCAAACCCAGTATAAAAATGATCCACACAACTGATAAGACTATCCTGCTCCTGCGGTGTCTTTTATCCAGATAGGCCACGATATACCTGATCCACATGAGCATGGACAGGAGCATGAAGGTAAAATAGAAAACTGTATCTGCGTATAGAAATGGAAAAAGGACATCTATATCATGATGCTCATATAGTATGCCCCAGAGAATATCGCTGATATAATACAGAATAACCATACAAAGAAATTGTCTGTATCTGGACAGTTCATCAAGCCGGCGAAGATACATTCCGGCCAGGTGTTTCGGTGTCTTTAACGGTAATCTGTTGATCAATAAATGAAGAATGAGTGCCAGTAACCCGGTACATGAATAGCCCACTTTTTCAGATCTCCCCCATGAATGAATTAGCTTACATAAAATTACGCCCCGGTCTTACCATCATTTTTACTTTGCTCTGAAAAATCCTTAAATACAGCATTTGCTTTATCCATTTCAGATTCCGAGAATGCGCATATCTTAACGTTGATATCATAATCCGGATTATCCTTCACAAATTTCCTGTAAGCTCTGATACACTGCTTGACAGACACTTCCACCGCATTCTTCAATCCTCCTGCAAATATCCCTGAGCTGATGAGCGGAAATGCAATACTGTGATAATCATTTTCTTTGAGCACCAGAAGTGAATTGTAATATGCCAGATAAAGCTCTTCGAAAGCTCTGGGCGTCATGGAAAAGTCCGGTCCCACTGCATGGATGACCGCCCTTGCATTTGAAATATTAAAGGCTGCGGTGATCACCGCGTCTCCGTCTTTTAAAGGAGTGTTGTATCCTCTGCAGGCTCTGGCCAGTTCTTTTGGACCGGCCTTTGAGAAGATCACTCCGCAAATCCCGCCGCCTTCCCTGAGATTTCTGTTGGCAGCATTAACGATCACATCGACATTCTGATCTGCGCATGATCCGTGTATCAGTTCTATCCTGCTCATTTAGTCCCCCCGGTTTTCAGTTCAAAGCAGAGTCTTAGCTCTGTTTGCGATGTTCTGTTTGAAATTGATCACTTCATGATTATATTCTTCATCCATAAGTGTTGAATGAATGAGGAAATCTGCCGTAGCCTTGTTATTGGCGAAGGGAATATCATAAACCTGAGCTATCCTCATAAGCGCCTTCACATCAGGATCATGGGGGGCAGCTGTAAGCGGATCAGAGAAGAATATAACGAAATCAATCTTGCCTTCAACGATTTTTGCACCTATCTGCTGGTCGCCGCCGAGAGGGCCTGAATTATAACCTCTTACCGGCAGGTCTGTAGCATCTGTGATCATGCGGGCGGTAGTTCCGGTTCCGCACAGGAAATGTTTCTTGAGTGTTTCGGAATTATCCTTGCACCACTGTATCAATTCTGCTTTCTTACCGTCATGGGCGATAAGGGCAATATTCTTCTGTCTTCCGATTGTAAGAGAAATAGTATCTGTCATAGTTTAGTACCTCCGTTCCGGTTAATTTCAGTATTATAACATAATACCGCTACTCCTGCTTCTCAAAGGTGAAATCACCGTTTTTCTTCACATAGAAGTCATTTCCGCCGAAATAAACAGTATCATCACCATTTATCTTCCAGTTGCTTCCTCCCTCAAGCTTATAGCATATGTTCGATCTCAGCGTTACGGGTTTTCCAACAGGCATGGTATTCGTGGACATCCACGCAGGTGAAAGCACCACAGTAAATGATATTTTATTACCCGCCTCATCGGTCGCTATAATGGTCTTTACCTCTGTATCTTTGCCGGCTTTAAGCTCAACGGTACACGTCTTTCCCGAGAAATCGCAGGACTCTCCGTTTACAGTGACCGAATAGAGGTTGTCATCCTCTAATGTAAAGGACACGGAATCCACGAACAGATCAATGCTTCCGTTATTTTCAGGGATCTTCGGACCGAATTCGGTACCGTATGATGCTTTCGGTGCTTTCGGATCTATCCTGACATCGGCATCGAATGCTACAGCATTTGTGATGGCGCCGTCCTCAGTTCTCTGATAATAAAGCTTCGTGACCTTCGGATCCCACTCGAGAGAATCCGAAAATACATTTTTAGGATCAGTGCTGATCAGATAGCCTTCAGGCGCCGTTATCGTCACATCAGACACAAACCAGCCCCTTTGACCATTTTCCCCTTTTACTGTTGCTTTTGTCTCCGGATCTTCCAGATAATCGATGGAAAATACCCCTTTATGATCCACAGCCTTATAAAATTCGGTTGCCGGAGCCGTCATCCTTACGTTATATTCTCCGGGCTCAGTCGGAAGATTTTCCGTATATGCGCTGTCGGGATCGGTTGTTCTCTTATATTTGACTGTCTTGGTTGCAGGCGATAATGAGGATGCCTTTACTTCATACGCTGTACCGTAGTACACCTTAGCCGGTGGTGTGATCGTCGGAGTGTCGGCAGCTGTATATGATTTCACATCGATCTTTGCCGTTATGGCTTTGTCCCTATCACGCCTTACATATACTCCTGTTGTCTTTGCCTTTAAATAACTGACAGAAGCACCAAATCCTTCCTTCTGGGATATAGAGATCTCGTATCCGTCCGCAGGCACAATATTAAGGTCCGTAACAGTACCGTCGCTGTTTTTCACCTCCTGATAGGTATAAGGCGTCGTGGGCGCATCGAGACAGATTATCTCGAAATCCTCATCATCCTCATCTGATGTATATTCGTCAGTTTCTTCAAGTTTTGCTCTGGCCGTGTATTTTCCCGGTTCTGTGGGTAGAGATGTCGAATAAGCTGAATCACCGGCATCACGCTTCTTGAATTCCACATCCACGTCTCCGCCGGAATTCTCCTTGACATCGTATTGGATCTTCGCCCCCAGATATGCGGGTTTCTTTATTTCTATATTTACTTCGCCTTCCTTTTTCTCTTTCCAGACAGCATCAAGGACTAACGCTTTACTCAGCTCATCCTCTTCCACAGTAAAGCTCAGGTTCGCCCCCAGGGCATACGTAGTGCTTCCATCAGTCCATCCGTTAAGGATATATCCATTTCTGTTAAAATCCGCCTTATCAAGAAGAGTAACGGTCGCACTTCCATCCTCCGGATTTAAGTCCAGGGTCTTACTATCTGTGATAGCATCTCCGTTTCCGCCGTTTGGTCTGTATTCCAGGGTCACATCCACCTTGGGCAGACGATGCCACACAGCATCAAATACAAGCGGTCCTTCGGTATTAGCACCTATCACGCATGTATCACCAAGTTCATAATTTGACGATTCCTCAGCCCCGTCGCTTTCCGCCAGTACCCATCCCGCAAGTTCATAGCCTGTACGGGTAAAATCCGCAGAGGAAAGAAGGCTGAAGCTCTTAAAGTCTCCGCCCTGCTGCAACTGCCATTCGCTCACTTCCGTTATATTGCTTCCGGTACCTTCACCCGGTCTGTAAATGACCTCTATGGTCTTATCCCTTTCCCAGACTGCGTTGAAAACTACGGTATCAGAATCCCTGGATATGGAAGCGGTCCCTCCCACTGAATAATATGATAAAGAATCGGATTCGCTTTCTCTCCATCCAACCAGCGTGTATCCGTCGTAAGAAAAAGTATTTGCGCCTTTGAGTGTAATATCCGTCATATTACTTTCCAGGCTCCATGTTCCCTCAACAGTCATCTCCACCGGATCTCCTCCCGGTGTGAGCGGGCTGTCCATATCAACACTGTCTCCATCTGCTTCATATCCGTCCGGAACAAAACGAACGGTGGTAGATACGATTGCTTCATACGTAACAAGCGTGCAGCCATCAATGGTCATAACATCGTATAGATCCCAGCCTGCAACCGTTGCTCCGGCCACAGTTTCCGGAACTTCTATTTCATCACCCTCATCTTTATGAAAGAGTTCCGTCTGATTACCGCCGGTTCCCGGATAGCCGTCACCGGTAAAATCATCAATAAGGATCTCTGCACTTTCAGAGTACATGCAAAAAACAACATATGTATTATCATCAACTATGGATATCGTATCACCCGGATCCGGTTCTGACGGATAGTCCGAAGAGTTTGCGGCCACAGCCTCAAATCCCCCTATCCCGGATGATCCCGCTATAACGGCAAACAGTGTCGCACACATCAGTAGAGCTGCCGTTTTTATCAATACTTTCTGATTTAACTTTCTTCTCGTGTGATCGTTATCCATGTGTTTTTTTCCCAAATTATTTCCATTCATGTACTTCACTCCCCATGATCACCGCATTAAAATACTTAACCCTTTTACTGTTCGGCTACCCATTCGATCCTGGTAGCCTCCGTAATAGTCGTATTATCAAAATCAAATTTCCAGTGTCCCTTGGCTGTAGGCATGAGCAGAGGTTCCTTGACCTTATCTCCCTTATTCACCGTAACGGTACCGAACACAGTATTATTGTAGATAAAATCAACCTTAAACGGTCCGGGATCACCCTGGTCACCGTCAAGCAGATCATCAATAACGTCACTGCTTACGGACAATTTTCTGTTTGAATTCTCACTTATCATTTTCAGGTATTCAAGAGTCTGAAGGTCAAGCGTCGAATTATCTATAGGTTCATTGGGTCCCACGAAATCGGTCCGCCGGCTGTCGGAATAAATCTGCACCTGCTCGCCCTTATTAACAGTTCTTTCCTCCCCCTTCGAATTATCCGGATTAACAAGCTGTGAGACTGTAGTACCCTCAAATGTCTGATTAAGTGTTAAATCCGTTCCATTATCCGTTGATGATTTCTCCGATCTTACTATCGTACCCCGGACTGACATGGTGGAATTCTGGGTATTGACCTCATATACCGACTTGTCCGACAGATGCGCCTCAATATGATTGATGACAGCGCCCTCCAGGAGCTGTATCGTAGTTTTGGAATCCTCGATCGTGCCATCCGCCCGGAGTATGATCTTTGTATTATTCTCGAGGTAGATGAATTTGTCCTCATCGGCTTTGATGATAAGCTTTCCCACCGCCAAAGAGACAGTATCCCCGCTCTGCAAAAGCATATTGTCATAGGGCGTCACTTCACTGCCGTCTTCGTGAACTACATTAGCCTGCCCTTCCACCTGATAGATCTTCAGCACTCTGTATGTCTCCTGCTTGAAGTAAAAGAGACAGCCGATAACTATCGCAATGATCGACACAGCCACAGCAATGATGATAATGATCAGATTCTTTTTGACGCTCTTTTTTTCAGTATCCATAATCTCCGACTTCTTGAATTAAGTAATGATAGTTATCACAGCAGTCCCAGTTTTTTCAGATATTGCAACGATATCTTCTGTGCTTCCACTCCTGTATTCTCCACCAGGACGGATGCATCGGACATGTGTTCCTCCAGATGCCTTTTAAATCCGTACCAGTCGATCTGCCCTTCGCCCACAGGCTTGTGGAGATCCATAACACCGTCGTTATCATTGATATGCACATGCTTTGTATAGGGGGCTAAGGTCTTTGCCCATTCATCAATATCATGTGCTGCGCCGAAACAGTTCGCATGAGCATAGTCAAAACACAGCCCGAAATTCTCCACATCCTTTAATCGCTCCGCCAGAACCTTTAATCTGACCGGATCCGAATCAAACATATTTTCAAGCCATATCTGCTGATGTGGGAATTCCCCGCATACCGCTCTCCAGCACTCTTCATTACGGTCTGTCCAGGCATTGGTATACAGATCAGAATATAAATGCGGACTGATATTAGAATGAAAAACCGTGCCAACGGCGCCAAGTCTTTCCGAGATCTCCAGGCTTTGCCTGATACGTTTTAAACTGATGCGCCTGATCTCCTCGTCCTCACTGAATACAAGCACATCAAAAAAGTCACCGTGACTGGTCACCGGTCCCGGCACCTTTATACCTTCGTAACGTGCAATCAGCTCATCACACTTTTTCTCATCCGTAAGTACCTGTGGTGAGAAAAAATCATTATACTCAAACCCTAATCCGTATTCCTCTGCAAGAGCTATACTTTCCTCCAGATGCAAAGGATCCGGAATGATCTGAAATACCGGCACTTTACGCCTCCCTGATCAATACTTCTGTTCCGAATGTATTACACTGCTTTTCTCCACTATATCTTAGCAAATTTCCGGGCGCCGTAATATAGCTTTTATACCTGATTTTTCACTTTTTAAAGAAAAACCGCGGTTTGTTATCCATATAGCGAAACACTATAAAAAACGTCATTTCTTCATCATCTGAAAACTGACGATAAAGAAATGACGTTTATCATGTTTATATTTTTGATCTCAGATCACTTCTGAGCCTCGAAGAACTGTATCAATAATCCGTTGACATCTATTCCGGTAAACTGTTCCTTGAACCAGTCATGATGTCCGCCATTAACTAAGACTGACCATACCTGACGTCCCGAACCGTCTCCCATCCTGATGATGGTGGAATCATTCCCTATGCTCTCCTCGCTCTTTCCCGTCAGGCCGTTGGAATCAGCCCAATACTGCATCACTTCCTCAATGCCGGGGTCCAGAGAATATTCTGTACTGCCATCCAGTTCTTTCGGCACTACACTATCCTTTTCTCCGGTGATCTGAAGCACTCCAACGTGATTGGAAGCATATCTCCTGTCCCAGACCGCCTTGGGCATCTTACCGCAAACGCTCGCCACAGCCGCAAATACATCCTGCGCATCCATAGCGAGTCTGTGCATCATGAATGCACCATTACTGAATCCGGCTGCATATGTCCTGTCCTTATCGAAGCCGTACTCACCCTGAAGGTACTCTGTAAGTGATACGATAAATCCCACATCATCATTTTCATTTCCGGAGATACCCGAGTTCCAGCCCGGGGCAGATGTAGGATCCGAAGTGTCGGTAGCGCCTGTCACATAAACCACTGCGTACCCCAAAGGTACAGCATCTTCCTCCATGTGAACTTCACTTCGCATCACACTTGCGGACTGTCCATAACCATGAAGCATGACGATAAGCGGTGCACCATTGGTTTCCTCCGGCAGACATAATATAAAATCATGTTCAACGCCGTCATAAGAGCAGGTAAAAGTATCATCTCCTGTCTGTTCTATATCCTCCAGAGCACCTCTCTCTACCGGTGTAAACACCGGAGTCTCTGCCGCAGCTTCAGTTGGCGCATCTGTTGCCTGTACCTCAACAGTACTCTCCGTGCTGACAGTTTCTGTCCCGCTTACATTGCCGACATTATCAGTGCCATTCAGCCCTGTACTGCCGCATGCCGCAAGCAGAGCCGAGCCGAGTATCACCCCGGCAATTCTCAAGATTTTACTTTTCACACGCCCCCTTAGTTTATGTGATCAATTCAGGCAACAATTATTTCTTTTTGGTTGTAGTCTTTTTAGCTGTTGTCTTTTTGGCAGTTGTTGCTTTTTTAGGTGTTGCAGCCTTCTTAGGTGTTGCAGCCTTCTTGGAAGTTTCTTTCTTTACTGAATCCTTCTTTGCGGAATCTTTCTTTGCAGAATCCTTCTTTGCTGTTTTTTTGCCGGCAGCAGCTTTTTTGGTTCCCCATCCCCATGCGTTTGCTTTTTTGGATGCAGTCTTCTTTGTTCCTTCCGCCTCTTCACTGCCTTCCCGGGCTTCTCTCGGTTTTCTGTGAGGAGCCGAACTTACGGTAATCTCACCTTTTCTCAGGCGCTTAGCCATATCAGCTCTGATGAGCTCAAGCATATATCCGCGCTTGTTTTCTAACATTGAAAGATACTCTACTACGTCCGCATCGGTATTCTTGTTAAGTGTGAAACCGAAGTGTGTGCAATTCTTCTGCATATACTCTCTGATATAACTGTAATCGTCCATCTCTTTCCACCTTACTTTCTTTATTGCGTCACTATCTGACATTAATATAAACCTATATTACACCCAAAATCTATTCTTGGCTATATTTTCTTAGTAATATAT
>JAILGE010000022.1 GCA_024697065.1 Lachnospiraceae bacterium
AAATCTGTACCAATCTCACAAAAAAGTTCACGGATGATGAAGAGTATTTACAAAAGGAATTGAAAAATGCTCTGCCGAGAGTACAGTGCCTTGAACTCATTCCTGAGCATATGACAGGGAAGCTGGTTAATGAATCATAAATAATAGAGTGGAGTAATCATCAATGCTGATGTAAGGCGTGTAGACCATATGGTTTATGCGTCTTTTTCTTTTGTCTGAAGGCACAACGTCATTGTACTTTTTCCTCTATAAGTCCAATCTTTGGCAAGAGAAGCAAAGGCAAATTATAAAGTATTATTTTTGATCGCAGTTATTCAAGTTGCCACCAACCGCATACAGTAGCCCTGAGCTTTCTACCGTACACCTGATATAGCAAAAGAATGGCATCCCACAAAGCATGGAGAACTACTGCCTACAGATATAGCAAGTGCCTCAAACAAAACAGTTTGGTGGAAGTGCTTGGATTGTAATTATGAGTGGCAAACTAGTGTTAGCAATCATGTTAGATATGGAAATGGATGCCCGCGATGCGGGAAAGAAAAACGCATGAGGTCTCTTTTATTGCATAACGGATCATTGGCTGAAAAGTATCCGGAGATTGCGAGCGAGTGGCAAGTGTCTGTAAAGACTCGTACAGGTAGGATGAGAGGGTGCCCTGTTTGTGCTAAGAAAAAAAGGAAAAGAAATAGTACAATTGTATGAAGGCTTTTGCTATAGTGGCGAGAAGCATTATGCAAATATTGAGTGCAGAAGAGGGGAACGATTTGTCTGGAAGGATGGGAAAATATGCCGGCTTGGTCCACTGAAGAGTTTTAGGTGCGTATGGATGTGCGTTTTTCAATCGATTACGTATAAGGCGAAGGGATAATGGCATGTTAGGTTGATTGTTTTCCTATCCCTGATTGACATACGTATATTACGATGTTATATTCGGATTAAGCATAAAATGTGCTTTTCCATAGTATATTAAAGGAGCTTTATGTTAAGCGTGGTTAATTAATTTCATTGCAATACGGCTTCCGTATAATGCAATGAGTATAAATCAAAATAGTGAACCGGTGGTGGTTACTACAGGTTAGTTTGATTACGCTTAAATTTATTATGGAAA
Organism: Lachnospiraceae bacterium; assembly: GCA_024697065.1. Lineage (GTDB taxonomy): Bacteria > Bacillota > Clostridia > Lachnospirales > Lachnospiraceae > NK4A136. The sequence continues at coordinate 1,109 of JAILGE010000022.1, forward strand.
AGAAGCCGCATTTTATGAGGTTGTATTTTGATATATCTTGATCTTTATCAAACCATGATATCTTGGCGTAAGATATCATGGTTTTTTATTTTGACAGATAAATTTTGAAAATTCGAAAGGAGAGATAACAATGTTAGACAATTTGATCATAAGATCTGAAAAACCTGAAGATTACAAAGATACGGAACTGATGACCCTAAGGAGTTTTTATAACAAATACAGGCCGGCAGCAGATGAACATTATCTGATAAGGATAATAAGAGAATCTGCGGATTATGTTCCGGAGATAAGCAGAGTCGCCGAATACAACGGCCGTATAGTCGGAGCTGTTTATTACACTAAAGCCTGGATTGTTGATGGTGATGTAAAGCACGAGATCGTTACCTTCGGACCGCTTGCGGTAGAGCCTACATTGGAAGGACATGATATAGGCGGCGCACTTATGCGGGAAACCATAAGGCTTGCAAAAGAAGCGGGCTTTGCAGGGATCGCTCTCATGGGAGAGCCGAACTACTACCCGCGTTTCGGATTTGAGCGCGGAGCAAAGTATGGGATCACCGATGCGTGCGGAAACAGCTTTGATGAATTAATGGTACTTCCGTTAAATCGCGATTTTTCAGACATAAAGGGAAAACTGATCGAAAGCAGGGATTTTGAAAAACTGGAAGATAAGGAAAGACTTGCGAAGATCAATGAAGAGTTCCCCGAATACCGCAAAGTAAAAGTACAGGAGGGTTTCATGCAGATATTCGGCCAACACCTGGGAGTGGTTGAAGCTATAGATGGAGATACATATATGGTTCGTTACTGGGAACTCAACATTCCCGCAAAGCTTTCAAAGGATCTGGGTAAAAAACCGGATGTAGGAAGCGATGTTCAGTTTATCTGGAATCATAAGGGTGAGTCTTCTGTCACCAGGGTGTTCAAGAATCTGCTTGAATGATGAAAGAGGAAAAAGATGAAGACACAGATACAAATAGAATTCGATAAGATCAAAAATATGTGGGCAGGGCTCGCAATAACAGACTATGCAAAGCAAAAGATTGACGAGAGCGAAATAATACTAAATGAAAGTGAACTCAGAAAGGCACTGAAGGATACAACAGACAGTCGTAATCTGATAGAGAAGCTCGGTGCTCCACCTTTGCAGAATGTAACTGAGATAAGAGAGATCCTGACGATAGCCGATACAGGAAAGTGTCTGACACCGTATCAGCTTGAAAGAGTGGAAGCAGTTCTCGTTGCTGTTGAAAGGATGATGGACTATCTGTCACGCGGAAAACAGTATGAAAACTCTCTTGCATACTATGATGAAAATCTGGATCCGTTGCCGGAACTCAGGGAAGAGATCAGCAGGCAGATAAGAAGTGAAGAAGTCGATGACAGAGCGACCAGGGAACTTTATGAGATCAGGAATCGTATTACGGCTGCGGAAGAATCCATGAAGCAGAAGGCTGAGGAGATGATCCGTAAGAATAAGGCGTACATGGCGGATTCTTACTATACAACAAGAAACGGCAGGATTTGCGTTCCCGTAAAGAAAGAATACAGGATCAAAATACCCGGAAGCGTGATCGATAAATCAGCCACGGGAAATACGATCTTTGTTGAGCCGGTAGGTCTGGCAAAGTGTTATGAAGAACTGGAGCTTCTTCGGATAGACGAGGAGAATGAGGTATATAGGATACTGTATACCCTCACGGCCATGGTATCGGACAGTGCTGCAGTGATCGAAGAGAACATCAAAATGATGGAGAAGCTGGACTTTGTTTTTTCAAAGGGTAAACTAAGCATCGATCTTGAATGCATCGAACCTGCCATTAACCTTGAAAGACGCATAAAGCTTGGTAAAGCCAGACATCCGTTAATGGATAAGGAAGTAAATGTACCCTTGGATTTTTCGCTGGGTGAAGGAGATATAAAGGGAATTGTCATAACCGGACCAAACACCGGCGGAAAAACCGTTGCGATAAAGACTGTCATGCTAAGCTGCTATATGGCTCAGTGCGGACTGCATGTTGCCTGCGGGGAAGCTGATATATGCATGAACAGCAACTATCTGTCAGATATAGGAGATGGGCAGAATCTTTCAGAGAACCTTTCGACCTTCTCGGCACACATAAAAAATGTGCTGGATATCCTCGGAAAGGTGAATCATGAAAGTCTTGTAATAATGGATGAACTCGGTTCGGGAACGGATCCTGCGGAAGGTATGGGAATAGCTGTCGCAATACTGGAAGAACTAAGAAAGAGCGGAGTGAACTTCCTGGTAACAACGCATTATCCTGAAGTTAAGGAATATGCTTCAAGGACAGAACATATAGTAAATGCAAGAATGGCATTTGATAAAGAGACTCTGCGTCCCACCTATGAGATGATCATCGGAGAAGCCGGAGAAAGCTGTGCGTTTTATATAGCAGAGAGGCTCGGCATGCCAAAAGAGATGCTGAAGGTCGCTGCAGAAGCTGCGTATGGAGAAAGTGCTTTGTTGAGCAGGAATGAGGCTGCCGATAAAGAAGCATACAAAAGATATGAGCGCCTTGAAGAAAAGGCAGATGCGAAAAATGACGTGAGGAAAAATCCTGACAAAAATGTCGGGAGTAAGATCGTCAAGGCGAAGAAGATACATTCCACAGAAGAGATGATGCAGAGATTCAATATCGGTGACAGTGTGATGATCTATCCGGATAGGAAGATAGGTATAGTCTGCGAACCTGTAGACGAAAAGGGGATCCTGAGAGTGCAGCTGCAGAATAAGAAGATATATATCAATCACAAGAGGGTAAAAATCCATGTAAAAGCTGAAGCACTTTATCCGGAGGATTATGATTTTTCCATCATCTTTGATACTGTGGAAAATCGAAAGGCAAGACATGAAATGGGCAGGAAGTTAACAGATAAGGTCATAGTATCTGACGAATGACATTCATAATGAAGCCGGGCATAGCCTTTTATAAGCCTTAGGATCCCGATCATCCGGTAATTAGGTTTTACGTCTTTGTAAACGGCCATATTTTCCTCGTAAAACGGGAAGATATGGCTGTTTTTTTATGCAGGCTGCTTTGCGTTCCAACAAATTGTTTTGAAAGATATCGGATACGGTCGATCATATCATCGTGCTTGAAAAATTGTTTATCCGATCAATCTTATTGTTTCGATTATACATTTTAAATCATCAATATCGCTCTGAACTTTGGCGATCTCTTCCGAATAGCGGAGTTTTTCATTTATCATTGAGCCGTCAAATGCGTTATGTTTTCCGTTTTCATTAAAGGCCACTATGACCTTGTTATACTCGAAGCAGAGGGCGATACTGTCGTACTTCTCCTTCAATACCATGAGACGTTCCATGAAATGCGGCGTAAGAAGATAAAATGAATCGTGTGGGTTTGTGGAATAAACCAGAAATGCATTGTTGAACTCTGCATTTTCCGTTTCAACTTTTTCCGAATTCTTAACTATGCCATCGTTTATTCCGTTGCGGCTGTAAAATGATTTGGAAATAATGCGTGTCGGTTCGATCGTTTTTTCGGGAAAATCAAATACCATGACTCTTCCCTGAAATGTGTCGAATTTACCGTCTTTGGAGGTATCATGCACGATCATGATATCCGACATTTCAAAATTTATTCCTTTGTGAGTTGCTTTAAGATAATCTTCAGACTTATATTTTAATCCGTTTCTAAATAGCTTGAAGTCTATGATATCGTCCTTGCCGAAGCCTGTTTTCCAGGCATAAAAAACATTATCAAAGTTCTTTTTTATGGTTTCCTCTACAAATGTTTCTTTGTAAAGCTTTTTATTGTCACCGACTAAGCTCGAACAAAAGAATATCCCTGCGATGATAAGGCAGAAACCTAAGATCCCAAGTGTTGTGGTATTGTGAGGATGTACGAGAGGTATGATACAAAAAAGAATTATAACCCCGCTCCCGAGCAGTATTGCTGCAATAGTTGCTCTGGATCGGATGGATTCCATTTTTATCATTCTATCTTCAGAACTCGAACTGTTCATTTAATTTCTTTCTCCTGACTAAAATTCACGGAGATTATTATAAATGATTTATGATATTTTTTCATTTTTTTCTACAGGGGACGATGATCACTTACTGTATTCTCTTAAACCATAATAATAAAACTTTTTGATCCGTACCTTGAGCGATGCGGGTTTTAGAACGGTTGCATCTTTTCCGAAACGGATGAAATATTCCTCAAGCTGCAGTTCCGGCCGGTCAAAATGATAAAGATTTCCTTCTGTCACGACACAGAAGATAATTGCACTGCTCTTCTTTTGATGGCGCGATCACATATGGTTCAACGTCAAAAAAGAACTTTCCTTCAGATGTAGTTGTCGTGAATGAAAACTCTTCCTTTGTCGGAAGAGTTTTTTTATAAGCGACGATAAAATTTATTTTTTCACCCATAAAGTATGCCGAGATTATACGTATAGTTATTGGAACCTAAAACAAAAAGGTAAGGGAGGGAAATATGGATAATAACAATTACATTCAGCCCGTTCAAATGGAAAACACACAGAATGCTGATCTTGAGAAGATCAGATCGCAGGGAAGAGCTTCTATCATACTGTCTGTGATCACACTTGTTTTCGGAGTGGCAGGATTCGGCGCTGTATTATTCCAGAATATGGATCTTAAGAATTCAGTAAATAAAGACATTAAGGATATGTCTAAAGCGATTGATGAGATGTCCGAGGATATTTACGATATCAGAAAAGATGTGGGAGATATCTCGGAAGATCTTTGCACCGGAGAACCGTGCGGCACCGGAACCGGCTGGCATGACCCTTATATAACAACTGACAAGCCGGTCATCTATCTTTATCCCGAAGAAAGTGAAGAGGTAAAAGTAAAGCTCACAACGACACTTGAGGATACTAATCTTATCATGACCTGGCCGGTGCCTGTTGCAAGCGGTGATACATACACTTGGGAGGTTAATGCAGAACCTGGCGGAAAGATAACGGATGCTGACGGAAATGAGTATTCCTACCTTTTCTGGGAAGCAGACAGATATGGCGAGGCGGACCTTTCAAAGGGCTGGTGTGTAAAGGGTGAGGATACGGCGGAGTTCCTCAGAGAGACTCTTGCACAGATCGGTCTTACACCGGAGGAGTACAACGAATTCATCGTTTACTGGACACCCAGGATGCAGGGAAATGCATATAATATCATTTCCTTCCAGGGAAGTTCATATGATGAGATGTTCCCGTTAGATATAGTAACAGCCGACGGTGATACCCCGGACAGCATGCTTCGCGTGATGATGGCATGGAAGGGCGTGGATGAACCGGTAGAGATGGAACCGCAGGAATTCGAAACGTTTGACCGTAAAGGATTCAGCGTAGTAGAATGGGGCGGAACTGAAATAAGATAAAGTCAGAGAAATAATATACGAAGATTTTCTTCGCAGAGGGAGGATAAAAGAAATTATGAAAAACAAAACTATGAAAACAAGAGTGACACGTGGATTAATGACAGCAGTGATGGCAGTGGGCCTGCTTGGAAGCATGACAGCATGCGGTTCGACAAAGCCCACCCTGCCTGTCCATCAGGTGAAGTACAGTGAAGATTATATCTTTGAGATCTTGGACGGAGAGTGGATTGACGACGATGAATGCGGAAAGATAGTCTTTGACTGCGGTGATGATGAGAAGAAGGTCACCATTCTTGAGATGACCGATAACGGTGAATGGGTAACTACAGGTGAGTGCGTTATCTTAAAGCTTGATTATCCTGAGGGAGAGGATCCGGTGGTAAAATTCACGATAGTACCGGCGGGAGATGAGGGAATAGAAAATGAATTCACGCTGGATACAGAAAAGGAGACACTGAAAGTCAAACAGACAAGTTCATATTCCCGCGAATACACAAAGAAATGATAAAAAGCCCCGCCGCAAGGTCAAGGTCATTAAGTTTACATTGATCAATTAAGAGGCTCATCCAAAAATTAACAAGGGCGATGGATATATCTATAGCTTCAATCGCTCTTGTTTTATTTCTGGGCATCACAATAAGACTGACAATAGTCTATCTCCAAAAAGGTATTCAATTCGACATGATTATGCTACTCTATAAAAGAAGCCATGAAAAATCTTTGCAGTTAGATTTCGAGTGCGATGTCGTTCTGGCCGTATAGGTATAAGATTTCTTGATGGATTGATAACAAGCGGAGTGTAGTTATCTGAGTTTCGGATCTCACTGAATTCTATTTGATGAGGTAAATATGAAAAAGAAAAAGAAAAGTAAGTATACTGTGATAATCATATTGTTATTTATCGTGTTATTACCTGTGGGATTGAGGTTGTATTTAAAGAATAAGTATCATTGGGGTGAGTGGCAATATGATTCGTGGGATGAATTTAGAAATGAGGCATATTTTGGGATCGATTACTATATGCCCGAAGATTCTAAAGATCAGAAATTCTATTATAGTAGCGATATGCTTACTTCCAGGTCGATCTATGCTTTTACGCTCGAAAAGGAATCATATGATGATTATATCGCGCTTTATTTCGCGAAGGGGTCTGAGGATTGGTATTTGAAGAGAGTAGAGGATGTGAGAGATCCTTACGATAATAGCTATATTCTTCCGGTTTATGCTCCATTTGAGAAAGTTATAGATGATGACATCAGAGATTATCAGGTATTAGATTATTATCCTATTGGAGCTGGTCATAGTACACATTGCCTTTTGGCCAATCCGGTTACAGGAAGGATAGTTGCATATCATTGGTGCTGTATTCATTAAAACATGGATATTATCTGTAAAAGTCAACTATTACGGAAATTGGCGTGATGAATAATTGCTGCTTGCATAAGCAGATCAGGCACACGAAGGGGATGCAGGTGCGTCCCCTTTTTAGCGCATTAGTTCTTTTTCATTATAGTTGCTCTTACGATACCCTTGGGATCCTTGATAAAGAGAGTAACGATCCAGATGATGAGTGCCAGTGCAATGACGGATAAGCCGAGATAGAGATCATTTAACATGTCTGCTCCGGCTACGTTGAAGAACTCAGCACCGAGTTCGGCGTATTCGAATATAGCATCTACAAACCACATTATCGATGCGCCCCACAGCATGAAGCAGAGTGAGCTCAGACGCATTTCATCCTTGGGGGCTCCCTTGTACCAGAGTATGCTGCAGATAACAGCAGCGAAAACAGTCACAAGTAATGTCATGATCTTACACCTCCCATGGTTACGGTATCTTCCGTCTTACGCTTCTCAAGAGCAGATGATATTGCTACCATTCCTACCCATACCAGCGTTACCAGTACCGACATTGTCACGCCCACGGTTCCCATTTCGTGCAGCATCTCAGATGTCTCTCCGTTAGTCACTGCAGTAAGGAAAGGGAAAGCAGGGATAACTTCACCATGCCATACATGTTCAAATGCTAAGAGTGCTGAGCCTCCAAGGAGCATCTTGTTGAGCCATGAAAGTTTTTCGGAGAGCTTGACCTTCATCACTTCGCCCTTTGAGCTGCTTTCTCCTGCCTTCTCTTTTGACTTTACGATCTTTGTGATAGCTGTTGTAACGATCGCCTCTGCAACAGGTACTGTAAAACAAGCCATATCTATACCTCCCAATATTATTATATACAGACTTAAATCTGAGGTTATCACAGTACCTGGGCACACACAACCCGGGGAGGGGGTTAAAAGGCGCTGTATCCCTTACTGCCCTATCTCTCTGATGCGATCTATGATGCTTGCTTTTGATATATTAATATATGATATCAGAGGAACGCAGATTCCGATCAGTGCCATGAGCGGAAGTACGAGTAAAACCGGCGTTACGGATATGTGCTTTGAGTAAAACCAGAAGACATCATAGGCCACTGCATTTACCACAGGTACGAAGAGAAGAGATATCACAAGTGCTATCAATCCCGAACCGAAAGAGTATATCATGCCTTCGGTCATGAGCATTGTCTTAACCTGTTTTCCGGTCATTCCGATAGCCTGAAGCACAGCAATTTCATTCTTCCTGGCAAGTATCCCTGCCATTATTGTATTAAAGAAATTCAATAATCCCACAGCTCCGATGATTAGACAGAGCATCCCGCCAAGCAGCGTGAACATCCTTTTGAATGAATCGAACTCGGAACGTCTTACAGCCTTGCTTTCGTAAGTAATGCCGTTATTCTCATTGCTGAGTTTTTCTAAAAAGCTCTCGGCATCAGCTTCCGCATCATCTGATCCGGTATCAAAAGCGTAGAATAAGGGCACTGTGCTGTCTCCAAAATCTTCTTTCATATGATCTGATGAGATGATGCCGTCATAACCAAAGGAACTGCTTCTGAGGCTGATATCAACAGGAACATAAACATATGCACAGACTGTATATTCATACTCGCTCATGCCGGTACATTCTGCGGATAAATATTCGGATGCATTTATATCAGGATCAGTTGCAGGGGTACCGGTCCTTGTATCAATAAATTCAATGGATTCGGACATACCCAGAGTGACGGTGTCACCAATGCCCGGTGCATTTTCGTCAATAGTATAAGAACCGTTTTCGTCTCTGTGAGTGATCAGTGCAATATACCTTTTGCTTTTATCCTTAAGAAGGGAAATGTCTCCTTCATAAACAGTCACCTTATCTATCAGCGCATTATCCATTCCTTCCATGAAGTTGTCCATATAATATGAACCGTTGTAAGAAAAAAGATCGGACAGCATTCCGGGCTGATTTTCCTGATACCATCTGTATCCTTTATCGTTCAGCTTTATAAGTGGAACCTCATTTAAGACATATGCGGTTCCGTCATTGACTGCCTCGACATTTTCCTTAATTAAGCTTATCTCATCTTCTGTAATGGAATTCTGACCGGCCATCTGGAACTTAAAGTAAGGTGTTTTGCCTACGATAAAATCCGCTGAGGTGGAAGTGGATAACCACTTTTCGGAATCAAAACCTCCCACAAGCATATATACGGTATTTAAGAGCACGAGAGAAAGAGCGAGAGAAACAAAGACAATTACAGTCTTTTTCCTGTTCCTCTCTATATTGGCTACAGCCATCTGTGTAACCCTGGCGCCCTTTGTGGCCTTTTTCTTCCGCCCGGAAAAACCGCCGTCGTTGAATCGCAAAGCTTCCATGGGGGATACCTTTCCGGCCATGCGACCGGGCTTTGACACGGATATCAGGACAGTGATCAGTTCAAAAAATGCGGAAGCTATAAATACTACAGGTGAGGAAGTTACAGTAACGGAATTTCCTCCATAGGTCGTTGTATTTAGAACAGCAGGTGTTAAGTTTGCTCCGACCATGTATCCCAAAAGAAGACCTGCGGGGATACCGATCGCACAAAGCACAAGGGCCTGGATCCTGATCATTCTCTTAAGCTGTTTACCTGTGGTGCCGATGGTCTTTAAGAGACCGTAAAATCTGATGTCTGTGGCTACAGAGATCTGAAATACGTTATAAATGATCAGATATCCTGTGAAGATCACAAGGAGAAGGAATGCGGCCATGGGTAAGATGAATTCCAGCGCATCGCCTCCTTCCAGTACAGATGTAGTATAGCCGGGGTTTACTCCGAATCTTATGCTTTCATCGCTGCTGCTGTCCCCGGCTGTAAAGCCTGAATCCTCAATTACAGCTGTCATCTGATCTGATGCAGCGATACTTGAATGAAGCATCACATCGATATCTGTTCTTATGGGATCAAGGCCAAGCACTTCTGCCCTTGCTGAAAAGAAGTCGGCATATTCCCTGGAAACATTGATGAAGTGTGCGGGGGAGAGCATGTCGAACTGCCAGTATCCCACCAGGGTGAAAGTATCGGAACAAACCTGCTCGTCGACATTGCTTCCCAACATATTAAAGCTCAGATCGATCTGTTCACCGAGTACAGGTCTATACCCCAGGAGTTTTAAAGCTTCCGTATCCATGGCGATCTCATTCTTTGCTTCAGGGAGATGACCGGCTTCAAGCTCTATGTATGACCACCTGGCGGTATTTTCATCCATATAGCTGATCTCCGCAGACTGATTATTAAATGGCTCTTCTGCGATTTCTCCCAGGATCATCCTCTCCCCATATGCACTTATATATGGATGGCTGATCAGTTTATCTTCCTGTGCATTTGTAACATCCTTGAAGGTTCCGTGTGCATATCCGCCAAGCTGCCTGAAGATACTTGTCTCATAGGAAGCATTGATTGAGAGCATGATGGTAAAGAGTGAAGTAAAAAGCACTGCCGTAAGGATTATGGCAGCTATGGTAATGATATTTCGCCTTTTGTTTGCGAAAAGACATCTTCCCGCAATTCTGTTTATGCATTTTCTGTTATTAACTCTCATGGGACAGATCATCTCCTTTCAGACGCCGATACTATACGGCCGTCTTCTATCCTGATGATCCTGTCTGCCATCTGGGCGATCTCATCATTGTGAGTGATCATGATGATGGTCTGTGAATACTTTTCCGCAGAGATCTTTAACATGTTGAGAACATCCTGACCTGTTTTGGAATCAAGACTGCCGGTGGGTTCATCCGCAAGGATGATGGCAGGTCTGAAAGCGAGAGCACGTGCTATGGCAACGCGCTGCTGCTGTCCTCCGGAAAGCTGATTCGGGAGTGATTCCTTCTTGGAAGTGAGTCTTAAAGTATCCAGTATCTCATCAACAAAAGCCCTATCGACCTTTTCGCCGTCAAGTTCCAGGGGAAGGACCACATTTTCATAAACATTTAATACCGGTACCAGATTAAAAGACTGGAATACAAATCCTATCTTTCTTCTTCTGAATATAGTCAATGCATCATCTTTCAGATCAAAAATATTCGAACCGTTTATGATGACCTTGCCGGAAGAAGGTCTGTCAAGACCTCCGAGCATATGGAGCAGGGTGGACTTCCCGCTTCCAGATGTTCCGACTATTGCCAGGAATTCACCTTTTTCAACTTCCAGATCGACTCCGTCAAGAGCGCGTACACAGCTTTCACCTTTCCCGTAAACTTTCTTTAGATTTCTTGCTTTCAAAATACTCATGGTAAACCTCGCTTATAAGAAAAAGTGTGTAGAGCTTTCCTCCACACACTGATTATCGCATCCGATTCTTTCAGGATTCTTTCGGGAGCAAACTGAATTCTTTCAGTTTTGAAAGAATCTGAAATGACATGCAGGATAAAGATCATTTTTTCAGATAGATCAGGAATTCGGATCCCGCGCCGGGAGCAGATTTAACCTTGATATATCCGCCTTCTTTCGTGATTATTTCTCTTGCCAGATATAAACCGATACCCACGCCTTCCTTTTCTCTTGAGGATTGCAAACGTCCGAAGCGTGAGAATATCTTAGGTATATCACTTTCTGCCATACCGATGCCGGTATCCTTTACACTGATACAGGCAAACATCTCCGTAGACTTAAAGGTGATATCAATACCGCCTTTTTCCGTATACTTGACGGCATTGTCTACTATGTTGTTAACCGCTTCCAGCGTCCATTTGTAGTCGAAGCATGCCTGCTCGCTTTTATCCGTTACATTAAGACAGAGTCCTTTTCCTTCGGCTTTGGGTCTCATTGCATTGCCGATTTCCTTAACAAGTCTTGAGAGGTCATCGTTTTTTGGCTCAGGCTCCAAGATCCCGTTTTCCAGCCGGGAGAGCTTTATTAACGCATCAACAAGGAATCTGAGCTTTTCCGCTTCACTCTCAATGGCGCTGAGACTGTCTCTTTGATCTTCGCTTAATTCGGATTCTTTTAAGAGCTCACTGTGGAGCAGGAGATTGGTGATAGGTGTCTTGGTCTGATGGGAAATATCGGATATAAGTGTTTTGATCTTGTCCCTGTCATTCTTCACATTATCCGCAGAAAGAGATGAAGACTGAAGGTAATCTGCGAGCTTGGATTCAAATTTAGAGAGCTTAGTCTCGCTGAATTCTTTTTCGACATGGTCTCCGCGGATAGCTTCATCAAGCATATCCTGCATGCGGTCGATCATCTGATCTGTCCTGTATTCTTTGTAAAGAGCATAGAGAAGGATCGCGATAGCGACCGCAAATGCCGTGATCAAAAGTGCTTCACTCATCGCTCTTTACCCACATATATCCCAGACCGTAGACGGTTTTTATACGATCCCTGGCCGAAAGCTTGTCTCTGAGCCTTTTGACGGCTACGGAAAGAGCGTTCTCATCCACATATTCCGCACCATCCGTCCAGAGTCTGTCCGTCAGATCTTCCCTTGAAAGGGTGATGCCTCTGTTGCTCACAAGGAGCTTTAAGAGGCGCTGCTCGATCCTGCTGAGGGATACTTCCTCTCCTGATACGGTAAATATCATCCTGTCAAAGTCAAAAGAGTAATCATCGATAGAGATGACATTTTCCGGGATCGTACTTTCGAACTTTCGTAACTGAGTAGCGACTCTTGCCCGCAAAATGCTGAGTGAAAAGGGCTTGGTGACATAATCGTCCGCACCGAGTTCAAGCCCTCTGACTATATCCGAATCGGTATCGTTGGCTGAGAGGAGAATGACGGATACGGGAAGACACTTATCCCTTATCTCTTTTACCAGATCCAGACCGTTCCCATCGGGGAGGTTGATGTCCAGTATTACCAGAGAGGGATTTGTCAGAAAGATCTGATCCTTCGCGCTTGACAGATCCTCGCAGGATACAATACTCCTTGTTTCATCTTTAAGAGCTTTGCACAGACCATTTGCCAGGTCCTTGTCATCTTCAACTATCACTATCTGTTGCAGTTTAGGCATAAAGAGTACGCACCGTTTCCCTGATCTTACTCGCCTGTATAAGGCTCATTATCCGGACAATACATCTGCTCGACAACCGCCTGGAGATCAAATCCATCCAGGTCTGCGGCTGCAACGGAAAGTGAATATTTGATGCCGATCTCTACGTCGTACCATGTAATGAGATCCACATACCCCGTTTCATCAATAGAGCGGTAGGCTTTGCCTTTCATGTGGCCCTCGCCCCAGTTAGCCAGAGTCACATCTTCGGGTCCTACTGTCCAGTCTACGTAGAGACCGGATATATCATCATCTTCTTTGGCACCGTACTGGGCTCTTGCCGTGAAATTATTACCACCCTTTTCGAAACTAAGCTGTACTAAAGGACCTACATTCGCATCAGTATCTGCGAGCTCCTCGCACTTGTACCATTCCTGCACGCTTGCACCGTCAGGAAGTGTAAACAGTCTGGGGCAGAGCTCTCTGGCTTCATCCTCAGTGATCTCAACCCAGGGATTAGCCATTCCGACCTGAGCTTCAGTGTCGGTAACATCAGCAGGTGCTTCGGTTGCTGTTGCTTCTGTGGCAGCAGTGGCAGCAGCTTCGGTAGCGGCAGCATCTGCTTCAGGTGCCTGAGTGGTGCTCTCTGTTTCAGTATCGATAACAGGGGGCTGTGCAGGTGTGTCCTTCCCACATGCGCTTAAAGCAGAGATCATTAAAACAGCAGTTACTGTAAGTCCTGAGAAACTTGATAATCTGTTATTGTTTTTCATAGTTTTATATCCTCCTTTGTGTCCGCCGTATAAGGAATGATTGGGCTGACACGCATCTATTATAACACTTTTGCCGGTACGACTAACGTCTCGTCAAATCCTGAGGATGTGATAGTATTATCATAGGTTAAGATTGTATTTCATGGGTGAAGGAGGTTGCAATGAAAAAAACTGTCGCAAAAAAGACTTTGATCAAAAGGATCGGTGTATCATTTCTTGCATTTGTGATCGTTCTGTCATGTCTGGCAGTAAGTCCGGAAAAAGCACTTGCATATACCGGGATGGAAAGCACTGTAACGCCTGAGATGTGCACAGCATATTACTGGGTGAGTCTGGAACAGGATACGGCAGGGGATGTGTTGATGACTCCTGCTCAGATTGACAATTACAACCGCAGGGCTCTTGAGACTAAGGATTGCAATATGAACGACCTGACAGCCATGGATGGAAATTATGATGCCACGAAGTTGCGTGACAGCCTGGCAAATGAAGTTCTGGCATCGGCACCGGAAAGGACGACATTCGTAAATGGTGTTCAGGTGGATCAGTCGGTATACTACGGCCTCATGGCAAATGATGTCTTTACTACAGCATGGACAGGTAACAGAGTGCCTCTCTATGTACTGGCTGTGGAGCAGACTCAGATCTTTTCCGTGCCTGCTAAAGATTATATAGGCTATAGCGCCATGGACTCCGATAATGAAGTGGTGATATCGTCGCTTCGGGTAGGGGAACCATTCGTGGTAAAGCAGGCGGCAACCGTGGGAAATATACTCTTTTACTATGGCTACTCTACAAATGTACAGGGATGGGTCATTGCAGAGGATATGGCCATATGCGGCAGCAAGGCAGAGTGGCTGGACTACTGGCAGGTAGATATTTCGGGACGTGATTTCGCGGTAGTGACTACGGATTATTTCACACTGCCCGAATCCTACTATACTCCTGCAACATCGGAACTGAAGCTTACAATGGGCACAGTGCTGAAGCTCGTGCCGGAAAGTGAGATCCCGGATGCTGTCGGAGTCAGAGGCACATGGAATAATATAGCAGTATATATTCCTGCCAGGGATGAGAATGGAAAATGTGTCAGACAGATCGCCCTTATCGGTCAGAATAAATCTGTAAGCATCGGTTTCGTGCCGATGACATCCGCAAATATACTTTATCTGTCTTTTGAATATCTGGGGGATACCTACGGCTGGGGAGGCATGCTGGATTCGGTAGACTGCTCGGCATTAATCCGTAATGTATATAAGTGCTTCGGCCTGGAGATGCCCAGAAATACCAACTGGCAAAAGTGCGTACCCGGGACCGCAGTAGATATATCCGAACTGGATGAGATAAATAAGGCAGCAGTGATATCAACCATCACTCCGGGAACACCGCTCTACATGTCAGGGCATACTATGATCTACCTGGGTACAGTGAATGGCAGGAATTATGTAATAAGCGCCATGGGATCCGCTGCCGACAGTACAGGAGAACCGGAGGTGAAGAGCCAGAACTCTGTAACAGTAACGCCACTGACCGTCAGACGCCGCAACGGCAGCACGTGGCTGGCAAATATAAATACCTGTGTATTCCCGTGGTGTGTTGGGGAGTAAAAGATACGGGTGATATGAGCACGCTCTTGCTAATTAAATGAAATGTGAAAACTATTCCAGGAAAATCCCCCATCATGCATCTGCAGAGTGGGGGATTTTATCGGGCATCAAGATGCTAAATTATACCAAACTTCTCCTTATATTTTGCTAATTCAGCTTTCATTTGGTCAACTTGCGCCTCGGCAGCGTCAGCGCGGCGGCGTTCAGCTTCCGTATTGGCGCGCTCTTCTTCACGACCTTCTTCGCGGCCCTCTTCTTTCAGCTCGCGTTCCAGTTCCCAGCTCTTCATATATCTGATCCCCACATCTTTCTTATGTTTGGTGGCCTTTACGATATCATCCAGACGCCTTGTTGTTTCGTCTGTTATATTTTCCTCGGTACTTCTTCTTATATATTGTAATAGATTTTTCAGCTTTATGTCACTATCATCCGGATTCTCGGGAAGTTTTCCGTCCGTATAGAGATAGATCCTCCTGACCCCGTCATCGTACGGAATATCAGGATGTGTCTTTAACATACTTTTGGCTTCATAATACATATCTCCACTGTCAAAAGGATCATATGAGAGGATAAATATTATCACCACCTCCGGGAGCTTCTCGTACTCTACTCCGGTATTTACGATCTGAACATCTATCAGATCCGAATAATAGCGACATCTTTTGGTAAGATAATCCTTTTTGGATTTTCTTTTATCCGGTTCAAGGTCATGAACCATTATATCCGGGCCGGCACTACTGTCGCCTGTTTTTTCAGTTATATAAGCATCCAGTCGTATCCCCTGAGCTTCCTGTGATATGCCGGGGATCATTTTCTGCGGAGTGAAATTAACTTCACCGATGCGTCGCTTTAACACCTTTTCCAGTATGATACGGCAGACTTCCTCACCGGTTTTCTCGTCGTATAACATCTCATAAAAGAGAAAGTCATCGATGACATTCATCTCCTCCAGGGGAGTGATCAGCCTTTTACCTGCAGTTGTTTCTGTTTTGTTCATTCAGTCCGTCTCCTTTCAGGAACAGTTTGCAGGAGACGAAAAAATTACATCTCTCGTTTCCTGCCATAAAAAATTAAAGTTGGAAATAAAGCAGGAATTTCGAAATGTAAGAAATTACATGATAATTGACACGCGTTTGCGCTGAAGAAATATTCTGCTTTGCGATCATCCTACCACGCGAAGGATCTGTTTGCAACAATCTTTTATACAGCGGATTCATTACCGGATGCATTATCGGACGCTTTGGAAATATCCGTTTTGCAAGTATAATAATTCATGAATTAATAACGTTTTGCGATGTTGCGCAGGTTAGGAAATACATACCTGATAAAGATTGGCATAAAAACATGATATCTTATTAAAGGCAGAACGATAAGGATCCGGTAAAGATTTTCGCGAACAGATCAATGTGGGATATAAAAAGTGATTAAGATACGTTGTGTTGTAGAAAGGATCACATATCAGAACCCTGAGAACGGTTACTCTGTTTTAAAATGCAGAGTGAAGGATTACAGTGATCTCGTGACCGTTGTAGGGAATCTTTTGGATGCGAATGTCGGAGCAGTTCTTTTAGTGGAGGGAAACTGGAAAGTAGATCCAAAGTATGGCAGACAGTTTGCGGCTGAGAACTGGGAGGAAACACTTCCTGCGACAGTATACGGAATGGAGAAATACCTTGGCTCCGGACTCATCCGGGGTGTGGGACCGAAGTTCGCTAAGAAGATAGTGCAGAGATTTGGCACAGATACCTTTACTGTGATCGAAGATAACGTGGAGCTGCTGGTGGAGATCGACGGGATAGGCAGCAAGCGTATCGCCATGATCGCAGAGTCATGGCAGAAACAGAAGGAAGTGAAGAATATCATGCTCTTTCTGCAGGAGCATCAGGTATCAACTTCTTTTGCTGCGAAAATATACAGGCAGTATGGGAACAAGAGTATCCCGGTTATGAAGGAAAATCCTTACCGGCTGGCGGATGATATATGGGGTATAGGATTCAAGACTGCAGACGGCATCGCAGAGAAGCTGGGATTCGAAAAGGAGTCTTATGTCCGTTTACGAAGCGGCTTGATGTATACGCTGTCCGAACTGTCTGATGAAGGGCATGTTTACGCGGACAAGCGTCAGCTGATCGATAAAGCGGTTAAGCTGCTGGAAGCAAGTGAAGGCACTGTGGCCGCTACTATGGACGACATGCTGAGGAAGAAAGAACTGATACCGGAACGGGAGCTTGTTAAATATAATGACGAAGGAGTGCCCGTGGATCCTGTTTATCTGCCACCTTTTTATTTTGCAGAGATAGGAGTGGCGTCCAAATTAAGAAAACTGGCCGCATCTCCTGCAGAAGACCGTTTATATACCGGGCTGCTGAAGGCGAGACAGGAGAGAGGCGATGATACTTTGTCTGTGGATATCTCCGCCTTGGAAAAAAAGACCGGTATGGTATATGACGAGATCCAGGCCGATGCCATTAAACTTTCGGCCATGGCAAAGGTGATGGTGCTTACCGGAGGACCCGGTACCGGAAAGACTACCACGGTCCATGGGATCATATCAGTATATAAGTCCTTTGGACTGAGGATCCTTTGTGCTGCACCTACGGGAAGGGCGGCCAAACGTATGACAGAAGCTACGGGACTGGAAGCCGTGACCATTCACCGTCTTTTGGAATGTAAGCCTCCGGAGGGGTATGGTAAAAATGAGGAAGATCCCCTGGAAGGTGATGCTCTGATCGTAGATGAATGTTCCATGATCGATATCATATTGATGAATTCACTTTTAAAAGCTATACCGCCTTCCATGCGTTTGATACTGGTAGGCGATATCGATCAGCTGCCATCGGTTGGAGCAGGAAATGTACTTCGTGATGTGATAGATTCAGGAGCTTTTCCGGTAGTGCGGCTGACCAGAATCTTCAGACAGGCTCAGACCAGTCGCATCATCACGAATGCGCATCGGATCAATGAGGGAAAGCTGCCGGAGATCAACAACGGAAAAGGCTCTGATTTCTTCTTTATAGAAAAGGAAGACCCGGAAGAGGTGGTATCCCGCATTGTTAAACTGGTCAAAGATGATCTGCCGGGATACTACGGGATCGATCCGTCGCAGATCCAGGTACTTACTCCGATGCAGCGTGGCGTGGTGGGTGCCACGAATCTTAATATGGCGTTGCAGGAAGCCTTGAATCCCGCGGAACGTGAGGTGTTCATCCGCGGAAGAGGCAAGGTATTGATGCCAAAGGAGTGCCTGCGTCGAAGCGGGTTTGCTTACCGTGAAGGCGATAAGGTGATGCAGATTAAAAATAACTATGACAAGGAAGTATATAATGGTGATATCGGGATCATAGACGCTGTGTCTGAGACGGACAGGACACTGCGGGTTACTTTTGACAGCAGGAGTATAGAATATGACGTAACGGAGCTGGACGAACTCGTACACGCATATGCTACTACTATCCACAAGTCTCAGGGCAGTGAATATCCGATAGTTGTTATGCCGGTATTGATGAATCATTATGTCATGCTGCAGCGCAACCTGATATATACAGGTATCACACGTGCGAAGAAGGTAATGGTGATGATCGGAACGAGGAAGGCATTAGCCTGTGCAGTTAACAATGTGACCGTGACGAAACGTAATACCATGTTAAAGGAAAGACTTAACAGGTCACACGATAGGGACTGAATCTTTGGTGTTATACTGTTTGATGCATAAATGACAGAGGGGATAAGAATTGAAATTCGTAATATCACATCTTTCCAAAAGCTATGGGATGAATAAGGTTTTGAAGGATATAGATTATGCTTTTGAGGAAGGAAAGATTTATGGTCTGCTGGGCCGGAACGGCGCCGGAAAGACAACTTTGTTTAACTGTTTGAACAGTGATCTGAAATCCGATACCGGAGAGTTTTATTTTCTGGAAAACGATAAAAAGGAAGGCGTGAATGCGGAAGATATAGGGTATGTATTATCGGCTCCTGTCGTACCTGCATTCATGACGGGAAGAGAGTTCCTGAAATTCTTTATCGATATTCATTCCGATGTGATCAGAGATCCGAAATCCATCGACGAGTATATGGATATTGTCAGGATCCCTCAGGATACAAGAGACCGTCTGATGAAGGATTATTCCCACGGAACCAAGAATAAAATGCAGATGCTCATCAATATAGTCCTGGCTCCCAGACTCATGCTCCTTGATGAACCTTTGACGTCTCTTGATGTGGTGGTTGCGGAAGAGATGAAAGAGGTGTTAAGACAGCAAAAGGAAGGCAGGATTCAGATTTTCTCCACACATCTGCTTGATATTGCTCTCGATCTGTGCGATGAGATCGTACTCTTAAATCACGGCCGTCTGGAGCTTGTTGATAAGAGTGATCTGGACAATTCTGATTTTAAAGAAAAGATTATCGAGGCTTTAAGAGATGCAGACAATTCTTAAAACATTCCGGATACTTCTTATCCTTGAAAATACAATAAACGTAAATGTGATCCTTAATGGGTTAAGGCATATTCCCATAATCGGAAAGTATATTCCCGAAAAGATCTACTCCATTAGATTCTTTAAGATATATGCTGCGGTTTTGTCGGTCATCTATGAGATCATTAAAGCACTTTTCGCGAAGGTTTCTTTATTTGCGCTTGTGTTTTTTGGAACCATGGTTTCCGAAAATTATATACCGGGTTCATCCGGGGCGGCTTATATAATTATATTTCTTGCTGTTTCCCTGTGCGCTGCGGTAACGTTTAATCCATTTAAGATCACGACCGCGGGAGAATATGCTGTCTTCCATATGGGGATGGATGCTGCGAAATATGTTCAGAGCAACATATTTTATCAGATCGCAAAAACCTTTATCGGATATACGCTCTTCGGTATTCCTACAGCACTTTTGGCAGGCGTTCACTGGCCGCTTGCCATCCTTATACCATTTGCGGGAATGGGATTTATAAGTACGGCTTTCGGAGTCGGGATGTCTTTCTACGAACTCAAAATGCATTTTATAAAGAAAGCCGGGAAGACTGAAGGTAAGAGATTGTCTGCGGTCAGAGTTGAATTAAGAATACTTTTTAATTCCTTTGCGCTTTTTATCCTTTTGATCATCGCGTTTGCGGTAACACCCTTTCTTATATACCATGATCTCTATTATCCCGGTGTGATCGCGGTTATTGTTGCTGCGATACTGTTTGTGCCCGGAATCCTTCTTATCAAGAGATTTCCGTATACTCTTTACAGAAATGCCCTTTCCGAAGAACATGAAAAAGATGAGATTGTCAAAGAGATAAACAGGAAAAGCTGTCATGCAAATAGTAAGGTATCGGTAGATCGGGATGTGAATAAAAAAATAAGTATTCACGAAGACCGTGCCGATAGTCTTCAGAATAATATCAGTGGATATAAATACTTAAATGAACTGTTTTTGAAAAGACATTCAAGGGCCATGTTTTCCAGGTCCACTTGGATAATCCTTATGACTTTTGCAGGGATAACGAGTGCTTGTTTATTTATGCGTATGGAACTTGCGTATACTGATGATCCGGGTGAAATGATCATGCATTTATTCTTTATTTCCGATCCTGCATTTTACATGCTCATACTTCTTTTCACCAATTTGGGGATGTTTATGTCTGAGATCATGTACAAAAACTGTGATTCGGTGCTGCTTAAATACTCATTTTACAGAAAACCCGAGGCGATGATGAAAATGTACCGTTTAAGAGTGCTGTCGGTCATTAAGTATAATCTTCCTCTGACCATCATCATCGCGATCTTTTCAATAGTGGTTGCGATCCTCACCGGAGGAGAAGATTATCATTTTCAGAGTGTTTTGAATATACTGATCATATTTGCTGCAATGGCATTTTATTCGGTAAGGTTCATGACTCTTCATTATCTCATGCAGCCTTTTGAGGAGAATGTTAAGAATATCAAAGCAGCGTTTTATTATCTTTCCGGCTTTATCTGGTTTGTGTTCTGGGTGATACTTCTTATATTCAAAGTGCCGGCATTTATACTTGCTCCGTTTATAATATTGCTGACGGCGGGATATTTTATTCTGTCAGACAAAATGATCGGTAAATTTGCACCGAAGATATTTAAGTGATTTTCAGCCTTGCTTTTAAATCCTTAAGCGTTATAATATTCACTGCATGTGTTTATTGAATGTGGCATGACAAGCAGTTCGGGTCCGATATCCTGCTTGTAAAATATCAAAACCAAAGGAGAATATAATGAAATACTTAAAGAAAGAATGGGAGGATTACAGGGTCCTTCTGCGAAACGTACCATCTATGGTTATTTCGATCTTCATCCTGTCGGTTGTTTGCATGAATCTCGTGGCGGGCAAAGAACTGTATGCTTCAACTTATTTCTGTATCAATTGCGGTCTGGCTCTTTCGTGGATCTCCTTTTTATGTATGGATTGCATATGCAGGCGGTTCGGCGCAAAGGCATCCATCAAGATCTCAATGTTGGCAATGTTTGTAAACGTTGTTACTGTGATCATCTTTAAGCTTTTATCAATGACACCCGGCAGATGGGCGGCTTATTACAGCGCGGGTGATCCGGCTGTAGGAGAATATATCAATGCGGGACTGAATGATACATTTGGCGGCGCATGGTATGTGGTACTTGGCTCATCCATAGCGATGATCTTATCTTCTGTGGTCAATTCGATCCTTAATGAGATGATCGGAAGGAAGACTGACAGGGGCGGCATAAAGGGATTTGTTATCCGTAGTTACACTTCAACTGCCATCGGTCAGTGGGTTGATAATTTTGTCTTTTCCGCACTTGTATCCCACGTTTTTTTCGGATGGAACTGGACCCAGGTCATCATCTGTTCCACAACATCCATGCTGATCGAGCTCCTGGCAGAGGCGATCTTCTCACCGGTGGGTTACCGTGTATCTGAAACATGGAAGAGGGAAGGCATAGGAGCTGAATATCTCAGAATAAAAAAGGCGGCAGCATAAATGCTACTTGAAAGATTATCAGGCGTTGAACTGGGAAAAGAAGTGTCTGCAGGACACATCACTCCGACGGAAGTCATAGACTATTTCGCGGAGAGGATAGAAAAGCGTAATCCCGGGATCAACGCTTTTGTTTATACAAAATTTGATGAAGCCAGAGTTGAGGCCCAAAAGCTCGAGGAGCGCATGGCTCACGGGGAGAGTATAGGACCCTTGGCGGCTGTTCCGGTAGGACTTAAAGATTTCCTTCCTTCAAAAAAGGGATGGACTAACAGTCATGGAGGAGTTAAGTCGCTTATCATGGAGGATACCGCTGATTCTGTATTCTATGATGCTGCGGTTCGGGCCGGTGCCATTGCCGTGGGCAAGACCAATGCACCGGCATTCGCTTTTCGCGGAACATGCGATAATAAGCTCTACGGTCCTACGAGGAATCCCTTCAACACAGACTACAACTCCGGTGGATCTTCCGGGGGCTCAGCTTCAGCAGTTGCGGACGGGCTTGTGCCAATAGCGGAAGGCTCTGACGGTGGCGGATCAATACGTATTCCGTCGGCATGGTGTTCATGCTTTGGCTTCAAAGCATCTGTAGGCACCATTCCAAGTGTATGTCGTCCTGACGGATGGATGGCGACTCATCCGTATTGTTTTAACGGAGCGATAACAAAGACTGTTCTGGACAGCGCGGTGATGTTAAATCACATGGCTTATTACGATCCGCGTGATCCCCTGAGTCTCGATCGTGACAGGAGAGATTTTACTGAGCTGATGAAACGCCCCATCAAAGATTGGAAGATCGCTTTTACAGCTGATTTCGATATCTTTACTGTGGATCCCGAAGTGGAGGCTGTTGTTGAAGCTGCAGCCCACAGACTTGAAGAAGCAGGCGCGGTGGTGGAGAAGGTTCATTTCGGTTTTAAGCATTCACAGGATGATTTTGCAAAGCTTTGGTGCAGAAGCATCTGTATCGATACAGCCATTGATATGGAGCTGTGGAAGAAAGAAGGCTTCGATCTGGTAAGAGATCATCGTGATGAGCTTCCGGAAGAGTTCATTTACTGGAATGAGGAAGCTCTCAGATCTTCAATCATGGATTACAGATATTTCAACGAGCTCCGAACAGAGATCCTTGATGAACAGCAGAATATATTTGAAAAATATGATATTATAGTTTCGCCCGTGACCATCTGTCCCCCGGTAAAGAATGTCGCCGATGGCAATACAAAGGGGCCGGAGATGTTGAACGGAAGAGCGATAGAGCCGTTGATCGGATTTTGCGAGACATTCTTTGAGAATTTCACCGGGAATCCTGCAGCATCCGTGCCGGCAGGACTTACAGAGTCTGGGCTCCCCGTAGGAATGCAGATCATAGGGAAGAGATTTATGGATGAAGATGTATTTGCAGTTGCACATGCATATGAGGAGATAAGTCCCTGGAATTATGATATTCCTTTGAGTCGGGCGATATCTTAAGCAGTTACGGAAGGAAAGACCTACTGACGGCGCAGGAGAGAAAATGGCAGAACTGATGAGATTGCCCGAAAAAATACTGATCATCATGGTCGGTGCTTTCATAATTATTTTATCATTATCGGCACCTGTGATATTGAGTATTGGAAACATATGCGGGCTTATTTTTTCCGGGATGAAATTGAAGCGATTGTGCTGGGGCCTGACGGTTCCGTTGGGATTATTTTTAAGTCTGATATTTTTGGGCGTCCTTGAGGATGTGACGGATAAACCATGGAATGAGCAGCTGATAAATTCTCAGGTTCATGAGATCCTTAATTCACAGACAGTGGGGATCTATGTTGTGCTTATGCTGATCGGCGCAGCCGGGTTTCTGATACTGGCTGTGAGAAAGATGGAGAATACACCGCCTTTAGTCTCGGTACTTTCCATCGCGGCGATGTACCCTGCGGCTATAAGCTGTGTGGTATGGTGTGTACATATTTTTCCGACAGATAAGGGAGACAAATTAACCTTCCCGCTTATGGTGCTTCCTGTCAATCTGATCATTATGATGTGTGCACTGATCCGAGAAAAGATCATCGAATGGAATGCTGTCGGTGAAGAGCAGGATTTGCCTGGAGGAACCGGTCTCTCCGGATCGAAATGGCACAGGGGATTTTTAGGAAAGGCGGAGCGCTGGCCGCTTATGGCATTACTGTTTATGCTTCCGCTTTTGGGGGTAATTCTGGGGATTTCTGTTTTGATAGGACAACGTCCTGATGCTTTGATCGCGACATGGACTGAGACGGCAGACTGGAATCTGTCACAGATGATCCCTCCTCCGAATGTAGAGGTGGATGAGCATTATCTGTGCACAGTGGCAGCAGGTGGTCATGAGAAAGTGGTGAAACCGCTCCGTATGGGTGAACGCCATGGACACCGGGTGGTGGTCAACCGGCAGTTAGAGATCGCCAATGCGTTTGAACTGGTACTCGAGTGGAAGATACCTCGCCTGCACCGTGTGATACGCAATTTTTACGATAAATACGGATTTCCCATTGCGAGATGCATCCGTACGAAAACAGCCTGTGATATTGTGTATTTCATTATGAAACCGCTGGAGTGGTTCTTCGTGATCGTACTGTATCTGACGCTGGCACATCCTGAAAATATCATCGCCGTGCAATATCTCCCGGGATACCGTGATGTGCTTGAGAGGTCGAAAAACTCCGTGGTTTAGAATGAAAACGGATAATTCCAGATCGATGAAATAAAGAAAGCCCGCAAGCGTGTTGTCACACACCTGCGGGCAGTTTTTTTATTGATGATCCTTTATTTCTCTTTTACGAAATAATTATGGCAGAGGGCTGCGAGTGCACCTCCTATAAGGGGAGCAAGTATAAATACATATACTACAGCAATTGGAGCAGTATTGCCTGTAATAGCAGCGACCAGTGCAGGACCAAAGCTTCTTGCGGGATTAACGCTGGTGCCGGTAAGTCCGATACCGATGATATGGATAGCTGTAAGCGTAAGACCGATTATAAGACCGCCAAAGGATCCGTGGTTGAACTTCTTTGCAGTTACTCCGAGAATGAGAAGTACAAAAAGGAATGTAAGTATGATCTCAACGATAAAGCCTGCTCCGACACTTCCGCTTACGCCACCAAGACCGTTGGTTCCGAGACCGCCTGTCTTGTCTTCAACTCCTCCCATAGAGAAGATACCATAGAGGACGAATGAACCTGCTGTTGCACCGAGTACCTGTGAGATAACATATCCGCAGAAATCCTTTGCTGTCATTCCGCCTGTAAGAAGAACACCTAAAGATACCGCCGGATTGACATGTCCGCCGGAGATGTTTCCTACGCCGTAAGCCAAAGCTACAATGGCAAGACCGAAGGCAAGGGCGGTGAGAAGATATCCGCTTCCTGATGCGGCATCACATCCGACAAGCATAGCCGTACCGCAGCCTATAAATACAAGTGTGAATGTTCCGATGAATTCTGCAATGTACTTCTTTGTACTGTTCATAGATTTAATCTCCTTTTCATATTTTTGTCCACCCGGACACAACTATAATGATACCACTTTTTGAACTGATGTTCACTTGTAGCATGGGCGATAGTGGACTTGCTAAGATAAGACATAACAGTATAAAATACGTAAGAAAAAAATATTGAAGGGTATTAATACCGGTGTTATAACATCCGGTTGTTTTTGAACCTGTTACGACGGATTTG
Source organism: Lachnospiraceae bacterium (assembly GCA_024697065.1). Classification (GTDB taxonomy): domain Bacteria; phylum Bacillota; class Clostridia; order Lachnospirales; family Lachnospiraceae; genus NK4A136. The sequence goes on from JAILGE010000022.1 coordinate 26,878, forward strand.
ATCTGTAAGAGTAAATGATCATAAAAAAAGCATTTGTAAAAACGCTGCCGGTTATGGCAGCATATATCATACTGGGTATGGGCTTCGGGATATTGATGGATGATAAGGGATACGCCCCTGTGTTGTCTGTCGGAAGCAGTATACTGATCTATGCGGGCTCAATGCAGTATGTTGCGGTGAGTCTTCTTACCGATGGTGTATCTCTGTGGTATGCCGCTTTGATGACATTGATGGTAAATGCCAGACATCTCTTTTACGGGATCGCTATGATAATTAAATATAAAGATATGGGTTTGTTTAAGCCGTATCTTATCTTTGGTCTGACAGATGAGACATTTTCCCTGCTTTGTGAGGATAAAGAGTATCCGAAGGATAAAAAGAACATCCGGAGATATTGTTTTTTTGTGACTCTTTTCGATCATCTGTACTGGATCGCCGGAACAGCGATCGGAGCGCTTGTGGGCAGCCTGATCGATTTCGATTCCAAGGGTATAGATTTTTCTATGACAGCCCTTTTTGTAACGGTATTCGTGGAGCAGTGGCTCACGTCAAAGGAACATCGCTTTGCGCTGACAGGATTAGGCTCGGCGGCTTTGTGTCTGCTGATATTCGATAGCAGTATTTTCCTCATACCTGCGATGATACTGATATCTCTGATGTCCACCGTTTTTTACTTATCCGGAAATAATACAGAAAGGAATACCTGAATGAATATGCATTCGTTATCGATTATCATTGTAATATCCGGCGTGACAGTATTGCTTCGCTTTCTGCCCTTTATGCTTCTTGGGAGGAATGCAAAAGTTCCCAATTTCATTACATATCTTGGTAAAAGGCTTCCTTATGCGATCATGGGAATGCTGATCATTTACTGTCTGAGAGATGTCAGCTTCCGGAGCTATGGTAAGTGGCTGCCGTCTGCTATCTCAGTTGCTGTCGTAGCCGGACTTCACGTCTGGAAAAGAAATACCCTTCTTAGCATTATTCTTGGGACCATCTGCTACATGCTCCTTGTTCAGTATATCTTCGTATAGATTCCTACAGGGTATAGCAGAACAGCCGGTTAAATCCCCAGTCTCTTCTGCACGTATGTCAGGCTCTCTAAGTATTCTTCATCACTGCCCAGATGTTCGATGATCATAGGCATATCAGGATCCTCTGCCGACGCAAGTTTTGCATATAATTCTATATCCAGAGTACCCTTGCCGCAGGCACACTCTTCCAGCATGAAGGTGTATTCCTGCCTGAGATTTATATCCTTTAGATGACAGCTGCAGATACGTCCTCCCAGCTTGTCAAAACATTCGCGTAAGAAATCATCATTAAAGAAGTATCTTTGAGGAGAAGTGATCATATTTACAACATCCAGATGTACTCCGAATCCCGGACGATCTATGTCTTCGATGAGTTTCAGGTAATCATCGGGACCTGTGGGGATCATCCAGGGCATGGATTCTATTGAGTATTTGGTGTTAACGGGCGCAGCCGAGTCTATGATGTGCTGTATCATTGCGATGGCATCTTTATAGACTTCCGGACTGAAGTTGCCTCTGTAGCCTCCGTCCCACCTGGGACCGCAGGGAGTTCCGAGTACATTTACGCAGCATCTTGCATGCAGTCTGTCGGCAAGACGAAGCTGGTCTATGGCATAGCGGATGCAGGCTTCCCTTTCTTCCGGATCGGCAGAGAGTGTGTTTCTCCATACGCCCACTTCAGCGATCATAAGATCGTTATCCTTAGCTGCCTTTTCATACGCTGCGATCACATCTTCCGGTGCGTTTGAGTCTACGGGAAAGACTACAGCTCTTGCACCGATATCAGCGAGCCTCTTAGCCCATTCCTCAGGTGTATTGTGTGTGAGTCCTGATGACAGTCCGAGTATCATGATAAACCTCCGTAAGATTAATATAATGTCTTGTGAATAACTGAAGGATCCATTGAAGAAAGATCTGATATTCCGGTCCTGCACATTATACCGCGAAGCTCGGCATCCATATCTTTTATCCTGTCGGCAACTGCGTCCGAACCGTCCTTTAGTAATGGCATAAGGTGCCTGCCGATGCTTACTGCTTTGGCGCCCAGAGCGAGAGCCTTATATACATCCATTCCGCTTTCGAAGCCGCAATCAACAAATACAGGGATACGTCCGTCTACTGCTTGCAGTATGCCGGGAAGTGCCATAAGGGGAGGTACGGAGTAATCGATCATTCCGTGATGGTGTGAAACCTGGATCCCCGCGGCACCGATCTCGACGCATTTTGCGGCATCGGACGGACTCATCACACCCTTTACGATGAAGGGGATGTTTACGCTCTCAACGAAGTTCTTAAGCTCCTTGGCTGTCTTTGCTTTCATGGGGATCCCGAATACGTTGTCGTATCCTCCCTTGCCGTCAAAAGCATGATCGATATCCATTCCTACCGCAATGCATCCGGCATCTTCGGCATGCTTTAATTCTTTTATGATCTCGTCATTGTTTTCAAGAGGTTTTACAATCTTTACGGTTCTGGCACCCGTAGATACTATTTCTTCGAGCTCTTCATAGCTTCCCATTCCGACCCAGTGCAGGGCACCGGCCTTGGCGGCACCATCGGCATATATCTTCATTCCGTCAGGCGCTGTATTTCCCAGATGGGAAAGTGCGGCGGTCATAATGGGAGTATCGAATCTTTCTCCGAAGAGTTCCATATGTGAATCGGCGAGAGTACTGTCGATATAGCGTGTCTCAATCAGAAGTGAGTCGAGATAATTCCTTGTGATCCTGTCTGAATTTGCGGTAAGTAAGTCCATGTGAGTCCTCCGATCCGTTTGGATTAATTATTATATGTTTTCCTGGAACATGATAATTATCACAAAGATGAGCCTGTTAGAAAAGTATGATATAGTATCAAAATTGGTTTTCTTTTCGCACAGTTGGTGGTAATATTTCTAATTAATCCCGAGAAAAGAGAAAAGAGAAGAGTTTTCCGGTGTGTAATATCCTAAGATCGGAGGAAAGATATGGCAGAGTTCAATATCAGAAAGATCGGATCAAAAGACAATGCCGAGGTAGAGAGGCTGATAAGAGATTGTCTTATTGAGTACGGTGCAGATCATGAGGGGACGGCCTGGGCCGATCCGATGCTGGGGAGATTATCTGAAGTATATAAGGACAGGGAACCGTTTGCGTGTTACTGGGTTGCATTAGATGAAAAAGGTACGATCGTGGGGAGCTGCGGGATAGGTACGCTGACAGGGGAATCTGATGTTTGCGAGCTGCAGAAGCTGTATGTAAGGAAAGATATGCGGGGTACCGGATTGGGACAGTTACTTCTCGATCACGCGCTTACTTTTGCTAAGCTTCAGTACAGAGCCTGCTATCTTGAAACCTGTGAAAATATGAACCGTGCGAAGAGATTCTATGAGAAGAACGGTTTCGTAAGAACGGATATATCCCATGGAGATACGGGGCATTGTGCCTGTGAAGACAGGTATATCAAGGTGTTTGTGCAGAGTCGCCCTGAGGAATAGTTTCATCCATTACGGCATTAGCCAGATGACAGTATGTAAGACCGTCTTCTTCATATAATTCAAAGGTTCCGGTTACTTTTACGTAATCTCCGACTTCCGGATAGTCATCCGGATATTTTGCATTCCCCTTAAGCAGAAATTCCATACCCTGTGAGCAGCATGCGGTGGCATCTTTTATGATACATGCGTAATACAATGTTCCGGTCTGTTCATTGCTAAAGAGTGAAAAAGTGCCGTCCATGATAATGGTCTTGCCTTCGTATTCGGAAGGTACGGTAAACATATCCAGTACTGTGGCATAAACCATATTTGCAGACATTTGGGTCAGATCAATAACATCTCCGGTGGGAAACTCCTCGGGGTCGATATATGCCCACGCATCCTGTGAGACAGAGGCATCGCCTGAAACTGCGGAAGCAGTATCCGCCTCGGGATAGTAGTCCCAGGCAGCATCCGTAACTCCGTCAGTGGCAGAGGCAGCACTGTTTCCTGATAAAGCAGCTACTACGCCTTCTATAGTATTTGTATTATTTGCGGCAGGCCTTGATGTGATGTCCGATCCGCATCCGCATACTGTCAGAGAGATCAGGCAGATATAGGGTAAAATACTGTTTTTCATCCTCGTCCCGTTACCTTTCCCACTATCATGCATATGATGAATGCTGTAATATCAACGGCAACGATTGTTGCGCCAACAGGTACAGGATACAGAATGGAGAGTATCAGTCCTAAAGAAGAGCACGCCACCGAAAGGAGCGCCGAGAATATGGTTACGGATAAAAAGCTCCGGAATACTCTCATGGATGATAGCGCCGGGAAGATGATAAGTGCAGATACCAATAGCGACCCTACCAGGTTCATGGCAAGTACTATGATGACTGCGATTATCACTGCGATAAAGATATTGCAGGCGTTTACTTTTGTTCCAACGGCTTTTGAAAAGCTTTCATCGAATGTAACTGCGAATATGCGATTGTAAAATGCTATGAATAAAACGACTACCAGTATCGATAAAACTACACACAGTACCACTTCTTCTTTCTTGAGTGTAAGAATGGACGTAGATCCGAATAGTGTAGTACATACGTCCCCCGAAACGTTGGATGAAGTAGGGAAGAGATTCATCAGCAGATAGCCTACGGCAAGAGCGCCTACGGATATCATCGCTATGGAAGCATCTCCCTTTATCTTCGTATTTGATCCCGTCGCCAGAAGCAGTATGGCGCAAAGTATCGTAATGGGAAGCGTGAGTACCATATCGTCGGCAAGGCCCACTACTGCAGCGATAGCCATGGCACCGAATGCGACATGGGAAAGACCGTCGCCTATATATGAAAATCTTTTGAGTACAAGTATCACACCAAGGAGTGATGAGCATAATGCGATAAGTACTCCGACTATAAATGCATATCTTACAAGAGGGATAGCCATGTATGTGACAAATTTATCAAGCATTGTGGTCACCTCCGTTATTATCAAACAGATATTTCTTTCCTTCATCGGATCTCTGATATTCCTCCGTGGTACCGTAGAATATTTCCGAACCCATATGGAGGATGTGGCTCGAATATCTTACAGCCGACTGTATATCGTGAGAGATCATGATGATGGTTATTCCTTCTTTGTTGAGATTTCTGATAAGGTCATACATTTCAAGAGTGACTTTAGGATCGAGTCCGGATACGGGTTCGTCCAAAAGGAGCATACTCTCTGTTGCACAAAGAGCCCTGGCGAGCAGTATTCTTTGCTGCTGTCCGCCGGATAATTCTCTGTAGCAGTGTTTTTTTAAGTTTTCAATTCCCAGTCTCTTCATATTTGAGAGAGCGCGTTCTTTATCAGCGGCATTATAGAAAAGTCTTCTGCCAAGATGAGACTGGCATCCTGATAAAACCACTTCATAAACGGAAGCGGGGAAATCTTTCTGGACTATGGTCTGCTGGGGCAGATAACCTATTTCGGTTGATTTCAGACCGTCATCATAAATAACACTGCCGGCGAGAGGCTTTCGGAGTTTCAGTATGGTCTTCATGAGGGTTGATTTGCCTGCGCCGTTCTCGCCGACGATACACAGATATTCGCCCTTATTAACTTCGAAATCAAGACCTTTTACCAGCTCGATATTTTCATATCCGAGAGTCAGATCTTTGCATTTTAACAGTGCCATTTTGTTTCCTCTGTTTTTTATACTGCGGGCCAAAGTACCGGCCCGCATAAGATTTTTTTGTGTGCTGCCGGAATTAAATGACAGCAAGTGATCAGTTTAATGCTTCCTTAAGTACTTCAAGGTTCTGCTGCATTACAGAGAGATAAGTTGTCCCATTTGCATAGTCAGCGGATGTGGTGGACTGTAAAGAATCCATAACAAGGATCGAGTCGCTGCTTAAGCCGGAATTCTCGGCAACGGTATCTGCAACACTGTGCTCTTTTCCTTCTATCACAAGTATATTGTCGGTACCGATCTCCTTTGTCTTATCCGAAAGGAATAAGATGGTATCAAAGCTTGCTTCTGACTCTGCGCTGCATCCTGCAAAAGCTGCATAGTATTTAAGGTCATAATCATCTACAAGATATCTGAAGGGGAATCTGTCCGCTACTATGATGGTGTTAAGATATGCCCCCTTGACTGCTTCCGCATAAGCTTCGTCGAGTTTTACGAGCTCTTCGTTATATGCCTTGGCATTAGCCTGATAGGCTTCCGCATTTTCGGCGTCAATGGTAGCGAGATCTGTAGCTATTGCATCCACAAGAATGCCTGCATTCTTAAGGGAGAGCCATACATGCTCATCCATCTCGGGCTCCTCTTCATCGTGATCATGGTCTTCGCCTTCTTCGTGATCAGCATCATGATCGTGTTCTTCGGAATCTTCGTGATCAGCATCATGATTGTGTTCTTCGGAATCTTCGTGATCGGCATCATGATCGTGTTCTTCGGAATCTTCGTGATCGGCATCATGATCGTGTTCTTCGGAATCTTCGTGATCAGCATCATGATCGTGGTCTTCACCTTCTTCATGATCGGCATCATCGTGATCATGGTCATGCTCGTGCTCCATGCCTTCTACGATCTCTTCTTCCTTAACACTGTCACCCAGTACTTCCAGGAGATTGATCGCCTTGAGATCGGGATTGGTCTTGGCAGCAAGTATGTCTTCCACCCATTCATCCGATTCTCCTCCTACATATATAAAGAGATCGCATGAACCGATCTTTGCGATATCATCGACACTGGGCTGGTAACTGTGCAGATCCACACCGTTATCCAGAAGCATGGTAACCTCAGCATTTTCTGCGTTATCGCCCAATACCTGCATTACCCAGTCATATTCGGGGAAGATAGTCGTTACGATCTGTATCTTATCGGATGATCCTTCTGTTGAGTTATCGGAAGCTGCTGCAACTGTGGCTTTATCGGTTGCATCGGCATTTGCATTTCCGGTTGTATTTGTGCATGCTGCAAGATTTAAAACTGTCGCAATTGCAGTTGCGAATACTGTAATCTTTCTTAATGTTTTCATTGTTTTTTTATCCTCTTTGTATTATTCCTGTGAAAAAATCATGTGTAGACTGTCAGGAGGGCTCAATCATTAAGTCTGATCTTTTTTCCTACCAGTGTATTATCACAGAAATGTCCGGTCGTGATATCTGCAATACCGAAGCGCAGCGGTATCGTGACCAGACTGAACATATGGACATCGGCGATATGGCTTAAGGACTGTATATTGCATGACGCGGACTGCATCATTGCGCATATATGACAGTGCTCTTCGTTACATTCATGCTCTGCTTCGTGTATGAGAAAGAGCAGAGACAGGCTTACGGATAAAACTAAAAATCCACTGAGTAAAATGGGCAGGATTATATTTGTATGTTTATTTCTGTTATTTAGGAAGTGATTCAATCTTTTCTTTCTCCGTCACAATCACTGCACACTCCGTATAATACGGTCCTTGTACGGTTTATCCTGAATTTATGATGGTCAAGTATGTGCTTTTCCAATTCCAGCACATCATTGCATTCGAGATGGAAGAGGCGGTTGCACTTTTCGCATTTCATATGTATGCAATCGGAGTGGCTGCATCTGCTTCCGGCATATTCATAGCAGGCGCCGGAGCTTTCGTCGATAATGAACTTCTTTACTTCACCGCTTGCCACCAGATCTTCAAGTTGTCTGTAGATCGTGGTCTTTCCGATGGGGTGTCCCATGGTGCGGAAGTGATCGTATATATCGGAAGCGGAAAAATGTTTACCCTTTGTTGATTCCAGATATTCCTGTAATTCTTCCTTGTGTTTTGTTTTGTAACTGCCTTTTATCGCCATATGTCATCACCGTAAAAATGAAACTCAGTTCCGGATTCACATTATAGTGGCGCGGCAATTTAAAGTCAATATGAAAATGGGTTTCATTTTCAATTTAAGTGTTTAAAACTGTTGCGTTATAGGTTAAACTTATAACTGCGCATTATTTTTGTGAATTACCCAATAACTGAATTTGGTGTTATTTTTAGCTCAGATCAAAGGAAAAAGCTTAAGGGTAAGGGAAAATGAAAACAATTTTATGCTTTGGTGACTCAAATACATACGGGCTGATACCCGGAACCGGAGAAAGATATCCTGAAGATGTACGCTGGACGGGTATTCTTGGGAAAAAATTAAAGGATAAAGGATTCAGAGTAGTGGAAGAGGGACTTGTGGGAAGAACAACCGTATTCCCTGACAATCTTCGACCGGGAAGAGACGGAAGCGAGTTGCTGCCGGTTCTTCTTGAGAGTCATTATCCGGTGGACGAACTGATCCTTATGCTGGGTACCAATGACTGCAAGACTGTGTACAATGCGTCTGCACAGGTTATAGGCCGGGGGATCGTCAAGCTCCTGGGGCAGATCAGAAATGCTGATAAGAATATCAGGGTAACGCTTGTTTCACCGATACTGCTCGGTGATGAGGTATGGAAAAGCGAATACGATCCCGAGTTCGGAATACAGTCGGTTAAGACTGCCGGCGAGCTTAAGGAAGAATATAAAAAGATAGCGTCAGAATACGGATGTGATTTTCTCGCGGCATCCGATGTGGCTTCTCCCTCCGATAATGACAGAGAGCATTTAACACCCGACGGACATGCAGCTCTTGCCGAAGCTCTTTCGGAAAGGATAATTGCAAAATATGCAGCCTGAGGCGGGCAGGATATGAAACTCCGTGTTAGAACAGGCGTGTTTGCTATAGAAAACTTATATAATGAATCAGATGGACAAATTGATAGAATCAAATGAAAGCTGAAGGCATTATGACAAGTTGAAACAAGGAGACTGAAATGACCATTCAACAGCTTAATTATGCGATTACAATTTCAGAGGTCGGGTCCATTAATAAAGCATCGGAAATACTTTATGTTTCCCAGCCGTCCCTTACGGGTTCAATAAGGGAGCTGGAGAAAGAGATAGGATTTGATATCTTCAGAAGGAGCGGAAGAGGTGTTACCCTCACTCCCGAAGGAGCGGATTTCCTTTTACATGCGAGACAGGTTAATAACCAGTTCAGGGATCTCCAGGATTATCTCGGTAAGTCCAAGAACAGAAAGAAGAAGTTCTCTGTTTCAACTCAGCACTATTCGTTTGCGGTAAAGGCTTTCGTAGAACTTGTAAAAGAATACGATATGTCCAGATATGAATTTGCGATAATGGAGACTCAGACCAAGAATGTTATTTCCGATGTCGCAAATATGAAGAGCGAGATAGGTATCCTGTACATGAGTGAGTTCAACAGGTCAGCACTTACCAAGCTCTTAAAGAATGCGGGATTATCTTTTTATCCCCTGATCAACTGCAAGGCTTACGTATATCTGTGGTCGGGACATCCTCTTGCAAAGAAGAAGACCATCCGTTTCGAAGATCTGGCTGATTACCCGTGCCTTTCTTTTGAACAGGGAGATACGGCTTCTTTCTACTATGCGGAGGAGATACTCAGCACGGAGGAATATATCCGTACCATCAAGGCAAATGACAGAGCAACAATGCTTAATCTTATGGTCGGGCTTAACGGTTATACGCTCTGTTCCGGTATCATCTGTGAAGAGCTTAACGGAAGGGATTATCTGGCGATACCTTTCGAGTCGGATTCTGTTGAGAGCAACAGCGTGATGGAGATCGGATATATCATCAAGAACAATACCATCCTCTCCAGAATTGGCGAACTTTATATAGAAAAGATAAAGAGTTATCTGGGCATTGAGGACCGTGCGGATAAGAACAGAAAAAAGAAATAGAGATATACAAAGTAATAAAATTTATAACGGTTATAAGTATGACCGATAACAAACTATAGGGAGCCCGTATTGGACGCAGTGAGAAACGCGGATTAGAATACAGATATGGTTAACAAGCAGGCAGTGGAAAAGGAACAGATCGATATGAGAACTGTGATCGTTAAAAAACAGAATAGATGTTGTTGTTGCCGAATGTTAATTACATACGGGCTTGTTTTGGTGACGCCGGAAAACCTATAAATGCGTTTTATTAAGCAGCATAACCTGAGCAGGCAATAAAGATGCCTGCTCTTTTTTATTCTAAAGGAGGAAAATATGGAACTTAAACTTAATTCATTACTTATCCACGGAGGTGTGGACGGAGACGAGACAACCGGTGCGGTAAACGTACCCATCTATCAGACATCTACTTATAAGCAGGATGGCCTTGGTCAGACAAGAGGCGGCTGGGAATATTCCAGAACCGGTAATCCCACCAGAGCTGCTTTAGAAAAGCTCATAGCAACACTTGAGAATGGAAAATACGGTCTGGCATTTGCATCCGGACTTGCTGCGATACATACGGTTCTTTCATTATTTAAAACGGGAGACAGACTCATCGTATCCAACAATATATATGGCGGAACCTTTCGTATATTAAATAATGTTTTCAAGGATTTCGGACTGGAATATATCATAGTCGATACATCCGATACAGATAAGGTTAAGGCTGTACTTGATGATGATAAGGAGGGGCTTATCAAAGCTGTTTATATCGAGAGCCCTGCAAATCCGCTTCTTACTGTTACGGATATAGAAGCGGTGGCAAAGGTGTCAAAGGCATCCGGAAGACTTACTATTGTTGATAATACTTTCATGACTCCTTACTTACAGAGACCTCTCGATCTCGGCGCAGATATCGTGGTTCACAGCGGAACCAAGTATCTCGGCGGACACAGTGATGTGGTATCCGGATTTGCCATATTAAATGATGATGAGATCGCAAAGAGACTGTACTATCTTCAGAATGCCATCGGAGGAGTCCTTGGTCCCTGGGACAGTTTCCTCATGATCAGAGGTATCAAGACACTGGGCGTACGTATGGACAGACATCAGGAAAATGCGGTCACACTTGCAAAGTGGCTTCTGGAGAGCGGTTATGTGGATAAGGTTTATTATCCCGGTCTTGAGAGTGATCCCGGGTATGAGATCCAGAAGAAGCAGGCAAAGGGGCCCGGAGCAATGATCTCATTTGTCCTTAAGAAGAAATATGATTATAAGACTTTCTTCAAGAGCCTAAAGCTTATTACACTTGCTGAGAGCCTTGGCGGAGTTGAGTCTCTTGTATGCCATCCTGCTTCAATGACACATGCGGCTATCCCTAAGGAGATCCGCGAGGAAGTAGGTATAACGGATGAACTTATCCGTTTCTCGGTTGGTATAGAAGATCCAGAAGACCTGAAGGCAGATGTTGAACAGGCCATTATCGCATCCGCGAAAGGAGAATAAAATGCAGGTATTTAACAGCGTACAGGAGATGATAGGGAACACCCCCATTCTTAAGTTGAACCATCTTGGTGTGAAGGAAGGCGTAAATATCTATGCCAAGCTGGAGCTTTTCAATCCTGCGGGAAGTGTCAAGGACAGAGTCGGTGTCTATATGATCGAAGCCGCGGAGAAGAACGGGACACTTAAACCGGGCGGTACGATCATAGAAGGAACGGCCGGCAATACCGGCATCGGTATCGCTATAGCTGCCCTTAATAAGGGGTACAGAGTTATATTTGTGGTCCCTGATAAATTCTCCGAAGAAAAGAAGAAGATCATGGCAGCATTGGGGGCGGAGATAGTATCAACTTCCAGAGAGGAAGGGATGCTTGGTGCTGAGAGAAAAGCAGAGGAGCTCTTAAAAGAGATCCCCGGGAGTGTAGCCATGCGACAGTTCCATAATCCCGCCAATCCTCAGGCGCACTATGAGACCACAGGTCCCGAGATCTACAGACAGATGGATGGAAAGATCGATTACGTTGTCGCCGGTGCGGGAAGCGGCGGAACTTTCAGTGGCATATTAAAGTACTTAAAGGAACAGGATAAGAACATAGTCGGAGTGCTTGCGGATCCCATCGGATCTATCATAGGCGGTGGGGAGCATGCGGATTATAACATCGAAGGTATCGGAAATGATTTTATAGCCGATACCATGGACATTACTCTTATGGATAAAGCTATAAAAGTAAATGATGACGAAGCTTTTTCCACATCAAGACTTCTGGCTGCAAAGGAAGGCATAATCGCCGGATCATCTTCAGGTGCAGCATTGGCAGCAGCCTTAAAGCTTGCTAAAGAGATCGATCATGGGAATATCGTTGTGGTACTTCCTGACAGAGGAGACAGATACCTGAGCAAGGGGTTGTTCTGAAGGACTCTGTAATATAAATACATATAACGCGAGGCCGGCTGTGTGTCGGCCTTATTTATTTTTGATCATACTCTTCGCCCGTCCCACTCTTTGGCCATCCAACTCTCCGGATAAAAGGGAAATTTTGAACGGTTATAAGAAAAAGTTATAGCAAAAGATAAGTTTTCAAGATTAGACAGTTGTCGGATCCGGCTTTATTATCAAACCATCAGAAAGAGGTGCAGAGATAAATCCCCACCGGAAAAACAAAACAGATCAGGAGGAATAAAAAAATGGCAAGAGTAGAATTTGCAAAAAAGGAAAATCTTAGCGGAGATGCACTTAAGGCTTGGGAGGCTCATGAAGAGAAGAGTAATCTTACAAATATGAAGCAGGCACTCCTTCAGGACTATGCAACATATGACGCATACATGGCATGGTATACATCATGGGCAAGACTGGTAGAGGTCATCGGAGAGAAGGATGCGATCCTTTACGCACATGCAATATCAACAACAAACGGATGCCAGCTTTGCTCATTATTCTTCATCAGCGATGTAAAGGGACTCGGACTTGATCCTGCAAATCTTAAGTATGACGAGAAGGAGCAGGTGCTTACAGATCTCGGAAGACAGATCGTTAAGGATCCCACAAAGGTATCTGATGAGACATTCGAGAAGCTTCACAAGTTCTTCTCTGATTCAGAGATAGTAGCAATAGTAGGTTTTGCAGGACAGATGATCGCAACCAACAACTTCAACTCAGTACTCAAGATCGATGTTGATAAGAGACTTCTTCCTATCATTAACGAGTTCAAGCCTGCAACCTGGAGAGAGAATATCAAATAATGGCGGATAAAGCAGACATCATTTATAAACTTGATCATGTCACCAAGGTCTACGAAGGAACGCCGAGAGTTGTCGCGCTGGATGATATAAGCATAACGATCAACAGAGGCGATATCTACGGGATCATAGGAATGAGCGGTGCCGGTAAGAGTACTTTGGTAAGAACTCTTAACAGACTTGAGGAAGTGACGGACGGAACTGTTTTCTTTGAGGGAAAGAATTTAAAGGAACTCAGGGGAGCAGAACTGAGAAAGGCAAGACAGTCTGCCGGTATGATCTTTCAGGGATTCAATCTCTTAAACCAGAAGACGGTGGAGAAGAATATCGAGGTTGCCTTAAAGATCGCCGGAGTGCCGAAGGGAAAACGTGCTGAGATAATCGGAAGAATGCTTAAGATTGTAGGACTCGAGGAAAAGAGAAATGCTTATCCCTCGCAGCTTTCCGGAGGTCAGAAGCAGAGAGTAGCCATCGCCAGAGCACTTGCCACGGATCCGAAGGTTATCCTTTGTGACGAGGCAACAAGTGCCCTGGATCCGGGAATCACTTCGGAAATACTGGAACTTCTAAAGAAGATCAATAAAGAGCTTAACGTCACCATCATAATGATCACTCATGAGATGTCGGTGGTAGAAGCGATTTGCGACAGGGTAGCGGTAATAGACGGCGGAAAGCTTGCCGAAGAAGGCGCAGTCAGGGATATATTCGTTAATCCGAAATCGGATGCGGCCAGAAGACTGGTTTATCCGGAACATACGGGACTGGGGCTCTTTGACGGACAGGGCAGAAAATGCGTACGTCTTGTATTTAACGGAGTAGAGGCTAAGGAGCCGATAATCGCAAAGCTTGCATCCTCCAAGGGGATTGAAGTGAGCATCCTCAGTGCAAATACAAAGAGCGTCGGCGGCATAGGATTCGGACAGATGATAATAGCGCTGCCTGAAGATGAAGAAAAAGGACACATAGCTACCGAGTACTTTAAAGAACTCGGCGTATTCGGAGAGGAGGTGGAAGCATGGCAGGATTAGGCTGGGATTTTATCTGGAAGGGATTCCTGCAGACGATGGAAATGGTAATCATCTCTACCGTATTCGCCTATCTGATAGGTCTTCCCCTGGGAGTTATCCTTTCCGTTACCAAGAAGGGCAACTTATGTGAGAACAGACTGGTTTATAACATACTTGCGGTGATAGTAAATATCAGCAGGTCCATACCGTTTCTGATCTTCTTAGTGGTACTGATTCCTTTTACAAGGCTGATCGTGGGAACATCCATCGGAACGGAAGCGACAATTGTTCCGTTAACAATGGGAGCAATACCCATCGTAGCCAGAATGGTGGAGGCTTCACTGGAAGAGGTCGGTCACGGGATAGTTGAAGCGGCGCTGGCTATGGGAGCTGACAAATGGCAGGTCATCACACAGTTCATTTTGCCGGAGGCAGTTCCTTCACTGATACAGGGAGCAGCGATCAACTTTGTAACCATATTGGGATATTCCGCAATGGCCGGATTCATCGGAGGCGGCGGACTCGGTAATATCGCTTATCAGCACGGTTATATCAGATATAAGACGGATGTGCTCTTCATAACGGTAGCAATACTGGTAGTGATCGTCTGGGTAGGACAGGAGTTAGGACTGAAGATTGCCAAGAAGTCAAGACATTAATATAAAAAAAACAATAAGGAGAATAAAAACTATGAAAACAATCAGAGAAAACGTAAGAAGAATAACAACAGCAGCGGCATCACTGATCATTGGAGCTTCCCTCCTTGCAGGATGCGGTAAGACTGAGCCCACAACACCTCAGACACCTGCTGATACAAACAGCGATGCAACAGCAACAGATGCAGCAACAGATACAGGAACAGATGCAGGAACAGATGCAACATCACAGGATGCATCCGTTGAGCCTGTAACACTTAAGATCGGCGCAAGCGTTACACCTCACGCAGAGCTTTTAAGAGAAGTAGCACCCATTCTTGCTGAGCAGGGTATCACACTTGAGATCATTGAGATGGAAGATGTTGTAACACCTAATACCGGTGTTGCTGACGGAAGCCTTGATGCTAACTTCTTCCAGCATGTTCCTTTCCTTGACAGCTTCAATGCCGAGAACGGGACAGACCTGGTATCCATAGGCGCAACACACTATGAGCCCTTCGGTCTCTATGCAGGTAAGTCATCAGATCTTGCCAACATCGCAGACGGGGCTGTCGTAGGTGTTCCCAACAATGCAACAAATGAAGCAAGAGCATTACTTCTTCTTCAGCAGGAAGGTATCATCACACTTAAGGAAGGTGCTGACATCACAGCTACTGTAGAAGATATCGAAGAGAACCCTCACAACATCGACATCAAGGAGATCGCACCTGAGCAGCTTGTTCGTTCTCTTCCGGATCTTGACTTTGCTATCATCAACGGTAACTACGCGCTTGAAGGCGGGCTTAAGGTTAAGGATGCCCTTGCAGTAGAAAATGCAGACGGTGTTGCAGCTCAGACATACAAGAACGTTGTAGTAGCTAAGGCTGAGAACAAAGACAATGCAGCATTAAAAAAGCTTGTTGAAGCACTTCAGTCTCAGGAGATTCAGGATTACATCAACAACACATACGACGGAGCAGTTGTTCCCGTAAAGTAAGTTGAGTTGAATGTTTCGACCGGACAGCCTGGCTGCCCGGTCGTTTCTGTATAAGCGGGTTAAAAAATGAATTAGAAATGAATTAGAAAGGAATCAGAAATGAATAGTTTTGTTTATTACAATCCGGCCAAGGTTGCATTCGGTAAGAATGCCATTGACAATATAGAAACTTTTTTCGAAGAGCTTGGAACAACATCCGTATTGATGGTATACAGCGGAGATTTCATCAAGCAGCTTGGGATCTATGATAAAGTTCATGAGATCACAAAGAAAAAGGGGATAAAGCTCATAGAGAGCGGGGAGGTAGTTCCAAATCCTTCAATTGAGTTAGTCAGAAAGCTTGTGGAAGAGAGCAGAAAGAACGATGTCGACCTTGTACTTGCCATAGGCGGAGGAAGCTCTATAGATACTGCCAAGGCTACTGCTTTGGGAATCGGATACGAAGGCGATGTATGGGATTTCTTCATTAAAGATATTGTGCCTGCCAGGGTAGTAAATATCGGTGTTGTATCCACTCTTCCTTCAAGCGGATCAGAGACATCAAATGCAGCGATCCTTTCCAACGGACTCTTTAAGAAAGGATTCGAGCATGACTGTATAATACCTAAATTTGCCATCATGGATCCGGCTTACACCCTTACACTTCCCAAGTATCAGACCGCAGTCGGTGTTGCGGATATCCTGGCTCATCTTCTTGAGAGATACTTCACTACCGTAGAGCACGTTGATATCACCGACTATCTCATCGAGGGGGCTATCAAGAGTATCGTACTTAACGGCAAGAGGATAGTTAAGGATCCTTCCGATCTGGATGTCCGTGCAGAGATCCAGTGGACAGCTACAATAGCACACAATAACCTCCTTGATACTGGGCGTGTCGGTGACTGGGCTTCCCATCGTATCGAGCATGAACTCAGCGCCCAGTACGGAATCACCCATGGAGAGGGAATGGCTGTAGCTTTAGTTGCATGGACGAAATATATGGCCGGTGTAAGACCGGAGAAACTTGCTCAGTTGGCTAACAGAGTGCTTGGCGTTGATTATCACGATCATACCCTTGAGGAGATGGCTGTAATCCTTTCTGACCGGCTTAAGGATTTCTACGGCCGTGATCTGGGACTTGCCACCACTCTTGCAGAGCTCAATATCGGAAGCGAGCATTTTGAGGAAATGGCAAACCGTGCAACCAATAATGATGCAAATGCTGTAGGACATTATGTGCCCGTTGATGTAAAAACATTTGTTGAGATCTTAAAGCTTGCAAAGCCGCTGTAAGTTGACTGGGAAACCTGATAAAATATGAAAAAGGGCTGCTGAAAAAATTATCTTTCTGCAGCTTTTTTTGTCGTAAAATAGTTGAGTCTGCCGTGGATAAGGAAAGGAATGCAAAATAGTTTTTACTAAAATGATTAGAAGGATTGTAACAAGAGTGTTGGAATACTGAAGATGAAAGGGATAACTATGACTGAAGAAAAGAAAAAAGCTGCCAAAGATAATCAAAGTGATTTTGATTGTGGTGGTATGCGTTATTCTATCTTTCTCAGCGTTTACTATGATTAAGTGTATCAGGCTATTTATTCAATGTTCAGGGATAGAAGAATATAGAACAAAAGAGATTGTAGAAAATCCAAAAGATTATGACATAGATTTAAATAAACTCATATTGATGATGAATATTTGCTACTATGGAAGGCAACCCAGTTACCATCTATATTTATTTGACGATGGAAAGATTTTTACAGGAGAAATCCAAACTATGGAACTCTTTTGGCAACAATATGATGCTATAGAAAGGTCGGATGCTGATGCTATGGTAGACAATGCGGAAATGATCTACTTGGGCAATATGTCGGGAGAGGAACTTTATAAAATTATGCAGTTTAAGGGTAAAATTAACTATTCAGCTGATGATTATGACTATGTAAGTGAGTATTATCGTTTATTTGAGATGATAGAAGACCCAAGGGAACCGTCGGATTTTAAAACATTTGAGGTTGATCCATGGATAACAGCTGATTGCTTTGAAAACGGAAAAGTTAATAGTATTTATACACAAGCATCGGATGGGATAAGATACTATCTTTATGATAAACATGCCAATGAAATGCTTCATATAATTGAAGATTCCTGGTATTTTGATCAGTGGATGACGGAAATTTACGGAGAAGATTGGAGTAATAAAATTACGATTTACAGATCAGAGAAAGATATAGTACGACCTTAAAATAAACAATAATTTATATGTTCTAATGATTCCGTTTTCAAAAGGCTGCAGTAATCTGTGGCCTTTTTTATTTCCAAATAAAAAGCAGTTTTATTAAGAAAAAAAGTGAAAAATTAATCAAACAATTGGGCTCAATGGCTTATACAGTTAGAAGAAACTACTAATAGTTCGAAAACATATTGACAAGTTCGATGCGTGTGACTAAAATAGCAACGAAAGTTAGATGAAACTAATATACGTAAGCTGAATCTATATACAACTTCGTGAGGAGGCGGAAAATGATGCCGTTAGTACTGGCAGATATAGGCGAAGAGAATACGGTGAAGCGAATAGGCGGGAGTGCTGAAGTCAAGAAACACCTGGAAGATCTTGGTTTTTCGGTAGGAAGCACTGTTACCGTCATTTCATCCATTAACGGAAACCTGATCGTAAATGTCAAGGAAACCAGACTTGCACTCAATGAAGATATGGCAAGAAAGATCATGGTCTGAAGCGTGTATGTAATGTGTTGATCATAGGAATGGAGGAAATCAGAAATGAAAACACTTAAGGATGTGAAGGTCGGAGACACCGTAAAGATCGTAAAACTTCACGGCGAAGGTGCTGTAAAGCGCAGGATCATGGACATGGGGCTTACAAAGGGCGTTGAAGTATATGTACGCAAGGTTGCTCCTTTGGGAGATCCGGTAGAACTTACAGTACGCGGATATGAGCTTTCATTGCGTAAAGCTGATGCAGAATCGATAGAGATTGAATAAGAAGGAGATAAATGACATGGCAGCACAGATAAGAGTTGCCCTTGCGGGTAACCCTAACAGCGGTAAGACAACGCTATTTAACAGTTTGACAGGATCGGCTCAGTTTGTGGGTAACTGGCCGGGGGTTACTGTTGAGAAGAAGGAAGGTAAATTAAAAAAGCACGACAATGTGACGATCACCGACCTTCCGGGAATCTATTCTCTTTCACCCTATACTCTTGAAGAAGTAGTAGCAAGAAATTACCTCGTGGGAGAGCGCCCAGATGCGATCTTAAATATAATCGACGGAACCAACCTTGAGCGTAATCTGTACCTTACGACACAGCTTACCGAGCTGGGTATACCTGTCGTGATCGCAGTTAATATGATGGATCTCGTTCGCAAGAACGGTGACAAGCTTGATACCAAAGAGCTGTCGAGAGAACTGGGATGCAAGGTGGTTGAGATATCTGCACTCAAGGGCGATGGTATCATGGAAGCGGCTGAAGCTGCGATAGAAGCTGCATCAGGAACAAAGACAGTTCCCATGCATAGTTTTTCCGGCCCTGTAGAGCATGCCCTTGCTCATATCGAAGAAGCGAAGCTTCATGATATGCCGGAAGAAATGCAGCGCTGGTATGCCATTAAGATATTTGAAAGGGATGAAAAGGTACTTGAAAAATTAAACATCCCTCAGGAGACCCTTTCACATATTGAAAAAGATATTAAGGCTGCGGAGAAGGAACTTGATGATGATGCGGAGAGTATCATCACAAATGAGCGTTATCTCTATATCGCATCCATACTTAAGGGCTGCTACAAGAAGAAAGCGGCAGGAAAGCTTACTGTATCGGATAAGGTAGATAAGATCGTAACAAACCGTTTCCTTGCGTTGCCTATATTTGCATTCATCATGTTTGTTATCTATGCGATTAGCATGGGTACGTCCATTGCCGACGGCGGTATCGCTATAGGAACATTCTTAACCGACTGGACGAATGATGTTCTTGGCGGTGAATGGATGATAGAGGGGTCCAGAAGTCTTCTTGAAAGCTGGGGAGCATCCGGATGGCTTGTGGGACTTATCTCCGACGGTATCATTGCCGGAGTGGGAGCGGTTCTTGGCTTCGTTCCTCAGATGCTTGTCCTTTTCCTTATGCTCTGCATACTGGAGGATATCGGATACATGGCCAGGATCGCATTCATCATGGACCGTATCTTCCGTAAGTTCGGTCTTTCCGGAAAGTCATTCATCCCTATGCTTGTGGGTACGGGATGCGGAGTTCCGGGTGTAATGGCTTCCCGTACTATCGAGAATGAGCGTGACCGCCGTATGACCATTATGACAACATGCTTTATCCCCTGCGGCGCCAAGATGCCTATCATCGGACTTATCGCCGGTGCACTCTTCGGAGGATCCAGCTGGGTAGCAACATCTGCATACTTTATCGGTATGGCGGCGATCATCATTTCGGGTATCATGCTTAAGAAGACAAAGATGTTTGCAGGTGATCCGGCTCCTTTCGTAATGGAGCTTCCCGCATACCACATTCCCTTCTGGAAGAATATCTTCCACGGCACTTGGGAGCGTGGCTGGTCATTCATTAAGCGTGCAGGTACGGTTATCGTTATCTCTTCAATAGTGATCTGGGCTATGAGTAGTCTTGGTTCCGTAAACGGACACTTCGGTATGGTTGATGAGCTTGCCGAGGATGAGAGCATCTGGACAGATGAATACGTCGCATCGGTAGCGGCAAATATGGGCGTTTCTCCGGAAGAAGTAACACCTATGGATGATTCGATCCTTGCCGGAGTCGGAAGTGTAGCAGCTCCCATCTTCAAGCCCCTTGGTTTTGGATCATGGAGACCTACCGTTGCAACTGTAACAGGACTTGTTGCAAAGGAAGAGGTTGTAGGTACCTTCGGCGTTCTTTACAACTACGAGGCTGAGACAGAAGAAGATGAGCTTGATGAAGAAGGCTCGCAGATCTGGGCTAATGTTAATGCTGATTTCAATGCATTTTCAGGCGGACACGGAATGCTTGCGGCATTTGCTTTCATGGTATTCAACCTCTTATGTGCACCCTGCTTCGCAGCTATGGGCGCTATCAAGCGTGAGATGAACAATGCAAAGTGGACTGCCTTTGCTATAACGTATATGTGTGTATTTGCATACGGTGTAGCTCTAATGGTTTACCAGTTTGGATTACTCTTTGCGGGAAATGCAAATATAGCAGGACTGATATTCGCCATAGCGGTGTTCGTATTCCTGATGTATATGCTCTTCAGACCGTATAAAGAGTCGGAAAAACTTACTGTTACAGTTTGATCCGGAGAAAGGAGAGTGACATTATGATCACCTGGTTATCGTTACATATCGTTGATATTGTTTTGGTCTTTGCCCTTGTGGCTATCGTAAGTCTTATCGTCATGAAAGGGATAAAAGACAAAAAGGCCGGTAAATCATCCTGCGGATGCAATTGCTCCGGCTGCGCAATGTCAGGTGAATGTCACTGTCACGATAAATAAAATTATCAATAAACAAATCCATATTCCTTCATAATATTGCCCTTCTGATAATAAGGATATTATCGGAAGGGTATTTTTTTGAATATTTTTATGATCATTGTTTATCCTGTTCATGGTTTCATCGCATGATCCTGCGATAAAGATCTTACGGAAAAAACTTGGTATGTGACAATTCCCTGCATTCTATGCTGTTTTTGCACATGAACTGTCCTCGAAGTCAATGCAGACGGTTCTTGGACATGGAATAACAAGAGAAAAGCTTATAATAGCAAAGCTCCTTGATGCGGCAATATTACTGTTTTCGGTTTATCTCGTGATCATAGCGACAGCTTTTATAGCAATGAATACGGAATCGGCGGTCGTAATCGATACCCCTTCGGAGGAAGAACGCCTCAAATGTGATATTTGCGGCATTCCTTTGGAGAATCCGTTCATGCTGTCGTCTTCGGCCGTTGCACCCACTTATGATATGTGTGCGATAGCTTTTGAAGCCGGGTGGTTTTATCGGAGTTGCAAATGACTTGCTACCCCGATTGATAAGATTTAAAATTATGACGATCGTACAATGATCGTATAACTTTGCAAAAGGAAACCAAAATGAGATCAGATGTAAAGAAAAGCTGCGAAGAACTGATAGATTTTATAGATAAGAGCCCTGTCAGCTACCATGCTGTTGAAAATATAAAGCATATGCTTGCTGACAAAGGTTTTACGGAACTTGCAGAAGCCGACGGATGGAAGTTAAAGTCCGGCTGTAAATATTTTGTTACAAGAAACGATTCTGCCATCATCGCTTTCGCCATACCTAAAAAGTTTAATGGTATCAATATAGTCGCATCACACTCCGATTCTCCCTGTTTCAAAGTAAAAGAATCTCCCGAGATGGACAGAGCCGGTGCGTACACAGTCCTTAACGTGGAGAAGTATGGCGGGATGCTCATACATCCCTGGTTTGACAGACCGCTTTCCGTTGCGGGACGGATATTTACCGGAAAGAACGGAAAAATCACGGGAAAGTTGGTGGATATTGAAAAGAATATTCTTATGATCCCGTCCCTTGCTATACATATGGACAGGAATGCAAATGATGGACATAGCATCAATGCGCAGGAGGAACTGCTCCCGCTTTATTCGGTTAAAAACAAAGGTAACGATGAGAGCTTTATGGATGCGGTTGCAGCTGCAGCAGGATGCGGTAAAGGCGAAATACTTGGAAGCGATCTTTTCGTTTATAACAATGAGAAAGGATATATATGGGGACCTGACGGAGAATTCGTATCGGCACCCAGACTTGATGACCTTCAATGCGCATTTACCACGCTTAAAGGTTTCCTGAGTGCGGCAAAATATACGAAGCTTTCCGTATATGTTGTCTTTGATAATGAAGAAGTGGGAAGCTCCACCAGACAGGGAGCAGCTTCGACATTCTTATCCGATACTCTGGAAAGGATCTATAACGGACTGGGAACCGATACAGAGAAGTATCACAGAGATCTGACAGCGGGATTTATGCTCTCTGCAGACAATGCTCATGCGATTCATCCCAATTATGCTTCCAAGGCTGATCCCGTAAACAGACCTGTTATCGGAGGCGGTGTGGTCCTTAAGTTCTCGGGAAATCAGAAATATTGCACAGACGGGTATTCCGCTGCGGTGGTAAGATCTGTGGCAGAAAAAGCAGGTTGTAAACTACAGTCATTCACCAACAGATCGGATATCCCGGGAGGCTCAACACTCGGAAATATCCTAAATAACAGTGTGCCTGTAGCAACGGCTGATATAGGACTTCCGCAGCTTGCGATGCACTCGCCCTTTGAAACTGCGGGAACCGGAGATACGGTCGACATGATAAAGCTTGTAAAGAAGTTTTATGAACAATAGACATGAAGGCCGGGGCATGAAGCGGGATGCAGATCATCGTCTGATGAACAGGTATACCACTCCGAAAAATTCACGCACGGTATAGTGGATCCCCACGGGGAATACGGAATCTGCAGGTACGCTGTATATATCGTTATATCCTTCACGCTCCGCGATCATACCTGCCCTGAACTCATGAAAACCACTTGTGATGATGCCCACCCGGGCATCATCTTTTTCTATAAACTGTCTGCTGAATCTCAGGTTCTCTTCCGTGGACACGGACTTGTCTTCGACAAGAATACGTTCTTCCGTGATCCCATATGCGCCCGTCAGATATTTCTTTATGCATTCACCTTCGCTTATGTCTTCATCAGGCCCCTGCCCGCCGGATGCGATAAGTATTGTATCCGGATTGTCCTGCATGTATCTTCCTGCCGTGTCGATCCTGTAACACAAAGTGGGACTCGGGACATCACCGCTTACTCCGGCACCCAGCACTATTACATAGTCAAGATCTTTCTCAGGTGTGTTTTCCATATCCTGTATTATCAATCCCTCTATGACAATGAATACAAGCAGGCACAGGGCAAAGCATATTCTGTATCCGGTACGTATCACAGGGGAGATCTTTACTACGGGCTTTCCTTTGATCTCTGCGGTGAGCATGATGACACGTATCAGACCGAAGAGGGCAAAGTCTGCCCAGACCCAAACCATGGACAGACCTGAAAGCATCAGATATTTTACATAAAAGAATGCACTCCACATTATCAACGGGCAGTATATGCATACGAGTACTTTAAGAAAAGTATTTTTTTTCTTTTCGGTTTTGCGAAGCAGGATCACGGATATGATGATCCCTGTCAGTATGACTGCAAATGATAACAGGTAGAATTCCATAAGGGCCTCCGTATGTATGCTGTGGTCTTTAAACATTAGAGATTATAGTTTTCGCACGATATATGTGTCAACGTACGTGGATGTAAGCGTGTGTTCACTGTAATTTCACTTTATAACATTTTCTATATTTGTTATCATTAGCGCAAATCACGGCTTGATCCGCAAGTGTCAGGGTACTTCCGATACAAAAAGAAAACGCCTGATACGACATAAACAACATAAAAGACATAAGAAACAGAAAAGTGAGGGGATGAAATGAGGAATAAATATAGAAGTATTCTTATGTTCGGACTGGTTTTATCCTGCCTGATCTTAACCGCATGTACGGGTAATAAAAGCGGGAGAAGCAAGACGGAAGAAGTTGTGAACCTGTATTGCGATTCCTGGATAGTGGATAATTATATGAATGCGGTTTCAGATTACGATCACGTCATTTACGAATGCTATTATTACGATCATGGCAGATTATCCATAGGGCCTACCGAGCGGGGATTCAGAGGGATAGTTTATCTTACTGAGGAAGAGGCAAAGCGGCTTGAGGAAGAGTATGAATGGGAAGATGCTGATATTTCCGACACCGGCTTTGAACAGATAGAAAGTGATTTTACCGGCGACGGCCCGTGGTACGTCAGCAAGGCGTTCAACGAGGATAATTATTCGGCTGTTAATATACTCTATACATATTTTGATGGGAAAAAGCTGGTCTTTAACATACATCAGACCTGAATCAAATGCAATGAGATCCGGAAAGAATAAAGGTTTAGAAAGGCGAAAACGATGAACCATAGAAATAAAAGACGATCTGCGGTATTTGCGGCCGGGATAATGATGCTGTCACTGGCTGCGTGTACCGGAAAGGATACACCGGAAGACGTGGAGGACATGCGTCAGACAGTCTTGATCTGAAACAGCTTTATTTCATAGAAATTACACAATAATCCCTTAAATCCTGCCACGTTGTATTATATAATAAACTCGTGGGGCTACATTTTTACCGAGGGACTTTTCATACAGGAAAGGGGTTTATTGTATCATGACTATTTTCTTAGGCATTCTCGCCACTTTGGAAGCAGTTCTTATTGTTTTTATTTTGATCCGTGTATTTTCCGAGAAAAAACAGGTCGCAGGAGTATTGACTCAGGCGGAAGAGATCAAGAAAAGAAAGATCGATATCGATGATATGGAGATTTCCTCTTCCAGCAGGACACAGGCGGAGCTTGCGGATGTCATCAATGTAATAAAGAATAATCTGCAGACTTTTCTTGAGGCTACCAAGAGTAATGTTGTTGTTCTTTCCGATGCAATAGAGGATCTGTCCAGGGGATCCGAGCAGAACAGGGAAGGAAGCCAGCAGATCTCGGCCAGTCTTGCGGAGATCGTAGATAAGATCCAGGAACAGCAGGATCTGGTTGGAACATGTCTTAATCTTATAGAAGACAACACAACACAGCTCATTGAGATCGACAGGTCCGCCAAGAATATAGGTGAGATACTTGATGATTCGGCTAAGAGCTGCAAGACCGGTGTTGTCAGTCTTGAAAGCTACGAACACAAAATGGAATTTGTTTCCGAGAATCTTGCACAGAGTGAAGAGATACTCAAGGAATTCAGCGAGAGGCTTTCTGAGATCAACAATATCGGAGCATTTATCGTGGATATGAGTGAATCCTTAAAGCTCCTTGCACTTAACGCTTCCATCGAGGTTGCAAGAGTCGGCGAGGCCGGTAAGGGTTTTGCCGTTGTTACGAGAGAAATGAGTGAGATGTCCGAGAAGACTCTTGAAGGTATCGGAACCATTAATGATATCCTCGCTAATGTATCTGCCAGCAGTTCAAAGGTTAATGAGAGCATTCGTGAGTGTGCAAAGGTATTTGAAGAAAGCAGAAAGGAATTCGATGCTGTCAGCGCTTCCTTCAGAACGATAGACAGACAGTCCGCAGATATCAACGATAAGATGCGTGTTATCTCCGGAAAGATAGATAAGATCACAAATAATTCCAGAGTGACCAAAGACAAGGCAGGCCTTGCTTTCAGAGCATCTGAGGAGGCGACCAGCGGAACGGAGGAGATCGCAAGCGTATCCGAGCTCACCGCTCAGAACTCAGTCAAGATCAGCGACAATGTGGATTCCCTTGATTCAATGCTTAAGGGTATACAGACTCTGCTCAGACAGTTTACCACATCTGTTCAGCCTGTTAATGCAAAAGAGGGCAGGAAGATAAAGATCGGAGTTTTCTGTATCCTGGATAATGATTTCTGGTACAGTGTCCGCAGAGGTATAGTATATGCGCAGAAAGAGCTCGAAGACTATAATGTCGAAGTAAGATATATTCCTTTCACGGATTGGAACAAGGCCGCTGAGATGCCGGCCATAGCAGAGGAGCTTTATCAGGAAGGATTTGACGGCTTTGTATTCCCGGGATTCATGGATTCCGCCATGGATGTTTTCCGCAAGGCCCATAAGTCCGGAAAGAAGATCTATTGTTTCAACTGCGATTGCGCAACTCCTTCCGATCGTGACGGGTGCTTCAGACCGGATGTTATGGATGCCGGTATAATAGCCGGAAAGGCTATGGACAAGGCATTGGGCAGATCCGGCAGTGTCATAGCTCTTGTGGGAGATGAAGGTATCGAAGTCAATAAACTCAGATTTGAGGGCTTCAAAAATGCTCTGTCCAGATCGGCAGTTAAGATAGAAGAGGCTGTTCGCGTTGAGGATGATGAAAATGATACATATATGAAAGCTGTAAATGCTCTTAAGGCTCATCCCGATGCTACGGGTATGTATATCACAACAGGTCACCCTCTTTCGGCTGCAAGAGCCATAGAAGAGTCGGGCAGAAAAGTTTCGCTTGTTGTATTTGATCACTCCAATGAGATCTTTGCTTATATTAAAAAGGGTATCATTGCTGCCGCTATAGGCCAGGATCCCTTCGGACAGGGCCATGACCCTATCGTATGGATGTACAATTCCATCGTGACAAATAAAAAGCTTCCGTCCGAGATCATGAAGTGCAGGATCAATGTTGTGGACAGAAGCAATGTGGACAGTATGATAGGATGATCATCGTCTCTTTTTATCCGGATATTTTTCCCGGAATTGCTTTTTGTCTGCGTACATCATCATATCCGCGTCATTAAGTGTATGGACTACATTTATACAGTCTTCCTCATAGCACCACCGACGGAGAAGCTTACCGGATTTTCTTCGTCGGTGTTCTTTCTGAGTCTGAAGGATCTTTTCTCTCGGCAAACATCGTGCGCTCTTCCATAAGTTGTTTTTTGTACTCGCCGGGTGAGATACCGTATTCTTCCTTGAATGCTCTGAAAAATGTGGAATATTCTGAGAAGCCGCATTCATGGCACGCGGTATTGATATCGTCAGTGCTCATGAGCATGATTCTGACCTGCTCGAGTCTTTTTTTCTTGATATATCTGTTGGTGGACAGCCCGGTTCCCGTTTTGATGGTATGGGATATATGCGATTTTGAGACGTAAAAATGTTCGGCTATGCTGTCGAGGGATATATCCTCCGTCAGATGACTGTCGATATAGTCAATGATCCTTTGATTAAGCCCGGCTTCCTTTTTCAATACGGGAGGATGGACTGTCTCGTATGCCGAACGGTTTATGCTGAGAATGAGACTCTGCAGGAGGATCTGGATCCTGGCATCCCTTCCGTACCGCTCAAAGTGACGTTCTCTGAGTATATCGAATATGTGTGTCTGTATCCTGTTGAATTCCAGCGTATCGTAATGATGCCTGTAACAGTCCTTTTCCTTGGAAAGGGAAAAGACCAGTTTATAATCTTCCGACATCCTGCCGAAGTGTTCGCACAGTTCTGTGCTTATCCAGAAAATGAAACGCTGATAGAGTATATCCGGATTCTGTATGACTGAATGATGAGGGACTCCGGGAGGAATAAGAATCATGTCGCCCGGCTGGAGCGCGAAGGTCCTACTGCCGGTTACCATTAAGGCATCGCCCTGCACAAAGAAAATGAATTCGTAATAAGGATGTGTGTGGAGTGGTGTGGGCTTGATCTGCAGATCGCTGTAGAAATAAATCTCATAATCTTCGGACAGCATATACTGTCTTGTTGTAAACGGAGATCTCAGTTCATCATTATTCATAAAATGTAACCCTCCACTACCAAAGTAGCATATCACTGCAGTAATTGCAATGTATACAACAGTCACAACAATGTTAATATTTAGGACTAAAAAGTATACTAAATTCATACAAGTGCACATAGATTTTTTGGTATAAAAAAGAAAAATGAAAAAATAAGTTAAAATTGCACATTAAAATGCGGAAGGGATTGTGCAATATTACAAATAGCTGATAAAGGCCGGAAGCCGAGGGGTGTGAGCAGCAAAGGGCAGATCAAGCTTATGGAAATGACATTCAGATGGTTCGGGAAAGAACTTGACACGATCCCTGTGAAATATATTGCGCAGATTCCCGGAGTAAAGGGCGTTGTGACAACGATCTGCAACAAGAAGCCGGGAGCGCTGTGGACAAGAGAAGAGATAAAAGCTCTAAAGGCAGATGTTTCGGAAGCCGGATTAAAGATATCCGGGATAGAGAGCGTTAATGTTCATGATGATATCAAGGCCGGAACAGGAGAGAGAGATCTCTATATAGAGAATTATATCAGGACGCTGGAAGCGCTTGGTGAAGAAGATATCCATATGGTTTGCTACAACTTCATGCCGGTATTTGACTGGACCAGAACAGATCTGGCGAGGCAGCTGCCGGACGGTTCCACTGCAATGGCTTATGAAGATGAAGTTGTAAGGAGTACGGATCCTGAGAAAATGTTCGACTCCATTAAGAACAGTGCCAACGGCACGATTATGCCGGGCTGGGAACCCGAGAGGGTGACCGAGATCCGGAAACTGTTCGACCTGTACGAAAATATATCCGGAGAGGATCTTTTCAATAATCTTGTTTATTTTGTAACGGCTGTTATGCCGGTATGCAACAAGTATGATATCAAAATGGCGATCCACCCGGATGATCCTGCACACAGTGTGTTTGGTCTCCCGAGGATTCTGACGGACAAGAAGCGTATCCTCAGACTGATGGAGGCGGTGGATGATGTCCATAACGGAGTGACACTCTGCACGGGAGCTCTGGGATCCGACAGGAGTAATGATATCCCGGATATCATCAGGTCGTTAAAAGGCAGGATACATTTTGCGCATATCCGGAATATAAAGTACGGAGACGGACGGGACTTCAGAGAAGCGTCACATCTGTCACAGGATGGAAGCTTCGATATGTATGAGATAGTAAAGACCCTTATCGATACGGGGTTTGACGGGGTTGTAAGGCCGGATCACGGGAGAATGATCTGGGGCGAAAAGAGCATTCCGGGATACGGACTTTATGACAGAGCGCTTGGCGCGACATATATCAACGGTCTCTGGGAGGCAGTGACCAAGGGAAAAAGACAATAACGATACCCCTCTCCTTCGACAGAGATGATCTCCACTATCGTTACCGGGAAGGAAAAGTGCAGTGCAGACGGAAGTGAAACAGAAACCGTAGCATGCAGCCCTGCTCAGGTAACGGAGATCTTCTCAGGTAAATATGCGGAGAGCTGAATTTTACACCGGTTACGGGGGGCGGTGCAAGATAATAAATTATGAAAATGGATTAAGGAGGAAGTATGGCGGCAGCAACAAAAAAAAGAAAGAAAAAAGAAAAGAAAGAGAGACGGCCTTTCTCGGCAGAGGAGGCACGCCGTTATCTGAAGAGGTATTGGCAGCTCTATCTGCTCCTTTTACTCCCTATGGTGTATTTCCTGATCTTCAAATATGTACCTATGGTATATATTCAGATCGCTTTTAAGAAATACTCACTTGTTCAGAATGTATGGGAAATGCCCTGGGCAGATAATCACGGTTTCCAGTATTTTATACAGGCTTTCCATGACAGAGACTTTTGGTACGCTCTCAGAAATACTGTTGTTCTGAATCTCTTAGATCTGGTTATCGGTTTCCCGGTACCCATCATCTTTGCGATAATGCTTAATGAATTAAGACTTCCCAGATTCAAGAAGGTTGTACAGACTATCGCATACATGCCTCACTTCCTTTCATGGGTCATCGTAGCAAGTATCGCACTTCAGCTTTTCACACCTTCAACAGGTCTTGTAAACGTACTTATCCAGAAGATGGGGGGGCAGTCTATCCCGTTCCTGAACGATCCCAGGCACTGGGTATTCACTTACATCCTGGTAGGTATCTGGCAGAGCTTCGGATGGAACTCCATCATCTACCTGGCTGCTATAGCAGGTATCAACAACGAGCTTTATGAAGCGGCAGAGGTTGACGGTGCCGGACGTTGGGCAAAGATATGGCATATCACTCTTCCGGGTATCAGATCCACCATCGTTGTACTGCTTATCATGAACCTTGGTAACATTCTCGGATCAAGCTTTGACAGACCTTTCGCATTCCAGAACAATACTGTAATGAGCTGGGCAAACGTTCTTTCGACTTATGTTTATACAAACGGTATCAAGGGTCTTAAGTTCTCGCTCACAACTGCCATTGGTCTTTTCCAGTCGGTAGTAGGTGTTTTCTTCCTTCTTGCCTCAAACAGGATAGCAAGGAAGTTCGGAGAACGTGGTATTTGGTAAAGAATGAATGCCCGTCGGGGTATTGGAGGATATATGGCTGATTCAAAGATTAAAGTAAAAACAATAAATGAAAAGGTAAAGAGCAGACACAGATTTAAGTTCAGTGATTATGCGATAGTATTCTTATGCATTCTCATAACGCTGGTATGTGTACTTCCTCTTATAAACCTGCTTGCAAAGTCACTTTCAAGTTCTGATTATCTTGTAAAAGGTGAAGTTTATCTCATCCCCAAGGGATGGACAACATTTGCGTACAAGACTGTACTTTCGGATAAGAAGTACATCTGGGCATTCTGGTGGACAGTATTTCTTACAATCGTGGGAACAGTGATCTCACTGTTCATGACAGCATGCTGCGCTTACCCGCTCATCTATCCCAAGCTTAAGGGAAGAGGAATATTCAATATCATCATCACTATAACAATGTTCTTCAATGCAGGAACGATCCCCAACTACCTGCTGATGAAGTCCATTGGGTTCCTTGACAATCCTCTCTCGCTGATCATTCCGTCATGTCTTTCGGTATTTAACATGATCATTATGAGAAGCTTTTTCTACCAGATTCCTGATTCACTCAGAGAAGCTGCAGAGATCGACGGAGCAGGATTTATCAGGATACTTACTACGATCTATATTCCGCTTTCCAAGCCGGTTATCGCAACACTTGCTCTTTTCTATGCGGTAGGAAGATGGAACGGATACTCAGATGCACTTATGTATATAAAGAACAGTAAGTACTATCCGTTACAGCTTTTACTTTATAACGTAATAAATAACATCAATAACGTGGAGGTGGCAACACAGGAAGGTTTCTCTACACCGGGTCTTTCCAACTCGCTTAAGGCAGCTATCGTTATGTTTACAACGATACCTATCCTGTGCGTATATCCCTGGTTACAGAAGTATTTCATTCACAGCGTTATGGTCGGAGCTGTTAAGGAGTAAAATGCAGATCCCATGTGGTCTGTCATTATAAAAAACAAAAGAAAACTATAAAGAAAGGATGGGGTAACATGAAAAGAAGAGTATTATCGGTTGTTCTTGCTACTGTTATGACGGTTTCGTTCGCAGCATGTACCAAGACAGAGGGTAATCAGGGAGGCGGAGATGCCGGCAATGGATCCGGAGCTGAAGCAGGAGGTGACGAGTTTGTTGACGGTAAGTTCGCAGAGACAAGATCTATCACTGTAGAGGTTTATGACAGAGGTAACGACGGCGGTTCCGATCCTACCAATAATATGTACACAAAGTACATCCATGACGGAATGCTCAATGATTACAATGTTGATGTAACATTCGTAGCTGTTCCCAGATGGACAGAGGTTGATGAGCTTAACAACCTTCTTGCAGCAGATTCAGCACCTGATATCTGCCTTACTTACGACTATGCAACTATCCAGACATACGCCAACATGGGCGGTGTAACAGATCTTGCTCCTCTTCTTGAGGCAAACAAGGACCTTCTTCCCAATATGTATGCATGGCTCGGTGATACAAATATCTACTGGGATCAGGATCCCGATACAGGAAGCATCTGGGCTATCGAAGGTAAGAGAGCTACTACAAACAGGATCAACACCTTCATCCGTAAGGACTGGCTTGATAAGCTTAACCTTAAGGAGCCTACTACAACAGAAGAGTTCTATGACACAATGGTAGCATTCAGAGACAATGCAGATACTCTTCTCGGAGAAGATGCTGATAAGATGATCCCTTACTCCATCTCTTACGATGTAGGTTGGAGAGCTGCTAACCTTATAGAGTCTTACATCGATCCCGAGATCTCAACATTTGATTTCTATGTAAACGGATTTGATGACAGAAAGCTCACAGAGCCCGGAACAAAGGATGCATTAAAGCTTCTTAACCAGTGGTATCACGAGGATCTTCTCTGGAATGATTTCGCTCTCTATGGAAGCGGTGATACAACAGAAGATGACTACATGAAGGCAGGTTACATCGGAGCATTCACACACAACTGGGATTATCCTTTCAGAAACGGTGATGATTCCATCAATGCTAACCTTAAGCGTACAGTAGGTGAAGATGCTGAGTACATCGCTATCGATCCTTTCACAGACAAGAACGGTGGCCACACAAAGTATGTTACATCTACAGCAGGCGACAGAAAGATCTTCTTCCCTAAGACAAATGATGAGCAGCTTGCATCACTCCTTTACCTTGAGTGGATCTCAACACCTGAGCACATCCAGTACTTACAGCTCGGTGATGAGGGCGTTACATGCAACAAGCTTGAGGACGGCGCTTACGAGTCTATTGCCGCAACAGGAGATCCTATCATGAACTCCGGTTTCAACATCGACTACACCATCACATGTAACGGTCTTAACCTTATGGATCCTGAAGTAACAGCTAAGTCTATCAGCCACAGCTATGCAGGTATCGATCCTGAAGTAGTTGATAAAGCTAATAAGATCGCTCAGACAGATGCTATCCAGGAAACACACGTTAATGTCGGCGTAATCGCTGCAGAAGACGGAATGGGAACATCTCTCGGAAGCAAGAGAGACATCCTTTACGATAACGTGATCCTTGCTGACCCTGCGGATTTCGATGCTCAGTGGGATGCTTACATGGCTGACTACTTAAGCTCAGGCGGACAGGCTATCATCGACGAGAGAACTGCTAAGTGGCAGGCTAAGTACGGTGATTCCAAGACAATCACAGAGTAATCTATCCGTCCCCCGGATATATACATAAAATGGCGGCAGAGAGATCTGCCGCTGTTTTTATATTCTGCGCCCGGCATCTGAGTGCGCTATCAATCGCTCCGCTCACAGTGTGCTCTTTCAGAGTGCTGCCACCCACACAGATTTTCCGCATCTTAAGCGTTATAAAGAGAGTAGGACCCGGGGAATATGATATAATGAATGTCCGGAGGATCGAAATGTTTGATTTTATTAAAAATTTGGGAAAGACTCCCCGTAAGAATCCTGAACTTGAGGATGCCATAAACAAGCTCAATCTTAACCGCTCAAACAATTACAAAGATGCTGCACAGGAAGACTTTAGGAAACTCGAAGCTGTATTTGCAAAGCTGTGTGAGAGCGGTAAGCTAAATGAGAAACAGAAAAGCTATTATAATGATATAGTTGAAGACTTCAGGGTTAAGATGGATGGTTACACCCACAAGGACCAGAAGCCTTACTGGACGTAGGATCATTCTTTTTACTGAAGGGCCGGAGCCTGACAGTTACAGGCTTAGCGGCGGATCAAAAATATAGTTTAGAGAAAAAATTATTAAGGAATAAGTATCATGGAAAAATTAGCGATCAAAGGCGGGTATCCCGTCAGAACATCCAAGATCTATTACGGAAGACAATGGGTTGATGAAGATGACATCGCTGCAGTGAGCGAGGTGCTCCGCGGTGATCTGATCACATGCGGCCCCAAGGTTGATGAGCTTGAAACAGAACTTTGCATGTATACGGGAGCGGGATATGCCGTGGTCGTAAACAGCGGGACATCCGCTCTTCATTGTGCATGCATTGCGGCAGGCATAGGAGAGGGAGATGAGGTCATTACCACACCGCTTACTTTTGCCGCTTCCGCAAACTGTGCTCTTTATTGCGGAGCCAGACCTGTATTTGCTGATATCGATCCGGAAACATATAATATCGATCCCGAAAGTATACGAAGCCATATCACAAAAAAGACAAAGGCTGTTGTGGCTGTTGATTATACGGGACAGTCGGTTAAGTCGGACGAGATAAGAGCGATCTGTGATGAATACGGACTCATCTTTATTGAAGATGCAGCTCATTCCATCGGTACGAAGTACAGGGACAGATATGTGGGAAGTATTGCAGATATGACATGCTTTTCCTTTCATCCCGTTAAAACTGTGACCGGAGGAGAAGGGGGAGCGATACTTACCAACGATGAGGCTCTTTACAAAAAGCTTTCTCTTGCCCGCACTCACGGCATTACCCATGATGAGAGTCTGATGGAGGATGCGCCTCACGAGGGTCCCTGGTATTACGAAATGATATCACTGGGCTACAATTATCGTATGACTGATTTTCAGGCTGCGCTCCTTATCAGCCAGCTTCACAAGATAGAGAAGTTCAAGAAAAGACGTAAGGAGATAGTCAGGGCATATGATGAAGCTTTTAAAGATCTGCCCGGGATAATCACACAGAAAGAGATCCCTGAATCGGATTCCTGCAGGCATCTCTATGTCATCAGACTGGACCCTGAAAAGCTCTCATGCACCCGCAGAGAGTTCTTTGATGCCATGAGCGCGGAGAATGTTCAATGCCAGATTCATTACATTCCGGTTTACTGGTTCCCGTATTACAGACATCTTGGATACGAAAAGGGACTGTGCCCTGTGGCGGAGAAGGTTTATGAGGGGATCATGAGCATACCTCTATATCCTCTCATGAGTGATCGTGATGTTGAGGATACCATTCACGCTGTGAAGAAGATCGCGGAGTATTATTCCCGCTAAACTATACTGAGAAGCGACTTTCTGATATAATGTAATGTGCTGCCGGGGCAGGCGCTCCGGCAGTATTTTTTAGGATAATAATCGATCGGAGGATAATGATCAATGAATATAATCTTACTGTCAGGCGGCAGCGGAAAACGTCTCTGGCCTCTTTCAAATGATGTCAGATCCAAGCAGTTCATAAAGATCTTCAAGAATGAAGACGGAAGCTATGAATCAATGGTTCAGCGTATGTTCCACGGTATCAAGAGAGTGGATGCAAATGCGAATGTGACCATAGCTACAAGTAAGACACAGGTGTCTGCAATTCATCATCAGGTAGGTGAGGAGGTAGGTATCTCCGTAGAGCCCTGCAGACGCGATACTTTTCCCGCAATAGCACTTGCTACGGCATATCTTCATGATGTTAAGGGAATAGGAGAGGACGAAGCGGTTGTAGTATGTCCCGTAGATCCTTACGTTGATGATGATTATTTTGAAGCGCTGGAGAAGCTTGGTAACAGGGCTGCACAGGGCAGCGCAAATCTTGTGCTTATGGGCGTTGAACCCACCTATCCTTCGGAAAAATACGGATATATGATCCCGAAGGATAAGTCTGAGATCTCAACGGTTGAGGCGTTCAAGGAGAAGCCTGATATCAAGACAGCGGAAGAATATATTTCCCAGGGAGCTCTCTGGAACGGTGGTGTATTCGCATACAAGATAGGATACGTATTAAAGCGTGCTCACGAGCTTATTGATTTCACCGACTATACCGATCTTTTCAACAAATATGAGACGCTTACCAAGATCAGTTTCGATTATGCGGTTGTTGAGAAAGAGTCTAAGATCGAAGTAATGAGATTCAACGGTACATGGAAGGATCTCGGTACATGGAATACTCTTACCAGTGCCATGTCAGAAGCTGCCATAGGTAATGTTGTGATGAATGACAAGTGTGAAGATGTTCATGTGGTAAATGAACTTGACGTGCCTGTTGTTGTCATGGGCATTAAGAATGCAGTCGTTGTGGCGAGCCAGGAAGGCGTGCTGGTATCGGATAAGGAGCAGAGCTCATATATTAAGCCTATCGTTGACAAGATAGACCAGCAGATAATGTTTGCGGAGAAATCATGGGGTAACTTCAAAGTTATCGATGTCAATGATTCCTCCATGACTGTTCATGTAACACTTCTTCCGGGACATCGTATGAATTATCACAGCCATCAGCACAGAGATGAGATATGGAACGTGATAAGCGGTAACGGAACGGTGCTGATCGATGGTATGGAACAGAAGGTTAAGCCGGGAGATGTGGTCACCATGGCTTCCGGATGCAGACATACGATAATAGCAGGAGATAGCAAGCTCGAGGTTATCGAAGTACAGATAGGCAAAGAGATCTCCGTTCACGACAAGCAGAAATTTGAACTGGAGGTGTAGTCTATGCCTGCAGTCGTAAAACTGCCATTTCTTTTAAAGCCTGTCGGTAAAGATTATATCTGGGGAGGCAGGCGGTTAAAGGATGATTTCTGCAAGGATATAGATGCGGATCCGCTTGCCGAGACCTGGGAATGTTCCACCCATGAGGCGGGCCCCAGCGTGGTGGCAAACGGTGAATTTAGCGGTATGACCCTGAGGGATGTCCTTAAAGAACATCCTGAGTTTATGGGAACCCATGCGGCCCAGTTTTCCATGGGCGAAGGAGACCTTCCCATACTGATCAAATTTATCGATGCCAGGAGCGATCTTTCGGTTCAGGTTCATCCTGATGATGAATATGCTGCCAGATATGAAGCGGGACAACGTGGCAAGACAGAGATGTGGTATGTCCTGGACAGCAAGAAGGATTCATCTTTAGTATATGGATTCAAACACGATCTGAATGAAGTAAAAATAAGAAAGGCTCTTTCACAGGGGGATCTTGAAAAGTATCTTCAGCTTGTGCCTGTTAAAAAGGATGATGTATTCCTGGTTACTCCCGGTACTGTTCATGCGATAGGTGCGGGGGCTCTGGTGGCGGAGATACAGGAAAGCAGTAATCTTACTTACCGGCTCTATGACTACAACCGTCGGGACAAGAACGGGAAAAAGAGGGAGCTGCATATAGACAAGGCACTGGACGTCCTCAATATGAAGGCATGTCCGGAACCCCGTCAGCCAATGAGAACATTATGCTTCCACAGAGGTATCGCGACGGAACTTCTGGGAAGATGCAGATACTTTACTGTTGAAAGAATGATGCTCAATACCGAGCGGATCAAGGAGATGGCTCAGATCCGTACCGGGTCCACAACCTTTGAAGTGCTCCTTGTTACCGAAGGCTGCGGTATGATAAGTACTGAGCATGCAAGCTTTGCTTTTTTCAGGGGAGATTGTATTTTCATTCCTTCCGATTCGGAATTGATCACACTTCACGGTAAGGCCGTGATGCTGAAAGTCGGGTGCTGATGAACAGGATCTATAAAAAAACAAATGTTATAACGACGTATGGTCTGATACTTATAGAATTGATCTCTGTTATCTCCGCAGTCATGATTGCCGTATTTACACGCTTTGGAGAACTGGGAGCTGAAGGCAATATAGATATATATATTCAGTTCGGCGTTGTGGAAGCAGCTCTTCTCCTGCTTTATTCTATGTTAACCGACTGGAATCGCGATTTCTTTATCAGGGGATATTTTAAAGAGATCCTTGCCGTCATCAAATCTTTGGGGCTTACAAGTGCCTTTTCGGCCTTTATCATGTTTATGGTCAAAAAGGATCAGCCTCTTTCAAGAACCGTACTTACTATTTATATCCTTTCTACGATAACTCTGACGTTCTTATTCCATATACTTTTCAAGGAATATATGCTCAAGATTTATCGTAAGGGGGCCAATTCGGATAAGATGATGATCGTTACCACTTCCGATCGCGCTGCTGATATCATACGCAGGATTAAGGGCGCAGGGGAGTGGAACTGTGACGTGGTAAGTGCTGTCATTATGGATAAGGATATGACAGGGGAAGAGATCGAGGGACTGCCTGTGGTAGGCGGCGCGGATGATCTGAATGAAGCCGGTACCAGAAATATCGTGGACAGTGTCTTTATCTCCCTTCCCAAGGAGGTCCCCATCGACAGGATACGGGACATCATTTATATCTTTGAATCCATGGGTGTTGTCTGCCATTATGATATAGGCCTTGATGAGATCAATCTGGACGGTAAGGAAGCAGGTACCATAGCAGGTTATTCCGTGCTTTCTTTTTCACTTCAGAATCTTGACTACAGACGCCTGATCATAAAGAGGATCTTTGATATCATTGGCAGCATCATAGGTATAATCTTTACCGGTTTATTGTTTCCATTTATCGCCCTTGCCATACGTATCGAATCAAAGGGTTCCGTGATCTTCAAACAGGAACGTATAGGACGGAACGGGCGTCGCTTCATGATCTATAAGTTTCGATCCATGTATCTCAATGCCGAGGAGAAATTGGACGGATTAAAGGATCGTAATGAAGTTAAGGGACTTATGTTCAAGATATCCGATGATCCCAGGGTAACAAAGGTGGGAAGATTCCTCAGGAGAACAAGCCTGGATGAGCTTCCTCAGTTCTTTAATATTCTGAAGGGCGATATGTCGCTTGTAGGAACGAGACCGCCTACAGTGGAAGAATATGAGCAGTATGATGCTCATTACAAGAGGAGACTGTCCATCACACCCGGGCTTACGGGAATGTGGCAGGTGAGCGGCAGAAGCGATATCACGGATTTTGATGAAGTTGTTAAGCTTGATCTGGAATATATCGATAAGTGGTCACTTGCGTTGGACGTGAAGATATTGCTCCAAACCATAGGAGCGGTATTTTTCAGGAAGGGATCAAAGTGAGCCTGTCTTGCTGAAGATCACTTTTCCGGAATAATTAAAGCGCAGTGATGCTGTTTCTGATTTGACACATGCATCCAGTGGGATGGAAAGCTCGTCATCGGTAACGATGTCAAGCTCTCCGTCACCGTCTATACCGATCGTGGAATTGTCATCCGCCAGTAATCTGCCGTTGATCTTATTGGTGCCGTTAAGCTGAAGCGTAACGACACAGTCAGGCCCTATAGTTATGGGCGTCCTGGTATTTGAACCGAAACCGAAGGAACAGTTCTCAAGAGTGATACAGCCCTTATAGCCGTTGGATATCTCCAGGGTCAGATTCGTGACTACGCCGGGAGTTCCGACAAGGGTGAAGTCAACGAAAGTCATTTCCTTTTGGTTTACAAGTATCCTTCTTACACCGTCATCCGCAAGCTTGGACATTATGATACGTCCTTCACGGCCCGCGATGTATACAGAGGAATCATCACCGTTTTCGATCTGATCTCTGATATCCAGTATCTCTTTTCTGATCTCAGGCGCGGTATCTTCGAGCATGAGTGCCTGGGGCTTTGCTGTATAGAAGCCCTGTATAAGGTCTACACCGAGCTTGATGACCATCTTCAATTCATCGTGTGTCTCAACACCTTCTGCCAGTGCCATGATACCGTTATCGTGGGAGAAGGAGATGATATCCTTTACAAAGTGCTGCTTTTGCGGACTGTTTTGGATATCGGAGATAAGGGACCTGTCTATCTTAACGTAGTCGGGCATGTATCTTAAGAGATTCACCACATTGGAGAATCCTGTGCCGTAGTCATCTACTGCGGATGAAGCACCCAGTTTGATTAAGTTTGATTTTACTTCGCTTAATTCTTCGTCGGAGATCTCTGTCTGCTCCGTGAGTTCCACTACTATGCTTCCGGCATATTCAAGCATCTTCTTCTCGATCTCGATGATATCCCGCCCCTTTAAACGGATGCCGGGTATGGAATTGATAAAGATCTTTCTGCCTTTTTTAAGCGGGTCATCAGTACTGGAGATGCGTTTTAGAACATTTAAAAATGTTGCACGCTCCACATCGTATAGTCTGCCGAGATAGTCGGCATATTTGATTATGACAGGCGGAATGATATAGGGATCCGTATCGGGACGCATGAGAGCCTCGTAAGCATAGATATCGCCGTCGGAAGCTTTGATTATAGGCTGGAAGTGGTAATTAAACCTGTTTTTGTTGAGCACATCTTCCACTTCTTTTGCCTGCTTTATCTCATCGGGGGTAAGTGCCCCTGAATTTGAAGAAGATAAGCGGGTATCGAACTTGCTGCCGTTTTTCTTGCTGAGGGCAACATTTAATACTCTTTCAAGCTCGGTATCATCTTTGGGATTTCCTGAGGCATTGCCTCTGTAAAGCTCGGTGACGATAAAAGCGGAAGGATCGGCATTGAAGCCGGCAAGAGCATCATCTACTTTTCTTAAGAGATCGTTCATACCGGCTTCATTTGTAAATGCAATGGCTGCAAATTCTCCGCTGCCGGTATAATATACATGTCCTGCAGGAGCCTTGAATATTGATTCGAGCATGGCAGCCACGCCCACGATAAGGGAGTCGCCTGCATTTCTGCCAAATTCGGAATTAACTTTAGTAAGATTCTTGATATCGAAAGCGCAGGCGCTGAAATCACCGCCACCGGTGATGATCCGTTCCAGCAGACCGGACTTTTCGCTTAGGAAAGCATTGTAATTGGGGAGACCGGTAAGAGGATCGGACAGGAAGCCTGCATTCATGATCCTTTTTGTGTTCTGTAATTCATTAGTCTTTCTGAAAATTTCCAGTCCGTTGCTCACACCGTGGACCCACATTCTGGCTGTCTGGGTAAGGCTCATTACTCGGTCTGTGAAACCGAGAACGGTAAATCCCAGAGTCTTATTGTTATGATAGACAGGCAGGAAGTAGGAGAGTGAAGCGGGTTTGGAAGGATCTGTTCTAAATCCCATGGAATCGAGATAATCGGCCCTGTCGCAATAGTTTTCGGTGCTGATGAAACCATCGTTCTGACGTACCGTTACGGCATTCAGGAACCGTGAGGAATATCCCACACGTTCCGAAAGCCAGCCGTCATTTAATATCAGATGGAAGAAGTCGAAGTTCTCAAGCTGATAAACATATGAATATATAGTTGACAGCAGACCGCGGAAATTGGTCTGGTCTATCATATCGTCCGTCATTCTGTTGAATACGGAATAAAGGCTGCCACCTGAGATCACGGTACTCCACGTATCACGGGTGATAAATGTGGGTTTGCAACTGTCTCCCTCACATCCGCAACTCTCCCCGATGAAGAGATCGGGATTGGCGATGAAATCTTTGGTTTCGATACCGTGGAGCGTGTTGTAAAGCTTATCGGCACAGTACATACCAAGTTCTCTGATAGGAATGGGACAGGAAGTGATGGGGATGGGAGCATGCATTCCCTCGTCACTGCAGTCATAGCCCACAATTGCGATATCCTCGGGAATACGCAGCCCGTTCTCTATTATCGTCTTCGCAAAGCCGAGAGCCATGCAGTCATTTGCACAGGCTATGGCTTCGGGAAGTTTGTCTTCACGGAGTAGTCTTTCTGCGGTCTTTTCTCCGCTGGTATACCAGAAATCTCCGTAGAAAACACGATCGGGACCGACTTCCAGGCCATGATCCGCCATTGCGTCCATGAAGGCTTTCAGCCTCAGTTTTGAATGAGGATGCCAGGATTTTCCCGTAAGGAAAGCTATATCTTTGTAACCGTGTTTTTCTATGAGATGATTGATGATCTTCTTTGGAGGATTGTAATTGTCCTGAAGGACATTTATGAAGCCCGGGGTTTCCTTTTCCACCACAAGCACAGGACCTGTAAAGTTCTGCCTGATATCGTCCGTCAATTGGTCGAATTTCCCGGGGGTCTGTATGGAATCTCCCATGATACAGATACAGTCGAAATCTTTGTAATTGATAAGTGAGAAGATCTGGGAATCGCCTATCTCTGTAGCAGGAGTGCTCTGATATTTCTGGTACATCGCAAACACGCAGACATCCATGCCATAGGAAAGCATTGACTC
The DNA here is from genome assembly GCA_024697065.1 of Lachnospiraceae bacterium. Lineage (GTDB taxonomy): Bacteria > Bacillota > Clostridia > Lachnospirales > Lachnospiraceae > NK4A136. Next base: position 68,813 of record JAILGE010000022.1, read on the forward strand.
GGAAAATCCCCGGATAAACAGATCCTGACAATATTCTTCCGGTTGGCCCAACAGAAGCGCTACACGCAGGAAATCGGATCTTTGTTTGGAATTATCTGACATCCCGGCCTCCTTGGAAATGAATGCGAGGTGAATGAAATGTAAAAAAAAAAAGATGCATAAGAAATACTCATTCCTTATACATCTTATTATATCTCATGAGACTGTTTTATTATAGTATTTTCATTCGTACATGGACTCGTAGTCGTAATTTCTGTAGATCTCGTCGATCATATCCCAATACTCGTCCTTATTCTCTTTTGTGATCTCGTGGGAGCCTTCGGCCATCCATATGAGCATCTGATCGTTAACCTCTCCGCTGTAGTGGGCCACATCCGAGTAATTATCAAGATTGCCGGTTATATCGGTTTCATCGAAGAAGCTGAAGATGTGGACATTGTCATATTCAAGCAGCATATCCGTCATGGTGCGGAATGTCATCATATATTTATTGAACTTGCAGGGGGCGTAATAATTCTCGTACCAGCTTGCCACGCTGTAAGGCGGGAAGAAATAGTAGAACTGCACGTCGGGATAGTCTGCGGGATTCTTCATGAAGTTCTGGTTTATATTCTCCTTAAGGAGCTCCACATCCTCTTCGGTGTAAGGCGGCTGCCACTCGGGATCCGCGGGATGGTACATCCTTGCAAGCAATACATCTTTTCCCAGGGGTCTGTCTTCCGCGAAGCGTGCGTAATCATCAAAATTATCTGCGGGGACTTTGTCCATGGAACGTTTTATGGTCTCCGGCAGATAGTAGAAGAGTACTTTATGGTTGAAGATATAAGGCAGATCGTTGAAATAATTATCATCATACAGGAATTTTGCATCTGCCACGATCTCGTTTTCCTTATCCTTATCAAGCCATGCAAAGCCCTGATCGAGCGAACGGATGACTATCTTGATGTCGGGATTGTAGGAAAGAGCACGACCCTCCGCATCACTGATCTCCTTAAAATAACCGCCGGCGAATGGCGTCTTGACTGCCTTCATACCAAAAAGTTCTTCAGCCTGTGATGTGCGGAAATTCTCACACATGGACGTGCCTATTATGAGCAGCTCATAATCGAAATGCCTTGCGATACCATCATTCTGGTAACGCTCATCCTCAAGTACGTAGGATATTCCGTCGAAGGGGGCGTGGTAGTGGAAGAAGGGGTCGATCCAGATGACCAGCCCCGCCGCACCGAGAAGCAGTACTGCGATCATTGAAAAAGTACTGACAAAGAAACGCTTCCAGCGCTTAACATCAGATGCTTCATTTTTGCCGTTATCGATATCTGTTTTCTTTTCTTTTGTATTTTCCATCTCTCAGATCTTTTAAAACTGGAAGTATATAAATGTTGCAACATCGCTCAGGCTAAGGAATGAGAATGCGAACATAAGAGCCACGGCTACGGAAGTGCGGAAGTTGGGCTCGTATTTCTTCTCATAGACATTCTTCGTAAAGACGATGCCGCAAAGGGTTGCAATGAATAAAAGCGGAACAGCAATATTCAGGTGTTCTGTTATGAATGCATAGGAATTGAGGCCTACCGTATTATAGAATTCGGCAGCGGGAGTAAGGTTTTCGACCTGGAACATCCGCTGTAAAAATGCGCCCGCTTCACCGATGGAACGGGAGTTGAAGAGTACCCATCCTATATTGACAGCGATAAAAGTGAAAGCCCAGCGGATGATCTTCGGGATCTTTTCCAGTGACTTGCCGCAGATCCTTTCTATTATCATTATGACACCGTGGAGTGTTCCCCAGAGGATAAAGGTCCAGTTTGCACCGTGCCAGAATCCGCTGATAACAAAGATCGTGAGCATGTTTATATATGTGCGGACTTTACCCTTACGGTTTCCACCGAGGGAGAAGTAGATATATTTTCTGAGGAATCTTGTAAGTGTGATATGCCAGCGCTTCCAGAAATCTCCTATGGAGATCGCTTTGTAAGGTGAATTGAAGTTGACGGGCAGATCGAAATTGAACATCTTTGCAACACCTGCCGCAATATCGCAGTATCCCGAGAAATCAAGATAAAGCTGGATAGTGTAGGCTATGGAGCAAGCCCAGGCCTCGGGCATGGAGAGTAAAGGTATCCTTGCGGGATCAAAGCCGAAGGATGCACAGCCTGCAAACATGGGTTCCAGCATGACCTTCTTCGCCATACCTATGGAGAGCCATATAAAACCTGTGCCAAGGTTTTCCGGAGAAGGCATATATTTCTTTTTGTCATTAAGCTGTCCCATGAATTCGTCATGAAGGATGATGGGGCCCATGGCGATCTTGGGGAAGAAGAAGATAAATGCGGCATATTCCGGGAAGGTATACTTTTGCGTCTCGCCTCTGTAGGAGTCGACGAGCCATGCGATCTGCTGGAATGTGTAATAACTGATGGCAGCAGGCTGGATGATATCGAAAGCAGTGAATTCAACGCCTCTCACGGCAGCCACATTCTCCGCAAAGAAATTAAAATACTTAAAATAAAGGAGAAGCACCACGTTGAGAATGATAGACAAAGCCAGGATCACCTTCCTGCCCGTATTCTTTTCACCCTTTTGAAGTATCTTTGATAAGAACCAGTTGATGATGCAGTCCCCGATAAGTATAAAGAAGGGAACCACTCCGTAGAACCAGTAGAAAACGGCAGATGCGGCGGCCATAACACACTTTGCAAGGGTATGGCGGTTAAACTTCCGCATCATGAAATATATAATAAGTGTTGCCGGCAGGAATGCCAGCAGGAATTTATAGCATGTAAAACCCATAATGAGCTAATTTTACCGCAGAGAACTTTCATGTGCAACAATTTGTTGATTGTGCGGAAGTAAAACGATTAAATTAGTTAATTTTGCCCTGTTTGTTTCCGTTGCCCCGACATTTTTTGTAGGGTAAAATTAAAAGAGCAGTAACTATAGGAAACTTGCGGGGGAGTCCGCGAAAAAAGAGTCAAGGAGGATGATAAGCTTATGGTCAAAGGTAAAGTTTCACGGCTGATCAGACGTACTTTGTCTGTTTTAACCGGAATAGTGCTTACTCTTTCCGTTCTTTCGGAGAGCACAGGCGTTATTGCGGCTGAAGAGGTATATGATACGCCTGCAGCAACAAATCAGGTTGCCGTTGTTGGAGCACTTATCCAGGGCAGCAATGTAACAGTAGGAACATCGGGCCTTGCAGCTACGGATGACGGTTTATATCATCTGTATGCTCAGGAAACTTATCAGTTCGGTGCGGTCGGAACAGAAGTTGCAACGGCACCGGCAGGTGCGGCAGCAACATTTTCTTTCCCGCTTAACAAAAATACGGCTGCATCAAATCTGTTCAAGAAATTTACCGTAGTAGGAGTTCAGGGCGGCACACTGAAGGTTCTTTCCAACAGTATGTTCATTTCCAACCCGGAAGCTGTTGCTACACATACCGCCATCAGAAATGACAGCGGCAAGAAGGGAATCTATCCCGCAGCTTCATCAACCAACGGAACATTCTTAACCGATATGGGTATCAAGAAGGTATGCTGGACACTCAATGCGCCTGACTTCTTTGCAGGCGGCGGTGTTGATTATGTATACAACGGCAAGCCTTACAGCTTCAATGCAACACTGGTAGGACAGTACGATTTCCTTACTTCTGCAATGAAGGCTCGTGGGATACAGCTTTCGCTTATCATCGTTAACGGATGGTCGGCTGATCTGACAATGGTTCATCCCGCAGCAAGAGGCGGCGGCGGAAATTATTATGCATTTAATGTATGCGATCAGGCGGGTATCGAACGCCTTGAAGCACTCGGATCTTTCCTGGGATCACGTTACGGTTCGGATTCCAAGTACGGTACCATCGATAATTACATCATCGGTAACGAGGTAAATGCGACAGAGTGGAATTATCTTCCCAAGTCACAGTACAATATCACTACTTTTACCGCAGAGTATGAGAAGGCTTTCAGACTCTTATATAACGGCATCAAGTCCGAGAACGGAAGCGCCAACGTATATATCAGTCTCGATCAGGAATGGCTTTCCAACGGTGACCGTCGTCACTTCGGCGTTAAGGAATTCCTCGATAACTTCAATACGATAGCGACAAGTCAGGGTAACTACGATTGGGCGGTCAATGATCATCCTTATAACTTCCCTCTCTACTGCCCGACAGTATGGGCTCAGCTTAATCAGGGCTCAAAGGTAACTCATTCACAGAATTCACCTTACGTAACAATGCAGAATATCGATGTTCTCACCGATTATCTCTGCCAGCCCGCGCTTCTTTCTCCTACAGGTCAGGTAAGAAGCGTGCTTATCAGTGAGGTGGCTTATACATCCATAGGCGGCGCCGAGTCACAGCAGGCAGCATCCATGGTTTATGCTTACAGACAGTGCGAACTCAACCAGTATATCGACGGATTCATCTACGGAAGACAGCTCGATCATCCTAATGAGATCGCTCAGAGCCGCATGGCTGACGGTCTGTTCACATCACCTGATGGATTCACAACAGGATCTCCCAAGCTTGCATGCTCCTGGTTCCAACAGATGGATGGCCCTAATGCAGCATCGATCCGTGCACAGGCTGCAGGCGTTATCGGAGTGGCTGATCTTGATTCTCTGATGTCACCCAGGTGATCCCTGAGCGATCGTGAAAAAGAAAGATAGCCGATACATGATGATTATGCTATAATGACGAGGTGAGTGACTGACGGATATGGCAGCGATGCCTGTGGAATTAACCACATGAAGCTCATCCTATCAAAAGAAACCGACCGTCTGGGAAAGAACATATTCTTTTCCGGACGGTTTTATTTTCCGGAAAAAACTGCCGGGCACCTATTATCGGGAAAGCCGGGTGCGGCTGGCAGATAAGGCAATGGTGGATCCCGTATCAGCTTTCGGAGGTTGAAATGAAGAAAAACGATCTTGCAGAACTTTTAAAGAACAATGCTTATCCCGGACGCGGCATCGTGATAGGCAGGAGTGCGGACGGAAAGTATGCTGTAACAGCATATTTTATCATGGGCCGCAGCGAGAACAGCCGTAACCGTGTATTTGTTACTGAGGGAGAGGGTATCCGTACAGAAGCTTTCGATCCGTCCAAGATGCAGGATCCCAGCCTTATAATCTATGCGCCGGTACGCGTTCTGGGAAACAATACAATCGTTACAAACGGAGACCAGACAGATACTGTTTATGACGGAATGGGAAGACATCTTACATTTGAGCAGTCTTTAAGAAGCCGTGAGTTTGAGCCCGATGCGCCCAATTACACACCCCGTATCTCCGGTGTTCTTCATGTTGAAGGCGGCAGCTATGATTACAGCATGTCTATCTTAAAGAGCGCAGACGGTGATCCTTCTTCATGTCAGAGATATACATTCGCTTATGAGAATCCCAAGGCGGGTGATGGAAGATTCATTCATACTTATATGAGTGACGGAAATCCCCTTCCTTCATTCGAGGGCGAACCTGAACTCGTAGGTATCGACGGAAATATCGAGTCCTTTACCGCAAAGGTCTGGGAAGCACTCAATCCCGATAACAAGGTTTCACTCTTTGTCAGATTCATTGACATTGAGACAGGCAAGTATGAGACCAGGATAATGAATAAAAATGTTAAGTAATCCGTAAATGTTCAGAGCCACCCGTAGTATTTACGCCGGGGACATATGTAAGAGAACAGATACAGTAATCATTGAGAGGAGCTTAAAATGAAGGAAATCGAACTTAAATATGGCTGCAACCCCAATCAGAAGCCTGCAAAAATCTTTGTAAACGACGGAAGAGAGCTTCCCGTTACGGTTAAAAACGGAAAGCCCGGTTATATCAATTTCATGGATGCATTAAACGGATGGCAGCTTGTTAAAGAGCTCAAGGCTGCTACAGGACTTCCTGCCGCTGCATCTTTCAAGCACGTATCTCCTGCAGGTGCTGCAGTAGGTATCGAGCTTACAGATATCCTTAAGAAGATTTATTTCGTTGACCCTGAGGAGGAGCTTTCTCCCCTTGCATGTGCTTATGCAAGAGCGAGAGGAGCAGACAGAATGTCTTCTTTCGGTGATTTCATCGCGCTTTCCGACGTATGTGATGTTCCTACCGCAAAGCTTATCAAGCACGAAGTATCTGACGGTATAATTGCACCCGGTTATGAGCCCGAGGCGCTTGAGATCCTTGCATCCAAGAAGAAGGGCGCTTATGCCATTATCGAGATCGATCCTGAGTACAAGCCTCAGCCTATCGAGCATAAGGATGTTTTCGGTATCACTTTTGAACAGGGAAGAAATGAGTACAAGATCGACAAGAGCCTGCTTGATAATATAGTAACAAAGAATAAGGAGCTTCCCGAGATCGCCAAGATTGATCTCGTTATCGCTCTTATCACACTTAAATATACTCAGTCCAATTCCGTATGCTATACCAAGGGTGGCCAGGCTATCGGTATAGGAGCAGGCCAGCAGTCACGTATCCACTGCACAAGACTGGCGGGATCAAAGGCAGATAACTGGCTTCTCAGACAGTGCCCTAAGGTACTCGATCTTAAATTTGTTGACGGTATCTCACGTGCGGAAAGAGACAATGCCATCGATCTTTACATCGGTGAAGATTATATGGATGTTCTTTCGGATGGCGCATGGGAGAAGGTTTTTGCGGTTAAGCCTGATGTATTCACTAAGGAAGAAAAGCAGAAGTGGCTTTCACAGGCAACTGATGTAGCTCTCGGTTCTGACGCATTCTTCCCCTTCGCTGATAATGTTGAGCGTGCTTACAGAAGCGGCGTAAAGTATATTGCAGAGCCCGGCGGATCAAAGAGAGATGATCTTGTTATTGAAGCTGCCGATAAGCTTGGTATCACCATGGCATTTACGGGAATGAGACTTTTCCATCACTAAATAAAAGGATCGTTATGAAATCTGACATGTCGGCATGCATGCTGTGCCCGAGACAATGTAATACAGACAGAACGTACAAAACGGGAAATCACGGTGTGTGCGGACAGTCAGATGAAGTAAGGATCGCAAGGGCGGCTCTTCACTATTGGGAAGAACCCTGCATCTCAGGAAAAAACGGCTCCGGAGCCGTTTTTTTCAGTGGTTGCAGTTTAAATTGCATCTTTTGTCAAAACAGAAAGATATCCCACGGTGGTGGAGGTAAGAATATTGATATAAAGCGGCTTGCAGATATTTTTCTTGAACTTCAGGATGAGGGAGCGGAGAATATCAATCTTGTAACTCCCACCCATTTTATCCCTCAGATCATAGAGGCGCTTGATACCGTAAAGGATAAGAGCCTTAAGATCCCTGTTGTATATAATACTTCCGGGTATGAGAAGGCAGAGAGCTTGCGGATGCTTGATGGATATATAGATATATACCTCCCTGATTTCAAGTACATGGATAAGGATATAGCGGGGAAATTTTCCCAAACTGCCAATTATCCTGAATATGCGGATGCTGCTCTTGAAGAAATGTATCGTCAGATAAAGTGCGCTGATCATACTGACTGTGGTATAGTCAGCCGAAAAGACAAAGAGGGTATATGCGCGAATGATATTGATGATAACAGTATCTGCGTCATGGATGACAGGGGGATGATGAAAAGAGGCATCATTGTAAGACACCTTGTGCTCCCCGGTCACGTGAAGAACTCTGTTGCGGTTCTTGATCATCTGTTTGAAAAATACGGCAACAGGATTTTCTACAGTATCATGAACCAATATACTCCGCCTGAGAATATCAGGCTCCCTTTTGATGAGTTGAACAGAAAACTTACTAAGAGGGAATATTCCAAAGCAGTGGATCATGCTTTGGAAATAGGCATTACCAATGCTTTTATCCAGGAAGGCGGAACTGTTGGAGAAAGCTTTATTCCCGACTTTGATATGACGGGAGTCTGAATTATTGTTCGATTAATTTTCACAATTATCATTTTGTAATTGCAGCCTATCTGTTTTATACTTTAATAAACTATCAGAAGCGTATTTGACCAATTCAGAGGAGACGTTCATGATAAAGGCTGATCATTTATCTTTTGTTTACGGCGGTGATTTCAAAGCTGTAGATGATCTTAGTTTCCATATCAAAAAAGGTGAGATCGTAGGATTTGCCGGACCAAACGGGGCCGGAAAGACAACAGTCATCCGTATGCTTACCGGTGTGCTGAAGCCTGCGGAAGGGTGTGCATCTATCAACGGCCATGACATAGTTAAGGATGCTCTCGAGGCCAAGAGATCCTTTGCTTATGTGGCAGATAATCCGGATGTATTATTGCAGCTCTCCGGGCTGGAATATATTAATTTCATCGCTGATATATATAAGGTTCCTTCCGATGAGAGGAAGGAGAGAGTGGCGGATCTTGCTGAACGTTTCGGGATGTCGGATTCTCTTATGACGCCTATGAGGGAGTATTCCCATGGAATGAGGCAAAAGCTCATGATAATAGCTGCTCTTACTCATAATCCGCCTGCATGGATACTTGATGAACCTATGACAGGCCTTGACCCTTCGGCTGCTTATGAGCTGAAAAATCTGATGCGGGAGCATGCTGCCAAGGGGAATGCGGTTCTTTTTTCCACGCATGTGCTTGAAGTTGCCGAGAAACTATGCGACCACATTATAATCATCAACCATGGCAAAGATCTCTATCAGGGAACTGTTGAGAAGCTTGAAGAAGAGCATAAGGGTCGGGATCTTGAAGAGATATTCTTAGATCTTATCAATTATCACAAGGAGAACCTATGAATTCATCCCGTGTTCTTTTTAATACATTGATGCATAATTCGGAAATGCCTATGCCGAAGACGGGGGTGAAGGGAAATATCTACCTGTCCTTCGGGATAATCGCAGTTTCATGTATCATGATCCCCTGCTGTATCGCCATGGGATATATCAGTTATATGCTTTCCTCCTCCATGATGAACGCTGAAGGGATAGTAACGCCTGAAGGTAATGTCATAACCGGGGCGCAGATGAACGGTCTGCTTTCGGAATTGCATATCCTGTCGGCATTCTCAATGGTATTTTCTTTGCTGGTCATCTTTAATGTACTTTTCTTTTCATCCGATCTTCAGCACCTGATACCCTTGCCATTTAAACCTGTAGAAATACTTAGGGGTAAGTTTTTCCATACATATATTGCAGAAAGCATTATGGAATTCATGATACTGCTGTCTGTATTCATCGGATACTTTGCTGCTGCGCAGGAGAATCTGGGCATCGGTTCATGGCTTAATCCGGTATCGGTTATATCTGTGCTGATAGGTACTTTTGTAACACCGTTGCTTCCTCTGGTATATTGTGCGCTGGTTAGTTTTTTATTAATGACGGTGCTTAAGGGGATCCATAATATCAAGATTTTCTACCACAGCTCCACTGTGCTGCTGGCGCTTTTCCTGCTTTTATTCTTCATGTCCTTCGGGGGGCTTGGGGGTATCAATCTGGATAACTATATGAATTCCATTGCTGAGGGGAATAATCTTTTTCTGGTGACATGTAATGCTATATTTTTCACATCGCCCATACTTGCACATGCGGTGGAGACGGGGAGTTTGCCCGATCTGTTGTTATATCTTGCGGGTAACGCTGCTGCACTTGGCGTGATGCTGTTTATAGGATCAAAGATATATCCCGCATGCCTTTATACTGCGGCCGCTCTCGGAGAGAGTAAGAAGACCGCATCCTTTGATTCACTGGAGTTCAGGATGAGAACACCGGTAAGGTCTTATTTTGTAAAAGAGATCAGGACCTTGATCAGGACAAGAGCGTATGCTTCCAATTGTGTGGTGATCAATCTCCTGTGGCCTGTGGGCGTCATGATCCTCTTTGCAATGACCAGGGATAACGGCGGGATGCAGACTTTCATCAATATGTATGGGGATGCCGACTATCCCAGAGCGAAGCTTATCATGCTCTTAGCGGTGATAGCGGTGTCATTCATCGCTTCTGCCATGAATTCACTCTCATCCACTGCATTTACAAGAGAAGGACTTCATGCTGACCTTATCAAATACCTGCCTATAGATTATAATAAGCAATTGAGAGCGAAGGCGGCGGTAAGCTTCCTGCTCACATGGCCTGCATTGATCGTTTCGATCGTGATAACGGGTGTATTTGTTCACTTCAGCGCAGGAGATATGATATATTTCTGCATTATCTCCCTGGAAGCATTGATATTGTCGGCGGTGATCGGATTTGCTATGGACAGTTCGGCACCCTATACCGACTGGTCGGATGAATACAGTGCGCTCAGAGGTAATCTTAACAGCTTCTTTAACATGGCTATGGCTATGGTGGCAGCAGGCATCATGTGTGGCGTGACATTTATATGCTTTGAATACGGGCACATGAATATTATCGCTGATCAGATAATGGTATTGGTTATCCTCGGTGTGATAGACATACCGGCTGTTATATTCGGCAGAAAGCTGATACTCAGGAATATGGCCGAGTTATCGTAGCATGGAGGAGCAATAAAATCTCCGGATTATGACCGGCTCTGCAGGTTATTGATGTATAGATTGTATTAAAAGAGGGGAATTAAAGAAAATGGCTGACAAGAAGAAGTTTTTTGCATCACTCAGATATATCGTACCGGAAGATCTGGAATTCTTCCTTGAAGAGAGTGCCTCAGAGGGGATGATACTTGATCACCTTGGTGAGAGCTCTCTCTTTTATTTCGATTTTACCGAAGGGGCTCCGGAAAAGACTAAATACGTGGCTGACGTAACAGGACTTTCGAAGGCTCTGTACATGGAAATGCTCATCAATAAGGGATGGGAATATATGGGGAAAGTAATGAACTGCTATCTCTGGCGCCAGACATATTCAGGCAATAAGAGACCTGATGACTTTGCGGACAAAAAGGGTATCAGGAATCACTGCCTGAAAATGGGGATAACTTTTGCGGTATTGGCCCTTATCCTGATAGCTATCTACGTCATGATGATCATGATACTTGTTACTGAGGGCAAGGCAGGTAACTACTCACATATAACAGGTTACTGCCTTGCGATGGGGATACAGCTGCCGATAGTGTTGTATCTGATATGGGCAGCGTTCAAGCTTCTTAAGTTCTGGAACGAAAATAAAAGATAAGTTCTGTTACAGATATTAAACCAATTTTGAACCACAATTAGGACAAAAAGTAGCGGTGGCTTTGGCAAATCCTTTGCAGACAGGGCACTGTTTAAAGAGCGCTGAGGTATCCTGGGGAGGGGCACTTACCTCTTGAGATTTATCCGTAATTCCTTCAGTGCATAATTTTTTATAGTCTTCGGAATCACACCATTTAACTATGTCTGCTGCCCTGTCGGCTGTAAACGGATGGTCTGTATTTATCAGCTGTTGATACATAAGAAGTTTATTCCAAACCGACGATTCACTGTACAAATGGAATTCTTCCGCCTGCTTCAGAAACTCTTCCCGGTTAATTTTCTCCATAAGTTCTGATGAACCGCTCACGAAGGCGCTCATTGTTTTTACAACCGGTTCCGGCCCGCCGCTGACATATGCGGCAACTCTGTCTGCCGAATATTCGGAACATCTGTCCCAATACAATAATGCATATTTTAGCGAAAATGTGAGCATAGGCAGATTGAGGATATAATCACCTAAAGTGAAAAAGAAATCGACCATCGCCTTGTACATTACATGCTTACAAACAATATGACCGCATTCATGACCTATTACTGCGGTGATCACGTCGGTAGGGCAATTGTTGACCAAACCGCTTGTAAGGACAATACAAGGCGTTATTTCGCCTGTTGTATAGGCGTTAATGGAGGGATCTTCTTCGAGATACAGTTCAGGGATCGGAATTTCGAGTTTTTCACAAATGGGGGGAAGAAGATTATATAATTCGGGAAGCTGTGTTTCTGAAAGCTTTAGCTTTGAAGATAAATTGGAAATCTTCACAGTTCTTTCTACGAAGATGTCCATATATTTTTTTGTCAGGGCTGTGAAGCCCGGTACAGCTTTCAGTGTTTTTAACGCTTTGGCATCATTGGGATGGATAAAATATTCTGAAGTCATTTCCTTCTCCGGCAAAAAGATATTTCAATATTTTTAGAGAATTATATACTATTGTATTTGCCGGTTCTACTGTAAATTATATCCAATAAATACAACTGTTTATGTGGGCAAAGTGTTGAACAATTACGACTTCGTCGCTAATTATATTCAACGATAAGAATACGAATGATTATGCAGGGAATTGGGCATCAGAAATAATGAATTGCTATCCTTATGTCAACCATCTCCGCCAACGTCCCTACATACTTGTTTTTATAATAAACGTCAAGTGTTTTGTTTTCGCTCATTTATTACCTCCTCAATGCTATTGTAGGTTGGATTCGAGAACAAATTGTTGAGTTCATTTAGAAGACCAAGCTCTATAGAAATTTTGATGAAGGATTCAAGTGAAATCTGTCCTGTTTTTTTCAAATTTTCTAAGCGTTGCATAGCTCACATTACTTCTGGCTGCCAACTGTTTTTGCGTTATCTTTCGTCTTTTTCGAATTGACTTCAATTTTTGAGCCATTTTAATAGCTACATCGGATGGTGTTTCAAAGCTGAATTGAAATCCGAGATGCAGGCTTTGTAAACGAAATGCTGTGCAATGGTTATACAGTAGCTGATAGTGTCGTGTTTGATATGGGCAGTATATCAGCGCCTCAAGTTGAGGGTTGAAAATAAAAGGAGGATTGAATTACAAATTGCTGAGGCCCGGGAAATGCTTGTTAAAAATTAAAGCGAGGATAAATATATCTGCAAAACGCCATAAATACAACGAAAGAGCAGGCAAAAAACGGCGGAATGAAGTTAAAAGCAAATTTAACAACTGCATAATTTAGACAATGGAGGACGAGAACATCGGATGTGCGGGAGATAAAATGTTGATTTGATTTTTGCTCCGTCTGGGCGACAGATGAAGTCAGACATAGTGCGCGTCTTATCAATCCCTAGAAAACCGGAGATAAACTGAAAAAAAGATAGAACCTGAAAGGATTCGAAAAGGACCCGGGATTAACCATGGGAAAATCGAAAAGAACCTGAAAATAATCCGGAAAATACCATCGCAAAAAAAGAAGGAAAATAATTATTCTTATCAGAGGCAACCGAAACCGGCTTTTTTATTTTGGGGGGAAACTTCAATAATTTTCTTTGCATTACATCTCTTTTTTTGCTTTTTTAATTACCCGGAATTATGATATGGACACTCTGCTTTTTTAAATTTTCTCCCTCTTTTTTCTGTTTTCCTACCTGATCAGTAAAAAATATTGGGTTAGACATATCTAACGGTTCGAATAATTGTAGTGCAAAAACATAGGTAACATAAATTTGTCAATAAATAGTGGACGTGAAAATACGGGTTAACATAAATTAAATCGCAAGATCTTAATAAATCCAAGTTTAACAAAATCGGAATATTGGTGAAAACAGTAAAGAAAATCTAAATTGACCAAATTGGTTTTGTCGGAATATATATGATGATCATAGTTGAATAAAGTCATCGGCGAAAAAAACGATATAATTTATTTTGTTAACATAACAAAGTGGTTGACATAATAATTCAGCCTTTATGTAATGCGTTTATTTGTAAAAAATACCCATCATTCACCCTCACAATTATAATTTGGTGCCTAAGGACCAACTTCTTCAGCATCAACTATCTCAGAGCCAATCTCTTCAAAATCAATTACCTCAGAGTCGATTTACTTAGAGTCTGATTTCTCAGGATGAACTACTGCAGGGTTGATATCCGGAGTATATCTCACCGGAAGAGTGCCGCAAATTAACATACATTTAACTTATTGCTGGAAATTTACGGCTGTAGGTGTTAAACTCAATCCGTTATAACATTTGTTTATAGCAAAGATAATAAAAGAAAAAACAAATCCGAGATGTCGGGCGACCTCCCGGCGAGTGGATCATTACATATTATTAAGGAGGGTTTATGAGCGATTACAGATTAAACACGAAATGCGTACAGGGGGGCTATACCCCTAAGAACGGAGAGCCGAGACAGGTTCCGATCATTCAGTCTACTACATTTAAATATGATACAAGTGAAGATATGGGAAAGCTCTTTGACCTGGAAGCTTCAGGATATTTCTATACCAGACTTCAGAATCCTACCAATGATTATGTGGCAGCCAAGATCGCTGAGCTCGAAGGTGGAACTGCAGCAATGCTCACATCATCAGGTCAGGCTGCAAATTTCTTTGCTCTCTTTAATATATGTGAGTGCGGAAGTCATATCGTTGCTTCATCATCTATTTACGGCGGAACATTCAATCTTATAGAAGTGACCATGAGAAAAATGGGCATCGATGTAACATTCGTTGCACCTGATTGTACAGAGGAAGAGATCAATGCGGCATTCAGGGAAAATACACGTGCGGTATTCGGCGAGACCATAGCCAATCCTGCGCTTACTGTTCTTAATATCGAACTGTTTGCAAAAGCTGCTCATGAACACGGTGTGCCTCTCATCATTGATAATACATTTCCTACTCCGGTAAATTGCAGACCGATCGAGTGGGGCGCAGATATCGTAACTCATTCAACCACAAAGTATATGGACGGCCATGGTGCAGGTGTCGGCGGTGCGATAGTTGATTCCGGAAAATTTGATTGGATGGCACATGCAGACAAGTTCCCCGGACTTACAAAGCCCGATGATTCTTATCATGGAATAACATATGCAGAGAAGTTTGGAAAAGAAGGTGCATTTATAACAAAAGCTACCGCTCAGCTGATGAGGGACTTCGGCTCCATCCAGTCTCCTCAGAATGCATTTATTCTTAATCTTGGCTTGGAGTCCTTACATGTACGTATGCCTCGCCACGTTGAGAACGGCCAGGCTGTTGCGGAATTTCTTGAGGGACAGGATAAGGTTGAGTCTGTTAACTATCCCGGACTTAAGAGTAACAAGTTTTATCCTCTTGCGCAGAAGTATTTTGGTAATGGAGGATGCGGCGTAGTATCTTTCGTTCTTAAGGGTGGAAGAAAATCTGCAGAAGAATTCATGAAGAGACTTAAGCTTGCAGCGATTGAAACTCATGTTGCGGATGCCAGAACATGCTGCCTGAATCCTGCTACATCAACACATCGCCAGATGACCGAGGAACAGCTGGAAGCTGCAGGCATCCCTGCAGGTATGGTAAGAATGAGCTGTGGACTTGAAGATAAGCAGGATCTCATTGCTGACCTTAAGCAGGCACTTGATTTCTGAATTAACCGAAAATCGTAAATAAACAAAAGGGACTTCGCTGCGATGACCTGATCATCTAAAGCGACAGTCCCTTTTTTTATGACCAAGAGAATACCAAACGATCTTAAGTATTGCACTGAAGATACAGAGTTATAAAACTATGAGCATCGCATATATGACTTGATAGCTATATGTGAAAAGTGTATTGTAATTATATTTGAAAAAATTATAAGACGTGAAGTCAGGAGAGATATTATGAGTGATTATATGATACGTGGAACTGCATTTAGCGGAGAGGTAAGATTCTTTGCGGCTGATACAAAAGAAACTGTTGAGGAAGCAAGGCGCATACACAACACAAGCCCATTGTGTACTGCTGCGCTCGGAAGGTTACTTACTGCAGGAGCCATGATGGGAACGATGGGAAAAAGTGAATCCGATATAGTTACATTGAAGATCGACGGGGACGGACCGGTGAAAAGTATTACTGTCACTGCAGATATAAATGCTAATGTAAAAGGACTGATCTACAACAACAATGTTGAACTTCCCTTAAGGGCAGATAAACACCTGGATGTTGGAAGCGGCATCGGGAAAGGAATGCTTTCTGTTATCAAAGATCTTGGACTTAAGGATCCGTATGTGGGACAGACTGCATTACGTACAGGTGAGATAGCAGAGGATCTTACTTACTACTTTGCGGAGAGTGAGCAGGTTCCTACATCAGTTGCGCTTGGTGTTCTTATAGATCGTGACATGACCGTTAAAGCGGCCGGCGGTTTCATCATACAGCTTATGCCTTTTGCATCGGAGGAGACCATTACTTCTATCGAAAAAAAACTTTCTGAATTTGATTCGGTTACCAACAGATTAGATGCAGGAGAAGATCCTGAACAAATAATGAGACAGCTTCTCGGCGACATCTATGTGGAAGAAAATATAAATATAAATTATCGCTGCAACTGTTCACGAGATCGTGTGAAGAAAGCGCTCGTAAGCCTTGGCAGGAAAGAACTTCAGACTATGATAGATGATGATAAAAACGTAAATCTGCATTGCGATTTTTGTAATAAAGATTATGAATTTACAGTTGATGAACTGAAAGAAATAGTGAATGTGATCTGACGATCATCGCTGAAAATATTGATTTTTCAACAAAAACAGTTGAAATGATTTACATAATAAGTTAAAATTTCGAATGAAATAAGACAGCGTGCCATTGCTAGCAAAAATAAAAAAATTTTTTTAACATTCCAACATGGAGGGAAATTATGGCAGAAGAGAAGAAGGCAGTTGCAAAGAAGCCCGCAGCAAAGAAAGCTGAAACTAAGAAGGCTGCAACAACAAAGAAGGCAACAACAGCTAAGAAGACAACAGCTAAGAAGACAACAGCTAAGAAAGCAACCGCAACAAAGAAGACTGCAACAGCAAAGAAGACAACAACAGCTAAGAAGCCTGCAACAAAGAAGGCTGCAACAGCAAAGAAGACAACAACAGCTAAGAAGCCCGCAACAAAGAAGGCTGCAACAACAAAGAAGGCTGCAACAACAAAGAAGGCAACAGCAGCTAAGAAGACAGTTGCAAAGAAGGCTACAGCAAAGAAGGCAACAACAGCTAAGAAGACAGTTGCAAAGAAGCCTGCAGCAAAGAAGGCTACAGTTAAGAAGGCAACAACAGCTAAGAAGACAACAGCAAAGAAGCCCGTAGCAAAGAAGACTACAGCTAAGAAATAATCAGAAGACAGATCATAAAAAAACAGCACATCGAATGATGTGCTGTTTTTTTATATGGATATATAGCGCGTTGATTGACGATGCGGGTCACGTGGGATATAATCAAAACGTCACATCTATCAATAAACACAGCAATATCAGGATTCACTAAGCAGGAGTTTATTATGCGCAGAAGCGGAATATTATTGCCGGTCAGTTCATTACCCTCTCAATATGGAATCGGATGTTTTTCAAAGGAAGCCTATGAGTTTGTTGATTTTCTTGCACAGGCGGGACAGTCGTATTGGCAGGTGCTTCCGATGGGGCCTACTGGTTATGGGGATTCGCCGTATCAGTCATTTTCGACTTTTGCGGGAAATCCTTATTTTGTTGATATCGAGGAATTCGTTGCCGAAAAATGGATAACAAAAAGAGCATGCGATTCTGTAGATTGGGGAAGTGATCTCTCACATACGGACTACGAAAAAGTTTATAAGAACCGTTTTAAACTTTTAAAGAAAGCATATTTAAAAAGTGATATAGAAAATGATAAAGACTTTAAAAAGTTTGAGGTAAATAATTCCGCGTGGCTTAATGATTATGCTGCTTTTATGGCACTTAAAGCGAAGTTCAACGGTAAGAGTTTTAATCAGTGGCCCGAAGAATATAAGAAGCATAATAAATCTGCTTTAAAACAACTGATGTCAGAGCCTTCATATCATAATGAAGTAATGTGTTATAAGTTTATCCAGTACTATTTCTTCAGGCAATGGTCAAGGCTTAAGAAGTATGCAAACGAAAAAGGCGTGGAGATCATCGGAGATATTCCTCTGTATGTTGCATGCGACAGTGCCGATGTCTGGGCTCATCCCGAATTATTCAGGCTTGATAAGAATAATGATCCCACCGGTGTGGCCGGATGTCCTCCTGATTATTTCTGCGCAACCGGACAGCTTTGGGGTAATCCGCTTTACGATTGGGAGTACATGAAGAAAACAGGCTACAAGTGGTGGATAGAAAGATTAAAGAACTGTTTTGAATTGTACGATGTTGTTCGGATAGATCACTTCAGAGGCTTTGATGAATATTATAATATTCCCTACGGCGATCCTACAGCAGAGTTCGGTCATTGGGAAAAGGGACCGGGATATGATTTCTTCAGGGTGGTAAAGGATAAGCTCGGGAATCGTAAGATAATCGCTGAAGATCTGGGATTCCTTACGCCTTCGGTTTTCAGATTAAAGAAGAAAACAGGATTCCCCGGAATGAAGATACTTGAGTTTGCTTTTGACAGCGGAGAAGATAATGATTATCTTCCGCATAATTATGAAAAGAATTGTGTTGTTTATACCGGTACCCATGACAATGACACTGCTGTTGGATGGTTTGAAAAAGCAGGGAAGCGAGATCGTGAATTTGTAAAAGAATACATGGGGATCAAAAACGGAAGAAACTTTGCATGGGAGCTGATAAGACTGGCCCAGATGAGTGTGGCGGATACTGTCGTGATACCCCTGCAGGATTATCTCGGGCTTGGCAGTGAAGCCCGGATAAATACTCCCTCAACGCTGGGGGGCAACTGGGCATGGAGAATGGGATCGGGAGCTTGTACAGAAGAACTCGCGGAAAGAATAAGAAAGCTTTCATCAATGTATGGAAGAGTGCGGGATAAGTAATATCAGAATACCTTCCTGGACATATTGGAATTATGATAGGCAGGATCGTTTGTTACATCTTCTCCGAACCAATCGGGAGGAGTAAATCCGCCTGCATCCTCGACGGATTTAAATTCTACCTCTGCGATGATAAGGGGAGCAAAAGGTTTATCAAAGATATCCAGTTCTATAGTAAGATCAGTATCTTCTATAGGAATGAGATATCTTTTTTTTGTGATGATATTTCCATCGGATTTTTTGATCAGATGTTCGTATCCCGATCGTGTGAGCGGAAGGTTATATTCCTCTCTTGCCAGCAGACCCTTTCCCTTGTATGTCATATAGTAGTCATCGTCTTCCCTGCGGACCCTTACAACGGGATCAGTGCATAGATAACCCTGCTCTATCTGGTGACAGGAATATGAATCCAGATTCTCGGGGACCTTTTTAATGAGAAATTTTCTTTCTATTTCCATGATGTATGCTCCGTGTTTTTTGTTATAATGTCAAAAGTGTTTTGACCCTAATATCTTATTATTTTTTTAAAAAATTTACCATAAAAAACAATTCGATGATCCGTATCTTAATTAAAGACATAAAAGTCACAGATACGGATGCGGGAGAGGGGCATTCGTGACAGAAGAAAATTTTGAACAATGCATCGCTGCGGTAGCGGCGGGAGACAGAGCCGCCCTAAAAGAGCTGTATGAAGAATATCTGAACTATCTGTACATGATAATCTACGGCGTGGTGGGGAACAGAGAAACTGCCGAGGATGTTACAAGTGAATGTTTCATCCGGATCTGGGAGACGGCAGACAGATACAAACCGGGGAACGGGCATAAACGGTATCTGGCTACGATAGCAAGGAACCTGGCTATTGATGAGATACGAAAGCACAAGAGAGAGGAGCTTACCGATGAAATACCGGAAGATCCGACACCCCCGGAAACAGGTGATCATGCATCACCCGAGGAGCAAACGATAGAAGATATCTCAGTTCAGGATGCGTTGAGCAGGTTAAATGACAAAGAACGGGAGATAATTAATATGAAAGTACTTTCGGATATGACTTTTAAAGAAATATCCGAGATCCTGAAGATACCGATGGGAACGGTTACCTGGCGATACAGGGAAGCTGTTAAGAAATTAAGGAGGTGCGGTTATGGCGGGCTCGAATGATCTGTCAGAAAAATTGAATACCGGAAAAGACTTCGCCTCTGAATACAGAAAGTCTGTTGAGATGGAGATACCCGATCTTTGGGACAGGATCAATGCAGGGATCGATGCTAAGGAAAAGGAAAAAGAAGACGAAAAAACGGCTGAGAGTACGGCTGAAATCAGAAAGTTTGGATCAGCAAAGAAACCGCGAAGGAATCCGGCTGTATATGTAATGCCGGCGGTGGCTGCGGTTATCTGTATAGGCGTAATGATACCTTTGTTTATGAACGGCGGTATGAAAAATGCTGCTACCTCACAAAAGTATGAAGGCGCTGATTGTGCGGCTGAACCTATGGATCAGATGGCAGCAGAAGAAACAGAAAATGCGGTGGACGGATCTGCAGAGATCGAATCTGTTGAAAGTATTGAAACAGATACTAAATCACATAACAAGGACAATTCGAACAGAAGCTTTTACTCGGCATCATCAGATATCCGAAGTGGAGCTGCAGGAGCAGAGTCTGAGTGCGCCGGTGCTGTAGATGAGGCGGATCCCGCGGACGTGGACACGGTATCTACACTGGGAGTTTTGACATTTTCCCGGGATGACGGCAAAGTTGAAGGTGTGCAGATTTTTAGCCTCAGGAAGATTCTGATAACAGTAAATGACGGTACTTCGGAAGAGGATATTGTGAAGTTAGCTAAGGACAATAGCGAATCCGTAAGATACTGCTATAAAAACGATGAAGGCTATTTGCTGGTGCTTGACGAAGCTGTTGAAGAGGAAGACTTGGATAACTTTTGCCGGGATCTGATGAGAGAGAACGACTTTATCATAAGTGCTGTTTTGTACGAAAATGAAGACTGAAAACCGGCAGGTCTCCCGGAATCCCGGGGGACCTGCTTTATAGTGTGTGGAGGGTTTATATAATGTTTTCAGGGAAAATAAAAGAGATTCTTACCGGGATTGCCACTGCTGCTGTTATGATGCCGGCATTAAGCATGGCTCCCGTTCATGCTGCGGGCTTGGTACCTGTTGACCAGGCCCATTTCCCGGATCCTGTATTCAGATCTGTTGTCGCAGACGGCTGTGATCTCGATGGCAACGGGTATCTTGATGAACACGAGATAATGATGACCAGAAATATCTACTGCGAAGGTATGGGTATCGGATCCTTAAAGGGAGTAGAGTATTTCACAAGCCTGCAGGGGCTTTGGTGTAAGGATAACCATATAGCATCTATGGATCTGAGTAATAATAAAGACCTGCGTGGTGTATGGTGTTCGGGAAATGATTTTACATCACTGGATTTCTCAGGTAATCCTGAACTTGCTTGGGTTTATTGTTATGACTGCAATCTTACATATCTTAATGTCAGCAATAATCCCAAGATGGCATATATTGAATGTAATACAAATCCACTGACATCTTTGGATCTGACTCATAATCCTGAATTGGAGCATCTTATGTGCGGATCCTGCGAACTTACTTCGCTGGATGTGAGCAGGAATCCGAATTTGCAGCATCTTGATGCTTTCAGAAATCATCTGACATCTCTTGATCTTACCCACAATCCCAAAATGAAGAGGCTTGATATCTGGGATAACAGAGGACTTGGAAGCGTTGATGTGAGCAAAAATCCCGGTCTGCAGTATTATAATTGTGCCCATAATGATGCTGCAAATATTGACGTAAGTAATAATCCTCAGTTGGAAAAGCTTGTCTGCAGTTATAATGATATTAAACTGCTTGATCTGTCAAATAATCCGAAGCTTGTATATCTGGATTGTGCATGTAATGATCTGGTAAATCTTGATCTGTCCAATAACCCACAGATTTTCTTTTTACAGGCATTTACCAATAATTTCGCAACCCTTGATATCAGCAATAACAGCCGCCTTATACAGACTTTTACGCAGGGGGTAATGCAGTCTGAGTATGCAGTGTGCCGGGGGCATTCATGGACAATGGATTTCGGCGATGGCCTTGAATACTTTCTTTGTTTTGATGATGCGGCAACATTGATGGCAACCGGCGGAACTGCAGCTCCTCAAAACGACAGTTATATTGATGTTAATGATGGCCTGACAGCTGCGGATGATCTGATAACCAGAGAGACCGTGATAACAACTTTGTATACAATAGCAGGGAGCCCCGACGTTGCAGGATTAAAGACAAGATTTACAGATGTGACAACCGGTTCGGTGCTGGAATCTGCATTGAAGTGGGGAGAAGCCAACAATATATGTGTAGGATTCCCTGACGTGGCATCAAATACATTTGGAGGAGGGCAGTACGTTACCAGGCAGGATCTTGCATTCATGCTTCACAGATATGCAGAATATGCAGGATATAACAGTGCTTTTGATTATGGCAGGACGGATGGGTTTGCGGATTATTATGAGATAGGTTATTACGCATGGGATGCAATGACCTGGGCTGTTACCCGGCATATCATGACAGGTAAGATGGTACCGGGGGCACCTGACAGCGGGCTTAGGCTCTATCCTCACGGAAGAGTTACCCGTTCTGAATTCGAATATATGCTTGCAGAGACTATTTCATAAACATGATCGATTAAAGGGTTGAACTGTATAAAAAAGGATACGATATTGAAATAAAGGCAAGATGCCACCCTGTTGGGGTGGCATCTTTTGTGTGGGAGTCGAAAAATGTTCAGGATGGTTAGATCCAAAACAGAGGTCGCTTTTTAAAAATGGTATATGATAATCTTACAGATTTTGGGAGTATATGGTCACGTGTAAGATTATCATAACCGAGGTTAGGCATCCCTAACCAGTACAGTGACTAATATATCACAACATATTTTATGTTGCAACAGTTTTTTCATAAATAATTATCTCCATCTGCTATTATGTTTTCTTTCTCCAAAAATCAAAACGGCATACTCTGTCTGTAGGATTAATGATTGTGCTAAGGCAGGGGAATTATCTGATTGTCTGACGCAACCAGGTTTTGATCATATAATTTAGAGGTTTAAACCTGCGAAAGAAACGGGAATGTTACAGGAATATATAAAACACTTATGACATCGATTATTCAAAACTTAAGGAATCGGAAAATACCGGGGTGATCACGATCATTGCTGCAGAAGTGAAGAACAAAACAGCTTTTGCGCCCGGAGAGACAGAAATTCCCCGAAATAAGAATTTTATGACTGTAATAATGAATTTTGGATTGATAGCTTATATATTTGCCTGCTGTGGGTTGATATATGTAACTTCTTGCGGGAAAAGCATTGAGTAATCTGAGCAAAAATTATAAAGAAAGCTGAAATTTTTAGAAAAATGTGGATGTGATATAGTAGAATACTCATGGGAGGGAAAGACACCATGACAGTATATAAGATCGGCGAGAAATTAGAGCAGATAAAGATATCTTCATATAAGAAACCCGAATTCCAGTTTGTGATGGTTTTAAACGGGAAAGAGTGGAATGAGCATATGAAAGACTTTGATATGGGTATAGAGTGGGAGTTCAACGCCCGACATATCAATAATACCCGCGCCGAGGTCAACTTCGATTCCATTACGGGCAAGTTCCTGGTACTTGATCGCGAGAAGATCTCTAACACGCCCAGACAGTTCGCTTTTTCTCTTGATGAGAAGGGAATTATTTTTATAGATGACGAAGGTTTTGCCGACAGCATAGTAAAAAAGATCGCCGCAAGTAAGAGACTTGTAAACCCCTGCCTTGAACGGTTTTTATATGATTTTCTTGAACAGATCATTTATGATGATGCGGATCTCATGAGCAGATTTGATAAGAGGCTTGATGAGATCGAGAGAGATATCTTTGCAGGCATTACTGATGATGTCCTTGAAGAGATAGCGGAGATAAGAAGCGATCTTCGTGATCTTAAGCTTCATTACTCTGAACTGATCGATGTCTGCCAGGAGTTTGAAGAAAATGAAAATCATTTCTTCAAGGAAGAAAATGAGAGATACTTTCGTCTTGTTAATCAGAGAGTACACTGGCTCTATGAGAGAGTGCTCACGCTGGTTGAATTCACAACCCAGCTCAGGGATCTCAATCAGACCAAGACAGATGAGAAACAGAATAAGAATCTGGCTTTCCTTACGGTCATTTCCAGCATATTCATGCCATTAACCCTTATAGTGGGTTGGTATGGCATGAACTTTAAATATATGCCGGAGTTTGATTATATATGGGCATATCCCATTCTTATAGGTGTATGTGTCATCATAGTTACGGCAAGCATCGTGATCTTCAAGAAGAAGAAAATGCTCTAACGGTGATACTGCTCTTCGACTTGTTTTACTTCTTCCTCTGCTGCAAAGAAAGCGTTGACCACATCCGGATCAAAGTGAGTGCCTGAGCCTTCTCTTATTATTGAGAAGGCTTTTTCTAATGACATAGGTGGCTTGTATATTCGCTTGGAAACAAGTGCGTCAAAAACATCTGCAACAGCCATTACCCGGGCTGAAAGCGGGATATCTTCTCCTTTAAGATGCTCAGGATATCCGTTTCCGTCCCACTTCTCGTGATGGAAGTGAGCCATGTCACGGGCCTCCTGCAGATAAGCACATCTCGGAACCTGATGGATCAGTTGGTCTATAATGGCCTTGCCTGCGGTTGTATGGGTTTTCATTACTTCATATTCCATATCGTTTAATCTGCCGGGTTTGTTAAGTACGGCATCGGGAACCTGGATCTTGCCTATATCGTGGAGAGGCGCGGAGCTGACAACATTTTCGATATATTCATCAGTCAGGATATCTTCATGTATCCCCAGCTCCCTCATCTTCTTCAGTATTATCCTGACATACGAGGCTGTTTTACGGATGTGTGCACCTGTATTTTCATCTCTGTTCTCAACCATATCGGCCAGGATCATGATAAAGGAACTCTGCATCTTGGACAGTGTAGCATTTTGGTCACGGATCTCATCCAGGTAACCTGCGGACTTCTGAGTCATGGCCAGGATAGTAGTATAGAGTTTCTCAATCTCATCACCTGTATGAATATCAAGATCTTTTATGGCCTGGACGCCTTCCTTTGCTCTGTCGGAAGTGCTGAAATGCATGTTTCCTGCTCGCAGCGTTATGGAGTTAACAGGATAAACAAGACAGTAATCTACGAGCCAGACTGCGACTGCTGTGATAAGTATCACGATTCCGGCAAAGAGGAATATCATTTGAACTACGAAGGTTACCTGACTCGTAAAGAGGGTAGACATCTCTACATCAGTTCCTATATAGCAGACACAGTTTCCTTTGGAATCTTTAAGAGGGGTATATTCTGTAAGCAGCCATCCGTATTCTTCATTAGAGATGATAGGCTCTATATCTTCTCCTGCAAGTAATTTGGGAATATAGGGTTCAAAGGATTCGTCAAAGTCTATCAGATCTCCCGGAGCGCTGGCTTCTACATCTTCGCTGTCCAGATCAAATACAACATGACATCCATCCTCCATTATCTTATATGCGTAGAGATATTTGACATCATGTGATGCGGCTTTGATATCCTCGAGCCTTTCTTTTGTCTCAAGATATCCCGGTGCATTCGTACCCTCATTTATGTAAGCATCTACCATTTCGGGATCGATAGCTTTGCCGGCCAGGTGTCCGACATCGTTAGCGATACCGGAATACTCAAGTATCGTTGCATTTCTGAAGAGTACAAAACTTATGATGGTTGCAGCTACAGCCAGTATGATCAGCGAACAGATCAGTATAAAGATAACCTTTGATCGAATAGGCGTTGAACGACATTTGATCTTTTTTACCTTTTTCTCGTCTTCTTCATTTAGAGGACGCTGCATCCAGAACCTGAACAGTGCGGACTGTCTTATCTTAGCGGGAACAAATTTCAGGATAATAACAACAACCGAAACCGAGATCAGCTTATCGAAGAAATCAATAATGATATCATTTAATAATCCGTTGCTGGGGAAACCTTCCAGGAACCATGGGAGCAGTCCGCCGATACCGCTGCCGATAACCGCAAGAAAGAGGGCGGAAAGGATAATGGTGTGTATCTTTTTGAACCAGCCTTTGGATACAAGAAATGTTGCACAGGCCGAGATCATGATGTTCAGTGTAGCGTAATAAAAAGATGTGATGTCGCTGAGTCCCTTGATAGCATTGGTTATGAAACCGACTATAATACCGGGGATATATCCGCCTATGGCGGCGGCCAGTATTGTTCCTGTTGTGTCAAGCCACAGGGGACAGCCGGTTGCCGTGACAATAGTGGCGGGTATGATATTTAACAGTATACCTGCTAAAAGAACGATGATGTAGATTGAGACGTTGTGAATTTCGGAAGAAGCTTTGTTTGTCCCGGATGTTTCCATATTAACCCCCCATTAAGTCAACTCGGAATGCCTTTTATTTGGCGGTTCCCGGTGCAAATCCGTGAACTACCGTTATCCTGTCCATTTCCTTCTTAATTCTTGCTATATCTGATCTTGTTTTATCATCGGATGATACATGGATCCGTTCCAGATCATCCAGGAGATCCTTGATCTCCGAAAATAGATTGTCGTAATGTCTCTCCGACCGGAGTAAGGCTTTTTTTTCAGTGATATCACTGATGAATACATAGTAAACATCTCCGAATTCGGGAGAATAACTATAGTGACCGTAATCGTCTACCCAGCGTACTTCTCCGTCTTTCCGAATGATGCGGTATTCAACATGATCGGTGCTGTCACCGTTTTCATCGTCGATCTGTGAATCTATGTTTGCCTGTATAGCTTCGAAATCGTCCGGATGAACCATCCCCTGAAATGTGTAACCCGTAAGTTCCTTGAATTCATCAAGGTTTTTGCACCCGTAAATATCAAGGACTTTCTTATTTGCGTATATCAGTTCACGCTTATCGTTTTCATGGTAAATAAAGAATCCGCCCGGAATAACAGAAGACATCTGCCAGATCACGGGCATTGTGAATTTAGTCAGAGCGAAATCGTCTGAATATCGCTCCCTGCGCTTCTCCTTCTCAGCCATTTTACTCTCCCCCAATAATAAATGGTTTATAGAACGCTACGTATAAAATATCACAAATTTGTATGCAGTTCTATATTTGTGTACAATGAACAGAACGAAATGTGAAGGTGAATCTGAAGTAATGAAAATAGCATACTACATTATTACGATCATACTATCGGCACTGGCAACAGGGCTGTTTCTGCTGATATCGTTCCCTGTGAGCGAGGGTACGGGAGTATCTTTGACGGTAGCGATAATGATGGCGGGGTTTTTAATATCTTCCATTACAGGACTTATTAAACAGAGCTTCATACCGGGGATCATGCTGACGAAGACCGGGATCTTCCTTGCAGGATTCGGGGGTTTTTGCCTGATAGCGGTTTTTAACGGTAACCATCTTTCCATTCCTTTCATCGCCTTGATCATTCTGCTGTGGGTATTAGCTATTGTCTGCATCCTGGAGGGGATCAATATCTGCAGGAGTCGAAGAGAGATGAAGGAGGCGGATGCCGCAGCGATTGCTGCAAGAAATCATGAGATGTTCCCGGAGATTCCACTGACAAATGCCGGGCTCCCTGCAGATCCGACGGCGCCGGTAAAGAAGATCTGGCAGTACAGGATAGATGGAAAGCCGGAATATACGAGAAAAGATATTACAAAAAAATGGACGTTTCTCCTGCTTAGTCTGGCAGGCGTCTTTACAGGTTTGGTTTTGCCGATGATCCTCATGTTTTCATTTGACATCGTGCTGTATGGGGAGCCTGTGGGGTTTTTTCTGTTCCTGCTGGCATTTCTGTCGATCTTTGGATTTGCAATGACATTGGGCGTGTTTAAAGAGCATCATACGGAAAACAGGGCGTTTGTTCTCGGTGAGGACGGAAGCGTATTCATGATCAACTATTTTCAACCGGCTATTGCTCACGAATTCGGTTATTACAGTCTGCTTCCCCGGATATTGAAAAGAGATACCGTAGGCAAGGTTTCAAACACGTTTGCAAGCATACACTATTCTGTTGAAGCCGCCAGATGTTTACGATATATCAGAGAGAGCGGGATAGACAAAAAGATAGCTGAGAAACGTGCGGTATACGGTCATCAGATCAGTGGTGTGCCCGAGATCTGCAGATGCAGTTATTTTTCCGAGATTCATTTTTCTTTATGGGTGGGAGGAAGTGAACAGAAATACAAAAACTGGTATAACCTGTATGACAATTGTTATGAAGATTATGAAGAAATGCTGGAATATTTCGCTACGAAGTTTACCCACTGTTCCGATAAAGAATTCCAAAAGAAGACAAAAGGTCTGCGCGTAATGACAGGGATAGGGATTTTTTTACTGAGCATAGGAGTGGTTTCTTTCGTCGGAGTGATGCTGTTGGAAATGAATAGTCTGTACATTCCGGGCTTCCTCGGACTGCTCGTCGGACTTTCAATGCTTGCATCGGGGCTGGACGCATTACGAAGACGTCATCCGATGAAGGTGAGTGGCTGATTTTATTGTTGTAAGTTGTCTTCTGTTAGCTTATAATGACAGCGGTTGATTGACAATTGATGGTTGTCTTTAAACGGATGATCCATGCGGATCGTCCGTTTTTTTAACCTCCGTCCGTTGGGAACACCACTTCGGATGCAGAACAGCATGTAAATATGTAGGCGTAAAGGAGACAAAAAGAAATGGAAAGAAACTATTCAACACAGATGGAAGCCGCGCGCAAGGGGATCATCACCCCTGAGATGGAGATCGTGGCAGGTAAGGAAGGACGCAGCGCGGAGTTTATTCGCGGTTATGTGGCAGAGGGGAAGATCGCTATCCCTGCAAACCATGATCATAAGGGACTTGATCCCAATGGTGTGGGAAGCATGCTCAAGACCAAGATCAACGTAAATCTTGGAGTCAGCCGTGACTGCAAGGATTACGACATTGAAATGAAGAAGGTTATGGCAGCAGTTGATCTCGGCGCAGAAGCCATAATGGATCTTTCAAGTCATGGTAATACGCAGCCCTTCAGACAGAAGCTCTGCTCGGAATGCCCGGCTATGATAGGTACCGTCCCTGTGTACGATTCTGTCATTCATTATCAGAGAGATCTGGCAACACTTACCGCTAAGGATTTTGTGGATGTTGTAAGGCTTCATGCTGAGGATGGTGTTGATTTCGTAACATTACATTGCGGTATAACAAGGAAAACTATAGAACAGATCAAGAGCGGAAACAGAAAGATGAACATCGTAAGCAGGGGCGGCAGCCTTGTGTTTGCATGGATGTCCATGACCGGCAATGAGAATCCATTCTATGAATACTATGATGAGATACTGGAGATCTGTCGCGAACATGATGTGACCATAAGTCTCGGTGATGCATGCAGACCCGGGTGTCTGGCTGATGCTACTGACGGGGTGCAGATCGAAGAACTTATACGTCTTGGAGAGCTGACGGAGAGGGCATGGAAGAGAGATGTTCAGGTAATGGTTGAGGGACCCGGCCATGTTCCCATGGATCAGATACAGGCAAATATGAAAGTCCAGCAGACCATCTGCCACGGAGCACCTTTTTACGTACTTGGCCCCCTTGTAACGGATATCGCTCCCGGATATGACCATATAACCTCAGCTATAGGAGGAGCCATTGCTGCGGCATCGGGAGCAGCCTTCCTTTGCTATGTTACACCGGCTGAACACCTTGCGCTTCCTAATGTAGATGATGTTCATCAGGGGATCATCGCCAGCAAGATTGCAGC
The DNA here is from genome assembly GCA_024697065.1 of Lachnospiraceae bacterium. Taxonomy (GTDB): domain Bacteria; phylum Bacillota; class Clostridia; order Lachnospirales; family Lachnospiraceae; genus NK4A136. Next base: position 98,276 of record JAILGE010000022.1, read on the forward strand.
GCATGCTGCAGATATAGCAAAGGGCATACCCGGTGCAAGAGAGCAGGATGACCGTATGGCCGATGCACGTCGTAAGCTTGACTGGGATGCGCAGTGGAAGGAAGCTTTGGATCCCGAGGCTGCAAAGGCGATCAGAGACAGCAGACTCCCTGAAGATGATCATTCCGATACCTGTTCCATGTGCGGAAAATTCTGCGCTGTCAGAAGCATGAATAAAGCTCTTGCAGGAGAATATATCGATATCCTTTGATATAAGATTTTTTGATAACAGGATAAACGGGAAATCCGGAATGACACCGGGATTTCCCGTTTTTTTATGACAGAAAAGCTCAATGATATACGAAAACAGAGAAAAGATTTTTAAGAAAAACTGAAAAATGTGAATTCAAATAGCATAACTGAGTAATAGTAAAAAGCTATAACCATAAATAGCATATAGGTATTATCTAATGATGACAGACTCACTTATCCAGTCTTTTTATCTCTTCGCACATAAGACCATATTGAAGAATGTGCCCATGGGTCCCATAGATGTAAATCATATGAGGAGAGCTGACGCGGAGAAGGAAGCACTGGAATTGTTAAAACGGGTCGGCGTTGAAGATCAGGCCGGTAAGCTTCCGGCACAGCTTTCCGGCGGACAGCAGCAGAGAGTGGCCATAGCGCGCGCCCTGGCCATGCATCCCAAGGCGATACTTTTTGATGAGCCTACAAGTGCGCTGGATCCCGAAATGGTCGGAGAGGTTTTGGATGTTATGACATCTCTCGCTAAAGAGGGGATGACAATGGTGGTTGTCACTCACGAGATGAATTTCGCAAGACGTGTTGCGGACAGAGTGATATTCATGGATTCCGGAAGCATACTTGAGGAGAACATCCCGGATGAGTTTTTTGATCATCCGAAGAATGACAGAGCAAAGGCTTTTCTGAATTCCGTTCTGAACCATTAGAATAAAGAATTATAAACCGGTAAATACTGAAGAAGGAAAAGCTTACAGTAATAACTATTTTAGAAATAGTGAATTAATAAATGCTGAATTTAAAAAATCCGGATCAAATAATTCTGAATTAAAAAAATTTTAAATTAAAGAATAACAGAGGTTAAATGACAGTTGTGAAGAAAATAGGGATCATCGGAGGACGTGATACATATCACAGGAATTGCAATTATTATGAAGCCGTGGAAAAAGCAGGCGGAAAACCGATAGCTGTACTTGATGAAGATAAAGCGGATTATTATGCGGAGACACTGGACGGTCTGGTACTACTGGGGGGTGGAGATATCAATCCACTGTTATACGGAAGTAGGAATACGAGGAGCATAGAGATAGATGATGGAAGAGACAGGCTTGAGAAGACGGTTCTTGACAGCTTCCTTAAAGCAGGGAAATCAGTACTGGGTATCTGTCGCGGAATGCAAATGATCAATGTGTGCCTCGGTGGTACGCTTATCCAGCATCTTGATGATTTTGAAAAGCATGTATGGGTAGACATGGAAACTGATAATGCACACAGTATAGATATACATGATGAAAATTCATTTATGTATAAGATCTATAAGGAGAAGGAGATAGTGGTCAACAGTGCACATCATCAGGCTGTGGACAAACTGGCCGACGGTCTGCGGGTCGCTGCAGTAAGTGATGATGATGGTGTGGTAGAAGCATTTGAACATACAAAGCTCCCTGTAATTGGTGTTCAGTTTCATCCTGAAAGAATGTGCCTTAAGAATGTCAGAGAAGATACGGTATGCGGATTTGGAATATTCGAATACTTTATGGATCTTTAGATCGGTAATGTATTCCCGGCATGGAGGAAACTTCATCGTAAGCGTATCTTTTTAGCAACTGTATCTGTTGTGTGATTTTATTGCGTACGACAGGTATGTTATAATTATACCGGTAGCCGTGTTGTTGCATTGATCTTTAAATAACGGGGGAGGAAGATTATGCGTTATGACAGGGATTTTGAAAGATACCGATTCAGTACGGACCGCGTTATAGATGCCGATACTGTAAGTGCTCTTTATCAGGAGTATGATCAGTACAGGATGAGTCTTCTCACGACTGATCTGAAAAATTCCGTTTACAGGATGAACGGAGTTGAACCGGAAAGACATAAGAACCCCGGATCGATCCTTTTAGGATGCTTTTTTGGCGTTAGTATGATCGCGATGGTGATCGCATTCATCAGTAAAAGGTTTTATGTGGGAGGTGCACTTGCAGCGCTTGTCTTTGGTTCGGTAGGCTTGCTTTCTATATGTGGTCAGACCATGATATCTGCAGACAGGGATACCCATAAGGAAAGAGTTAAGATGGTGATACGGGGGATCTTATTGTTGATCGGTGCGATATACCTTGGGTTGCTGATGTTTCTAAAAGACAGATTTGACTCGGAGAGTATGTTGATATATCTTTCGGTTGGAGCTTTTGGTCTGGCTTCCGTCTGGCTTTTCGTTATGGCTCTGTTTGAGTTCTTTTATGCGGGAATATTCTATAATGAAAAAGTCAGGGCAAGATGTGTCGGATATGTCAGAATGGTAGATTCGGATTCCAGCGGTGAAGGAAGCCTGCCGTTCAAGTACATACGCATGTCACCGGTATTTGAGTATGATTATAACGGAGAACGCTACGAAGCGCTGTATGATGAGCTGATCACCAGGAATGATTCTGATATTGAGGTGGGGCAGTATGAGATGTTGCGCATCAGTTCCAGATATCCGGATAATGTTTATTCCGGCTGGTCGACAAGGGTTAATGCCATTAGTCTTCTGGTATTCGGGATATTTGCAGGCATAGCCACAGCTGTGATAGTATGGTTTGGTTTTTTAAACTGATCGATCTGATCATTTAGAAAAATATTAGAAGTGAAAGGAGAACTTAGATGGAAGAAGTTTACAAGTTTTTAAAAGAGGCAGAGACATATTATCTGGCTACGGTTGATGGAGATCAGCCCAGAGTCAGACCTTTCGGGACTGCTGATATATTTGAGGGCAGGCTCTATATCCAGACCGGAAAGTCAAAGGATGTTTCAAAGCAGATCCAGGCTAACCCCAAGGTTGAGATCTGTGCATTCAAAAACGGAGAGTGGCTTAGGGTTGCAGGTACTCTTGTGAGAGATGACAGGATTGAGGCAAAGGCGCATATGCTGGATGCACATCCTTCGCTTAAGAGCATGTACTCAGCAGAGGATGATAATACAGAGGTTCTCTACTTTAAAGATGCAACCGCTACGTTCTCATCATTTACTGCAGCACCGAGAACAGTTACTTTCTGATTATTTGTAATGTTAAAGGGCGCCCGGTTGGGCGCCCTTTTGTGTAGATCAATCACTGATCTTTTTGATCTTATCCCGGAATGTACCGCTCATAGCAGACCACCCCGGTTTATTAACTATAATGTAGTACTGAAGCTGTTTTCCTTTAAGAGGACCGTCCTTTACCCTGTTAAGATCATTTTTATCAAGAAGCATCTGTTTATTGGTTGGATTGACTGTAGTCCATTCTCCGTTATAGTAATACCAGGGTTTTGAATTTTGGGTCTCCATGTACATTGTATAATAAAGAGTGAATTTGTCGTACTGCGTCATTCGGGTCACTGTTGCATTATTTCCGGCGGCAACCATAAATATATATGGTTTATCATATTTGCCGTTTTTATCTTTAGGGAAATCCACAAGCTTAAGAATATCATCTGCAAATACGGTGCCGGAGAGATCCTGATCACCGTTTGGATTTGCCTTGCCTTTATTCGTACCGTATAACTTGTATCCCGGTAGAAAATCCTGTATCCTAATCGAAACCATGACAGGACATTATATTTCTATTAATACCTTTCCTTATTATATGAAAAATTATAACATAGAAAAATATGTCTGTCATCGCAGCAGAGCGTATGCCTCCGCCGACAGGTCGCGGATCCGGACTGTAGTGGAAAGCGCTTATGGTTGATGCAGATCAAAAGAGAATATATTCTTGAAAGGCGGTATATCACTAAAAATGGAAGTTAAGATGAAAAGAACTGTAAACAGATGCATTTGTATATTTGGAGCATCGCTGCTGGCTCTTACGGCATGTGGTAAGAAGGAAACAGAAAACAGTGAACCTGTGGAAGTGGATCTGGATCTTAATGATGAAGATAAAGATGTTCAGGCTGCCAATGCCGGGGAAGCAGCCGGAGCAAATTCCGAAGATGATATGAGTGTTGTTGTAACCGGGATCGAAGGTATATGGGGCACAGCCCATGTTCCGCAGGATATAAGAGTATTTGCAGAAGGTGAAGAGAGCTTGTACAATGCGGTGATCGATCCGGAAACCGGCGATGTGAGCGGCTATCAGCAGGTGGAAACCAGACAGATAGCATCTGTTGAAAAGACTTCGGACTCTGAAGGTGAGTGCTATAAGATATTCATGAGCGAAGATGATGTGATCTATTACTGGTATCCTGATAGACCGGATGATCTGGAGTACCATTGGGAGCCTGACGGTTACAGTGCATCGGACAGTCTTATCAGACAGGCAGGGGCCACTATGGATGATTATAAGATAGTGGATACTACTTCGGCAGGAAGTGATGCATATGATCTGTTTTATGATTTTGCGGTAAATCCTTATGAATTCGAATGGGACGGTCTCTACCATGACAGATATGTTTATGATGGAGTGGACTATGGATGGAAAGACTTTGCACTTGTTGATCTCGACGGAGACGGGAACGAAGAGCTGATTGCTACAAATACTGATGGTGAAAACAGACCGGACGCAGGAATGCAGTCATATCTTATAGCTTATTGTAAAGATGGGAAATTTGCCATCAGCGAGCTGGCAGACGGGGTGGCATCTGCCGGTGGATACAGAGGGACCAAGTGTTATCTCCCGGGACGCGGCATTATTTATGATGACTCTTTCAGCGCCCCCTACGGCGCTCCGGCTTTCTGCATATACAGATTGAAGGATGGAGTCTTTGAGTATTCCGAAGAGGGATATCTTTCTCCTGCCTTTGATTATGATTATCCGGAGTGCCTCGAAAAGGGAGAATGGCATGTGGGTGATAAGACAGTAACGGAGGAAGAATATAAAGATGAATTCAACAGACTGACAGATAACAATTCCGGTATCGCTTTGGGAGAGATTGAGTATATAAGCAGGGATGAAATGCTGGATATACTGTCATCCCATGATGGAAATTAATGCCCCGGTATGGTATGCTTGCTTTGTTTGATATTTAATCCGGTTTTGTTCGAAATTTCACCCGGAGTTCTCTTTAGAGATATCTTTTTCGTGGAGGTATAAAAATGAAAAAGAAGTTACTGATTGGAGTCATGATCTTTTCGATGTTCGCACTTACAGCTTGCGGAGAAGAAAAAGAAACTGTTTCCGAAAATGAGGTTGCACCTGTTTCAACTGAGGCTGTAAGTCTTGTGCCGGAACCTGAAGCAACACCTGAAGTTACTCCGGAGGCTACGCCTGTTGTAACGGAAGCTCCCACGGAAGCCGTTACGGAAGAAGTTACGGAGGCACCTTCTGAAGAGAGTGACAAAAATACTGCGAATTCTGCTGACAAAACCGGGAAACAGACGACAACAACATCTGCCGGATCAGGCCAGAAGCAGGTAGAGCTTTCAAGTTATTATGGAAAGAATCTCTATAATGTAATGAATGATTTCTACAGTGATATCATGCAGTCATCCAATTGCTTTATGTGGAATGATACCGGAAGCTGGGTTCATGTAAGTCCGGACGGATCGATATGCAACTATGGGCACCATATCAATACGACAAATGTTTCGGTATATGGTGTAAAGGTGGGCCAGACTGTTGATACTGCCGTGAGCAAGCTCTCAGCCAGTGGATATACGATCGTATCACAGGGAGTAGACGACAGACTGATGAGAAGCGTTGTCAGAGCACAGGGCAGCAGCAACTGGGTTGTAGTCTACTACGATGAGAATACAAATAAAGTAATTTCCATTGATGTTAATCTGAGAGATCTCGATCAGGGATGGGATTGAGAAAAGAATGAGTGACGGAGGCTATCACATGGTGGTAGCCTTTTTTTTGTTACATTGAGAACAAGTGTTATTAGTGATAGGATAAAAAATGGTCACATATTTTGGACGAGTTTATTTGGAATGATAAGGCGTAGTTGTAATGTTTTTTACGCAGGATCCGGAGGAAGTTCTACAGCCATCACCAACGAAGCTGTTTTAGGTCTGATGGGTACCATGGTATTTCTTGTGGGATCGTGGATATTTGGTCTGGCAGGATTCATAAGTTTCTCCACCTCGTTTCTGTGTGGGCTGAGGAAGTCTGCCAGTATATCGGAATCTATACATTCGTCAATGGCTGCGCAGATAGCCTCTTTCAGTCCCATCTCCTGCTCATATTTTCTTACAAGTTCGATCAGAAATGTATAACCGGTCAGTGCAGAGGAACGCCGGATTATGTTCTCGTTATTCCCCGGATTTATATTGATCACACGGCAGGTAAGCTCCAATTCCGGATGATCGGTCTGTTTTGTAAATGAATCGGAAAGCCTTTGGATTTCCTGCTCAGGCCGCTTCTGCTTTCCGCTATAGAATACCGCAAAATCTCAATTGCTTCTGGATCTTTATAATCTGAATTATTGATCGCATTGTAGGTCTCCAATGCATACTTCTTTTCATGCATAAGCATGGAGAAAAGATCGCTCTTGTATTCTCTGTTACCATTGTGTTTCTTATTTTTCTTCATGATACTCCTTTACACGCAAAAAACAGCTACTGTTGGTTAACTGATGTTTCAGGAAAAAAGAGGATGTGATCAACTTCCTCCATGTCGCGAATGCGATGTAGAAATCCTTTACGCGGAAAATTTATCACAATCCGAAGAGCCGGTCAAGTCAAAAATGTCCGCATTGTATTTATGGAAAGCATAGGTGCATCGATGCTTTGATCAGAATGGATTACCGAAGGAAAAACAGTTCTATATTGACAAACGAATTTTACACGAGTATATTATAAACATATGAACAACTATTCACATGTTTAAGTCGAACAAATCATTTTTTTCGAAGTAAACGATTATTTATCCAAGGAGGAGAGAAATCATGAAGAAAACATATCCTATCGAAGTGGATTGCGCTAACTGTGCCAACAAGATGGAAGAGGCAGCCAATAAGGTCGAGGGGGTTAAGACAGCTACCGTGAATTTTATGACCCTTAAGATGAGCGTTGAATTCGAAGAAGGTGCAGATCCCAAGACTGTTATGAAGGAAGTGCTTAAGAGCTGCAGAAAGATTGAGCCTGATTGTGAGATCAGTTTCTAAGATGAATCTCTCATTTCAGTGTATCAGGATCCGACAATACTTCACCCGGAGGTATATATGAACAGAAAACAGAAGAAAATGTTGACCAGGATCATAGTTGCCACGCTGCTGATGGTAGTGTTGCATTTTGTTCCCGTGACCGGTGTGATCAGATTTCTTCTGTATCTTATTCCTTACCTTATTATCGGATATAACATCCTTATCAATGCAGTTAAGGGGATCATCAACGGACAGGTGTTTGATGAAAACTTTCTCATGGCGATCGCAACAGGCGGTGCGATGGCAGTGGCATTTTCAGGCAATACCGATGACTACACGGAAGCGGTTGCCGTAATGCTTTTCTATCAGATAGGAGAGCTGTTTCAAAGTGTTGCTGTTGGCAAGAGCAGGAAGAGTATTTCTGCGTTAATGGATATCAGACCGGATTATGCAAATATCGAGCATGACGGCGAGACCGAATCCGTAGATCCCGATGAGGTAAGTATCGGCGATGTGATCGTCATCAATCCCGGTGAAAAGGTGCCGATCGACGGAGTGGTGGAATCGGGGGAGAGTATGCTCAATACGGTTGCGCTTACCGGAGAGAGTGTTCCGAGAAAGGTCATATCCGGTGATGAGGTCATAAGCGGATGCATCAATATGACCGGAGTACTCAGAGTAAAGACTACAAAGGAGTTCGGTGAGTCCACTGTATCCAAGGTGCTTGAACTGGTGGAAAATGCTTCATCCAGAAAATCCAGATCAGAAGCATTTATAACTAAATTTGCAAAGGTTTATACTCCTGCGGTATGTATACTCGCATTGCTCCTTGCATTGCTTCCTCCTGTAGTATTAATGATAAGCGGGAATGCCCCTGCGTGGGGAACATGGATATACAGGGCACTTACGTTTCTCGTGATAAGCTGCCCGTGTGCGCTTGTCATCAGTATCCCTTTGAGTTTCTTTGCAGGTATCGGAGGTGCAGGTAAGGCGGGGGTCCTGATAAAAGGTTCCAATTATCTTGAGGCTTTGTCTAAGACTAAGATAGTTGCGTTTGATAAGACAGGAACCATGACAAAGGGTGTTTTTGAAGTAAATGCCATACACCATTCCGATATGGATGAGGATAAGCTTTTGTATTATGCGGCCCATGCGGAATCGGCATCGTCACATCCCATCGCCAGGAGTATAGTTAAAGCATATTCTGTGTATGGAACTCCGGAAAAGAGCAGAGTTACAGACATAGAGGAGATCGGGGGAAATGGCATAACTGCGATCGTAGACGGTATACGTGTGGCAGTTGGGAATGCCGGACTCATGGAGAGAGAAGGTATAGAATATAAGGATTGTCACAAGGTTGGAACTATAGTACACATTGCGATCGACGGAAAATATCAGGGACACCTTCTCATCTCCGATGTGATAAAGCCTACGGCGGCTCAGGCAATCGCGGACCTTCACAGGGTGGGCATAACCAGAACGGTTATGCTTACCGGAGATGCGAAGAGCGTGGGAGAATCCGTTGCTTCCGAGCTTGGTATTGATGAAGTGAGATGTGAACTTCTGCCGGAAGGAAAAGTGTCTGCAGTAGAGGAACTCTTGTTGGAAAAAGGCAGAAATGATATGCTTGCTTTTGCGGGGGATGGTATAAATGACGCTCCTGTTCTTGCCAGAGCAGATATAGGTATAGCAATGGGATCACTTGGTTCCGATGCGGCTATAGAAGCTGCTGATATCGTGATCATGGATGATGATCCGCTTAAGATTTCGAAGGCTGTTAAGATCTCCGCCAAGTGCATGCGAATTGTTTATGAAAATATTTATTTTGCAATAGGTATCAAAGTTATCTGCCTTATGCTTGGGGCTTTGGGACTTGCAAATATGTGGCTGGCGGTTTTTGCAGATGTGGGAGTTATGATACTGGCTGTGTTGAATGCGATAAGAGCACTTTCGGTTAAGAAGCTTTAAGGAGAAGAAGATATGACTAAAAGAGCGGAAGCTGCAGAAGTCTGCGAAATTCATAAGATTCATAAAGAACTCCTTAGATCAGTGTCGGAAGCAATGCCAGAAGATGAGCGACTTTATGAGCTTGCCGAGCTTTTCAAGATCTTCGGTGATCAGACAAGGATAAGGATATTATGTGTGTTATTTGAGGCGGAAGTATGCGTTTGCGATATAGCGGAAGCCTTGAATATGACCCAGTCTGCCATCTCACATCAGCTTCGTATACTTAAGACGAACAGACTCATTAAGGGGAGACGTGAAGGGAAGCAGATATTCTATTCTCTGGATGATGAACACGTTCGATCCATAATCGGGGCGGGAATGGCACATATCTGTGAGGATGATTAATATCCCTCCCGGGGGCTTGTAAGGATCATATGGTTATATTATTTTAAAAAAGTGACGCATGTCGCCACTTTTTTTGTTGCCTGAACTAGACCGGTATTTTAATGATAATGAGAGATCATATGGATAATAATAAGAGTCTTTTGCCTGAAATACAGGATTATTGGACAAAGCGTGCCCCAAGTTACTCTGATATTGTAAAGAACGAATTTGCTGATGACAGCGAAGGGCGCTTTGCGGCTGTGATCACTGAGCAGATTAAGATTGCTGAAGAAAAGACCGGAAGAAAATACGTGAAGGTTCTTGATACAGGTACGGGACCGGGATTTTTTGCAATACTTCTTGCCAAGAGAGGCTATGAAGTAACAGCGGTTGATTACACTCAGGCAATGCTTGATGAAGCAGCTGCTAACGCCGCTAAGCAGAATGTTTCTATAGAGTTCAGACAGATGGATGCCCAGGCACTGGACCTGCCTGATGATACCTTTGATCTGATCGTAACGAGAAACGTTACATGGAATCTGGAGAATCCCGCAAAGGCTTACGGAGAGTGGTACAGAGTACTGAAAAAGGACGGCCTGCTGATAAATTTTGATGCGGGGTGGTACAACTATCTCTTTGACAGTACTGCAAAAGAAGCTTTTGATGCCGATCACGAAAATGTAGTTAAGCTTGGTGTCCCGGATCTAAATAAATACAGTGACGGAAGCAGAATGGAAGAGATATCAAAGAGCCTGATCCTGAGCCAAAAGACAAGACCGGAAATTGATCTGGAGATGATGAGCCGGGTGGGATTTGAGACTGCTGCAGACCGGGGAGTATGGCGCAGGGTCTGGTCTAAGGAGGAACAGATCAACTGGGCGTCAACTCCTATGTTTTTGCTGACAGGGATTAAATGACAGATCCGTAAAAGTATCCAATGCACAGGTTCATTTTTATCGAAAGATGATATCTGACATTGCGATTATATATATATTAAGTTACAGGAGGAGAAAAACTATGAAAAAGAAAACCGGAATGTGTGCAGCATTATCGCTTACTGCGGCCATCGCCTTGACGGGATGTAACGGTAATACACCTGATGCCGGTCAGAATGTTGATGCCGGTAATGATGTTGTATCTGATAATACAGCAACAGATACTACTGTAGCTGATGGCGGAAGCGAAGGCGGTATTTTGTATGCAGCTGCCAATTTCGCATATTCATCTCTTGATCCCCATAAGGAATATTATGCATGGTACGATACTTTATACGGCATGACAGAGAGTCTGTTTGTTATGGGAGATGATTTTTCGGTAGTTCCAAAACTTGCAGAATCAGGAGAGATATCTGATGACGGTCTTACATGGACCATCGTGCTGAAGGATAATGTTACTTTCTCAAATGGTAACAGCTTAAATGCAGATATGGCAGTTAAGAATCTTGAGAGATTGGCTGAGATCAATGAAAGATTTTCTTATTTTGATGAATTTGAGATGGAAGTGGTTGATGATAAAACTTTTACCATCACAACTCCCGATGTATATCCTACCATGCTCAATGACCTTGCTTATCCGGAATTTGCCATGATAGATGTTGATAATACGGAAGATTTTGATGCGGCTCCCGTATGTACAGGACCTTTTAAGATCAAGTCTTTCGAGCCGGAAGGAACAGTTGAAGTTGAAAAAAATGAGAACTACTGGGACGGCAATGTAAATCTTGACGGCGCTGTTTTCTACTACATGCAGGATGCGGATGCCAAGTCCATGGCAATGATCAATGGAGAGATCCAGGCAGAGACAGGTGCAACTTCTTCAGAGATCGAGCTTTATAATGCGGATCCCGATAAGTACGCTTTATATACAGTACCCGCTACAAGACTTCAGTTCTACTTACTCAATGAGAATACTCTTGATGATGAAGTAAGAGAGGCTGTTAATCTCATTGTAGATAATGAAGAGATCGCTTCATTCCTTGGCGGAACCACAACACCTGCAGTCGGACCTTTCTCTGCAGATTCAGCATACGGTAAGGTAACAAAGCCTGCGGTTGATGTAAGCGCCGCAACTGCTGCTCTTGAAGGTGCAGGATATACTCTTAATGCCGACGGATTCTATGAGAAGGATGGGAAGGAGCTTGATCTTAACATCTGCTACTATGCTTCCAGATCTCTTGATACCTGCGCTATAGTTATGCAGGAGGAGCTTGGCAGAGCAGGAATTAAGTCTCATCTTACTGTTGAGGAAGATCCCGATGCTACATATCTTGCAACAGGTGACTTTGATATCGCTCTTTACTGCATGATTGCTGACAGGGCAGGAGATCCTTATTACTTCCTCAATTCCACACTCAGAGAGGGCTCTTACTATGATGTCTGCGGATTTGACAGTGATGAGTGCGAAAAGCTCCTTGATGAGTTAAAATATGAAACTGATAACAGCAAACGTGCAGAGCTTGCAAATAAGATAGTTCAGATCGCTATCGATGATAATGCTTTCGGTTACATCGGTCTATTCAATAAGACAACCGTACTCAGAGACGGAGTGACCGGTTACGGAGAGACATCACCTTTCGATTTCTACGGTCTGACAGCGGATACTTCCCTTGGAAAGTGAAAACCGGAAAACTGATTTTTAAAAGAATATTGCAGATCATCCCACTTTATATCGGGATAACATTTCTGACTTTTCTGCTTGTCTATATCACTCCCGGGGATGCGGCTGAGAAAAAGCTGTCATCCCAGGGAGTGGCATTATCACAGGAAATACTGGATGCGACAAGAGAGAAAATGGGATTAAACCGGCCTTTTATTGTTCAATATGGGGACTGGTTTTTTTCTGTTTTCAGAGGGGATCTCGGTTATTCCCTAAAGGACGGAAGACCTGTTACCGATAAGATGATTGCTCCCTTTGGAAGGACTGTTATACTGGCATCTCTTACGATGGCAGTGTCTTTGGTATTATCTTTTGCTGCCGCCTTTTTTTCAGTGCTCCACAGATCGGGATTCTTTGACAGGGTGATGAGGGTGATAAGCTTTATATTCAATTCATTGCCGGGATTTGTAATCTCGGTTTTACTTATGTACTTTCTGTGCATCAAGGTCAACGCATTCCCTGTTATATCCAACGGTTCTGCCAAAGGAATGGTATTGCCTGTATTGTCACTGGCGCTTCCTTTATCCGGAAGATTCTTTAGACAGTTCAGATCCGAGATGCTTGAAGAGATATCGAAGCCTTATGTGGCAGAGATGAAGATGAGAGGACTTAAGGATATCACAATCATGACGGGAAGCATATTGCGTGGCGCTGCGGCACCTGTCATCACCATAGTGGGACTTGCATTCGGAACACTTCTTGGCGGAAGTGTGGTGATCGAGACGATATTCAGCTATCCCGGAATAGGGAAGCTTGCAATGGATGCCATATCCGACAGAGACTATGCGGTGGTGCAGGGATTTGTTCTGATATGTGCGACTGTATATTCACTTGTAAATCTGTGTACTGATATAGCATATTCTGTGTTGGATCCCAGAGTTAAAACGGATGAAAGAGATTACTGATAAATATCTTACAATAGTTGAATTAATGGCGGCCTGCAACCGGTGGAATACAGGAAGGCTATGACAGGAAATAATATGTCAAAACAAAATACGAAGAAGACTATAAGTATGTCTCGCAGAAAGACCCTTCTGGTGAGATTGTATATTCTTGTTTTTCTGGCTGCGATATTGCTTATACTTGCAGGGATCGGAGCGTTTATCACCCCGAACGATCCATATAAGATTAATGCGCTTATGATGAAGAAAGCACCATCACCGGGATTTCTTTTCGGAACGGATTCATACGGCAGGTGTGTTTGCTCCAGAGTGCTTGCCGGTGCGGGTTTGACGATATATGGCGCGTTGATTCTGGTTATTTCAACTGCAGTGACAGGGACGATACTGGGAACCGTATGCGGATATTACGGCGGGATCTTGGACACGGTGATCATGAGGATCACCGATCTGATGCTTGCATTCCCCCAGATGGTATTGGCGATAGCGGTTGCGGGACTTGCAGGCGGCGGATTGTGGAATGCCATACTGGCTCTTGGCATAACAGGATGGACGCTTTACTGTCGGCTTGTCAGAAGCAGAGTGATGTCCATCAAACATGAACCATATATCCTCGCTGCAAGATTATCGGGCTGCAGTGATCTGAAGATCATAGTCTCATATATCCTTCCCATGACAGCGGGAACTGTTGTGGTAAATGCCGTTACACAGATGGGTACATCCATAATATGGATAGCGGGACTTTCCTTTCTTGGCATAGGCGTGAGAGCTCCCCAGGCTGAGTGGGGCAATATGATCAATGAGGCGAGGGGCACCATGCAGCTTGCACCATGGGCGGTGCTTGCTCCTTGTGCGGCTATATTTATCACTGTAACCGTTTTTAATTTCCTTGGAGATACGGTAAGAGATCTTGCAGACTAATGATTCTCACAGCAGAATAGTCCTGTCAGTTAAGGGTGCAAGGGTAACATATCGTGGAGCAGACAAAGAGACTCTTCACGGTATTTCTTTTGATGTCATGGAAGGTGAGATCCTCTGCATTGTGGGAGAGAGCGGATCCGGCAAGAGTACTGTCCTGAGGACCATCCTCGGTATGGATGATGACTGCATTATGACGCAGGGAAGCATAGTGCTTCACGATACCCACGACGGCAAAGAGCGGGACCTGTGTCTTATGAAGAAGAAAGAACGCAGGAAGTTATACGGAAAGACTATAGGTCATATCTCCCAGGATCCTGAACAGGCTTTCATGACTGTAAGGAGTATTGAGACCCAGTGGAGAGAGACTCTTAGAGATAACGGTCTTTATCACAAAGATACATTCATGGATGAAGCTTCTGAAGTCCTGAAGAATGCAGGCTTTGATGATCCGGTGAAGATACTGATTAGCCGCCCCTATGAATTGAGCGGCGGTATGAGACAGAGAGCTGCTGCTGCTCTGGAATTCCTTATCGGTCCCGGGCTTTTACTTGCCGATGAACCCACAAGTGCTCTTGATGAGTCTTCCGGTGAGAAGATCGCTGCAGAGCTTATACGACTTAAGTATGATAAGAAGTGTACGGAGATAGTAGTCACTCATAATCTTGAACTCGCAGGCAGGATAGCCGACAGAATACTTATTCTTAAGGATGGAAACATAGTTGAGGCGGGCGATGCGAAGAACATACTCGCAGATCCTCAGCATGAATATACCAAACTCATAACTGAAGCGGGAAAGATTGAAAGTACGGATAAAGTTGAAGATACTCCTCGCGGTGAGTGCTGTCTGAAGATCAGGGATATCGGTATGACATATATGTCCGGAAAGAATAAGACGGAAGCCCTTTCCGATGTTAACATATCTCTTTATGAAGGCGAGAAGCTTGGGATAGTGGGTGAAAACGGATGCGGGAAGAGTACGCTCTTACGAATTATATGTGGACTTTTAAGACCTGATTCGGGTGGCATAGATCTTTGCGGGAATAAAGTGCAGATGATCTTCCAGTCACCCTTTTCTTCATTTCATCCCAGACGCCCGGTCTGGAAGAGCCTCGATGAGATACTGCATAATATCGCAGGAGTAAGGAGTAAGTGTGAGAGGAAAAAGCACATCCTCGGGATGCTAAAGGAACTTGATCTGGATGAGGGGCTCATGTACAGGCGTCCCTTCGAACTATCCGGTGGACAGTGCGAGCGCTTTGCGATAGCCCGAGCACTTTTGGCGGAGCCCGGTATCCTTCTTTGCGATGAACCCACGGCGCAGCTTGATACCATGACACAGAAGAATATCATAGAGCTTCTGGATAAGATCAATAAGGAAAAGAATATAGCAATCATATTCGTGTCGCATAACAAGGCGCTTGTACAGTCATTTTGCGACAGAGTGATATATATGCGGGACGGCAGAGTAGTCTGAAAAAACGCAACTTGCAGTTTACAAACTTCCACCATAGGTTGGTGGAGGTTTTTTTATATTTACGGCAATATATAGATATGTCGGGGGAGGCATTTAAATATAAATGAAGCGCAGTGCGAAAAATAATGTTTGTTATGATTTTTCGCACAACGTGCTTCGAAAAAGGAGGATTATCATGAATAACAAATTAAAGAATTTAGATCCTAAGTTTACCTGTTTTCTGGTTGCCGGTGCGATGTTGCTTTATCTCATATCGCCTGTTGATTTGATACCGGATTTTGTGGTTGGCCTCGGGCAGTTGGATGATGTGATACTGATGACGGCAGGAACAATATTCGAAGTATACAGTATTTACAAGGCTATCACGCAGGACAGGGTTCCGAAAAAAGCTGAGTCGCATAAATACGAATATTCTGACGATCTGGAATATGCGGATTATAAAGAAATTTGAAAAAGGCTATGAGATCTTATGAGGGAGATTCTCATGATCTGATCAGAGGGAGGGAGATAGTATGATTTTACCGAGAGGCGTAGACGAGAAAAAGTTTGAACATTGTAAAGAGGTGGTACGCGGAGTCATAGGAGATGATGAAGAGCTTTCCGATAAGACCCAGGAGATCCTGATAATAATCTACTCAATAGGGCAGGATTATACGGACGGCACGGTTGAAACATTTGCATGGAATTATGTTTAAGGATAAGAGAAACGAAAAAATGAGCCTTGCTTAAGGCTCATTTTTTTATGCTTGATAAAGTGGATCAGTGAGATAAGGTATCGTATTCTTGTAAATTAATCTTGCCGGTGATATAGCCGTAGGAAATTACATTTCCGTAACGCCTATCATCCATTAAATAAAATCCGTGTTCGCCCCCGTCTTTGCTCATACTTAGGTAATAAGAATATAATTCATTTGCGCCTATACCCCAAGTATCTGAGTGTTCTGTAAATAATGGCGATATATCTTTGACGGGTTGATCTTTTAATGCATAAACATAAACAGTAATGCTGGCGTCTTTGGCTCCGGGAGGTGTCAACGGTCGGCCACCATAGCGGTAATTCGGATCGTTTGCATGTATTGTAAGATTATCACCTGTAAACAGTTCGTTCTCATGTATATCTGTAGCCAGCCAAATTCCATAGTTGGAATTGTTGGTTGAATCCGTCATATAGATAACATAGTGATCTGCACCTTTAACGGGCTCAAAATACAGATGCGGAGAAATACCATCACCATCGTAGTTTATTATATCGGGATTCCAGAATCCGTTATTCAGATCGTTGGAGCGTATATCCATGGTTGCGCGACTCTCAAAGAATTCCAATGAATTGCCATATGCACTCGCGTGTGACAGATGGATAAATCTGCTTAATTCCTCGTTAAGCCTTCCTATAATAAAAAAGATAACAGACAATATGATCAGTTGTTTTATTGCTCGGGAATAATTAACGTATTTTACTTTGCGAGACACATTTAATAGGATTGTATTTTTCTTTATATTACGTTGTCTGAAGTAAAATACTGCAGCTGCCAGGAATACCATATGAAGCAAAAGTTTTATGACGAAGATACCTGTAACATCTTCGTTACAATCCAGCCATTTGATCAGATAATACATATCAAAGATAAAAAAGACGATAAACAGAGCTAAAGAGAGCAGGGCGCTTTTAGTGCTGTCCTTATAATAATATCCGTCAGATGGCTCCTCATGAGGGTAAATGTAAAGATCACTGTTAATAAATGTGGTTTTTATGGGTGTTGAATTATAATTATTGGTGTTGTTATATGAATTAGATTTTTCTGAGAAAGGAGCTTTGTTATTAATTGAATTAATGAGATTACTATTTTCTTGATTTGGGTCATTCTGTTTATTGTAAAAAGATATTATTTCTTTCTGTGTCAAATCATCACATTTTTGAGTTGAAGTAAGATCCTTTTTTGAAGAGATAGAAGTGTTACTTGCGCCGGTCAGGCTTCCTGAGTTAATTTCGCTATGATTTTCTTCAAGAGTATCATCATGCTTGTTCAAATACGCCGTGCATATAAGAAGCGAAATTAGGAAATATAAAAAACATAAGAATGGAATTAATGCGATAAAACAAAAATAACCGTCAGATAATAAATCGCTCGTTCTGAATAAAAGCACTAGACATATCACCCCAAATCCTATGGTAAGGAAAAGATAATTCTGACGGTCCATTTCGGTATATTTTCTGTGCTTTTTCATAGTAACAATCCCTCGGATAATTAATTGATTTAAACAGTATACAATCCTTATCTATCATGGTAAAGAAGATTTTAATTCCACATGTCACGGTTGAAATCCCCTTTTTATTATGTTAAGATGCAATCGTTTATGGAATCTATATCGATAGAAATGCCATGAAGGAGACTCCGGTCGGGGAGTGCAACAGGGAGGAAGCGTCACGGACTGAAAGCGCATCCGGCACAAATGGCCAAGGGGAACACTCCGGAGCAGATATCCTGAAAACGATCAGATGAAGTTGGTAATATATAACTGATCAAGTAGGGATATACGTAAGCCGAACGTTACGCGGCAAGAGAGGGGATCACGGACAATATGTGATCTCAATGCGGGTGGTACCGCGGATATTTTTGATTATCCGTCCCGGAATGCATCATACATGCATTCCGGGATTTTTTGTTTGTAATGAGCAGACCGTTTTTCACCATACCTGCAAGTGATCGGGGCTGTTCGATATTACAGGAGTCTTTGCAGAGGCTTCGTATAAAAGGTAATTACAGGTAGTTTATTTATAAGGAGAAAGATCATGAGCACGATTTACAGAACAGTTACATTGGAAGAGATCCGTGAAGACAAGATCGGACAGAATGTGAAGGTTGCCGGATGGGTAGAGAATATCCGTGACCACGGCGGCGTATCCTTCGTTGATCTGCGCGATCAGTATGGCGTGATCCAGGTGGTTATGCGTGACACATCACTTCTCGAAGGCCTGACCAGAGAAGATTGTGTATCCATCGAGGGCCCTGTTGAGCAGAGATCCGAGGATACATACAATCCCAAGATCCCTTCGGGAACGGTTGAAGTTGAGGCTAAGAGTGTAGAGGTTCTCGGCAAGGTTTACAGACAGCTTCCTTTCGAGATCATGACCTCCAAGGAGACTCGTGAGGACGTTCGTCTCAAGTATCGTTACCTCGATCTCAGAAACGAAAAGGTTAAGAGCAATATGATCTTCCGTTCTCAGGTTATCAGCTTCCTCAGACAGAAGATGACAGAGATGGGATTTCTTGAGATACAGACTCCTATTCTGTGCGCATCATCACCGGAGGGCGCAAGAGACTATATCGTTCCCTCCAGAAAGTACAAGGGTAAGTTCTATGCTCTTCCCCAGGCACCCCAGCAGTACAAGCAGCTGCTCATGGTTTCCGGTTTTGATAAGTATTTCCAGATAGCTCCCTGCTTCCGTGATGAGGATGCGAGAGCAGACAGAAGCCCGGGAGAGTTCTATCAGCTTGACTTTGAGATGAGCTTCGCTACACAGGAAGATGTATTTAAGGTAGGCGAGGAGGTTCTCACGGCTGCGTTTACAAAGTTTGCTCCTGAAGGATTTGAAGTAACACAGGCACCTTACCCCATAATTTCCTATAAGCAGGCAATGCTTGAGTTCGGTACCGACAAGCCGGATCTTCGTAATCCGCTTCGTATAATAGATGTAACTGAATTCTTCCAGAGATGTACATTCAAGCCTTTCCACGGAAAGTGTGTACGTGCCATCAATGTTCATCAGCAGATGTCCAAGGGCTTCCATGAAAAGCTTCTTAAGTTTGCACAGTCCATCGGAATGGGCGGACTGGGATATCTCGAAGTTCAGGAAGATATGTCCTACAAGGGACCCATCGACAAGTTCATTCCCGATGAGATGAAGACAGAGATAAAGGATCTTGCGGGACTCAATGCCGGCGATACGATTTTCTTCATTGCCGATAAGGAGAAGCAGGCAAGCCTTTTCGCAGGGCAGCTTAGAACAGAGATAGCTGTAAGACTTGATCTCATTGAAAAGAATGCATATCGTTTCTGCTACATCAACGACTTCCCTATGTATGAGTACGATGAGGAAGAGAAGAAGATCGGATTTACACACAATCCTTTCTCAATGCCTCAGGGTGGATTAAAGGCTCTTGAAGAGCAGGATCCTCTTTCCATACTTGCTTATCAGTATGATATCGTTTGCAACGGTGTAGAGCTTTCCTCCGGTGCGGTTCGTAATCACGATATGAAGATCATGATCAAAGCATTCGAGATAGCCGGCTATGATGAGGAGACTCTCAAGGCTAAGTTCGGAGCTCTCTACAATGCTTTCCAGTTTGGTGCTCCCCCTCACGCAGGTATGGCACCCGGTGTTGACCGAATGATCATGCTCCTTAAGAATGAAGAGAATATCCGCGAGGTTATTCCTTTCCCCATGAGCGGTACGGCACAGGATCTGATGTGCGGTGCCCCCAACGAAGTTACGGAACAGCAGCTTCGTGAAGTTCATATCAAAGTCAGAGACTGAGACAGGAGGCAATAAATGGCTAATGTCATTAGTGATGAGACAATCGAATACGTTGGCATCTTATCCAAGTTAAAGCTTGATGATGCCGGAAAAGAGCAGGCGAAGCACGATCTAGAGCAGATGCTTGATTATATCGATCAGCTCGGAGAGCTTGATACGGACGGGGTAGAACCCATGACACATGTTCATCCCTTCTCCAACTGCTTCAGAGAGGATGTTGTTACCAACGGTGATGACAGGGAGAATATCCTGAAGAATGCACCCGAGGAAAAGGACAACATGTTCGCTGTACCCAGAACTTTTGATTGAGGTATCCGATATGAGTGAAAGATTAAATGAGCTGACAGCAGGCGCTCTCGGGAAAAAGATACAGGCTAAGGAAGTCAGTGTTAAGGAGGCTCTCGATGCCACATTCGCTGCTATCGACGAGAAGGAAGAGAGTGTCCATGCCTATATCACTTTAAACAGAGATGCAGCATACAAGACTGCTGACGAAGTACAAAAGAAGATCGATGCGGGAGAGCTTACATCTCCTCTTGCGGGTGTGCCCGTAGCCATAAAGGACAATATGTGTACCGAAGGCTTAAAGACCACCTGTGCATCAAAGATCCTTTATAATTTTATCCCTACGTTTACATCCACTGCTGTGGAAAATCTGCAGAATGCAGGTGCCATCATTCTGGGCAAGACCAATATGGATGAGTTCGCAATGGGTTCCACAACAGAGACTTCCGCATTCGGTGTAACAAGGAATCCAAGAGATATCACAAGAGTACCCGGAGGTTCATCCGGCGGATCGGCAGCTGCGGTTGCGGCAGATGAATGTGCATACGCATTGGGCTCAGATACCGGCGGATCTATCAGACAGCCTGCCGGATATTGCGGAGTAGTGGGACTTAAGCCTACTTACGGAACGGTATCGCGTTACGGACTCATCGCATACGGTTCATCTCTCGATCAGATCGGACCTCTTACCAAGGATGTTACGGATACTGCACTTATCCTTGAAGCTATCTCTTCATATGATAAGAAGGATTCCACATCGGTAAACAGAACCGATACTGATTTTACATCTGCGCTTGTTAATGATGTTAAATGCCTGAAGATCGGTATCCCCAGGGATTATTTCGGAGACGGTCTTGATCCTGAGGTGGCAGCAGCAGTAAAGAAGGCGGCTGATGAGCTTAAGGCAGCAGGTGCTGTGGTGGAGGAGTTCGATCTCAGCCTTGTTAAATATGCCATACCTGCTTATTACACCATAGCCGATGCGGAAGCAAGCTCGAACCTTGAAAGGTTTGACGGCATAAAATACGGATATCGTGCGGAAGACTTTACAGACCTGCATGACCTGTACAAGAAGTCACGTTCCGAGGGCTTCGGACCTGAGGTACAGAGACGAATCATGCTTGGATCATTCGTACTTTCATCCGGATATTATGATGCATACTACCTGAAGGCGCTTAAGGTTAAGGCTCTCATCAAGAAGGCTTTTGATGAGGCATTTGCAAAATATGATCTCATTCTCGGGCCGGTTGCACCTACTACTGCACCGGAACTCGGAAAGAGTTTATCGGATCCTATCAAGATGTACCTCGGAGATATCTATACCATTTCCGTTAATCTTGCGGGACTTCCCGGAATATGTCTGCCTTGCGGAAGGGATTCAAAGGGACTTCCAATCGGACTTCAGCTTATCGGTGACTGCTTCAAGGAAAGCACGCTGATTAGGACAGCATATACATATGAGCAGTTGCGCGGCAGTTTTTAAGGAGCAGGACTATGAGCAAAGAATATGAAACAGTCATAGGTTTGGAAGTGCATGTAGAGCTTGCAACGAAGACGAAGATCTTCTGCGGATGCTCGACAGCTTTCGGCGCTGAGCCGAATGCACATACCTGTCCCGTATGTACAGGTATGCCGGGATCCCTTCCCGTACTTAATAAGCAGGTTGTTGAATATGCGATGGCAGTAGGTCTTGCCACCAACTGTGATATCACGAGACATTGCAAATTCGACAGAAAGAATTATTTCTATCCCGATAACCCGCAGAACTATCAGATCTCACAGCTCTATCTTCCTATTTGCAGAAACGGATATGTGGAGATCGAGACAGGAAAGCTTTCCGAGAATCAGAAGAATGCGCTTAAGGGCAAGACCGGAAGCGATATTGCGGAAAGCGGCGAGATTAAGAAGAAGAGGGTCGGCATCCACGAGATCCATATGGAAGAGGATGCGGGTAAGCTTGTTCATGATGACTGGGGCGAGGTTTCTCTTGTAGATTACAACAGATCAGGTGTTCCTCTGATCGAGATAGTATCCGAGCCGGATATGAGATCTGCAGAGGAAGTTATAGCTTATCTCGAGAAGCTCCGTATGATCATCCAGTATCTCGGCGCTTCGGACTGCAAGCTTCAGGAAGGATCCATGCGTGCGGATGTGAACCTTTCCGTTAGGGAAGTGGGAAGTACCGAATTCGGAACCCGTACAGAGATGAAGAATCTCAACTCCTTTACTTCCATAACACATGCCATCGAAGGTGAGAGGAATCGTCAGATAGATATACTTGAATCAGGCGGCAAAGTTATCCAGGAGACCAGACGCTGGGATGATACCAAGTTTGAATCCTATGCCATGAGAAGCAAGGAGGATGCTCAGGATTACAGATATTTCCCTGACCCGGACCTCCTTCCCGTTGATATAGCCGATGAATGGATCGAAAAGGTTAAGGCTGCCCAGCCTGAGTTCAGAGAGGCCAAGATCGAACGCTATAAGCAGGAAT
Source organism: Lachnospiraceae bacterium (assembly GCA_024697065.1). Lineage (GTDB taxonomy): Bacteria > Bacillota > Clostridia > Lachnospirales > Lachnospiraceae > NK4A136. The sequence continues at coordinate 121,155 of JAILGE010000022.1, forward strand.
ATCAGATCCCTGATTATGATATAGAGCTTATCACTGCTTCAAAGCGTATGGCTGATATTTTTGAAGAAGCATCGGGAATCTGCGGTCAGCCCAAGAAGGTATCCAACTGGCTCATGGTTGAGACCATGAGACTGCTCAAGGAGAAGAGCATGGATCCCGATCAGATCAGGTTCAGCCCCGCTAATCTTGCCAAGCTGATAGAGCTTGTTGATTCAAAAGTGATCAACAATTCCACTGCGAAGGAAGTCTTCGAGGTTATGTTCGATAATGATACGGATCCCGCGAAGTATGTTGAAGAACACGGAATGAAGCAGGAGAACGATGAGGGCGCCGTAAAGGCTATCTGCGAGAAGGTTATCGCGGAGAATCCTCAATCCGTTGCGGATTATAAGGGCGGTAAGGATAAGGCTATCGGTTTCCTTGTAGGTCAGGTAATGAAGGCTGCCAAGGGTAAAGCTGATCCCGGAACCGCAAATAAGATACTTAAGGAGCTGCTTGCACAATGATCCGCCTCTACAGTGTGCGATGATATGGAAAAGAAATACGGCAGGAGTTTTTTAACACCGTATGAAATAAAAAAGTGGTGCCGCCATATGATGTGCGACACCACTTTTTTGATGTTCATTCAGTGATCTAAACGGGAGCTTGATACTCTTGATTAAAAGCTCCCTTTCCGGCCGTTATCTGCTCGGATGAGGCATATATCTGTAGAGAACGTTTGCGGTATTGGGGATGGGCATTGTCTGGAGAACAATGTGTCCGGGGCCTGTAAGTGTGGTATTGAAGAGGCCTTCGCCGCCGAATACCATATTCTTAAGTCCCTTAACCATTTCTACATCTATAGTAACTGATGCATCCATGATGGCGAGGTATCCTGTATCTACAACCTTAACCTGACCGGGCTGGAGATCGTACTCAACTGTGGATCCGTCGATCTCGAAGAATACGATACCGTCTCCTTCGAATCTCTGCATCATGAATCCTTCACCGCCGAAGAAACCGCCGGCTACCTTCTTATTAAAACCTACTGTCATATTGATATTTCCGACACTTGCAAGGAATGCACCCTTCTGTGCCATTACAGGTTTGTCGGGAGTAACTGTATAAGCTACTATCGATCCGGGGAATGAAGATGCGAATGCGATCTCGCCGGGAGCTGATGCGGTATAGGTGTTGAGCATAAGAGATTCGCCTGTTACCATACGTCCGAAGAGCTTGCCGACACCTCCGTCGGTATTTGTTTCCATATGGATGCTGGGATCCATCCAGCTCATGGCACCTGATTCACATTTAACTACTTCTCCCTGATTAAGGGATACAATGACTGCAGGTAAGTTTCCCCCAACAATATTGTATTGCATAAATAACCTCCTTAAATATTGTATGCGCGCCTGATTTGCATGCCGTTGCGCGGACGGCAGTGCTGTTTCAACGAAGATAATTATACCATAATCAGTCGGTGCTCGACATCCCTGTCTCGCTGTTCCCTCCTGATTACGGCAAAACATCCTTGTTATACCATAATCAGTCGGTGCTCGACATCCCTGTCTCGCTGTTCCCTCCTGATTACGGCAAAACGTCCTTGTTATACCATAATAAGTATTGCGGAAAAACAGGCAGAAATATCATGGGTAATTTTGACGAACAGAGGCAAAAAAAGTTTAAATATTATCGATTTTTTAATTAAATTTGAATAAATTATGAACAGATTTTTCTGTAAACCGAAAAAAATCGATTTTTGAAAACCGCCTGCAGAGCGAGGCCCACGATTTGATGAAAAAGTCAAGGTTAAATATCACACAATTTTTCTAAAAAAAAGGTATTGCTTTTTACTAAAGCACGGCATATAATCCGTCTTGGCTTTGAGAAACAGGAAGCCGCAACAAAAATTCCTTTAGGAGGGAAGAAAACTATGAAGAAGAAAATCGTTTTAGCAATGGTATGTGCAACAATGGCACTTTCTTTCGCAGCATGCAGCAGCACAACACAGGAGCCTGCAGCAGTAGCTACAGAGGAAGTTGAAGCTACAGAAGAAGTTGTAGCTACTGAAGAAGTAGAGGCTACAGATGCAGTTGAAGCTACTGACGCTGTAGAGGCTACAGATGCTGTAGAGGCTACAGATGCAGTTGAGGCTACAGATGCTGTAGAGGCTACAGATGCAGTTGAGGCTACAGATGCTGTAGAGGCTACAGATGCAGTTGAGGCTACAGACGCTGTAGAGGCTACAGACGCTGCAGAGGCTACTGAGGCTGTTGAGAAGTAATTCTCTCTGATCGATCTGAATAAGATCTGACTGATCCCATCGGAATGATATTCGAATATCCTTCCGGTGGGATTTTTTTATCTCTTCTTGGTATACTTATATCGGTTGAAAAAAGGTGCCCCGGCTGGACAAAACGATGTGGCGGGGGCATATCAAATATGAGAAGAAACTATGTTGGAGGAAAAGACACAGTGTCTCTTAAGTTTTATATAGGAGCATCCGGCTCGGGAAAAACCGCAAAACTTGAGGATGATCTGATAGCCAGGTCGTTGAGTGATCCTGACAGGCAGTTTATCATGATCGTTCCCGATCAGTTCACGATGCAGACCCAAAAGGAAGTGGTACTCAGACATCCCAGACACGGCATCATGAACATTGATGTGCAAAGCTTCGGAAGACTGTCACACAGGATAGCTGATGAAACAGGTAAGCCTGACAGACTGATCCTTGATGATACAGGGAAGAACCTGGTACTCAGGCGTATAGCATCATGCATCCGTGATGAACTCCCTACCATAGGCAGCTCTCTCAGGCGTACCGGATATATTCATGAAGTAAAATCCGTTATTTCGGAGTTTGAACAGTACGGCATCGGCCCGGCTGATGTTGATAAACTTATAGACTTTACGGAAGGTAAGCCCTTCCTTAAAGGGAAACTAAAGGACATAAAGCGTGTCTTTGAGGAGATGGAGTCATTTTGCAAGGGAAAATACATCACTAAGGAAGAAAAATATGATCTGCTGGCGGAGGGAATAAGAAAGTCTGAAAAGTTAAAGGGCAGTATAGTTGCTTTTGACGGCTTTACCGGTTTTACTCCGGTTCAGAACAGAGTCATAACCGAATTGCTGAAGACCTGCAGTGAAGTGTGGATGAGCATCATAATGCCGCCCGAAGAGCTTGAGAGCTATCGCAGTGCAGATGCGGATCACAGGCTGTTCTCTCTCAGTATGAAGACCATGCATTCAATGGAGCAGCTCTGTGCGGATGCGGGATGCGGCAGGCTTAAGGATGAGGAGATCTTTGGTGCGCCCGTTAAGCGTTATACCGACAGGCCGGTTCTCTCTGCACTGGAACAGGGAATATTCAGAGAAGAAAAGGTAAAGTATGAGAAAGATCCGTCAAATGAAGTAAAGCTCGTTTATGCCGAAGATCCCAAGGCGGAACTTAAGGAAGTATTCCTTCGCATAAAAGAGATGACACTTACCGGTGGCTATGCATATCGTGAGATCGCTGTAGCCACGGGTGATCTGGAAAGATATATACCTTATGTGGAAGAGATGTCTGAGAGGTACGGCATACCTGTTTTTGCGGATTACAGCAGAAAACTGGATATGAATCCCTTCGTGGAATATATCCGGAGCATTTTGGAATGTGTTGCCATGGATTTTTCGTATGAGACGGTAATGCATTTCCTTAAGACCGGTCTTACGGGAATACCTGTGTCGGATGTCGACAGAATGGAGAATTATATCATCGCCGCCGGTGTCAGAGGTGCACATTCCTGGAAACAGGCATTTACAAGGATCCCGCGATATATCCGTGATATGGATATGTCTGCTGATGACAAAGAGGCCATGAAGCCCTCTGTAAAAGAGCTGATGGAACTGAATGCCATAAGAGAAAGGTTCTGGAATATCATATCGCCGGTTTATGAAGTGCGCAGAGGTGTGACGGCGGATAAGATCACCGAGACTCTGTACGGCGTCATTGAGGCTCAGGAGATCTCTTTAAAGCTTGGGGAATTTGCAAAGCGGTTTAAAGGGGCCGGAGATGATATCCGCTGCAAGGAATATGAACAGATATATAAGAAGATATGTGAGATGCTGGAACAGATCCATTCTCTGCTGCAGGGAGAAGAGATGGATATCGATGAATATCTTGAGATCCTGAAAGCGGGTATCGGAGAGATCACTATCGGTGTGATACCTCTTGATGTGGATCGCGTGATCATAGGAGATATGGAAAGGACCAGGTTCAAACCCATAAAGGTTCTCTTCCTTATGGGAATAAATGACGGAGTGGTTCCTAAGTCCAATTCATCGGGGGGACTTATCTCTGATCTCGACAGGGAGTATCTTGTTAAGTCCGGGTTTGCACTGGCTCCCACCCCCAGGCAGCAGATGTTCATTCAAAGGCTGTATCTGTACCATGTGATGACCAGACCCTCCGGGCAGCTGATACTTTCCTATTCGCGGATGGATTCCAAGGGGCAGTCCATCAGACCGTCCTATCTCTTATCACATGTAAAACGCATACTACCCGGACTTACGGAAGAGGATGCGGGGGGCAGAAGTGTGCTGGATGAGATACCGGACGGCAAAGCAGACGGGCTTATGATAGCGCGGATGCTTTCTTCCTATGCTTCGAGAGTCATAGATGATGATGAGAAGAAACTGCTCTTCTCTCTTTTATCGGAAAGCAGGGAAAGAGATCCTAAAGCTTATGTCGATCTTGTTGAAAGAGCATTTATCAGGTACGCATCCCATCCTCTTTCCGGGAAAGCGGTATCGATCTTATTCGGCAACAGGATAAGTGTCAGCATAAGCAGACTGCAGACTTATGCAGGCTGTCCCTACGGACATTTCCTTCAGTACGGCATGAAGCTGTCCGGTCGTGAGAATAACAGACTGGAAAGTCTCGAAAAAGGAACGATCTATCATTGGATAATGGAACAGTTCGGCAGGATGCTGGAAGATGAAGGAAAGAACTGGGAAGATGTTGACGCGAAGCTTGCGGATCGTTTTCTGGATAAGCTTCTTGCGGATGCGGCGGGAGAATTCGGCGCGGCATTTCTCTATCAGGATAAGCGGACTGCATATCAGCTTGAAAGGATGCGCCGCATACTTAGGAAGAGCATACTTGCTCTTGCTTTTCAGGCTTCTCACGGATTGTTCTATCCCAAGGAATACGAGCTTTCTTTTTCCAGAGAACTCAGTGTCCCTGACGGGCATAAGATGCAGCTTCGAGGCAAGATAGACAGGCTGGATATATTTGATGACGGCAAAAATATCTACGTCAAAGTCATGGATTACAAATCCGGGCATAAAAAATTCTCCTTCAAAGAGCTGTACTACGGAACCCAGATGCAGCTGCCGCTTTACCTCGATGAGGGAACAAGGATCCTTAAAGATAAAAATGAAGGAAAGAATATCATTCCTGCGGCGTTATTCTACTTCGTATTACAGGACCCTATCTTAGAGGAGAAGGATGCCGCCGATCCGGATAGAGCGACAAAAAAGGAGATGCGCCCGGATGGATGGTTTTCCGATGAAACGCAGGTGATCCATGCCCTGGATACGGAACCGGATAATAAGTCTTCTCTCGTGATCAGGCTGGAGATCAATAAAGACGGTAAATACGGTGCAAGATCGCAGATGCTTTCAAGGTACGAGATGGACTCCATGCTTGAGTTTGCAGGAAAGAAAATGGATGAGATCGGGGCAGAGATCTTAAAGGGCGAGATCCCTGTCAGACCTTTTGAAAGAGCCTGTGAATTCTGTTCTTATTCGGATGTGTGTCCTATGGACAGAAGGATAAGCGGATTTGAATCTCTGAAGGCGGAGATGGCAGACAAGCAGGCAAGGGAAATGATCTGTAAAAAGACTAAAGAAGGTGCGGATGAATGAGTAAGATGAGTTTTACAAAAGAACAGCAGCAGGTAATAGATCTGCGCCACTGCAATATGTTAGTGTCTGCTGCGGCGGGAAGCGGCAAGACTGCGGTTCTCACCGAAAGGATATTGTCCCTGCTTTGTGATAAGGATGAACCTGCGGATATCGACAGGATGCTGATCGTTACCTTTACTACGGCTGCGGCAGCAGAAATGAGAGAGAGGATAAACAAGACCATCCTTTCAAGGCTCGCCGATGATCCGGGGAACAGTCATCTGGTCAGACAGGAAGCTCTTTTGCAGAATGCGCTTATCACAACCATAGACAGTTTCTGCCTTTATGTTGTGAGAAATCATTTCAGTGCCATCGGACTGGATCCGGGATTCCGCGCTATGGATGAGGGTGAGCGTAAGCTCATGCAGAAGGATGTGATGGATGAATTACTCGAAGATGAGTATTCAAAGAGAGAGCCGGACTTTATCAATCTGGTGGAAAGCTATGCTTCAACCGGGAATGAAGATGATCTTGAAAAAATGATCCTTAAGCTCCATACCGCGGCCCTTACCGAGCCCTTCCCCGGGGAGTGGCTAAATAGTGCCAAAGAGGAGTGCCGGGTTACGGATCCTGAAAAAGTAAAAACTCTTCCGTGGTTTATGCGTATAGCATCCAATGCCGATGCGAAGATAAAAAAGTTAAAGACCCTTTCAAACAGGGCGCATGCTCTTTGCTCCGAAAGTGACGGGCCGGCAAAATATCTTCCGACTTTTGAGGAATACAGAAAGGTTACCGGATATCTTGAAAGAGATGATTCCTATGAGGAGAGAGGGCGTATCCTGAGGAGTTTTGATGCAGGATCGCTATCAAAGGCAAAGAGTGATGCCGATCCCAAAAAGCTTGAGGCGGCAAAAGAATACAATGATGCCATCAAAGGTGTCCTGAAAGAACTGAAAGAAATCTACGGCATGGATCCGGAGACGCTCTCGGATGAACTTAAACTGGTAGAGACAAATACTTGTGCGCTCATCAGGCTCACCCTTGATTTCATGGACAGATTTGATGAGGCAAAGCGTAAAAAGAATGTGATCGATTTCTCAGATATGGAACATTTTGCTCTTGATATCCTTCTTAAAGAGGAAGATGGAAAAGCGGTTCCTTCCGATGCTGCTGTTGAATACAGAGAACATTTCCAATATGTATTTGTTGATGAATATCAGGACAGCAATATGGTGCAGGAACTGGTATTAAAGAGTATTTCACGTCCCGATAACTATTTCATGGTAGGAGATGTAAAGCAGAGCATTTACAGTTTCAGACATGCAAAGCCTTCCATCTTCCTGGGGAAGTATGATGTTTTTTCCGATGAAGGTATCAACAGAAAGATTGATCTTAATAAGAATTTCAGAAGCAGAAGAGAAGTCCTTGATTTCGTAAATGATATATTCGAACGTGTGATGCACGAGGACAGTGCCGGTCTGGAATACGATGATAAAGCGAAGCTGTATGTCGGTGCCGAATATCCTGAGCCTGCGGGAGATGAATATAAAACCGAGATATTAAAGTTATTGATCGATAAAGATGACTTAAATAAGGTTAAGAAGAATGACCTGCCGGGTGATGGAGGAACGGAAAATGATCCGGATGGAGACGGATATGATAACCGGGAGGAGGAGGCTCTGGCGGAAGGTCGGGCGGAATATGAAGCATTGCTTACTGTAGTTAAGATCAGAGAATTGATGAGCAGCGGCTTCAGGGTAAGGGATAAGGAAAGCGGTGAGATGCGTCCTTTGTCCTACAGAGATGTGGTGATACTCGTAAGGTCGTTGAAAGGCTATGATGATGCGCTGAAAAAATATTCGGAGTATTATTCCGTACCTCTTTACTACGGAAGTACCGCAGGATATTTTTCGTCTCTTGAGATCAAGATGATAATGAATGCGCTGCAGGTGATCGATAATCCTATGCAGGATATCCCTCTTTACGGAACGCTTACCGGATTCCTCAGACTTTTTGATGATGAGGAAATGGCTTTGCTGCGCGGCCGCAATAAAGGATGCACCCTTTACGAAGCTGTGAAGGCGGAAGCGGAGAATGAAAAATGTGCAGAGTTTTTAGACTGGCTGGAAAGGTACAGATCTTATGCATCATACAATAAGATCAGGGATCTGCTGGATAAGCTCCTTGCGGAGTCCGGCTACCTTGCGGATATTTCCGCGCTTCCCGGCGGTGATCAGAGACGCGCGAATGTGGAGATACTGCTGGAGCGTGCGTCGGAATTTGAAAGCACGAGCTATCACGGTCTCTTTCATTTTGTCAGATATATTTCCGAACTGAAGGCAAAAGAAGTGGATTACGGTGAAGCGGGGATGTTGGATGAGAATGCCGATGTGGTAAGGCTCATGACCATTCATAAGAGCAAGGGCCTGGAATTTCCGGTGGTCTTTTGTCTGGGATTTAACAAGAATTTTAATTTTAAGGGAGCGTCGGAAAAGTGCCTTACGGATACCGATCTGGGGATCGCTCTCGGATGCATAGATCCCGATAAACGAATCAGCAAAAAGGGATTAAAGGCGAGGGTATTTGCTTCCAAGCTTCGGGCGGATTATGTGGCGGAGGAACTGAGGGTTTTATATGTTGCGCTGACCCGAGCAAAAGAAAAGCTCTTTATAACCGACATCTGTGAGATTAAGGATGACGGTACCCCAAAGGCGAAGCCGATAACGGATCCGTCCGATGGGAAGAGCTTTATGGATATGATCGATTATGCTCTGGCGGATGAGACTCTGGCGGACAGAAATTACTACAGGGAGCTGAGGGTCAGAGATATAGCCGGAAGCATTGTAAACAATGATACGGCTGCAATGGATAAAGCCAGGGCTCTGCTTATGTCTGGCGGTATTGCGGACAAGGGCATATTGAAGATACTTGAAAAGCGTCGGGAATACAGATACGCATATCCGGAACTTACGGGACTCTTTACCAAGACATCCGTATCGGAATTAAAAAAAGCTGCTTATGAAGATGAGGGAGAAGCGAAGCTGTTCGGGGACAAAGAGGAGGAAACATATATACCTTCTTTTGCGGCCACGCCTGAAAAAAGCGGCGCGAAACACGGAAGTGCGGTTCACAGATTTCTGGAGCTTTTTGATTTTGCACGGCTTGGGGAGGAAAAAGATGTCACTCTTCTGGTAAAGGAAACGCTGGATAAGGAAAAGGCTTCCGGAAGACTGTCTGCGGAAGAAGCGGATTTTATCAATCCTCAAAGCTTTTATGGATTCTTTGAAAGCGAATTGGCTCATAGAATGAGCCTGGCTGCGAAGAAGGGAAAGCTATACAAAGAGCAGCCTTTCTTTCTGGGAGTTCCGGCGAGAGAACTGGATCCCGGCTTTCCAAAGGATGAATCCGTGATAGTTCAGGGTGTCATTGACGCGTATTTCGAAGAAGATGATGAGCTCGTTCTTCTGGATTACAAGACTGACAGGGTTTCGGACGGAGACGAGCTGGTAAAACGCTACAAAAAGCAGCTGGAGATATATTCAAGGGCTCTAAAGAGTATATTGGACAAGCCTGTGGGGGAAAACGTTATCTATTCTTTTGCCCTGAATAAAACCATCCGGATATAAAAAAATATGTCACAGTTCAACTCTTTTTCGTCATGAATCATATAGTTATGCCCCGGTGGTTTTGCTATAATATTAGGCAAGTATGTGATTTGGCTTCAGCATCCGGCTGGAGGGTGGAAAGGTTTGAAATGCAGATTACCGAAGATATAGACAGGCTACTTGATCTGGGCTATAGTATCGCAACCGAGAGTAATTATGTCACTCTGTTTGACGTGATCCTGGACAGTTGCGTCAGATTTACCAATGCCGATGGCGGAAAATTATATATCGCTTCCGAAGGAAAGCTCAAGCATCTCCTGGATATAAACTTAACTCTGGACGCTGACCGTAAGATGAGCAGCAGCCAGGCGGATAAGATGGCTGCAGGTGATGAAGATACCGATATTTTCACATATTGTTATCATCATCCGGAAGATATGCTTAATATTCCGGATCTCTATGAAGACAAGCGCTTCGATATCTCACAGATCAAAGAATATGATAAGGCGCACAAGTATCTGACCCAGTCTGCACTGGTGGCTCCCATACTGGAGCCCGGCCAGCAGGTTCTTGGTGTTATGATGCTTTATAACTGCATGGATGTGGGACGCAACATCATCCCCTTCAATACAGACTACGAGCGTATGGTCCAGTCGCTTACCGCACAGATGGCCAACACTCTTACAAGTATGAATCTGATCCAGGATCAGGAAGAGCTGCTTGGATCCTTTGTCGAAGCTCTTACAACCGGAATCGACGCCCGTACTCCCTATAATGCCAAGCACACAAAGCATGTTGCCAGGTATTGCAAGGAGATCACGGATTATATAAATGCTCTTCATACGAAGGGTAATATCAATGTGTTCATTTCGCCCAATGAGCAGGAGCAGCTCCACATGGCTGCCATGCTTCATGATATCGGTAAGATGATCACACCCCGTGAAGTGCTCAATAAGGCCACCAGACTCGGTGAAGGTTATTCGGATCTTAAGAACAAGCTTGAGAAGATAAGACTCAGGATGAAGATCGATATGCTTGAGCACAAGATGCAGGTTGAACTCTGGCAGGAAGAGGATGAGGTGCTTGAGAAGTTCCTCAGCCAGCTTGATACATTCAATACATCCGGATTTCTGGATGAGAAGCAGATCGCTTTCATAGATGAAGTTGCAAAGAAGCAGTACGAGGGACTGGATGGCGAGATAATCCCTTATCTTACCGATGAGGAGAATCAGTCGCTTCATATCCGCAAGGGTACTCTCACTGATGAAGAGCGTAAGACCGTCAACCGTCACGTCAGCTATACGGCCCAGATGCTTTCCAAGATCAATTTCTATGACAAATATGACAAGGTCATGGAGATCGCATCCAACCATCATGAGTATCTTGACGGAAGCGGTTATCCCAGAGGATTAAAGGATGATCAGCTCGATATCCTTACAAGGATCCTTACGGTATGTGATATCTTCGATTCCCTGACTGCCGATGACAGACCTTACAAGAAGAGGATGAATCTCGAGCAGGCTCTAAGAGTCCTTAAGGAAATGGCGGATGAAGGAAAGCTCGATGACGGTATCGTTGTTATAGTTGCCAATTACATGCATGAGCATTTTGACAAGCTCTTTGCAGAGATGAAGGAAGAAGAGCGCCTGGAGAAGGAAGAGCAGGAAAAAGTATTCGGCGATTTCGGCTCAGATGCATCAGCTTCAGAGAATAAAGATAATAAAACTCTTCAGGCAAATGCCGTGAATGAGCAAATGGAACAGGTAAAGCCTGTGGATGCGGTAAACACGGGCAATCCCAGCAACGTGAATATCCCGGTTTCAGGTACCCCTGTGATGGCTGAAACTCCCGTACAGCAGACAATGCAGCCTTTACTGGCTGAAGCTCCCGTTCGACAGACCACGCAGCCTGTGCAGGCTGATATCATCGGGCAGCAGAATGCGCAGCCTGAAGCAGCCGGGCAGCAGCCTTTATTGGCAAAAGAACCGAAACAGGCCGCAGATGCTTCAACTTCATTCGGATTCAGACCGAATGTAAATGTTGAGCTCATCTCACCCATAAGAGCGGATGGACTTTATTCCGCCAACACTCAGACTCCTCAGGAGAATAATCGCTTTGCGCAGAGCTTCAGAGGGATAGAGGGAATACTCCAGACTGTAGGGATGAAACCTTCGGCAGGCGATTTTCCCCAGTAGGCGGGCGTATCCGTTTAATGATCGGTTTTAAAAGCTGTTCCGTATGGGACGGCTTTTTTTACTGACAAGACGGATATGTGATAAAATTAGCGGGTAGATATGTTTTTTCTGGACTCAATAAAAAGATCGCTGTATATGATAATCCCCTTTGCTGCCTACTATGTGATGCATGCATTATTTTCAAGTGTTGGCAAGCTTATTTACGGCATGACTGTAGCAAACGGGGGAGAGGCTGCCGACTATATGCGGGCTCACGCCCAGGTGTATAAATCCTGGAGCGCGGTGTGTGTATATGTTCTGCTGATGTTAGGGCTCTGGCTTTTGTTTGGGAAAAGCGATCCGGCAGGGAACAGACTCTTAAAGGAAGAGGACGGCGGAAAGATCAGGATAATGCTTAATGTCCTTTTCTTTGGCGGTGCAACGGCCATATTCCTGAATATCCTTGCGGGATATATTGTTGATCTTTTAGGGATCGATAAGTCCGGGGCGTCCTCATTTAATACGGATACTCCGTTTTTGCCGGGACTTTTGCTGTTTGTTTTTCTTTCGCCGGTTGTTGAAGAGATGACATTCAGGTGGCTTACTTTCAACAGGATAAGGGCAAAGTTAAATGTAAAGATGGCTCTTGTGGTATCGTCCCTGTTTTTCGGAGTGATCCACGGAGATGCGGTGAAGGCTGTCTATGCTTTTATCATGGGATTCCTGATGGCGCTGATATACCACTTTTCAGAGACATTTTTACTTCCGGTGATATTTCATGTGGCGGCCAATGCCTTCATCTTCATACCTCCTTACATGATAAAAGGGGACAGGACGTCGGATACGGGAAATATCGCTATGGGAGCGATCTCGCTTTTATTTTCGGTGATATTCGGATGGCTGGTGTACGTACGGATCTCTCCCTCCCGTGAAAAAAGCGGGAAGAGCTAGCCGCGGATAGCAAATATAAACCCGATATGGTAAAATATCATAATAATCAAAAGAATTTTTTGTGAGTTTTTCAGAGAAGTGATCCATCGGATCAGAGAGAATTGCCTATGCTGCAGGATTATGTTAAAGCAATGAAAATGGGAGAAAAGGAATACCGCGCATGTGTATCACGCGGTGAATATCCTTATCTTCCCGTGCTTGATGAGATAGTATCTCATGTGGAGATAGAGTCGCAGGTTTCGCTGGGGCTGGTTCAGATACCCTTAAAACAGGTGGTGGGAACATACAGTGCAGGCAGGACAACAGCTTTTGCCCGCAACTTTATGCCCATACTTGATGAGATGTCGGAATTCAGTTCAAAATGGGCAGATCTTTATGATGCGCTTGAATCCGAAGGCTTAAGAGATCCCATCAAAGCTTATGAATTTAATAATAAATTTTATGTTATGGAAGGTAACAAGAGAGTATCCGTATCCAAATACATGGATGCTGTTACCATTGACGGAATTGTTACCAGGATGATCCCGAAGCTTACGGATGATCCTGAAATAAAGCTTTACTATGAGTTTTTGGATTTCTATGAGAAGACGGAAGCCAATTATCTGTATATGTCCCGTGAGGGGAATTTTAAAAAGCTCCTTTCGGAAGTGTACAACAAGACAGATGAGAACGGTGAGTTTGTAAAGTGGAGCAAAGATGAAAGACTTGATTTTCATGCTTTCTTTGCATCCTTTGAGAAAGAATTCCTGCCCCGTGCCGAGGGAAAATTTACTATCACTGCAGGTGATGCAGTGTGCGAGTTCCTTGCGGTATATGATTATGAAGAGGAAAAAGATAAATCACAGGCGGAGATCAGAAAGGATCTTGTAAGATTCTGGAGAGAGCTTGCGCTCTATGACAGGGGAGATGAGCTTACGCTCGTTCTCAATCCCACACCGGAATCCAGGAAGACCGCTCTCGTTAAGCTCATTCCCGGAATGGGAACAGGACAGCTTAAGATCGCATTTATCCATGACAAGAGCGAACAGGAATCTTCCTGGACTTATTCTCATGAGCTCGGCCGCAAATATGTGATGGATGTGTTCGGTGAAAGCATCTTCACTTTATCCATAGTCAGAAAAGAAAACGAAAGTGAAGATGATGTATTTGCAAATGCGGTAAAAGCGGGAAACAAAGTAATCTTTGCAACTTCCCCCAAGCTTGCTTCTGCGGCTCTCAAGGCTGCGCTTAAGTATCCCGAAGTGATCATACTTAACTGCTCCATGAGTCTCACTCATCAGACGATACGTTCATATTATCTGAGAATGTATGAAGCGAAATTCATCACCGGTGCGATCGCAGGCGCCATGCTTGAACATGGCGGAATAGGATATATTTCCGATTATCCCATACACGGCACCACTGCCGAGATCAATGCCTTTGCGCTGGGTGTTCAGATGGTCAATCCCCGTGCCAAAGTTCATCTCGAATGGTCTATGGTAAAGGACAGGGATCCCAGAGAAGAATTCAAAAAGCATGACATCAACCTGATCTCCGGAAGAGATCTTAATGCCAAGATGAGTATGGGACAGGAATTCGGACTCTTCAGGCTTAATGAAGACGGAACCCATACAAACCTTGCGATGCCCGTGCGACACTGGGGCAAGCTTTATGAGGAGATAATCCGATCGATACTCAGGGGCGGATACAAAAATGATGAGAATGTATTCGGACCTCAGGCATTGAATTATTTCTGGGGAATGTCTTCGGGAGCGATAGATGTTATTTATTCCAGAAATCTTCCCGCAGGACTGGTGAGACTTCTCAGGACTTTCAGACAGGATATCCGCGCTATGGATCTCAATCCTTTCAGCGGTCCTATCTACGACCAGAACGGAACCATGAGATGTGACGAGAGCGACAGCCTTACGGCAAAGGAGTCGGTATCCATAGACTGGCTTAACGAGAATATCATAGGATATATACCCGATATCTCAGAGCTTAAGGATGAAGCGGTCGAACTGGTCAAAGTCCAGGGAATTAAAGCACATACGGATGTACAGGTTAATGATACCGCAGAAGGTATCGTGAAAAAGTGAAGGCAAAACAGTGAAGATTCTCGCTCTGGCTGATAAGGAATCCAGAAATTACTGGGACTTTTATCAGCCCGGAAAATTGGATGGTATAGATCTGATCATATCGTGCGGAGACCTCGATGGGAGGTATCTGTCTTTTCTTGCTACCTTTACTACAGCGCCTATCTATTATGTTCACGGTAATCATGACAGCCATTATGATGTCCATCCCCCTGACGGGTGTGTCTGCATAGACAACAGGATCGCAGTCTATCAGGGAATAAGGATAATGGGACTTGGCGGCTCCATGAGATATAAGAAGGGGCCCCATCAGTTTACCCAAAAACAGATGGACAGAAGGCTTTTGGCGATGATGCCCAAAATCCTTTTTCATGGCGGGTTTGATATCCTCGTTACCCACTCACCGGCTTATCATGTGGGAGACGGGGAGGATCTGGCTCATCATGGTTTTAAAGCCTTCAGATGGCTTCTCGACAGATTCGGCCCGAAGTATTTTTTGCATGGACATGTCCATACGTGTTACGGAAGGCAGTATAAGCGTTTAAAGACCTATGGGAAAACGCTTATTATCAATCCTTATGAGAGCTACATATTTGAATATGAAACAGAATACGAAAATGAATTTGATAAGATCCGTGAGCGTGAAGAAAAGCATGCGGCGGAGAATGAAGATCAAACGGAAATGACAGCGGAAGCTGTAAAGGAGATAAAATGAACTGGGAAAACAATGTCAGAAAGGTTGTGCCGTACACACCGGGTGAGCAGCCCAAGTGCGGCAGGATGATCAAATTAAATACAAATGAGTGTCCTTATCCCCCCGCACCGGGAGTAAAGAAGCTTCTGGAATCCGAGAAATATGAAGAACTCAGGCTTTATCCTTCGCCTGATGCATCGGAGCTCGTAAACGTACTTGCGGAATACTATAAGGTTAAACCTACCGAAGTATTTGTGGGAGTTGGCTCTGATGATGTTATATCAATGGCTTTCCTTACATTCTTTAATTCGGATAAGCCGATACTCTTTCCGGATATAACATACTCATTCTATCCTGTATGGTCGGATGTTTATAAGATCGCATATAAGACCAAGGCGCTTGATGATGACTTCAGGATAAAGAAGGAAGATTATCTTGAACCCAACGGAGGTATAATAATCCCCAATCCCAATGCGCCTACCGGTGTTCTGGAGAGTCTTGCTGATATAGAAGAGATCGTAAAGTCAAATCCCGATTCCGTGGTCATGATAGATGAGGCGTATATTGATTTTGCGGAGGATGGTTCCAGCGCACTTTCTCTTGTGGATAAGTACGAGAACCTGCTCG
Organism: Lachnospiraceae bacterium; assembly: GCA_024697065.1. GTDB lineage: Bacteria > Bacillota > Clostridia > Lachnospirales > Lachnospiraceae > NK4A136. The sequence goes on from JAILGE010000022.1 coordinate 137,149, forward strand.
TGATAAGGACTTTTTCAAAGTCACGCGCCATGGCGGGACTCCGCGTCGGATTCGCGATAGGTAACGAGAAACTTATAAAGTATCTTAATGATGTTAAATATTCCATCAATTCCTATACCATGAACAGACCTTCTCTTGTCCTTGGTGTGGAAGCCGTAAAGGATGATGAATATTTCAGATCGACACTGAAAAAGATAGTAAATACAAGAGAGAGAATGAAGAAAGAGCTTAGCACTCTGGGTTTTTCTTTCCCGGATTCACGCAGCAACTTTGTATTTGCTTCTCACAGGTCGGTGCCTGCGGAAGATATATTCAACTATCTCAGAAGTAAACAGATATTTGTAAGATATTTTAAGCAGCCGCGCATTGATAACTATCTTCGCATCACAGTCGGCACTGATGAAGAAGTTGATGAACTGATCAGGGAACTTAAAACTTTTTTATGATCATATGTGATCCGGAAAGGAAAATGAAATGAGTTTTATAATGGATGTTTTAAAAGGAATGGTGATCGGAATAGCCAATGTCATTCCGGGAGTCAGCGGAGGTACCATGGCTGTATCCATGGGTATCTATGATAAGCTTATTACGTCTTTGACACATCTACTCAAGGATTTCAGGAAAAGTTTTTTTACACTTCTTCCTTTGGGTATAGGTATGATAGCGGGGATACTCGGACTTGCAAGAGTCATAGAGTGGATGTTTGGTACGATCCCTGTTCAGACCAATCTCTTATTCATCGGTCTGATCGTCGGAGGACTTCCGATGATAGCGAAGGAAGTTAAGGGGAAGAAATTCAAAGTATCGTATCTGATCGGCTTCCTTATCTTTTTTATACTGGTTGCAGGGCTTGCGATGCTTAACGGAGTAAAGGGAGAAGATGCGGATCTTTCATTCAGTCTCTTTACGGAAATAAAGCTTTTGATCGCAGGCATAATCGCAGCTGCAACCATGGTAATTCCGGGACTCAGCGGCTCCATGATGCTTATGCTCATGGGATATTACGAGCCCGTTATCGCAACTCTCAATTCAACCGTTGATGCACTCAAAGCTCAGGATATGGCTGGGCTGGCAGCAGGCTTCGGTGTTATCATACCTTTCGGTGTTGGTGTTGTTATCGGTATCATCGGCATTGCCAAGCTTATTGAGTACCTGTTTTCAAAATATCTTTTAACTGTTTACTGGTGCATCATCGGACTTATCACGGCATCACCCATAGCCATAGTGATCATGAACAAGGAGATATTTGCGGGTATTAATGCGATAACTGTGATAACAGCTGCCGTGGCATTTGCCGCAGGCTTTGTTATAGCATATTTCCTTGGCGGAGACACCAAAAAAGATTCAGATAAAGAATCAAAAAAATAAAACCTGTCCGGTGATCTGAGATGGATGCTTATAGCGAATTTGCGAAAGTATATGATGTTCTTATGGAGGATGTTCCTTATGACGAATGGTGCGGGAAGATCCTTGCTCATCTTGGAAAAGAAAATATAAATGATGGGCTGCTCCTTGATCTTGGATGTGGAAGCGGCACTATGACAGAGATGCTTGCCGAAGCAGGATATGACATGACCGGAGTGGACCTGTCGGCTGAGATGCTGGAACAGGCGGAGCGCAAGAAAGAGCTCTCGGGACATGATATCCTGTATCTTTGTCAGGATATGCGTGAATTTGAATTGTACGGAACCGTAAGGGCTGTTGTGTGTGTATGCGACAGCCTGAACTATATCACGGACAAAGAAGAACTGGTAAAAGTATTCCGGCTGGTTAATAATTATCTTGACCCGCATGGGGTATTTTTATTTGATTTTAATACCGTGCATAAATACAGAGATGTTATAGGCGAAACCACCATTGCCGAAAACAGGGAAGACTGCAGCTTTATCTGGGAAAATTATTATGATGAAAGATCGGGGATCAATGAATATGATCTGACATTATTTGTAAAGTCTTCCGGGGAAGGCGTGGGATCGGGTATATACAGAAGATATGACGAGACCCACTTTCAGCGGGGATTTGAACTGGATGAGATAAAGAAAGCGCTGGAAGAAGCCGGTATGGAATTTGTTTCCGCATCCGACGGAGATGTGACGGATGCACCGGTAGATGAGAACAGCGAAAGGATATTTGTGGTTGCAAGAGAGCATGGCAAGAAGGAGGCAGGATAATGCGGGACGGTTTTTTGAAAGTTGCGGCGGTCACACCTAAGATAAAGGTTGCGGATCCCGAATACAATGCGGGGGTATGTATCGATGCCATAAAGGCTGCGGCGTTCGAGGGTGCAAAGATCATAGTGCTTCCGGAACTGGTTCTTACCGGTTATACCTGCGGAGATCTTTTCTTACAGGATACACTAATTAACGAAGCAAAAGAACAGCTCTGCCGTGTGATCCTTGAAACCAAAGATACAGATGCACTTATCTTCATAGGTCTTCCAATGGAAGTAAACGGTAAGCTTTATAATGTTGCGGCGGCTTTTTCACATGCATGCGTCAAGGCTTTTATACCCAAGCGCTTCCTGCCGAATTATGCCGAATTCTACGAGATGAGACATTTCGCCGAGGGAAACGGTGAGGCATTGTTCGTTGATTTTGCAGGGCAGATGGTTCCTTTCGGCGGTGATGTACTGCTTCAGTCGGATGCGATAGAGGGATTATGTATCGGATGTGAGATCTGTGAGGATCTCTGGACTCCCGATCCTCCTTCGACTGCGCTTGCACTTGCGGGGGCTACAGTCATTGTAAATCTCTCCGCATCAAATGAGACAGTAGGTAAGGCGGAGTACAGAAGAAATCTGGTGGGGATGACAAGCTCCAGACTTTTATGCGCATATATCTATGCGAGCGCAGCGGAAGGTGAGTCAACTCAGGATCTGGTATTCTCCGGACATAATATGATAGCCGAGAACGGTCGTATACTTGCTGAGACCAAACGCTTCGAGGCGGGATGTGCTGTTGCTGATATAGATATAAAGCGTCTTAATACGGAGCGCAGACGTATGACAACGTTTTGCACGCCGCTTATTCCCGATGACGGATTTACAAGAGTCGGCTTTGAACTTGATAAGGTTGAAACGGAGCTAAAGCGCAGCTTTGCAAAAACGCCCTTTGTTCCGTCCAATGCTCAAAAGCGTGCGGAGAGATGTGAAGAGATCCTTGCCATACAAAGCTATGGCCTCAGAAAGAGATATGAACATACGGGACTAAAGACGGCGGTGATCGGACTCTCGGGTGGCCTGGATTCCACATTGGCGCTTATCGTCACAGCTAAGGCTTTTGATCTGGCAGGACTGGACAGAAAGGGCATAATAGCCGTTACTATGCCTTGCTTCGGTACCACGGACAGGACTAAGAATAATGCGGTGATGCTGGCGGAAGCTTTTGGCTGTGAGCTTCGTACCGTAAATATCGCAAAGTCTGTAAGACAGCATTTTGAGGATATAGGTCATGATGAAGCTGATCACAGTGTGACGTACGAAAACGGTCAGGCAAGAGAGCGTACTCAGGTGCTTATGGATATCGCCAACAAGGAGAATGCGCTTGTTATCGGAACCGGTGATATGAGTGAACTGGCTTTGGGATGGGCAACCTATAACGGTGACCACATGTCCATGTATGGTGTCAATGCTGGCGTACCCAAAACTTTAGTCAGACACCTTGTTGCATATTATGCGGATACATGCGGAAACGAAAAGCTTTCCGGCGTGCTGCGTGATGTGCTGGATACACCGGTCAGCCCTGAGCTCCTTCCGCCTGAGAACGGACAGATATCGCAAAAGACAGAGGATCTTGTGGGACCTTACGAATTACATGATTTTTTCCTGTATTATATGCTCCGTGCAGGTTTTGCACCGGATAAGATCTACAGGATAGCGCTGCTTTCCTTTGCGGGAGAGTATGACAGAGAGACAATACTCAAGTGGCTTAAGACATTCTACAGAAGATTCTTTGCCCAGCAGTTCAAGCGCTCCTGCCTGCCTGACGGACCTAAGGTCGGAACGGTTGCGGTATCGCCCAGAGGAGATCTGCGTATGCCTTCGGATGCATCCCGTGCGGCATGGCAGAAGATACTGGACAGACTGGCGTGAATATAAATATATATATCTTGGAGGAAATATGGAATTCGCGGAAAGATTGAACAGATTCGGTGCAGAGATATTTGCGGCACTTAATGATAAGAAACTGGAACTGGAGGCACAGGGAAGGACTATCTACAACATGAGTGTAGGTACTCCGGATTTTGTTACTCCGGAACATATCAGGAAGGCGCTTGCTGATGCTGCCATGGATCCGGAGAACTGGAAATACTCGCTCAGAGACACACCGGAGCTTTTGGAAGCGGTATGCGGATATTACAAGAAGAGGTACGGTGTTGATATAAAGCCGGATCAGGTAATGAGCTGTTACGGAACCCAGGAAGGAACAGGTCATCTTGCACTTGCCCTTGCAGGAAAGGGGGATACGGTGCTTCTCCCGGATCCCTGTTATCCCGTGTTTCAGGCGGGAGTTTTTCTCGCTGAAGCGGATCCGGTTTATTATCCTCTTACAAAAGAACATGATTTTCTTCCCTGGCTGGAAGGGATACCCGAAGATGTTGCGAGAAAAGCAAAATTCATGATAGTAAGTCTTCCCGCCAATCCCGTTGGCTCCGTGGCCAGAGAAGGGATATATGATGAGATCGTTGCTTGGGCAAAAAAATATGATGTCCTCATAGTTCATGACAATGCATACAGCGATATCATCTTTGACGGACTTGAAGGTCATAGTTTCCTTGCTACGGAAGGAGCCATGGATGTCGGGGTGGAGTTCTTCAGTCTTTCCAAATCCTTTGACGTAACGGGTGCGCGCATCAGCTTCCTTATCGGAAGAAAGGATGTGGTGGATGCTGTAAAGCTTCTTCGCAGCCAGATAGACTTTGGTATGTTCCTTCCCATTCAGAAGGCTGCCATCGCAGCTCTTAACGGACCTCTTGATACGGTAAAGCAGCAGTGCGCGGATTATCAGGCAAGACGTGATGCGCTTTGCGGAGGAGCAAGAGAGATAGGATGGGATATACCTGATACGAAGGGAAGTATGTTTGTATGGGCACCGATCCCGCCTTCTTATGATTCAAGTATGAAATTCTGTATGGATCTGTTGAATAAAGCAGGCGTCCTGTGTACACCGGGACAAAGCTTCGGCCCCCATGGAGAAGGTTATGTAAGATTTGCGCTGGTGCTTCCGCCGGAAAAGATAAAAGAGGCTCTGGCGGCGGTTAAAGCCAGCGGACTTCTGGATTAAATATTCTTTGACCTTTGGCCTGCGGCATCGTAATATATGATTACAGGCAATGAGTTCACAGCTTTGAGAGGGGAGGATACGGATATGACGGGAATGTTATTTGCAGGTACGGGATCCGCTGATATGACGGGAGTGGCTGCGGGAATGTGTATGGCCGGTGCTCTCGGACAGAATGGTCCCATGGGGCAGAATGCTGCCGATCCTCGGAATGCTCCTTCCGGGCGTTCGGGCTTCTTCGACGGAGCGAACATCAATGCGACTCTTGTCGGCTGGGCAGGAAAGCTTGAGGAAGAAGAAAAACTTCGCGCTGCCGGGCAGAAAGAGCAGGCAGATCAGGCAGCGGAGCCGGTGAAGGATGACGTTTGGGATGTGACCGGGCAGGATACCCGGGCGGAACAGACGACAGAGCCGGAGAAGGAAATCGCGGCGGAAGCGGCTAAACAGGCATCAGAGCCGGAGAAGGAAATCGCGGCGGAAGCGGCTAAACAGGCATCAGCATCGGAACAGGAAACCGCAGAGGTTGCAGATTCGGAGCGGGAAGCCGTTACGGAAGCTGCCGAACAGGTGGCTGCGGCTGAGCAGGAAGATACACAGGACTGATAAATAAAAGACCGGAGTACGGATATGGCATACGTTTCAACCGTTGAGATAAAGGATGATTTTGATCCCGGGAAGATCATGTTAAGCGGACAGTGCTTCAGGATCAGCAAAAGGGATGACGGAGGATATCGCTTTATTCACAGGGGCCATGTTCTGGATCTTAGGGAAAAGAAAAAGAATATATATGAGATAAGCTGTCCCCAAAAAGAGTTCGATACTCTGTGGACGGCTTATTTTGATCTTGGCAGGAATTATGGGGCCATAAGGCGAAAGATACCCTCCGATGATCATTATCTGAAAGCGGCTGCGGAATTTGGCAGGGGGATAAGGATCCTGAGACAGGAGCCATGGGAGACACTGGTATCCTTTATCATTTCCCAGAGAAAGAATATACCTGCCATTACGGCGGCGGTGAACGCATTGTGCAGCGGATACGGAAAGAAGATAGGGGATACGGGTGAGAACGAATTCCCTGCTGCTTACGAACTCGCGGATCTTACGGATGAAGAATGGAAAGCGTTGAAGCTTGGATACAGGGAAGCTTATGTCAGGGCTGCCGTCAATGCGGCTCCTGATATGGAAGCGAAGGATAAGCTGACCGACGCGGAGCTTTTGGCGGATCTCATGAGCATGCATGGCGTTGGCATAAAAGTGGCAAATTGCACTGCTCTGTTTTCATACGGCAGGACTGATCTGGCTCCCGTTGATGTGTGGATAAAAAAGGTGTTTGATGAACATTACGGAGGAGAAAACATCCTTGAAGGCAGGAAAGATGCGGGTATTCTCCAGCAGTATCTGTTTTATTACGCCAGGTTTGTGCAGTGAGACCGGATGAAAAAAAGAGATCTGTACAGTAAAAAGGTCATTTTAGTGCCAGAAACGGTATTAATGTGCGCTTTAGCGCACTTTTTTTATTTTCCTTTATATGTGAATGTAAAAATGCTAAAATACACAAGTTGAAAGGCAAAAATGCCCAAAAACGACATTAAATATGTCGAAAATGAAAAATAAATGTTAAATATAGTCAAAAAAAGGAGAGGAAATGGCTAAAAAGACAAAAGAAGACATTCTCCGCATTGCGGAAGAAGAAAACGTGGAGTTCATCCGTCTGCAGTTTACCGATGTGTTCGGCAATCTCAAGAATATCGCTATCACTTCGGATCATCTTAAAGATGCGTTGAACAATAAGTGTATGTTTGACGGCTCTTCAATAGATGGTTTTGCCAGAATTGAAGAATCGGATATGTGTCTTTATCCGGATCCCGATACACTGGAGATCTTTCCCTGGAGACCTCAGCACGGTAAGGTAGCCAGACTTATCTGTGATGTATATAAGACCGACGGAAAGCCTTTCGAAGGTGATCCCAGATATGTGCTCAAGCGTTCGCTCAAGGAAGCTGCTGACATGGGATATACATTGAATGTAGGTCCCGAGTGCGAGTTCTTCCTTTTCCAGACAGATGAGAATGCTCAGCCGACTACGATCGCATACGAAAGAGCCGGATACTTTGATCTCGGCCCCGTTGATTTCGGCGAGAATGCAAGACGTGATATGGTCCTTACTCTTGAAGAGATGGGCTTTGATATCGAGGCTTCGCATCATGAGTGTGCGCCCTCCCAGCACGAGATCGATTTCAAGTATGCAGAGGGTCTTAAGACTGCCGATAATATCATGACTTTCAAGCTTGCTGTAAAGACTATCGCAAGACGTCACGGACAGCATGCAACATTCATGCCCAAGCCCAAGTACGGTACGGCAGGTTCGGGTATGCATCTTAACCTTTCGCTCTCCAAGAACGGTAAGAATATCTTCCAGGATCCCAAGGATGAGTACGGCCTCAGCAAAGAGGCTTACTGGTTCATCGGCGGTATCATGAAGCATATGAAGGGCATGACAGCGATCATGAACCCTCTTGTAAATTCATACAAGCGTCTTGTTCCCGGATACGAAGCTCCCGTTCATATCGCATGGAGCAGCAAGAACAGAAGCCCGCTTATACGTATCCCTTCTGCAAGAGGTGAGGGAACCAGAATTGAGCTCAGAAGCCCTGACTCAGCTGCAAATCCTTATCTTGCTATCGCTATCGCACTTGCTGCAGGTCTTGATGGAATCAAGAATAAGATCGAGCCCCCTGCTGCAGTTAACCGCAATATTTTCGAGATGACAGATAAGGAAAGAAAGAAGGCTAAGGTTGAGTCTCTTCCTTCCAATCTTCTTGATGCGGTTGAAGCTCTTGAGAAGGATAAGCTTATCCAGGATACTCTCGGGCCTCACATTGCACCTCTTTATATCAGTGCCAAGAAGCGTGAGTGGGGACTTTACAGCGAACAGGTAACGCAGTGGGAGATAGACAGATACCTTTACAAGTATTAAGCCTATGACCGGACTGATCGTATTGTTTGGGCGCCCGGAAGAGGCGCACGGTATACACAGTCTTCTGATCAGAAACGGATATGATGTTGCTGCTTCCTGCACGCTCGGAGCACAGGCGCTTAATGAGATCCACAATCTCGAAAGCGGGATCCTGATCTGCGGGTACAAGTATCCGGATATGGTATATACCGACCTGATGGAAGAACTCCCCGACTCATTCGAAATGTTACTTATGGCTCCCCAGGGCGTCATAATGGAAGAACGTTTACCGAATGTTGTTGCACTTTCAATGCCGGTTAAAGCAGGAGACTTTATATCGACGATAGGCATGATGATATCCGAGAAAGAGCAGCGCAGAAGGCAAAAACGCAATACGCCTTCGATCCGCTCCGAGAAAGAAAAAGCGTTGATCGATCATGCCAAGGCATTACTTATGGACAGAAACCACATGAGTGAAGCCGATGCACATCGTTATCTTCAAAAGAGGAGCATGAATAACGGAACGGGTATCGTTGAGACAGCACAGATGATACTTGCTCTTCTGGATGAATAAAAGGAAATATATATATGCATTTCGTAAAAATGGAAGGCTGCGGCAACGATTATGTTTATGTCGATGGCAGCAGTGAAAAGGTAGATAACAAACCTGAGATCGTGAGACGTCTGTCTGACAGACATTTCGGGATCGGAGGTGACGGCGTGATCTTCGTCAATCCCGGAAAGGAAGCTGAGTTTGAGATGGAGATGTACAACGCGGACGGCTCCAGATCCGAGATGTGCGGTAACGGTATCAGATGTGTGGCCAAGTTTGTTTACGACAGGGGACTGACAAGAAGCAATCCCGTAACCATCGAAAGCTTCGGATCGGTCAAGACTCTGGAACTTCATTTAAAGAATGACAAGGTTGAGACTGTTACCGTTAATATGGGAAAGCCTATACTTTTACCAAAGGATATTCCTGCGGTTCCCCTAAATGCGGATGATGAGATGATCATTGACCAGCCTATGGAGATAGACGGAAAAGTCTGGAATGCGACCTGCGTATCCATGGGCAATCCTCATGCGGTATTCTTTGTAGATGATAATAACTATAAAGACTTCGAACGTATGGGTCCGCTCTTCGAGCACGACAAGCATTTCCCCAAGGCGGTAAATGCGGAATTTATCAAAGTGATCGATGAGAGCCATATCGATATGCGTGTATGGGAACGCGGTACAGGTGAGACTCTTGCCTGCGGTACGGGTGCATGTGCTTCTGTTGTGGCCTGCATACTCAACGGTAAAACAGGAAGAAAAGTTGAAGTGACTCTTCGCGGAGGAAAGCTAAATATAGAATGGTGCGAGAGCGACGGTTGCGTTTATATGACGGGACCTGCCACAACAGTGTTTGAAGGCGACGTCGAAATATAAATATATAATAAGAGGAAATGATACTATGTTCAGACCAAATGCAGATTACTTAAAACTTCGCGGAAGCTATCTCTTTTCAACCGTTGCGAAAAAACAGCGTGAATTCCAGGAGGCCAATCCTGATAAAGAGATCATCAGACTCTCCATCGGTGATGTAACTCAGCCTCTGGCCCCCGTGATAATCGATGCACTTCACAAAGCCGTTGATGAGATGGGACATGCCGAAAGCTTTAAGGGATATGCTCCCGATCTCGGTTATGAGTTCCTTAGAAATGCCGCTGCCGAGAATGACTATAAGGCAAGAGGGTGTGATATATCAGCTGATGAGATCTTTATTTCAGACGGAGCAAAGGGCGACTGCGGTAATATCCAGGAGATCTTTGATAAGGACTGCAAGGTTGCGGTATGCGATCCTGTTTACCCGGTATATGTAGATACTAACGTAATGGCGGGAAGGACAGGTGTGTTCGATGAGGTAACAGAGACCTGGTCGAATGTGATATATATGCCCTGTACCGCAGAAAATAATTTTATGCCCGACTTCCCGAAGGAAGTTCCGGATATCATCTATCTCTGCTTCCCCAACAATCCTACGGGTGGAGTCATTACAAAGGAAAGACTTCAGGGTTGGGTTGATTATGCTAATAAAAACGGGGCTGTCATCATTTATGATGCGGCTTACGAAGCTTATATCTCCGAAAAGGATATACCCCACAGTATCTATGAGTGCGAAGGTGCCAGAACCTGTGCTATAGAGATCCATTCTTTCTCTAAGAATGCAGGCTTTACCGGTGTCCGTCTCGGATATACTGTTATACCTAAAGATCTTAAGGCCGGAGATGTGGCTATCCACTCGCTTTGGGCAAGAAGGCACGGTACAAAGTATAACGGTGCGCCGTATATCATTCAGCGCGCCGGTGAGGCTGTTTATTCTGCTGAGGGAAAGAAACAGCTTTCCGATCAGGTCGCATACTACATGAAGAATGCATCCCATATCTTAAACGGATTAAGAAGTGCGGGATACGAAGCGTACGGCGGAGTAAACGCGCCTTATATCTGGCTTCATACTCCCGACAATATGACAAGCTGGGATTTCTTTGATATGATGCTTGAAAAGGCCGGCGTTGTAGGAACTCCCGGTTCGGGATTCGGCCCCAGCGGTGAGCATTATTTCAGACTGACTGCCTTCGGTACTTATGAGAATACCGTTGCAGCCATAGAGCGCATCAAAGCTATGTAAAGGAGAATTCCCATGAGCAGAGCAGCTGTTTTCTATGCAGACGGTTTTGAAGAAGTTGAGGCCCTTGCGCCTGTTGATCTTTTAAGACGCGGCGGAGTGGACACAGTAACGGTTTCCATCATGGGGCGTGAAGTGGTACATGGTTCCCATGGTATAGATATAAAAGCGGATACCGTGATCGAAGGTCTTGATCTCGACAGCTTTGATATGCTTGTACTTCCCGGCGGAAAGCTCGGACATGAGAATCTCGAGAAATGCCGTATATTGATGGATAAGGTAAAGGAGTTCGATAAGAAGGGAAAATATGTTGCAGCTATCTGTGCTGCTCCCACGATACTTGGAAGGCTGGGAATTCTTAAGGGCAGGGATGCTACCTGCTACGGCGGAATGGAGAGCGCTCTGGAAGGCGCAAATAAACTGACCGATCCGGTAGTGGTATCGGACCATATCATCACTTCCAGAGGAATGGGAACCGGCATTGAATTCGGATTAAAACTGATCGAAGTACTTACGGATAAAAATAATGCCGATAAGATAGGATCATCGGTTATGGTTCCCGGAATGTGACCGGTACTTTAGTTAACGTAATATCAGTATTTGGATTTTATGTAAAGCATCTGTGAAAACAGGTGCTTTTTTCTTTCGAAAATATTGATTTTACTGTTGTTGCAGAATATTTACATGTTATAATTTTTAACGGGACGGAGATAAAATGAAAACTTTACTAAAGTATTTTCATAACTATAAAATCGAATGTGTGCTCGGGCCGCTTTTTAAACTTCTTGAGGCTTCCTTTGAACTGTTCATACCTCTTCTGGTAAAGCGTCTCATAGATACGGGTATAGCGACAAAAGACAGAGATTATATCATCAGGACGGTTATCGTGATGGTGGTGCTGGGGGCTGTGGGACTTACCTGCTCGCTCATCGCGCAGTATTTCTCTGCCAAGGCTGCGGTGGGTTTTTCTGCCGGAGTTAAAAAGGATGTATTCGCTCATCTGATGGAACTCTCGTATGCTGATATAGACAAGTTAGGCACATCTGCGATGATCACCCGTATGACCAGTGATATCAATACTCTTCAGGGAGGCGTGAACATGGTATTGCGCCTGTTCTTAAGATCTCCCTTTGTGGTGCTCGGAGCAGTGATCATGGCATTTACCATAGATGTCAGGACTGCGCTTATCTTTGTTGTGACAGTGATACTTCTTTCTATCGTGGTATATGGGATAATGCTCATCACATCACCGAGATACAGATCCATCCAGGGACGCCTTGATAATATCACAGGTATAACCAGAAGCACTCTTAACGGTGTAAGGGTGATAAGAGCTTTCTGTAATGAGGAAAATGAGCAGAAAGAATTCAATGATGAGACTAAGGCTCTTGTTAAACTTCAGATCGCTACAGGAAAGATATCGGCTCTTTTAAATCCCGTTACATTTATGATAATCAATGCCTGCACTGTCTGGCTTTTGTGGAAAGGTGCGGTAATGGTAGATACCGGACGCCTGACACAGGGAGATGTGGTGGCACTTGTAAATTACATGTCCCAGATTCTGGTAGAACTGATCAAGCTTGCGAACCTTATCGTTTTGCTCGCCAGGTCTTTAGCTTCTGCCAATCGTATCGCAGATGTATTGCATATCAATCCATCCATGCATGAAGGCTCCATAGACATGACCTGGACAGGAAAGCCCTGCTATGTGAGATTCAGCAATGTTTCCGCCAGATATTCCGGCAACGCGGAGCCTTCTCTTGAGGGTGTATCTTTTGTCGCGGCTCCCGGACAGGTGGTGGGGATAATCGGAGGTACCGGCTCCGGCAAGACAACCTTAGTCAATCTAATCCCCAGATTCTATGATGCAAGTGAAGGTGATATCGAGATCGATGCTCTCAATGTCCGCGATTATACTTATGATGCTCTCAGAAAGAAGATAGCCGTAGTTCCCCAGAAATCCGTTCTTTTCAGCGGTACTGTCAGGGATAATATCCTTTTCGGGAATAAAGAGGCAACGGATGATGAGATCATCGACGCCTTAAAGATCGCTCAGGCCTATGATTTTATCAAGGAGAAAAAGGGCGCGCTGGATCATGAAGTGACTCAGGGAGGCGGGAATTTCTCCGGCGGACAAAAGCAGAGGCTTTGTATCGCAAGGGCCCTGGTTAAGAAGCCGGGAATACTTATTCTCGACGACAGTTCCTCCGCTCTTGATTTTGCTACAGATGCTGCTTTCAGGAAAGCTCTTCGGGATATGCCTGAGCCTCCCACGACTTTTATTGTTTCGCAGCGTACATCATCTGTAATGCATGCTGATACCATCATTGTGCTTGATGAAGGAAAGCCTGTGGGGATCGGTACCCACGAGGATCTTATGCGTGGATGTGAAACATACAGAGAGATATATGACTCCCAGTATGTATCCTCCGGAAAGGGGGCATCACGATGAGCAAAAACGATGAAAAGAAAAATGTAAATAAGAGTACGGAAATCCTTAAACGTACGGATATTGAGAAGAGACTGCTTAAGACAGGAAAGAATGAGAGCGAGAATGTAAGGATTATTAAACGTATCCTGCTATACATCAGCCCTTATAAAAAATACATTTACGGTTCTCTTATATCAGCTGCTGTGTCGGCCATTCTCTCGCTTTTGATCCCTATACTTACGGGTGATGCAATAGATAAGGTTGCAGGTACAGGCAAAGTTGACTGGAACGGACTTATTGTAATACTCATAATCATGATCCTTGTCATAGCTCTTTCGGCTGCTGCACAATGGATCATGAATGCCTGCAATAACCATATCACTTTCAGTACTGTGCGTGCCGTGCGCAAAGCGGCTATGAAAAAGATCAATAATCTTCCTGTGTCATATTTTGACAAGCACCCGACAGGGGAAACGGTGAGCCGTATCATTTCGGATGTGGATCAGTTTTCGGATGGTCTTCTTTTGGGATTTACGCAGTTTTTTACCGGTGTGATAACCATACTGGGAACCATTATATTGATGCTTACCATTAATCCCGTTATCACGCTTGTGGTTGTTTTACTTACACCCCTGTCTTTTCTTGTGGCTTCTTTTATAGCCAGGATCACATATAAACAGTTCAAGACGCAGGTGGAAGTAAGAGGGCAGCAGACCAATATCATTACAGAGATGCTGGAGCAGGAAAAGGTTGTTAAGGCATTTTCCTATGAAGAGCGTGCCGAAGAGATATTCGGGAAAAACAATGATGAGTTGGCGCGAACCTCTCTTAAGGCTGTATTCTATTCGTCTCTTACCAATCCATCCACAAGATTTATCAATAATATGGTATATGCAGGCGTTGCCGTTACAGGTGCATTCAGTGCCATAAGCGGAAGGATATCTGTCGGCGGACTTGCGGCATTCCTCGGGTATGCAAATCAGTATACCAAGCCATTTAATGAGATCTCCGGAGTGGTGACGGAACTTCAAAATGCCATCGCCTGCGCGGGAAGAGTATTCGATCTTATAGATGAAGAACCCAGAAAACCGGAGGATGAGGATGCTCTGATTCTGGGACTGATTAAGGCTGAGACCGATGATAAGAAGAGCCAGGTAAGGGCTGCCGGGGCATTGAACGGAGATATCCGCTTTTCGGATGTCAGTTTCTCTTATACAAGGGATAAGGAGCTGCTTAAGAATGTGAATGTATTTGCCGGAAAGGGAAAGCGCATAGCTATCGTAGGACCTACGGGCTGCGGTAAGACTACGCTTATCAATCTTCTTATGAGATTTTATGATGTTGATGACGGCGCTGTCACCATAGATGGCTACGATGTCAGACATCTTACCAGACATTCTCTCCGCAGGGCTTTCGGAATGGTACTTCAGGATACGTGGCTTAAGCCCGGAACCATAAGAGATAATATAATCATGGGAAAGCCGGATGCTACGGATGAAGAAATGATCGCAGCTGCCAGAGCTTCTCATGCGCATTCCTTTATACGTCAGCTGGAACACGGTTATGATACTGTGATAGGGGAGGACGGAGGCAGTCTTTCTCAGGGACAGAAACAGCTTATATGCATTTCCAGGGTAATGCTCATGCATCCGCCCATGCTCATACTGGATGAAGCTACGAGCTCCATAGACACGAGAACGGAACTCAAGATCCAGAATGCCTTCGCAAAGCTTATGGAGGGCAGGACCAGTTTTATTGTTGCACACAGGCTCTCAACCATTCGGGAGGCTGACAGCATCCTTGTTATGAAGGACGGCAACATAATCGAGCAGGGGGATCATAAGACCCTTCTTGAAAAAGGCGGATTCTACAGCACTCTCTACAAGAGTCAGTTTGAGGGTTAAAGGATATGCCTGTTGAGATCATCGAAAAATCTTCGGATCCGGAAAAACGTTCCCGGACAGATCTGCCCTCAGATGAATTTTCGGAATTATCGGGTTCGGATTTCGAATATCGCTATCTTAAAAACGGAAAATCTCCAAGAAGCGGAAGTAGTATCCGGCTTGATCCCGGAAACGGTTCTTACAGTCGACGGGGAGGTAAAGATATGCCTCAAAGCAGGAGCTTCCTGGTGAGACCCGGGAATTTTCTGAGGCTGTATAAACCGTTGATATTTGTGATGCTCATATCCGTTCTTGCCATTTTTTTATCCAAAAGAGCCGGTTACCTGGATACGGGAGAGCACTTAGACAGCATCATGATCGATATGGAAAGTCTGTCGGGTGAAAATGAAAATGAAGAGATCCCTCTAAGATATCTCGGATATTATATCGTGAAAACGGAACTTGATGGTGATCAGACTGCAAGAGAATATGATTCATCAGATCCGAAGGCTTACTGGAATCTGTATATGAATCAGGACGGTCAGAATTCCGGGTATGTGTCAGATCTTGCGAGAGATGCCGTCCTGAATTATTGCATAAGAGATATCATATATTCCGATCTCGCGAAAAAGAATGGTTATAAATTAAATGAAGAATTATTAACTGAGACTGATTACGATGCCGCCTCGTTTTATGCCGATCTTTCAGATCGTGCAAAAGCTAAAACAGGACTTACCGAAGATGAGGTCAGAGTGATCATGGAAAATGAAGCCCTTGCTCATTCTTATATGCTGGAACTTGCTTCTTTATCTGTTAAGGATGGCCTCGCTTCTAATTCTCTGGAAGCTGTTAATGAACTCTATGATATTAATGGCTCCTACTACAAAAACCTTCTTTCCGACTATAAGATAACTATCAATACCGATGAATGGAACAAGGTAAGGATAGGGTTTGTTACAATAAATTAAAATACGATTATATAGAATATCCACAATAAATATAATCGCGAATTAATAAAATAACCACAATAATTAAAACGAAGGTTAACTAAATGACGGTTGAAATTGGCCTAAAATGCGAAGGATATCATTCATAATTCATTTTTTAAAGGCTTTTTGAATGAACTTCATGTAAATGAAGGCTTATCCTTCATAAAAATGACGGAGGTTGGGGTCAAAATGAATAAGGAAAAATTCATTAAGGAATTCTTTGAAGGAACATCCATGGATGCATATCTTTATTTTGGCGCTCATGTGATGAGATCGAAAACGGTCTTCAGGACATATGCGCCTAATGCGTCCGGAGTGAATATATTCGGAGATTTTAATGGCTGGACCGAGGAACCCATGAAAAGAGATGAACATGGGATATGGGAATTTGAATCCGGAAAGGCCAAAGAGGGGCAGCTCTATAAATATGTGATCTACGGACAGAACGGATACAGGATGGAACATTCAGACCCGTACGCTTTCGGAGCAGAGCTCAGACCGGGTAGTGCGTCGAAGATCACGGATCCGTTCAAGTACACATTTAATGATTCGGAATGGATGAAGAAGAGAACCGACTGTCTGGATAAACCCTTATCCATTTATGAAATGCATGCGGGAGCTTTCAGGAGGAATCCTGAGGATAAGGAAAACGGATGGTATAACTACAGGGAGTTGGCACCCCTGGTGATCGATCATGCCGGGAAGACAGGATTCAATTATATAGAAGTAATGCCTTTGTGCGAATATCCCTTTGACGGGTCATGGGGATATCAGCTCACAGGTTTTTTTGCGCCCACCTGCCGATACGGTTCTCCTGAGGATCTGAAGTTCTTTATCGATGAATGTCACAAAGCCGGGATAGGCGTGATCATGGATTTTGTTCCCGTACATTTTGCCATAGATGATTTTGCCCTGAAGAATTATGACAGTACGCCTTTGTATGAACATTATCCCCAGGGGCAGGGAAGCATGTGGGGAACCTGTCTTTTCAATCATGCAAGAGCTGAGGTTGCCAGCTTCCTGATGTCCTGTGCCGAATACTGGATCAAAGAATATCATTTTGACGGATTAAGGACCGATGCGGTGAGCCTCCTGATCTACAACGAAGGAGATAAGGATAAGGGTGAGAATGGTGCCGGCATGCATTTTATCCGGACATTAAATACGCTTCTTAAGAAAAAACATCCTTCCGTAATGCTCTTTGCGGAGGATTCATCCGCCTGGCAGGGAGGAGTTACAGGAAAGCCGGAAGATGGCGGACTGGGATTTGATTATAAATGGAATATGGGCTGGATGTATGATGGTCTCTACTATATGAGTCTCTCACCGCAGCAGAGGATATCGGAATACCATAAGCTGACATTTTCCATGTGGTATTTCTATAACGAACGTTTTATACTGTCCCTTTCTCATGATGAAGTTGTGGGCGGCAGGGGCACCATACTTGGTAAGATCCACGGAAGTGAAGAGGAGAGATTCTCGCAGCTTAGGACATATTACACCTACATGCTCATGCATCCCGGTAAAAAGCTCCAGTTCATGGGAAATGAAGTCGGCGAGCTTACCGAATGGAATGAGGGAAGAGAGGTTGAGTTCGGACTCTTAAGCAGACCTTTGAATAAAGGGCTTTATGATCTGATATGTGAACTGAATAAGATGTATGCGGCAAATAAAGCATTTTTTAGCGGCGAATATGAGCCGGGGCAGTTTGAGTGGCTCCACTGTGAACAGGACGGAAGAGCTTTATATGTAATGAAGAGGAATGATCCGTCGGGAAGTTATGCTGCAGTCCTGAATTTCGGAGACAGAGAGCAGGAGGATTTTGAGATCCGTGCGGTGAAAGTTCCGGACGTGGACGTAGAAGTGAAAACAGAAGAAGACCCCAAAGACAGATCCGGTAAGGGGGCTTCTGTTAAGAAAAAAGCCGTGAAGATAAAGGAAGAAAGCTGGAAGCTGGTACTGGATACGGAATGGAAGAAATTTGGAGGAAGTAGGGAAAGAAAGTCTGAGACCCACAAGACAAAGAACGGGATATTACAGTTAAATATCGGACCCTTTGAAGCTAAGATCTTTAAGACAGAGTAAGGCACGCCACGGTAGGGCTGTGGACTTAATATGCGAAAAAAGGTAAAATATACCTTATGAACTTTTCGAGTATTTCAATGGGAACAAGGATACAGATCACCGTAAATAACGGTGGTGATATGCAGGCAAAGTTTGTTTCGCGTGTTATGAAAGCCGGAGAAAACAGCCTGCTTGTGATCCCTTTTATGCATAAGGGGGTAAGAGTCAACTTCAGTGGCGAGAACGTCAGGATACATATGCAGGTTCCGGATGCCGAGGGTAATAACTGGACTTTCAAGAACTGCCGCATCACCACAGCACGCAAGGACGGCCTTGTCTATCATAAGATAACCTCATCCATGTCCACAGGTATCGAGAACAGACGCGGAGAGAGGAGAACTTACATTTGGCAGCCCGCTGTCTTCGATATTGACGGAATGGTGGATCCGCTCTTTACCACACTTAAGGATCTGAGCGCCAGCGGTTTCGCTTTTGTAGTCGAATCCAGGAAGAGACTTCCGCTTCAGATAGGGACCAATGTCACATGCAAACTCAATGAGCGTGAAGGAAATACCATTCATATAAAGGGAAAGATAATCCGTAAGGAGAAGATGGACCAGTATATCCTTTACGGATGCAGAGGTTCCGAACCCAATCCGGAAGTTATCGAGTATCTGAAGAAGCTGTCCGGTCGGAAAGATGAAAATGACAACGAACAGTATATGGAAAAATAATATAGAAGGATGACGGGAGGAAAAGAAATGGCAGAATTCAAAGAGAGAAAAAGATGGTTATTCCTGGGACTTCCCTGGACTTTTACGGTTTATACCGTTAAGGATGATATGATCACCATAGATAGGGGATTCTTAAGTAAACAGCAGGATGACTGCTACATGTACAAGGTTCAGGACGTCGAGCTTGTCAGAAGCTTCTGGGAGAGAATGGTGGGCCTTGGTACGGTGAGATGCTTTACCGGTGATACCACTGACAAAGAGCTCCAGATTAAACATGTAAGACATGCCAAGGAGATCAAGGATTTCATTTTTGATGCATCCGAGAAGGCAAGGATCAAGAGACGCACAGTCAATATGCTTGACATAGGGAACGGTGTCGACATTGATGCTGACGGGATGATCGACGATAACTGATATTAACGGAACAGATGGGTAAGGGGGCAGAGGTTATACTTTCTGCCCCTTTTTAGGCGGAAAAATGACAGAAAAAGAAGCAGAACTTTTTATTGAAGAGACAGCGAAACTCGGGAGCGTCATGGGCCTTGATACCATGCGGGAGCTGCTGAAAAGGATAGGGAATCCCGAGAAAGATCTTAAGACTGTTCATATTGCGGGAACCAACGGGAAGGGTTCCGTACTTGCATATGTTTCAGCCATACTCAAAGCGGCAGGGTATAAAACAGGAAGATATTTTTCCCCTTCTTTGGGCAAAGAATTTGAAAAGATCCAGATTAACGGCAAAGCCATAACTTCAAAAACGGTATCGGAAGGGCTGGAGATCATTAAGCAGGCCTCGGAAGAGATGAAGGAAGACGGACTTCCGGTACCTACTTTATTTGAAGTTGAGACAGCATTGGCTTTCTGGTATTTCTCAAGAGAAAAATGCGACATCGCGGTGATAGAGTGCGGGCTGGGTGGTGAGACTGATGCCACTAATGTTATACCGGCACCGTTAGTATGCGTCTTTGCACATATCGATGAGGACCATAAAGCCATACTGGGCAATACCATCGAAGAGATAACCCGGGTGAAGTCCGGGATAATAAAGGCGAGGTGCGATGTTGTAAGTGTCGGACAAAACGAAAGTGCGCTTAAGGTACTGAGGGATAAGGCACAGCAGTCAGGCGCATCGCTTCTTGTGGCGCAGCCTTCCCGGGTCAGATATGGGTTAAAAAAGCAACGGTTTGATACCGGCTCCTATAAGGACCTGGAAATAGGTATTGCAGGAACGGTACAGCCGGAAAATGCAGCGGCGGCAGTCTGTACAGCGGATATCCTGAACAAAAAAGGATTCGATATAAGTGAAAAAGCCCTGCGGAAGGGGCTTGCGGAGGCCAGGTGGAACGGAAGATTTACGATACTTCGGGAGAGACCTTATCTTATCGCTGACGGCGCTCATAATCCGGATGCGGCCGGAAGGCTCTCCGAGGCTCTGGATATCTACTTTAAGGATAAAAAAGTAATACTAATATTGGGGATACTTAAAGACAAGGAATATGATAAAATAGTAAAGTTTTTAGTGCCTCATGCGAAACGTGTTGTTACGCTGACGCCCCCTGAGAATCCGAGAGCACTTCCCGCACTTGAACTTGCAAAGGAAGTCGGAAAGTATACTCAGGATGTTACGGCAGCAGACAGCGTGGAAGAAGCGCTTGAGGTTGCATTGCTCCTTTCGAAGGCTGACGGGAGTCTCCCGGTGGTAGCGGCGGGGTCTCTTTCCTGGCTGGCAAGACTGGAAAAGGAAGTGCTCCGCACAGGTAAACAGAAAAAATGAATCAAAAAGATCTGATGCAAAGATCTGTTTCATGGAGATATAGAAATGGTAGATGAGAAAAAAGCGGCAGAGGCAGTAAGGCTTTTGCTTGAAGCGGTAGGCGAGGATCCGGACAGAGAGGGGCTTAAGGATACTCCGGGGCGTGTTGCCAGGATGTATACCGAGCTTCTTGCGGGAATGGATGGAGATGCCACAGAGCATTTGAGCAGAACATTTTCTTCCGATGCGGATGGGATAGTTCTTGAAAAGGATATCCCGTTTTATTCTTTGTGCGAGCATCATATGCTGCCCTTTTACGGCAGGATCCATATTGCCTACATCCCTGACGGCAAGGTGGTAGGACTCAGCAAGCTGGCAAGAACTGTTGAGGTTTATGCAAAGCGCCTTCAGATCCAGGAGCAGATGACAGGTCAGATCGCGGATGCTCTTATGGAAGGATTCTCTCCGCAGGGGGTGATGGTCATAGCAGAGGCTGAGCACATGTGTATGACTATGCGCGGTATCAAAAAGCCGGGAACCAGAACAGTGACTGTTACGTGCCGCGGCTTGTTTGATGGCGGAACCGAATTACAGAATCGTGTAATGCAGATGATAAAGCTTTGAAAAGTGAGGACGACAGGATGAATATTACTGAGATCACAATTGGAAAGAGAAAATTTGAATATCCCGGACACTGTTATGTGTGCGGGATTTTAAATGTTACGCCGGATTCGTTTTCGGATGGCGGGAATTATTCGGATGTGGACAGGGCAGTCATGCATGCGCTGGAGATGGAAAGGGACGGCGCTGCCCTTATAGACATAGGTGGTGAATCCACAAGACCGGGTTATACTCCGGTATCAGCAGAAGACGAGATGGAGAGAGTGATCCCTGTTATAAGGAAGATAAGAGAGCACAGTGACATTCCCATATCCGTTGATACGTACAAGCCTTCTGTTGCGAAGGAAGTGATAAGCGCGGGAGCCGATATGATAAATGACATATCTTTCCTTGCGGATCCCGGGATGACGGAGGTTTTAAAAGAGACGGACTGTGTCTACTGCCTGATGCATAATGACAGCGCCCCGGATGCCGGAAGGGCTTTCAATGACAGAGACGGAGAAAAGTACAGGATAAACCGGGATAAAGGCGGAACTATTGGTGACATCACTGACAGTGCGGAAGCGGATATAACGAAACATATCATAAACGGACTGTCGGCAAAGGCGGAACTTTTGCTGGATGCAGGCATTAAACATGAAAGGATAATCCTTGATCCGGGAGTCGGCTTTGCGAAAGATGCGGCGCAGAACCTAAAGACAGTTGCGGATGTTAAGCGATTTGGGGAGATGGGATATCCCGTCCTCCTGGGTGCTTCCAGGAAGTCTGTAATTGGTGATGTGCTGGGGCTCCCTGTGAAAGAAAGACTTGAAGGGACGCTGGCGATCACCGCACATGCGGTGGTTTCGAATATTTCTTTTGTAAGAGTCCACGACGTTAAGGAAAATGTCAGATTTATAAAGATGCTTGAAGCTGTAAGAGGTGCGATGTAAGAGGTGTGCTTATGGACGAGATACGTATCGAAGATCTGAAAGTATTTGCGAGACACGGAGTTTTTCCCGAAGAGAATGAAAAGGGACAGAATTTCTATATCAATGCTTCCCTTGAGATATCTCTCAGAAAAGCGGGGATGACAGATGCGCTTGATGATTCCGTGAGTTACGCGGAAGTATGCGGGATCATATCCGAAGAAATGCAGAAACATACTTTCAAACTGATAGAAGCAGCGGCAGAGCACCTGATCTGTGTGCTCATGAAAAGGTTTGAAAGTATCAGAGCCATAAGCCTGGAGATAAGAAAGCCGGAAGCTCCCATAGATCTGGAGTTTGCATCGGTATCGGTCTGCCTCCGCAGGATACGTCACAAAGCATATATAGCTATAGGTTCAAATGAAGAGTATGCGGAAAAGAACGAATGCAGCGAGGAACTGGTAGAAGATGCGATAAGGATGCTGGATCAGGACCCGGAGTGCAGAGTGCTTGCAAGATCTTCCATGATAAAGACAAAGCCTTATGGTGGCGTTGCAACAAAACAGTTCATTAACGGCGCATTTGTTCTGGAGACACTGTATGAGCCGGAGGCTCTTCTTGAAAAGCTTCATGATATCGAAAATGCCTGCGGGCGTATAAGGGAAGAGCGCTGGGGCGACAGGACGCTTGATCTGGATATCATTTATTTTGATAATGCGATCATCGATCTGCCGGATCTTACCGTTCCGCACAGGGATATGGCAAACCGGGATTTTGTCCTTGCACCTCTCTGTGAGATCGCACCGGATTTTATTCATCCGGTCTTTCATAAGACAAACCGGGAACTGCTTGAAGAAGTTAAAGAAAAATGCATAATCATCTGATCCGTAAGGATTGATAAACCGAATACATTTGAGGGGGGAAAGAAAATGTATGAAGACAATCAGAGAAAGAGGAGGATCATTATCCTTCTGACGGTGTTGCTTGTCCTGCTGTTTTTTGCTTATCGTAATATTCCGAAGGGAAAACAGCGGTCAATTGCGGGTATCCGTGAGCCGATACAAACGGAAGCGAGCGGAGAGGAGTATACAAAGGTTAACGGATATGATATCTCGCTTGCATATCAATATGCCTATGATATAGAAGGCCTGGTGGTCTGCACAAATGATTATTTCGGAATGAGCCCGGAGGATAAGATATCACCCAGGGATGTGTCTCTTGCATGGGGAAAAGTGGCTGAGCAAAATGTACAGGTTGGATTTCATTGGAAAGCCTCGGAGAGAGGCTTGAAGAATAAAGTGGACAGCCGGGAAAAGCTTGCACTTGTAGGTTCTGTGGAAGATGTCCTCAGGCAGTGCTCCAATAATCACCTGATCACACTGGATACTGCCACCACTAATGCGGTAAAGAAGATCAAGGTCGGTGACCATATCCGGCTGAAGGGATATCTGGTATATGTGGACGGTCACCACCCTTCCAAGAAGGATTTTTTCTGGTACAGCTCAACCAGCAGAGATGATATCGGAAGCACTGCCTGCGAGATCATCCTGGTCAAAAGCGTGGAATGGCTGGACTGATATGAAAGATATCTAATATATCACTTTTTTCATCGACGCATATTCCCCGTACAGCTTCTGTGCGGGGGTTCTGTCTAACTCAATGATCTCCAGGGTATCCTTATCCTGCATCTTATTACGGATAAATCTGTAGATAAAATCATCTCTGAATCCGATCTTTTCTGCATCCTCAGGAAGACCGCATACGTAGACTTTCCTTATGTTTGCCCACATTATGGCGGACAGACACATGGGGCAGGGGTAACCTGTGGCATAGATCTCACACCCGCTCAGGTCGTAGGTATCAAGCTTTTGGCATGCATTTCTGATGGCTTCTATCTCTGCATGAGCTGTGGGATCCTTATGTGCAAGAACATGATTTGAAGCGACGGAGATCACTTCACCGTCTTTAACCACCACGGCACCGAAGGGACCGCCGAGATTCTCCGTCATGGTCTTTCTTGCTTCTTCGATCCCGAGCTGCATGATATCTGTATCGTTCATTTGTATGTTTCCTCCTGTATCCTGTACGATGATGATATTTTACGATTGTTTTGGCAATAAGCCAATACATGTATAGGTCCTGCCCAACTTGACGATAAATCCCAAAACGTGTATCATGTTCAAGGTCTTGATATATGAGACCGAGTTGAGATGCAGGCGTGGTTCAATGGTAGAACATCAGCTTCCCAAGCTGAGGACGCGGGTCCGATTCCCGTCGCTTGCTTTTTATTATTTCCCTGAAAACGATCCGGATGAAACGATATGGATGAAACGGGCCGGATGATGGGCGGAGATGCTGTATTACTACCGGGAGACCGGGAGGATGATCCCGCCGCATGGAGGATGCGATATGGCAGAAGAATTTGAACAGCAGGTACTCAGAGAGCATGATGACAATCCTCTCAGACCGGTTAAGAGCAATATGGTGGAGAATATCAAGCTCGAGACCATAGAGGCTTACGAGAAGGCTCTTGCTCTTAATGATAAAGATACAGTTAAGCGTATAGAGTGGGAACTGTCTACGCTGACCATACATAAGAAGGAACTGAGAGAATACATAGCCGACAGAAAGGCGAAAGGCCTTACGGCGGTTCCTAACGAGCTTGATATTGCGGCGGCTCGTGAGGCAGGTCTTATCAAGCCGGAACAGCAGACGGCACCTGAAGAAAAAACAGAACAGGTTACTGAAAATAAAATCGGATAATTTTCGGAATATCTCTTGACTTATATAACATAGATATGTTATCTTTGTCGGGTATCAAGCAGAGTATCTACTCTCACCCTGCGACCTTATGAGTTTCAGGCGTTAATATCGTAACTATACTTCGCATGGTATGCGGAGTCGGTTGATGTTAGTGGGAAGCGGATATGATGCATAATCTATCCACTTTTTTATTTGTTTGGAGGACAAGACAATTAGCGATTTATTGATCAACGGACAGATCCGTGAGAAGGAAGTGCGTGTAATCGGCGAGCATGGCGAGCAGGTCGGAGTGGTATCCATTCAGGAAGCGATGCGCCTTGCGGAAGAGGCCGAGGTTGATCTGATAATGGTGGCACCCACGGCTAAGCCCCCTGTGTGCAGACTTGCAGATTATGGCAAGTATCGTTACGAACAGATGCGTAAGGATAAGGAAGCCAAGAAGAAACAGCATACTACTGAGATCAAGGAACTCAGACTTTCACCCAATATCGATACGAACGATCTGAATACCAAGGTTTCTGCAGCGCGCAAGTTTCTTGCAAAGGGTGATCGCGTGAAGTTCACATTGAGATTCCGCGGACGTGAGATGGCACATATGTCGGCATCCAAACATATCCTTGATGATGTTGCAGAGCTTCTTAAGGATGTTGCAACAGTCGAGAAGGCACCTAAGGTGGAAGGACGTACAATGACAATGTTTCTTACCAAGCGCTGAAACAGTCATTAAGTATAGAGCGTTCGGTTAAGAACAGAAATATCAGGAGGAAAAAGAAATGCCTAAAATGAAAACCAGCAGAGCAGCAGCAAAGAGATTCAAAGTATCGGGTACAGGAAAGCTTATCCGTAACAAGGCTTACAAGCGTCATATTCTGACAAAGAAGTCTACAAAGACAAAGCGCGGTCTTCGCCAGGATGTAGTTACAGATATCACGAATTCAAAGAACATGAAGAAGATCCTTCCTTACATGTAATTTCGTGAACAGCATTAGTATTTTAATTAGGTTTATAATCCGGAGGTAAATAAAATGGCAAGAATCAAAGGCGGAGAGAACGCTAAGAAGAAACATAACAGAGTATTAAAGCTTGCACGCGGATACTACGGCGCAAGATCAAAGCAGTATCGTGTAGCTAAGCAGTCAGTAATGAGAGCTTTAGCTGAGTCTTATGTTGGACGTAGGCAGAGAAAGCGTCAGTTCAGACAGCTTTGGATCGCTCGTATCAATGCAGCCGCAAGAATGAACGGCCTTTCTTACAGCAAGTTCATGTATGGACTTAAGCTTGCAGAGATCGATATCAATCGTAAGATGCTTGCTGAGATGGCAGTTAAGGATGCAGAAGGATTTGCTTCTCTTGCAGCTATCGCTAAGGAAAAGATCGCATAAAGCGAACTTGGATGATAACAGATCAGGCGCCCTGAGGGGCGCCTTTTTTTATGCCCGGAAAGGGGTGCGGGACAGCGCCGGAAGCTGGAAATTCAAGCCTTTTTCGTGTATACTGTATGTAATAAAATCGCTTTTGGGCGGGGGGTACAAATGAAGGAATTATGGGGGATCAAGAACATTCTCGACAATGCGGATGATGTTGCATTGTTCGTAGTCGGAGGTCGGGATGGCAAGATACTTTACTGCAATCACCTGGTAACCATCAGATGTAATGCACATGCCGGGATGGACATCGGTTCCGTCTGGGATCATGGGGATTTTAAGAAGGCGGCAGCCCGTGTGGATGAAGGCGGAGTATACCGTTATGTGGTGGAAAAATCCGCTTTCGGCAGCAGGCGTAATGTCACTGTAAGCAAAGTAGTATGGTCCCAGGGGATAATCGCTTATTCGTTTCTCATCACCGCACACGTGGATGACAGGGAAGAAGAGGAGCGGGAGAAGATATTCGGGCTTCTCGGACGATCATATCAGAGTATTTTCCTTATCGATATGCAGGGCGGGGAGGTGACAACTCTCCTTAAACCGTCGTCTGATATGGATGGGAACTACAGAGGTGTATATTATCATCCTGTCAGCTTTGATGACTGGCGAAGAGAGATAGTTTCTCTTTATTCACATCCCGATGATACCGAACTTGTGTCGGGATGTCTTGATCCTCTTCATATCATGGATGAGCTCCGTGACGGAGGTTATTCTTTCCAATACAGGAAAAAATATGACGATAAATACATCTGGAATGAGATGAGATTTCTTAAGCTGGATGAGCTTGAGGGCCGCATCGTATGCTGTGAGAGACGTGTTCAGAAGGAAGGTACTACCGACAACAGGGAGCGTACCAACGAGATGATAATGCAGTCCCTGAGCAATGCATATCGTTCCGTTTATCTCCTTGATCTGACTACAGGCACATATACAACGGTTAAGGCGGATGCGCTCCTCTTTGGTATTCCGGCGGATGGCAAATACGAGCTGCTTCAGGAGCTGGTATGCGAGATGATCCCGGATGACGGCCAGAAGAAGGACTACAGGAGTTATTTCTCTTTAAGTGGACTGAGGGAATCTTTCGAGAACGGTGCCGAGAATGTGGGGCGTGAATACAACAGCTCTTTAAATACTGACATGGGATGGATGGGAGCCAATGCATTTAAACCGCCATACATGCAGGGGATGGAAGATAAATGCATCCTTACCTTTATGGATATAACGGAGCATAAACGTGTCGAAGCGGAGCGCAACGAGAAGAGCATAGTCCTGGATATCCTTTCGAAACGTTACATCGGAGTCTTCTTTATCAATCTTGGAGACGGCTCCTTCCATTCCATACGTTCGCCGCAGCAGTACAGATACATGGAGAAGCAGTTTAAGAACTTCAAGGAAGCCATGGATCACTATGCCAAGGCTTATGTGCTGGAGCAATACAGAGATATCTTTAAGTTCCTCAGTGCCGAGGATCTTCGTGAGCGTATAGAAGAATATACCAAGCGGGAATATGTTTATCGTACCGTGGAAAACAAGTGGAGACGCCTCAACTTTTTCCCCGTCACTAACGAGAACGGGGATGTGAGTGAAGCGGTTATCGCCTTTGAAGATTATGACGACATGATCGAACAGCATGAGCTGTCCATGATCTACAATGCAACACTTCTTTCCGACTATGATGTAATGTACGAGTACGATCCCGGAAGCAGGACTTTCTATTCACTGGTATTTGACGGGCAGAGGATTGCGAGAAAGAATAAATGGGAAGATTCCGGAGACGGAGTGTTGCCTTCGGAGCTTACGATCCATGAAGATGACATGGATATGTTCAGGATGGCTCTTTCGGATGAAACGATCCGTGAATCATTTAAGGAAGGGAAAACCGTGTCCCACATGTTCCTGCGGGATTGCAGGGATACAGGACAGTACAGGCTGTTTATGTATGCTTTTCATTATTTTGAGGAGATGGGCAGAAACAGAGTGCTGATAATGGCAAGGGACGCTGACAGGGAGATCCTTTAAGCATATTATGAAGAAAGAAACACAGAGCAAAATACTTACGGCGTTGATAATCATCTGCAGTCTGCTCACGGTGATAATGCTGGTGATGATAGTTATGCGCGGGGCGGAACCGGTTAAAAGGGTTGATAAAGAGCTGCCGGCCCCTATTTCTTCCAACAGCGGAATGCTGACTGCCGGAGAGAGTATGGGAACCGGACAGAGCGGTGAGCAGGAAGCTGTGGAGATACAGATCATGCTTGGTGCATCCATATCGGCGAATACGGGTGTTAACCTGAGAACCGGTCCCGGAAAAGATTATGATGTGGTCCTGAGCGCGGAATCGGGACAGTTTGTTGAAGTAGAGCTCATATACGATAACGGCTGGGCAAAGATAAAGTATGGTTCGCGAGAAGGATATATCAGTACGGACTTCCTTTCTTACGGCATCATTACAAAGAAGAAGGGCTTTTCAACCGGGTTCGAAGAAATGTCCCTGGAAAAGGCTGTTAGTGTTTACAGAGAAGCAAACCCGGAGGCAGATACAAATATATTTGTAAGCGTGGATGCGGCATCGGTATCCGAAGATACGGGACAGTCTGAGTGATCAGATCATACAGCGATATTTACATAATACAAATTTTTGAGGAGGGAAATTATGAAGAAAAGAACCTGCACGATGTTAGCGGGAGCGACGCTGTTGGTGTGCCTGATTAGCGGATGCGGGCAAACTCAAAAGAATGATTCTGAGCTTGCGGCGGATTGGGAACTTGTCGAGTTCACTGTTAAAGGTGAGACGACAAGGACTGAGGATCTTTTAGAATCGGTGAGAAAAAAAGCACCGGCATTTCGATGTGATGATGGCGTAAATTGTGTTTTTTCCAATAACGGAAAGGATCATCCGGGAACTATCTCGGAGAAAGACGGGCAATATGTGATCAGTTATGAGGACACTGACGAGATAATGACGGTGGAACGATCCGGAAATGAGCTGACACTCGTCAATGGCAAGGGAACGGTGACTGTCGTGTTCCGGACTGAATAATGTCGGAGAAGAGAGTCAAAGGTAAAAAGTTGGATAATAAATAATTAATAAAAAGAGCAGATCGACCTGCTCTTTTTGTTAGTCTTATAATCTGTATCCTGTCATCAATACGAGAAGTATCCGTCTATGGAGAAGGGATAGCCCTTCATTGCCAGATCGGCCTGCTCTTTTACCAGGATATCCCTGTTGGCGGGATTGGTGAAGAAAGCTGCATTGTGATGACAGAGTGTGGTACTGGTGATACCTGTCTGGCCGCATCCTGCCTGAACTGCGGCAGACTGATGAGGGCTGAGCTCGAGAACACCCGGCGCTTTGAAAGGACAGGTGTCGCTGGCGGGAAGACCTGTCGCCATACATACATATCCTGAATAGTGTACATCACAGGTTGTATTCGGGATCGTTCCCTCTGCAAAGTATTCAGTATGTTTGGTGTTGTCGCAAAGTCCGGATATGGGCAGCAGTCCGGATCTTGAGCAGACGGTTGCCTGCGTGATTCCGGGCGGGATCTCGAAGGATTTATATTCGAGATTTTCATGAAGCTTAGACATTACGGTACGCCAAAGTGTCTTGGAAAGGTTCTTTTCCGCTCCTGTTAAGTATGCGTTATTATCAAATCCCGTCCAGCATGTGGCTGTATAGTAAGGCGTATATCCCGCAAACCATACATCCTTATAATCGGATGTTGTTCCTGTTTTACCTGCGATAGCCATTCCTCCGAAGTTAACGGATCCGCCGGTACCGGATGTGACAACCCCTACCATGGCATCGGTAAGAAGGAATGCAGTGGTCTCTTTAATAACACGGTGCTGATCCTGGGTAGCAGTTTTATCGATCAGCAGATTACCGTCATGATCATAGATCTTTGTATAAAGGATAGGCTCCATGTACATGCCACCGTTGGCAATGGTAGCGTATGCTCCGTTAAGTTCCATATTGGTGACACCGTCGGTGATACCTCCGAGAGCAAGAGGCTGACGGATATCGCTGGTGATACGTCCGTCGCTTTCCACACGTCTGTCGATCAGAGTGGTAAAGCCGAAATTCTGCAGGTAGTCGAAACCGAGCTGGGGCGTTATCTGTGTGAGACACTTAACTGCGATGATATTGAGTGACTGCTCGATGGAATAACGCACAGTACATATGCCTCTGTAGCTGTTTCCGTACCAGTTGTTAACAGGAGTGCCGTTGGTGTAGTGGAAAGGTCCGTCTATAAATACGCTTGCAAGAGTTACGTTTCCGGTGTCGAGAGCGGGAGCGTAGGTGGAGACGATCTTGAAGGTGGAACCCGGCTGTCTTGTTGTATTGGTAGCACGGTTAAGTGAACGGCTGGATTCTTTGACGCCGCGTCCTCCGATAAGTGCTACAACATGTCCCGTTGCCTGGTCTTCTATGGTAAGTGATACCTGAGGCTGCGGTGTCAGGCTGATGCTTTCGCCTATTATTTCATCTCCTTCTGACATAACAGATGCGGAGTATTCAGCGATAGCTTCATAAGCGGCGTCCTGTGAAGTGTACAGAAGGTTGAAGGAAGGATCGATCTCCTTGAAATGTTTCTTGAACATTTCTGTTGAAAAGTTTTCCGTCTCTCCGTCCGGGTGCTGGATGGTAAGTTTGTAATTGAGATACCACTTCGTTCCGTCGGGATAGTTACTTTCATCTGCATAGATCTCATCGCACATCTGCTGGATCTGAGGATCCTGAGTAGTATAAATACTGAGGCCTCCGCTGTAGAGCAGATTATAGGCACGGCTTGTAGCCTGGGATTCGGTATAGCCGCTGGCAACCAGCATTTCCTTGAGATCCTCGGAAGCCTGCTCGATAACTTCATCCTCAAAATATGAATATACGGTATTGTCTATCTGTTCGCTCTGGATATTTGTCTCGTTGATACGTGCATAGACGTCATCAGCCTTGGCAAGAGTATATTCATCCTCGGTGATATATCCCAGTTCGTACATCTTCTTAAGAACCGTCAGACGACGCTCATCATTTTTGTCCGGATGAGTAATGGGATCGTAAGCGGAAGGGTTCTTGGTGATGCCGGCAAGCGTTGCGGCTTCGGAAAGATTAAGCTCGTATACCTGCTTGCCGAAGTATCTGAGAGAAGCAGCCTGAACACCAAGGGTGTTATGACCGAGGTTGATGGTATTCATATAGAGCTCGAGTATCTGCTTCTTATCCATTGTCTTCTCAAGCTCGGTAGCAAGATACTGTTCCTGGATCTTACGTTTTACACGTTCCATCTTGGTTTCGCCCGTAGCCCACTTGTCGAAGACGCTGTTCTTGATGAGCTGCTGGGTGATGGTACTTGCACCCTGTGAGAAATTAAACTGATTCTTTGCACCGAGAGCTGCCGCACGCATGATACCTTTGATATCGATACCGTTGTGATCATAGAAACGTTCATCCTCGATGGCGACGAAAGCATCTGCCAGATCCTGCGGGATCTTATCCATACCAACGTAGGTACGGTTTGAATTTTCCGCCACGAGCTTGGTCATCTGATGACCTTCCGAATCATAAAGCGTGGTGGCATAGCCTGTGGGAGTGACATCGATGGTGGAGATGTCCGGTGCTGTGGCTATGATGCCTTTGAACATACCGATGCCGAGGCATGTCACGATAACACCAAGGGATATTCCGCAAATAAGAATGGCCTTGATGAGTGTTATGCCAAGCATCTTCTTGATCTTCACGCTCTTTGAATTGAGCTGTTGCTGTTTTTTTCTGATACCCCTGCGGGAATAATTCATTTTTATACCCTCCACGAAGAGAAATCCCGGAGGGGATTTCTCTGAGCTGGGGAATTGGTGCGTACGCGAAGCGTTTTAAAATCGCACCAATTCCGGTTTGAAGGAAAACGCATCAGCGGTTTCATTCAAACATATACCCTCCACGAAGAGAAATCCCGGAGGGGATTTCTCTGAGCTGGGGAATTGGTGCGTACGCGAAGCGTTTTAAAATCGCACCAATTCCGGTTTGAAGGAAAACGCATCAGCGGTTTCGTTCAAACATATACCCTCCACGAAGAGAAATCCCGGAGGGGATTTCTCTGAGCTTATACCTCTAAAGATAATTTAGTATAATAAAGTGTCTCTGACAGACAGTCTATTATACCAAAAATAACGTGCTTATTCCATTTATAAGGAAGCAATGCATCAGGACGGAGTGATTATGATCGGATATCGGATCCTTATGGGTGAAGCTTCGGGCGAATACGAAGAAAAGAAATCAAAGTTCATAGCAGTTATGAGACCTGTCAGTTCGGAACAGGATGCTCTGGACTTTATAGCTGAAATAAAGAAAAAGAGATGGGATGCAAGGCATAACTGTTCGGCCTTTGTCCTGGGAAAAAACAATGAGCTCACCAGATGTTCGGATGACGGGGAACCTTCGGGAACCGCAGGTCGTCCCATGCTTGAGGTATTGACAGGAAGCGGGATACATGATGTGGCAGTGGTGGTCACCCGATATTTCGGAGGAGTGCTGTTAGGCACAGGGGGCCTGGTCAGAGCCTACACCCAGGCTGTTAAAAATGCGTTGGAGAGCGCTGATACCGGAGTGATGCGGGATGGCTGCCGGGTGGTGATGAACTTCCCTTACCGTGATATAGATACGGTAAAGAAATATGTTGAAGCGGAGGGGGTTACGACCGAACAGGAAGATTATCTGGAGAATGTGAGATTTACCTGCATCTTCCCCGAAGAAAACTATGAAAAGGGAGTTAAAGATCTGGTGGACAAAACGGGCGGAAGGATAATTTTTTCGGAGCCTGAGAGGTGCAGCTTTCTTGACAAAGACAAGGGCTGAAAGTATACTTGTGGACGAGTTATAAATGCCATTGTGGCTGTTATATGCTATCTGAAAAGCAGTGAAAGGAGGTGGTCTTATGGAATCCGGTGCCGGTGATACGAAGGTACGACGATGTAAGAGAAATATTCATAAGACTATCCGGGGAACTGCTTTTTTATATTGCGGTCTTTGACCGTCTGATTCGGGCTTTGGGCCTGAAAGCGTCATTATCAAAGTTCCCTGATGGAGGTGTTAGATGGGAACCGAAGAAATGACTTCAATACTTGAAAAACTTATCGAGACCAAGCAGTATACCAGTCTTCGTCAGGAATTGACGGAGATGAACGATGTTGATGTGGCTGCTTTCCTCGAGACTATCGACACGGAGGACTGTCTCAAGCTCTTCCGCATCCTGCCCAAATCAATGGCGGCGGATGTTTTTTCCTATCTGGAAATTGAAAATCAGACAATGATAATCCAGCGTCTTTCTGATAAGGATGCTGCAAATATTGTCAATAACCTGATGGCCGACGATGCTGCGGACCTTATGGAAGAAATGCCTGCGAATATCGTTAAGCGTCTTCTTGCCAATGCCAGCGCTGATGTAAGACGTGATATCAATCACCTTCTCCGCTATCCGGAAGATTCTGCGGGTTCTGTGATGACGGTGGAGTATGTCGACCTTAAGGAAGACAATACCGTAGGACAGGCTATAGAGAAGATACGAAGATTCGGTGTGGATTCCGAGACCATCAATATCTGTTACGTTCTTGACAGAAAGCGTACTCTGGTGGGAACCGTTGCATTAAGATATCTGCTTCTTAAGGATGATGATGAAGTGATTGGCGACATCATGCATGAGAATGTCGTTTCCATACATACTCTTATGGACCAGGAAGAAGTGGCACAGATGTTCCAGAAGTACGACTTCACGGCCATGCCTGTTGTTGATAATGAGAACCGTATGGTCGGTATCATCACCGTCGATGACGTTGTGGACATCATGGAAGAAGAGGCCACCGAGGATATGGAAAAGATGGCCGCTATCGTTCCTTCCGACAAGTCATACATGAAGACGGGAGTCTTCGAGACCTGGAAAAAGAGGATGCCCTGGCTGTTGTTACTCATGATCTCCGCTACATTTACGGGAAGTATAATCGCCGGATTTGAGGATGCATTAAGCAGCTGTACCATACTCGTAGCTTACATACCCATGCTCATGGATACGGGCGGAAATGCGGGTTCCCAGTCTTCCGTGACGGTTATCCGCGGACTCTCGTTAGGAGAGATCGAATTTAGTGATATCCTGAAAGTAATATGGAAAGAAATAAGAGTCGCGGTTTTATGCGGCGTGGTCCTTTCCTCAGCGAATTTCGTAAAGCTTCTTTTATTTGACCATGTACAGATCGCAGTTGCCGTAGTTGTATGTTCTACTCTTGTATGCGTTGTATTCCTTGCAAAGCTTGTGGGCTGCGTGCTCCCCATGATCGCCAAGAAGATAGGCTTCGACCCTGCGGTTATGGCCAGTCCCTTCATTACTACAATAGTCGATGCACTTTCACTTTTGATCTATTTCGGAATAGCTTCATCGCTTTTGGGGATCGCCTAAATCTGATAAAATGACATCATCGGATTCTGAGTCCGATGGAGTGTGGGATTATTGGAAGAAGCAGTTAAACGGACAGAGCGTGATCCGGGTATCGGAAGCATATTGATCGGAGATACATATCGAAATTCAGATCAATATTCAGATCAAAATTCGGATCGGAAAGGATGAGTTCAATTGGAAACAAATAAAACCAATCCAAAGAAAAATATAATCATTCAGGAA
The DNA here is from genome assembly GCA_024697065.1 of Lachnospiraceae bacterium. Classification (GTDB taxonomy): domain Bacteria; phylum Bacillota; class Clostridia; order Lachnospirales; family Lachnospiraceae; genus NK4A136. Next base: position 172,285 of record JAILGE010000022.1, read on the forward strand.
GAGACACCCAAGGCACCCGTCAGTCTTATCGGAAAAGAAGCAGGTGTCTGCTGGGGCGCGGATACGGAGAATAAGGAAAAGAATTACAAGAGAGGTATCGACTGCCTTAAGTCCGGACACGGAAGGACCTGGGAATATCCTCAGGTATATGTTGTCATCGACGGATATTCCGCAAGAATGATGAGAGAGCTCTATACACATATCGCAGGAGGGCCTACACGATTACAGGCTTCCACCAGATATATCAATTATGAGAAGGGATTTGATTACATCACGCCGGCATCCGTTTTAAAGGATCCTGCAGCCCTTAAAGAATATGAAGATATGATGGCAGGCATTCAGGCGCATCTTCAAAAGCTGGAAGAACTTGGAGTACCCAGAGAAGATTCAGCCATGGGACTGCCTCTGGGAATGTCATCGAAGATGGTTCTCAGGACCAATCTGAGAAATCTTATCGATATGTCACATCAGAGACTCTGCACGAGAGCTTATTGGGAATACAGGGATTTCATGCATGACCTGATGAATGAGCTTTCCGCATATTCGGAAGAATGGGATTATCTGGTAAAGAATTATTTTGTTCCCAAGTGCGATCTTACGGGATTCTGCACAGAGAGAAAGTGCTGCGGCAGAAAGCCCAAGAAGGAAGATTAACAGATAGATAAGCTTGGAGAAATCTCCTTCGGGATTTCTCTTTGTGGAGGGAAAATATGAAGCTGATAGTTGCCGTGGATAATAATTGGGCCATCGGTTGCAAGGGACACCTCCTTGTGAGCATTCCCAATGATCAGAAGAATTTTGCAATGGAGACTACGGGAAAAGTTGTCGTATATGGAAGAAAGACCATGGAGACATTTCCCGGAGGTCAGCCCTTAAGACAGAGGACGAATATCGTCCTGTCACATAATAAAGATTTCAAGGTTAAAGGCGCTGAGACAGTTTATTCTCTGGAAGAGCTGCTTGAAAAGATAAAGGCTTATCCTACCGATGATGTTTACGTGGTTGGTGGAGAAGAAGTTTACAGAGAGCTGCTTCCTTATTGCGATACGGCACTTGTTACCAAGATCGATTATAAATATGAGGCGGATGCACATTTCCCGGATCTGGATTCTGATAAAGAGTGGAGGCTTACGGGAGAAAGTGATGTGCAGACATATTTTGATTTAGAATACACTTATTTGAAATATTCACGAATAGGTTGATAGTTTCCAAAAACAGGGGGGACTTATTTATGAAGAATCAGCTCGCTGTCTTTACGAACGGTTATAGTGCCAGAGATACCGGTCGCGCTCTGGAGGGGATGTATGAATATGCAAAAAAATTAGATGCCGATATCCATGTCTTTTCCTGTTATGCGGCATATGATGAAAGTGATCTTGAAAACAAAGGTCAGCTCTCGATCTATGATCTTGCTGACCTGAATTCTTATGACGGGATAATCGTCCTGTCAAATTTCCTGAACAGTACACCAAAAGTATATGAATTGTTTGATCGTATTAAGGCAGCAGGAGTTCCTGCGGTAAGTATTGGTATTGAGATTGAAGGTTTCCCTTATATAGGCATTGATAATGAGTCCGGTATGCGCGAAGTCGTAACTCACCTTGTAGAAAAGCATGATGTTAAGCGGATAGCATTTCTCGGCGGTACGGAGGATCATCCGGATTCAAGGGTGAGACTTGAAGTCACTAAAGAAGTCCTTTCAGAGCACGGATATGGGTTTGATGATAAAGATCTGTATTATTGTTTATGGAGTAATGAACCGTCGGAAGAGGCAGTTCATGACATGATATCAAGACCTGAAGGCCTGCCGGATGCTATTGTGGCGGCCAATGATATCATGTGTATAGCAGCCAGTACCGAGCTTGTGCGGTTAGGCTATAAGATCCCGGATGACGTGATAGTTACCGGTTTCGATCACAGGATCGAAGCGGATATGTTTTATCCCGGCGTAACGACGGTTGAACCCGATTATCATGAAATAGGTTATAGAAGCTGCAAGACCTTATATGACATGGTTGCAGGGAAAAAAACGAAGATGAGATATATGTCTCCTACAACTATGGTAATGGGAGAAAGCTGCGGATGCAGTGACAATGGACGTTGCCTGAATGTCAGAAATGAGTTTTGCCAAAAGACACATCTGTCCATAAGGGAAGAGAGACGTTTTAACCGTAATGTCAGCAAGCTCAGGCTGATCATACTTAACTCCAATAATTACAAAGAAATGAGGACGGGCATTACCAGATTCTATGAAAAGGATCATTCCATGGAGGGAGATAATTTTGCTGTCGTTATCAATAAAAGATATCTGGATAAAGTAATGCTGGATGATAAATCCGTATTATCCGACGGATATAAGAACAAGATGGAAGTAATGGTTGCTTTCAGGGACGGAAAGCCAATAGATCTGAGATCCGGGAATAAACGATTGATCCCGGGATATACAAAGGAAAAGGGGAAGGCGATGATATTTTATTTTTTCCCCCTGCATATCAAGCAGTATAGCTGTGGATATGTTGTATTAAATCCCGACATACCGTTATTTAATAAAGAACTTAGGATCTACGATTATTTAACGCGTCTTGAAAATACGTTTGTTGAATATCGGATAAATACCAAACTGAATATACTCAATATGGAGCTTACCAGTCTTTATGATAAGGATCCCATGACAGGTCTTTATAACAGGTTCTGTTACGAGGAGAAGGTCAGAAGTATGCTGGACAGAAGCCGGGTCACAAATCTGTCCATGATGGTGATGTTCATCGATATCAATAATATGAAGATCATCAATGATGAATATGGTCATCTCTACGGAGATAAGGCCATATGTCTAGTGGCTGATGCCATTAAGAACAGCATAAATGATGAGTCATTAGGCGTAAGATTTGGTGGAGATGAATTCCTCCTTGCCGCACCCAATTACGGAGAGGCGGAAGCTGAGCAGATCAAGAAAAAGATAAATGACTATATCGAAGACAAGAATTCATCAGGTCTCTATCCTTTTACTTTTACCGTAAGCTGTGGGTACGTTATAACGGATCCCGAATCCGACCGGTCTATACAGGATTACGTCAATAAAGCCGACGAGATCATGTATGAAATAAAACGTATATATCACGAGGAGCATACAAAGGCCGGAAGAAGGTAGATTTGCAGGGAAGATTTGTTGAGATTTGTTGATAACATCTTTTCTTGACACGGGATAAATGCGGGTATAAACTGAATTCATTATTTTTTCCGTAAATAAATTGATGTAGAGATCAAAAAGAAAGGAAGCGGTTGGAAATGGAAAAGAAGAATCTTGACTGGTCTTCGCTTGGTTTTGGGTATGTTAAGACGGACAAGCGTTATGTGGCAAACTTCAAGAACGGAGCATGGGAAGAGGGTCAGATCATCGATGACGACAAGGTTGTACTGAGTGAGTGTGCAGGCGTTCTCCAGTATGCCCAGACATGTTTTGAAGGACTTAAGGCTTATACTACAGAAGACGGACGTACAGTCTGCTTCCGCCCTGACCTTAATGCAAAGCGTCTTCATGATTCAGCTGTTCGTCTTGAGATGCCGCCTTTCCCCGAAGATAAATTCATCGAAGCTGTTAAGGCAGTTGTAAAGGCAAACGAAGCATATGTTCCTCCTTACGGATCAGGTGCTACTCTTTATATCAGACCTTATATGTTCGGTACAAACCCTGTCATCGGTGTTAAGCCCGCTGATGAGTATCAGTTCAGGATCTTCACAACTCCTGTAGGTCCTTACTTCAAGGGCGGCGCAAAGCCCATCACCATCACGGTGTCTGATTACGACAGGGCAGCACCTCACGGAACAGGTCATATCAAAGCCGGTCTTAATTATGCAATGAGTCTTCATCCCATTGTTGAGGCACACAATAACGGCTTTGCAGAGAATATGTATCTTGATGCTGCTACCCGTACAAAGGTTGAGGAGACAGGCGGAGCTAACTTCATCTTCGTAACTAAGGATGGAACAGTTGTAACTCCCAAGTCTGACTCGATCCTTCCTTCCATCACAAGAAGATCCATCATGTATGTTGCTGAGAATATCCTTGGTATGAAGGTTGAGCACAGAGAGGTACTCTTCAGCGAGGTAAAGGATTTTGCCGAGTGCGGACTCTGCGGTACCGCAGCAGTTATCTCTCCTGTAGGCAAGATCGTTTACAAGGATGGCGAGATCGCTTTCCCTGCAGGCATGGAGGAAATGGGTCCCACTATCAAGAAGCTCTATGATACTCTTACAGGTATCCAGATGGGCAGACTTGAAGCTCCCGAAGGCTGGATCTGCGAGATCTGATCACCGAACATATAATGAAATACTGAAGCTTGGTTTCAGCTTATTAAAGGGTTTGACAGATATTGTCAGGCCCTTTTTCTTGCTAACTCCTTCTCTCAGATATTGCAACAGGACAGTATGATTTATGGTTTAAACTTGAAAACTTTGATGAGATAATAAAATAGAATGATTCATATTATCTGATGTTGGATGTAACAGCATCCCCTGCAGATGTAGAGAAACAGATGACTGTGGCAGAGGCAATCGTTGATCAGATGAAAGAAGGAGATGAACTGGTAGTAAACTATTATACGTCCAGTTTGTTGGGTGATGGTTTTCATTATTTCGGGAATGCACCCGACAAAAACATGAAAAATTATTGTCATATCCTTCGATGAATGGTATATTTAGCAATCGAAAAGCATAAATTTCACGAAATCTATGATTCTTTTATTCTGATATTTCTGTAAGTCTTGCTTTTCACTCACACAATAATAGTAAAGCACTTGCAGAATATGTATTTCATTTATCAAACTGTCATACTCCTGCAGGTGCGACCATCATCATTCAAGGAGGATAATCAATGAAGAGTTATGATGAGCTGACGTTTAGTGACAGTTTTATGTTTGGCAAAGTCACTGAGGATCCGGATATCTGCAGGGATATAATCAGTACGCTGATGGGAGAGGATATCGGTGTACTCAGTCATCAGCCGGAACGAGAAAAGTTTCTTAAAGAGGATGCGCAGGGAAAGTATATTAAGCTGGATATACTTGCTGAGGATGAGGTCGGACGTCTGTATGACGTAGAGATGCAAAATGAAAGTAAAAATGATGAACGCAGGAAGGAACTTCCAAGACGAAGCCGTTACTATCAGTCCATGCTGGATATTACGTATCTTAAAGAAGGCGCGCACTATAGAGAACTCAAGGATGTATATATAATTTTCCTGTGTACATTTGATCCTTTTGGATACGGTAAGTACTGCTATACTTTTAGAAACAGTTGTAAGGAAGTGCCGGAACTGGAGCTTTCGGATGGAGCAGAAAGACTTTTCTTCAATATAACATCCGATATGAAAGGCGCTCCCGAAAATCTTAGAAAACTGTTAGAATATATGAGAACAGGTAACGCCTCGGATGAAGTTACGAAGAAGATCGATCGTATTGTTAAAATGGCAAGAAAAAATCCTGAGTGGAGGGCAGAATATATGAAATCCTTTACATATCTTATGGATGCTAAATATGAGGGTAAGCAGGAAGGGCTGCAAGAGGGAAAAGCACAGTCTGTAATAGAATTACTTGAGGAGATAGGACCTGTGCCGCAGGAACTTCGCGAAGTAATCTTAAATGAAATGAATCTGGAAACACTTTCCGCCTGGCACAAAATTTCGGCAAGAGTTGATAGCATAGACGAGTTTGTGGAAAAAAGCGGAATAAACTCAAACATTATATTGACACAGATGTCATAAAGTAATAGACTTTCGTCTATACCGCTAGGGGAGCTGAGGCTGAGAAGGCGCAGTAGGCGCTGACCCTTATTACCTGATCCGGATAGTACCGGCGTAGGGAAGCATTGAATAAAGATATGTTTTGACTCTCTTTCGGTATGTTTTTATTCGAAAGGGAGTTTTTTTATGTCTTTTAAAGGTTTGGAAAAAGCGCTTGCTCTTTATGCCGTGACTGACCGTTCCTGGCTTGAGTTCAGTGAGTGTACGGACGATAAGGGCCGGAAGATCAGATTAAAGCGCGATAATATACTTACCCTTCCGCAGGCCTGTGAACAGGCGATAAAGGGTGGAGTTACCATGATCCAGCTTCGCAATAAGGAGTTCGGTACCGGAATAGCTAATCGTGACAGGCACGAAGCCCTGGAGATCAGAGATATCTGCAGAAAATATTCCGTGCCATTCGTTATAGATGATGATGCAGAGCTTGCTTATGAGACCGGGGCTGACGGAGTGCACCTTGGACTTGATGATACGGATCTGACGGAAGCCAGACGTTTACTCGGTGATGAAGCCATAATAGGAGCTACTGCTCATAATGTGGAGGAAGCGAAAGCTGCGGAAGCGGCTGGCGCTGACTATCTTGGATGTGGAGCTGTTTTTCCCACTTCTACGAAGGCCGTGAAGAACAGACTTACATATGAAGAATTAAGCCGTATAACGGCAAGTGTTAAGATCCCCGTTGTAGCCATAGCGGGCATAACAGCGGACAATGTGATAAAGCTTAAAGGAAGCGGCATCGCAGGTGCTGCAACAGTCAGCGGGATCTTCGCGGCGGCGGATATAGAGAAGGAGGCAATTCGTTTTAAAAAGATACTTGAAGAAATGTTATAAAAGAGAACTGTTTGCAGATATGTGAACTAGTTCTTACATGCGGCAGGTCGGGGGCACCACCTCAGGTCGCAATATAAAATTAGTGCATCTCAGTTATGTTTGATTATGAAAGGAGACGATATGAGAACAGCATTAACGATCGCCGGAAGTGATTCCAGCGGAGGCGCCGGCATACAGGCAGATATCAAGACCATGACAGCCAATGGTGTTTACGCCATGTCTGCTGTTACGGCACTAACTGCCCAGAATACGACCGGCGTTATCGGGATTATGGAGTCTTCACCCGAATTTCTGAAGGCTCAGATCGATGAGATCTTTACGGATATACGTCCGGATGCAGTGAAGACCGGAATGGTATCATCCATAGGTCTGATCGAAGTCATTGCAGAGAGACTTAAGTTCTATGAAGCAGAGAATATCGTAGTGGATCCCGTAATGGTGGCAACCAGCGGTGCAAGACTTATTTCGGATGATGCGGTAGAAAGCTTAAAGGAAAAGCTTCTTCCTCTTGCTTCCGTGATCACACCGAATATCCCCGAGAGCGAAGTGCTTTCCGGAATGAAGATCGCTTCTGAAGAAGATATGGTGGAAAGTGCACGCAGGATCAGTGAACTCTACGGCTGTGCAGTACTCTGCAAGGGTGGACACAGCTTAGCCGATGCGAACGATTATCTCTATTCGGACGGTAAGGGCGAGTGGTTCCACGGAAGAAGGATAGATAATCCAAATACACACGGTACCGGATGCACCTTATCCAGTGCCATCGCTTCCAATCTCGCTAAGGGATACGGAATGAACGAGGCTGTGGGACGCGCGAAGGAATATCTTTCCGGAGCGCTTGAAGCAGGATTGAACCTTGGTAAAGGCAGCGGCCCTCTTATGCATGGATATGATGTGAGCGGAAAGTGGGCTGAAGGCATCACACTTGAGACCTCCGAAGAGAATGTTAACCTGGCAAAAGGAAACGGAGGAGAAGCGTGATGAGTGATAAGAGTACTGCAAATAAAAAGCTTTCTGTTTCAAATGTTTCTCTTATCTGGTTCGGAGCCGGTATCTCGCTTGCTGAGATCCTTTCCGGAGCAAGTCTTGCGGGGCTTGGATTTGGAAAGGCGATGTTCGCGACGATCATAGGTCATCTGATCGGAGGAGCATTAATGTTCGCAGCCGGAATGATCGGCGCAAGGACAGGTAAGTCTGCCATGGAGACCGTAAAGGTGAGCTTTGGTAATTACGGCGGCTTGCTTTTCGCACTGCTTAATGTGATCCAGCTACTGGGATGGACGGCCATCATGATCTATGACGGAGCCATCACGGCAAACGGTATCTTCGGCACCGGCCACAGATTATGGGCGGTAGTTATAGGCGTGCTGATAGTAATCTGGCTCCTTATCGGGCTCGAGAGTCTTGGAAAGATAAATACCGTAGCCATGGGATTGCTTTTTATCCTGAGTATAGGGTTATGCGTTGTTATCTTTAAGGGCGGTGATCTCATAGGAGCAGAGCCTGATCTGGAAGTCCTTGGAGGTTATGTGCCGGGATTCGGCGGGGCGGTGGAGCTTGCGGCTGCAATGCCTATATCATGGCTTCCTTTGATATCCGATTATACATCCAATACCGAGAAGCCTTTTAAGGCCACTCTTTCGGGAACGGTTGTATATAATCTGGTTTCGATCTTTATGTATATGATCGGTATAGGAGCAGTGCTTTGCTTAAAGAGTATGGATCTTGCAGAGATCATGATCGCAGCGGGATTCGGTATCGCAGGTATGCTGATAGTTATCTTTTCAACGGTAACAACAACATTCCTTGATGCATTTTCAGCCGGAATGTCATTTAAGTCCATCACGGGTAAGATCAGTGCCAAGGCTGTTGCCATAACAGTTGCTGTTTTGGGAATGATAGCAGCGATGATCTGGCCTATGGATAACATCACCGATTTCCTGTATTTCATCGGATCGGTATTTACACCAATGATAGGTGTGATGATCGCGGACTTCTTTATTCTCGGATCAAAGGGTGGAGAAGTGAAATTCAATTTTGCAAATCTGGCTGTATGGCTTATCGGATTTGCGGTATACAGAGGACTCTTATATGTGGATGCCAATCCGGATGCGGTAGCACCGGTGCTTGTATCAATAGTCGGAGCTCTCGGTGAGACAGTTCCGTGTCTTATTGTGACAATGGCCGCCACACTTTGCGTGGGAGCTTTAAAAGGAAAAAATAAAACCAAATAAGGTCGGGGTATATCGTGATATATCCCGACCTGGGGAATAACCCCGGAAAGGACATATCATGAAAAAAGTCAATGTAAAGAAACTTGCATTATGCGGAGCATTTGCCGCCGTAGCAACAGTGGGATCATTATTCTCATTCCCGGTTCTGGGAAGCAAGTGCAGCCCCGTTCAGCACATGGTGAACGTACTCTGTGCGATATTACTCGGGCCGTGGTGGGGCCTTGCCTGTGCATTTATCACAAGTGTTTTGCGGAACCTTTTCGGTCTCGGAACCCTCTTTGCATTCCCCGGTTCAATGTGCGGCGCTCTGCTTTCGGGGCTGCTTTACAAAGCGTTTAAGAAGCTTCCTGCCGCTTACATAGGAGAAGTATTCGGAACAGGTATCATCGGCGGAATCCTCTGCTATCCCGTGGCGATATATCTGATGGGTAAAACAGAAATGACAGTATTTGCCATGGTCGTTCCGTTCCTGATCTCAACATGCGGAGGTACTCTTATAGCAGTTGCCCTTACTCTTGCCCTTGCGGGAACAGGAGCGCTCAGACGCATGCAGGACAGTCTGAAATAATAACTGAATAAATTGTTTTTTTCACTCTTCGGGCAGTGGGATCCTTCGTTACTTATTTTTTAAGAAAATGTGAAGGATATCACTGCCCGGTTCATTAAAAGTTAACACACAGAAATAAAAAAATGATGTAGTATAAATCTATGGTTACTAAAGAATTTTTGCGAAATGTCAGATCGAAAACTCCCCTTATACAATGCATCACTAATAATGTGACTATACTTGATTGTGCCAATGCGCTTCTTGCCATAGGTGCTTCTCCTACCATGTCTCACGCATGGCAGGAAGCCGGCGAAGTCCAGCACGGCTGTGATGCTTTAGTACTTAATCTTGGGGCAACCGAGAGTTTTAAGGCTATGGAGCTCGCCGTCGCTCAGGCGGGAGAGGACGGGCATCCGATTGTACTGGATCCCGTGGGAGTAGGAGGATCCACATATCGCAGAGATTTTATGAAGGAACTGATCGCTTCCGGATATATAAGCTGTATCAGAGGAAATGCTGCTGAGATCGCATCTGCGGTAACGGGAAAAGCTACGGTCACCGGGGTGGATGAACCCCAGGATGGAGAGAGCGGATATCCTTCGGATAAGGAAACCGCGCAATTTGCTCTGGAAAACAGACTTACAGTCGTACGGAGCGGACCAGTGGATTATATAACCAACGGAAATAAAGATATGTATTCCTCATCAGGGGATCCCATGATGAAAAGGATAACCGGCACCGGATGCATGTCCAGCTGCATCATCGGAGCGTTTCTTGCAGCGAACCCCAAAGACTTCATAATGTCGGCATATTCGGCGTGCGAATTCATAGGGGACTGCGGAGAGAGAGCAGCGAGGGAAACCGCTGCAGGCCATGGCGGGACCATGACATTCAGGCAGAATTTTATAGATGAATTAAGCAGAACAGAGGCTGAATGAAAAAGAAAAAAAGACCCTATCTCTTAACTACAGTAATTCTAGCAGCACTCATCCTTGTATTTAATCTGGCCGGGATGAACAGATCGTTTTGTGATTTTTATACCGATAATATCTATCATTTCATTGCCGACGGGCTGGGCTTCATAACAGCTCCGATACCTTTTCCTTTAGGTGAAGTCTTAATATACGCGGGGGCGATCGTGGTGATCGTCTTTGTTCTGTCACTGATCCTTTTGATTTTTCTCCACAGAAAAAAAGGATACCGTAAATTTGTATTTCATTATGCAAGATTTTTCGTGATGACGGCGCTTGTGATGGTAACGATATATACCTTCAACTGGACTGTTCCCGTGAGAGGAACCCTCCTCGGACAGAATGCCACTCTTGATGTGGAATTTACGCCTGAAGAGATGACCGCGCTCAGAAATTATATTGTGGAAGAGTTAAACCGTACGGCGGAGGAAGTCGAGCGTGATGAGTCGGGATCCATTATTTTCCCGGATCAGACTTTGTTAAATGAATCCGCTGCAAGAGGATTGCAGAGTCTGTCCGGTGAGTTCCCGAGACTGTCGGGATATTATCCGCCCATTAAGGATGCCATCTGCTCTGATGTGCTGGACTGGATGAAGATCGGGGGATATACATATCCCTTCACAATGGAAACAACACAGAATAAATTCTGTATAAGACTTTATCTTCCGGTCCTTTATGCCCACGAATCTCTTCATCATAAGGGCTACTACAAGGAGAGTGAAGCGGTATTTTTAAGTTATATCGGCTGCATAGCAAGTGATGAGCCCATCGTCAGATACTCGGGCTGGCTTTGGATGTATACGGATGTAAATGCCAAGATGCCGGTGGCGGATGACGCTCCCATGCCTTCTAAACTGGTGCAAAGAGACCTTAAAGAAGACTACGCGGACGAGGCCCTCAGGTATGCGGCGGAATCTCATCCGCTGGAGCGTTTTAAGCCCCAGGCCAAGAAGGCGGGGAAAACCGGCTGGAAGACCCAGGGCAAGTTTATAAAGAAGTATGATTACAGTGGCGGAGTCAATCTTATACTCCAGTATTACAAGGGAAAAATATACTGATTTTCTTGCGAATATGACCTGTTTTTGATAACATTTGATTATGTATTTTCTGTAAAAAAAGTGTCTAACGGGAAGGTAGGTGCGAACTTATGGAAAGCAGTATGATAGATGCATTGGAGAAGGCTTTGCCTTTGATGAAGGATATAACCGGGCAGGATATCCAGTTATCCTTATTTGACAAAGAAAGAGCGATAGCAACATGGCCGGCCGACAATTTCGGTATGCCGGCAGCAGTTCCGGGAAAGGGACTGGACAGATCGGATCCTTCCATGCAGGCTATATTCCGTGTAATGGATACAGGGGTTAAAGATGAGACGATGCTTCCCAAGGAAGTGTTGGGAACATCCATTCACGGGATCATCACACCTGTAAAGGAAAATGGCGTTGTAGTAGGTGCTGTCACATGCGCTTATTCTATGGAACGTGAAGAAAAGTTACGTGACTCCATCGGTGAGCTTGATACTAATCTTAAGGATTCTGCGGACAGGATCGATAAGATAAATGCGGAAGCAGCAGCTCTTGTGGAAGAACTCAACGAGATCAGGGGCGTTACCGAACAGGTAAGAACCGTAGTCAACAAAGCATCCAACATGGTAAAGTCAATTCAGGGCAATGCGTCCAAGTCCAATATACTTGCACTCAATGCTTCCATCGAAGCGGCAAGAAGCGGTGAAGCCGGCAAGGGATTTGCGGTAGTAGCTGCGGAAATGGGCAAGCTCGCGCAGGTAAGCGGCAACTCGGCCAAGGAGATCAGTGATTCTCTTAAGGAGATCATTGATGCTGTTGAAGGCGTTATAAAGGCTGTGGACAAAGTCAATGATGTTGCAGCTTCTCAGGCTGAAGGAACGAGTGAAGTTACTAAGAATATGGAGATGATCACAAAGTCGGCGGATGACATAGCAGTCCTCGCAAAACCTATCTGACTGGATCATGATCGTAAGTGGCAATAAAGAGTATCATTAAAAATATTATCGCCGGGAAGGCGGCCGAAGAATATAAAAGGAAACTCGCGAAGGCACTTCCGTCCTATGAGGAATGGGAGAGCAGACGTGAGTTTTCTTTTGCTTCGGCAAAAAAGAACGATATAAATATTACTGCTTTTTCATATGATGAGATATCGGAAGCGGTTTTACGTTCTTTAACATCGGCAGAAAGTGAGATGACAGAAGACCGTATTATTGTATTTTATTCTTCTGAGGGGAATCTCTCTTCATGTGCAAAGATACTGATACAGGAATATTTTGAAAGGGATCCGGCGATCGATCTTCTTTACGGGGATGAGGATGACTCGCATACTCCGTTTTTTAAGCCTGACTGGTCACCGGACAGATTCTGTCAGTGTTTTTATATAGGATCCGTGTATGCGGTAAGGGCCGGGTTCCTGAGAAAAGTCATCAATGACTGCGGTGAGGAGCTTTCCCTTGGTCATGATTGCAGGATAACGGCAGATGTTCTTTTTGAAAGACTGGCTGTTGCGGCCGGGGGATTTAAGAAGCGCAGGCCCGTTACGGATGAAGGGATCGCAAGAGCAGCTCTTAATGTATTTGGCTGTAATGAGATGAATTTCCCCATTGGGCATATCGATGAGATACTCTTTCACAGGGACACGGAGGTGGATCCGTATTACGGGAGAGGCCCTGAGAGTGATCGGATTGCTATAGGCGTGTCGTCAACTCATGCCCCCGATGTTTCCGAAATATCCGTAATAATTCCGTCCAAGGATAATCCGGGACTTTTAAAGCAATGCATAGATTCTCTTTTTTCAATATGCAAAGAAGGCAGATATCCCGAGATAATATGTGTTGATAACGGGAGTGCGGAATCTGCCAAGAAAGATATAGAGTTATATTTTGATATTATGCGCAAGAAGGGCATGGATATAAGATATCTTTATGAGAAGTCCCCTTTTAATTTTTCGCATATGTGCAACAGCGGGGCAGAGACCGCAAAGGGGCGCATTCTTTTATTTTTAAATGATGATACGGAATTTACGACAGAGGGTATTCTGGAGGAAATGGCGGACCTTGCGGGGCGGCCTTATGCAGGCGCTGTTGGTGCTAAGCTCCTTTATCCCTGTGGTGAAACATCGGAGGAAAGTGCCCAGCTTCTTAAGCGCACAGCAGATGATATTTCTGAGGGCGGTGCACACTTTTTGCAGCATGCCGGTGTTGTAAATGTCAGGATGAATCCGTGGCATATATTAAAGGGACTGGATGACAGGAAAGACCACTACTTTGGCTACAACAGAGGTGTTCTCAACGTAAGTGCCGTAACCGGTGCCTGTCTTATGTTATCAAAAGAAAGATTTGAGATGATGGGAGGATTCTCCGAGGAGCTTCCCGTAAATTTCAATGATACCGATCTCTGTTACAGCTGTCTGGAAGCCGGTTTTTATAATATCGAATGTAATGATATCTGTCTCATTCATCATGAGTCAGTATCCAGAGGCAATGATGAACTCAGCGAAGCTGCCATGGAGAGACTTACCGAATCTCAGGCGGTCCTTGGGAAGAGACATCCTGCCATGATGAACGAAGATCCGTTTTACAGCCGTCATTTTAATAAAGCGACGGGACTGTGGCCTTTTACACTTGAAGAAGAGCCTGCTTTTGAAGCGATGCCGGTTAAGGCAGCGGATAAAATGTTTGCAGATAATAAGGCGGCTGAGTGGGAAAACGGTGTGATACGTGTCGGGATTGATAATGCGGGTCCCTTTACGGATCATTATAAGCCGGGACTTCCCGATCGCGGGATAGGGTATTCGGATACCGAAGCGGCGGAACACATCAAAGCAAAAGGCAGTCTTTTCTACATTGACGGATACAGCTTTATTATAGGTTCGGATAATGCGGTTTTTGAACGCAGACTGGTATTGAAGGGAGAGTCCGGAGACTGTAAGGGGCACTACTACACAGTGAAACCGGAAGACATCTACAGAAAAGATATTGAAGCAAATACACCGGATCAGATAAATACCGCTATGGCAGGCTTCAGGACTGTGATACGGGGAGAGGATCTTTTGCCCGGAACATACCGGATAGGGATCATTGCTTCGTCCGTCATGGGCAGGATGAAATTGCTGGGTTTCGGTTTACGACGTTTAATATTATAATGATGATTAACCAAACGTTGTGTCGGATGCAGAGGGGGCAGATATGAATATGACAGAGAACAACGCGGCGGTACGAAAGTTATTCTTAAGCCATTCGGAGCAGATCCTTGATGAGATGCTTGATAAGGCTAATATTCTTACTTTTGTCTATTATCCCAAAGAACAAAGATATGAAGGATTAAAGCTTCCAAAGGGATTTGGAGTGGCGCCGGAATCGGGAGAACGGTTCACGGAGAGTTTTGTTGCTCTTTTTAAAATGGTTCCGATGCATGAGCTTCTATTCAGGGAAGCTGTAAGAGCCATAGACGAGGGAAGTGCTACCGCCGGATGCACTATCGAGATAAGACCTGAGGGTATATCCGTATGGATACACCTCAGGTTTATTGCTTTCTTGGGAGAGAACGGCGAGACCGATCATTGTATTGCTTTTGCCTCCGATGTCACAGCCATCAAGATGGAAGAGCGGATATTTGCAGATCAGATGATCCGGGGCCAAAGCCTTCAGGGGAAGATAATAAATACTTCGTGTTTCAATGTTTCACAGGATAGATTGGTAACGTACTTTTACGGCGGCGCGGCAAAGGGACAGGAAAGCGAACGGCCTGAGCGGTCTGTGATCGATGCGATACTGGAATCGAACCCGGGAGCGAGAGAACAGCGCTCGGAGACTCAGGATGCTCTTGTTCTGTCAGCATCTCAGATCCCTTATCCCGATGAGAGAAACAAGTTCACGAGAGTTTGTTCCAGACTGGGACTTTTGAAAGCCTTTGAAGAGGGCCGCACGGAACAGACTCTGGAATATAGGCGTATTATTGGCGGGAAGCTTACATGGGTTTCTACCATGATCGTTCTGGTCAGACACCCGGAAACGGATGAACTGTTTGCATTTTTCTATACCACGGACATTTCCATAAACAAACAGGCTGAAAGACTTAAGGATGCTAACAATATCATGCAGCTTGCGGCACTCGATATCAACGACATGATCGCGGTGATAGATCCGGTTGAAGAGACAATAGAGCTTTTCTACGGTACATTTTTCAGGCGCGGCGAGCAGACTTACGATGGCGTGAAGATACTTCCTTTGAGTGATTATGTGAAACGTGTCACGTCAAAATATCTGTCACCGGAAGAGGGCGGCAGATTCAGGGAAAGATTTGATATCTCCAATATTGAAAATGAACTGAAGAAAAAAACAGAGCTGCTTTTTGCGGTTGACTGTGTTGAAGATAACTCTGAGATCAGACGTAAACTTTTCAGACTCATCAAAAGAGAAGACGGCGGTGAGGGGATAATCGTATCCAAGACCGATATCACTGATATTTATGCGAAAGAGCGCCAGCTTGAGATCGATGATGTCATCATGAAAAAGACCATCGCCGAGACTGTTGATTTTGTGGCTGTTCTTGATCCTGAGACTTCGGAAATGACTCTGCGCTTCGGAAGCTGGATACTAAAGAAAAACGGCCCTACTCCCAATCTGCATATGACTGTGGAATATGACAGATTTGTACGCTGGAGCTGCAGCGCTGTGGGTGATGACAATTTAAAAAAGAAATATAATGAGCAGCTCTCTCTTGCTTCCGTAACGGAAAAGCTTTCCGAAGATCAGGAAGTTATGCTGCATATTGATATGGTGGATCCTCTGGATAAGAAATGCACTTATAAGAAACAGATAAGATACAGCCGGTTAGATTATAATGATGGAAAACTGATCGTTATCGGATCGGATGTTACAAAGAGTGTTGAGGAAGAAAAGGAACGCAACAGACAAATGGCGGAAGCGCTGGAATCCGCAAAAGCGGCGGACAGGGCGAAGCTTGATTTCATATCGAGGATAAGTCATGACATCCGTACTCCGCTTTCCGCAGTGAAGAATATGACGGAGTTTGCATATCGTGATATGGAAGATCCGGACAGATTGAGACATGATCTGGACAGTATCAAACATGCAAGCGCTTTCTTAAACAGCCTTATCAATGACGTTCTGGATATTTCGAAGATAGACAGCGGACAGATCGAGATCCATGAGGAAACATATCCTTACGGCTATTTCATGGAGGAATTCCAGAGCCTTATTGAGATGGAAGCCAAGAGGAAAAATATAACTATAGAGTTTGAAGGCGACTGTGAAGATATTCCCATAATGACCGATCCTGTGCGATGGAGGCAGATCGGACTTAATATCGTAATGAATGCGCTTAAGTATACTCCTTCCGGAGGAAATATATTTATCTGTGTTACAAATAAAAGACTGGATGAGCACACCGCTATCTGTAAAATGGTTGTGGAAGATACGGGTATCGGTATGTCTGAGAATTTCAAAAAACATATGTTTGAACCCTTCAGCCAGGACGAGGAGAATGAAGAGAGAAGGAAGATATCAGGCGGAACGGGTCTGGGGTTGTATATAGTGAAACGTCTCACGGAACTCATGGGAGGTACGGTTGAGATTGAAAGTGAACTTGGAAAGGGTACCAGAGTCACATTATTCATCAAGGCTAAGATCGCCGAAACTGATCCTTATGAAGAAAAAAATGATGATTTTAATGTGGAACTCTCCGGAAGAGTGCTCCTGGTAGAGGATAATGAGATAAATACGGAGATTGCTCTAAGAATACTGGATGCGACCGGAGTTGAATGCGAACATGCCTGTGACGGGATCGAAGCCCTGGAAATGTATGAGAGCAGGGAACCCGGATATTACGATGCGATAATCATGGATATACAGATGCCGAGGATGAATGGCTACGAGGCTGCTGCGGCCATAAGGAGTTCCGGTCGCGGAGATGCGGATTCCATACCTGTTATTGCAATGACTGCTGATGCGTTTGATGATGCAAAAAAGAAAGCTAAAGAAGCGGGATTCACGTCATATATAACCAAGCCGTTGGATGCTGATGTGGTAAAGCGTGTGCTTGCCGAAACCGTCATTTCCAATCAACTGAAGTAACATATATCAGTTCGCATGCACCGTTTCCTGTATCTTCTCTGGAGGTGCTGCTGTTCCAATAGTATGTTCTTCCGTCTGATGTAACGGCGCTTAAGTTCACAAGATAACCCTTTATCCTTACATGGTCTCCGCGGCGGATCTTTTTGATCTTGGACCTGATGGAACTGTCACATGCGATGAGATGATTATTTGATGCTTCACATTCGTAATTTGGACAGTACTGACATGCGTTACGATAGTCATCACCGTGAAGCTCGAATCTGCAAAAGCGCCCCGACTGGCTCCAGTTGAAATCAATTCGGGTGTTATATTCGGCAACCTTTCCCCATGCTAAAGCGATATCTCTCGGCACGAGCCTGCTGTCGAGACCGGTACCGGAATAGTTGTGGGTGCTTATGACAAGTGCATCGATATCATAGGAAGCCACATAGTCAAGCGTTACGTCATATTTTCCTATCTTCATGGAAGTGCCGCCGGTTGCTTCTCCCTGAACGGGGACAGGCAGACCTGCAATAGCGTTGTCTCTGCCGCGGCTGTAAACTGTTTTGAATCCGATAAGTATTACGATCAAGGCAAGGGCAGTGAAAAAAATAAATTTTCTTCGCTGCATGCTGCGTTCATACATTCTTTCAGGTGTGATCAGTTCTATTGAAGGCATGCGTGCTTCTCCCCTATAATACAGCAGCATTACTTGACCAATTGATCCGGTTGATATGATTATACTTCGTAAGCAGTTCCTACACAATTTTATACCGGATACGGTTTGACACCTCCCTGATTTGACGTAAGGTGATTTCTGTGATAAAAAGTCACGGGGAGTTTTTATGAGTTTCGAGGATTATATCAAACACTACACTGCGATGCCGGACATACTTTGGTTTGTCCTTATTTCGGCACTTGTACTTACGGTCGTAAGGCTTCTGCTGAAGATCGGAAAGAAGACTAAGGAGGAGCTCAGATGCGAAAAGTATTATGAGCTGATGATCTCGTCCACGTCGATCCTTTTATTTACCGGTATCTATTTTCTTATCGATTACAGATATTTTTCATTTAACAGAGATATATATGTATTATGGGATGAGCACAGCGACCTGCTTTTGCTGGCGGCTCTTGTTCTGGCTATAGTGATAACCAATGTTATCGATCACCTGTTTATCCCCATGCACAGGCTGAAAGGTGAATTAAAGAGCCCTCTCAGGATCGCGGCCATGATCTACATGCTTGCCGTATTCGGGTATATCAAATATGTCTATCTGGATAATAATTACGATGCCATCATAATGTATTTCATATTGATGATCATCGGCAGATTTGTATATTTCGATGCTTCTTTCAAGGATTTTCTCAAGGCCATGAAGGAGCTGCTCTTTAATCTTCCGATATTATTTCTTGCACTTGCGACTACGTCTATGCTTGCCCTTTACGGCTTTTCGTCGGGATATCTGCTAAAGAAGAACGGGGTGGTATTGAGCCTTTGGATCGGTCATCTGTATATAATCATCGAGATGATCCTGCTGTCTGCAGTGGAACGTTTCATCCGTCTTGTCAGAAAAAAGAGCAAAAAGAAGACGAAGAAAAAGAACGTTTCCGATACGGATAGTGATGAAAGTGAATATATAGAGGATGATCCGGAAGAAGAGTCTGTGCGGGAAGCGGCTATGTTAGAAGAAGATTGTTTTGAAGAAGGCTACATTGATGAAGGCTACGTTGATGAAGACTTCTTTGAGAATGATCTTGATAAGGACGAAGCAGTCTTTCCGAAAGATGCAAAGGGTAGACACAGAGCACGAAAATCATTATAATAATCGGGTATGGATCGTTCCGAGAAAAAGAAGCAAAGGGACAGGCGGCAGACAGCCAGATTGCTGCCTATGATCTCGCAGTTTGCGATATCGATGGTAGTGCCCATCTTTCTGTGTTTTTATGTCGGATACCTGATAGACAAACACTTCGGGACATCATTTATGGCAGTGGTTCTTTTCTTTGTGGGAGCACTCGCCGGGTTTACCAATGTTTACAAGCTCGCCAGAGGACTGACGGCTGAAGATAGGAATACAGATGACGGATCTGCGGAAGAAATGGGCGGAGCACAAAGCTCTGACGGAACTCTGGATAGGAATAATCCTTCTGGCGGTGACGGTACAGATAATACTTCTGATATTCTTTGACAGACCGGGCTACAGAAGCACGGGCCTTTGGATGGGAGCGATAACTGCCGTTGTGATGGCGTGGCACATGGAACGAACTATAGTGAGATCGTTCGGGTGCGATGAGAAGGGCGCCATAGCGGTAATGCGAACGGGTGCGATGATAAGATTTTTTATCATGACTGCGCTCATGGCATTGACGGCTTACTTTGGATTTGCGGATCCGCTTTGTTTTTTTGCTGGGCTGTTATGCCTTAAGCTTTCTGCTTATGCGGAACCTTTTACGGCAAAGATCACTGCGAGAGTATGTGCGGGGATCGATGGAGCGGAAGGGACGGCGGAAGATGTTAAGGATGCAAAGGAGCAGGATGCTTTCGGATACACGCCGGAAGAGAGGGCGGCTCTTGATGAACAGGTCTCCCGCATGAGTGAAAAATACCGCGCAGAAATAGCTAAGATGCGCGAGGATTTTAAAGGGTTTAAATAAACTGTAAGGAGAGTTACAAATGGGAGTAGGAATGCTTCTGTCTCTGGATGATTTCAGTGCTGACAGCTTTATGGTCAAAGGCGTTTTCTCGTTCGAGATCGGCGGCCAGACACTTTGGATCACCACAACTCATATTTGTCTGATTTTGGTCGTTCTGACACTTTCGATTTTTTCAATGTTTGCTAAACGCAGCATGCTGAAAGCCGCAGAGGTGCCCACCGGTTTCCAGAATTTTGTGGAGATGGGTGTCGATCTGCTGGATGGTCTTGTTAAGAGTACCATGGGCAAGCACGCGGGGGCTTTCAGGAATTATATCGGGACGATATTTATATTTATTCTTTTTTCCAATCTTTCGGGACTTCTGGGACTCCGTCCTCCGACAGCTGATTACGGTGTGACTTTCCCTCTGGGTGTCCTGACATTTACGCTTATCACTTTTAACAAGTTCAAATACCAGCATGTGAGCGGAGTTATAAAGGGACTTATGAGCCCGTGGCCGTTCTGGATCCCCATCAACCTTATAGGTGATTTCGCGGTTCCCATTTCACTTTCGCTCCGTCTCTTTGCGAATGTCCTTTCAGGAACCGTAATGATGTCGCTGGTATACGGACTGCTTTCTATGATAGCGTACGCATGGCCCGGTGCATTGCATGTTTACTTCGATATGTTCTCCGGTGCGATCCAGACATACGTATTCTGTATGCTGACCATGACTTACATCACGGATGCGCGTACAACTGATGAGGGGTGATATGACGTTCTGCTTTTTATGACGTCTGAACTTAAATATTAAAAGAAAGATTTAAGAACACTTTTAAGGAGGAACAAATCATGGGTTTTGATCAGAATTTTATCTACGGATGTTCCGCAATCGGTGCAGGACTTGCGCTGATCGCCGGTGTAGGCCCCGGTGTCGGCCAGGGTATTGCAGCGGGTCATGCAGCATCAGCCGTAGGACGCAATCCGGGTGCAAAGGGTGATATCACTTCTACCATGCTTCTCGGTCAGGCAGTTGCGGAGACCACAGGTCTTTACGGTCTTCTTGTTGCCATGCTTCTGATGTTCGTTAAGCCTTTCCAGGCTGTATAACGGGAACCTGCCTTAATAAGCTTTACGGGATCTGTCCCATAGAGCTTTTCAGGAAAATCTGAAAGAAAGGAGGCCCTCCGGGCTTGAATACAGCAGCAATAAATATGCTTTTAAGCAGTGCCGACGGCGGTGAGACAATGACCAGACTGTTCGGACTGGACCTGCAGCTTCTGTTTGATTCCGGGCTTACGCTGCTCGCTGTTTTTACGCTGTTCCTGGTACTTTCCTACAACCTGTTCAATCCGGCGCGTAAGGTACTGCAAGGTCGTACCGAGCGTATCCAGAGTGATATCGAGTCGGCTAAGAAGGATAAGGAAGACGCAGAACAGCTTAAGAAAGAGTATGAAGCCAAGCTTTCGGACGCTGAGAACGAAGTTGAGCGCATACTTGCCGAAGCAAGAAAGCGTGCTCTCGCAAACGAAGACAAGATCGTTTCCGACGCAAAGAAGGAAGCTTCTGCCATTATTGAGCGTGCAAACAACGAGGCAGAGCTTGAGAAGAAGCGCGTAAAGGATGAGGTTAAACAGGAAATGGTTAACATCGCATCCCTTATGGCGGCTAAAGTCGTTGCAAAGAATATCGATACCTCAGTACAGGATGAACTGGTAGAAGATACACTGAAGGAAATAGGTGACGATACATGGCGAAGCTAGCTGCAGATACCTACGGGGAAGCTTTGTTTTCCCTTGCGGTTGAAGAGAATAAGGTCGACCTGCTCTTTGAAGAGATGGAAGCGCTTAAGGCGGTCCTCGATCAGAATCCCGATTTCAATGTGGTCATGAATCATCCAAAGATCACCAGAGATCAGAAGGAGAAGATGATCGAAGAAGTGTTTCACGGACGTGTATCCGATGAGATCACCGGGTTCTTAAGACTCCTGCTTCAAAAGGAACGTTATAAGGAGCTGGATGCCATCCTTGCATTTTTCTCTGCAAGAGTTAAGGAATACAAGGGCATCGGTGTTGCTTTCGTGACAACGGCGGTTCCTCTCAAGGATTCCCAGAAAGCAGCGGTCGAACGCAAACTCCTTGATACTACCGGGTATAAGGAGATGGAGATGCATTACTCTGAAGATAAGGATCTGATAGGTGGTATGGTGATCAGGATCGGCGACAGAGTAGTGGATTCAAGTATCAGAACCAGACTTGATGGCCTGAAAAAGTCACTTGCTGATGTTCAGGTCGGATAAATAAATTTTAGGAAAGGTGCGGACAGATCCATGAATTTAAAACCAGAAGAAATCAGTTCGGTGATCAAGGATCAGATCAAGAGATATGCCGACAAACTGGAAGTCTCCGAAGTCGGAACTGTAATTCAGGTTGCAGACGGCATCGCCAGAATACATGGTCTTGAGAAGGCAATGCAGGGTGAGCTGCTTGAGTTCCCCGGCGATGTTTACGGAATGGTCATGAACCTGGAAGAAGACAACGTCGGTGCTGTTCTTCTCGGAGCCCAGAATAATATTTCCGAGGGTGACACCGTTAAGACAACCGGTCGAGTTGTTGAGGTTCCCGTAGGTGATGTGATGCTCGGAAGAGTTGTAAACTCACTCGGACAGCCCATCGACGGCAAGGGCCCTATTGAGACTGACAAGTACCGTCAGATCGAAAGAGTTGCATCGGGTGTTATCACCAGACATTCTGTTGATACTCCTCTGCAGACCGGTATCAAGGCCATCGACTCCATGGTTCCCATCGGAAGAGGTCAGCGTGAGCTTATCATCGGTGACCGTCAGACAGGTAAGACGGCTATCGCCATCGATACCATCATCAACCAGAAGGGACAGAATGTTAAATGTATCTATGTTGCCATCGGTCAGAAGGCTTCTACCGTTGCAACAATAGTTAAGACTCTTACCGAATTCGGTGCGATGTCATATACCACAGTGGTTGCAGCTACGGCTTCCGAGCTTGCACCTCTTCAGTATATCGCTCCTTATGCAGGATGTGCCATCGGTGAAGAGTGGATGGAGAACGGCGAAGATGTACTTGTTATCTATGATGACTTAAGTAAGCACGCTGTTGCATACAGAACACTTTCACTGCTTCTTAAGCGTCCGCCCGGACGTGAAGCTTATCCCGGTGACGTTTTCTACCTTCACTCAAGACTGCTTGAGAGAGCAGCACGCATGAGTGAGGAATACGGTGGAGGATCACTTACCGCACTGCCTATCATCGAGACTCAGGCAGGCGACGTTGCCGCTTATATCCCGACTAACGTTATCTCCATAACGGACGGTCAGATCTATCTTGAGACTGAGATGTTCAATGCAGGTTTCCGCCCCGCTATCAATGCCGGTCTTTCGGTATCCCGTGTAGGTGGTTCTGCTCAGATCAAGGCTATGAAGAAGATCGCTGGACCTATCCGTCTTGAGCTTGCGCAGTACAGAGAGCTTGCTGCTTTCTCACAGTTCGGTTCGGAACTTGATGCCGATACGAGAGAGCGTCTTGCACAGGGTGAGCGTATCAGAGAGATGCTTAAGCAGCCTCAGTACAAGCCCATGGCTGTTGAGTATCAGATCATCATTATTTATGCAGCTACCAAGAAGTATCTTCTTGATATTCCTGTTGATGATGTTCTGCGCTTCCAGGATGAGCTCTTTGATTTTATTGATACAAAGTATTCCGAGATTCCCGAGGAGATCCGTACCAAGAAGGAGATGTCCAAGGAACTCGAGGAGAAGCTTGCGGCAGTTATAACGGAATTCAGAAAGCAGTTCCATTGATTATCGAAGAGAAGGAGTAATCTGTTATGGCTTCGATGAGAGACATCAAAAGACGCCGTACAAGTATCGAGAATACGCAGCAGATCACCAAGGCGATGAAGCTGGTTTCAACGGTTAAGCTCCAGAGGGCAAAAGCCCGCGCGGAGCAGTCGAAGTATTATTTCAATTCGATATATGATACCGTGACGTCGATCCTTGCCAAGTCAGAGGGGATCAATCATCCTTACCTTAAGGCCGGAGAGAACGGCAAGAAGGTAGTTATAGTGATCACTTCAAACAAAGGACTTGCCGGCGGATATAACGCAAACATCATCAAGATGGTAACGCGCAATCCGGAATTTACGCCCGATAATACTAAGATCTATGTTATCGGTAAGAAGGCAAAAGATGCCTTCAAGCGTGCCGGTTATGAGATCATGGCTGATTTCTCGGAGGCTATAGAGGCACCGAATATCAAGGATGGAAACAAGATCACCGGAGAGCTTCTGGAAGGTTTTGCTGCGGGAGAGGTAAGTGAGATTTACCTTGCTTATACATTCTTTAAGAATACCGTGTCACATATTCCGACACTGCTTAAGCTTTTACCTGTAGGTACACCGGAGAAGTACGGTGAGGATAAGAATGAGCAGACAGGGGAGACCAAGGTAAGCGGCAAAGATGCATCTTCGGAGGAGACTGATAAGAAATCGGCTCCCATGAACTTTGAACCCGAAGACGAGGAAGCACTCAATCTTATCATTCCGAAGTACATGGCCAGCCTGATCTACGGTGCATTGATCGAGGCACAGGCATCAGAGAACGGTGCACGTATGCAGGCAATGGATAATGCGACCAACAATGCGACAGAGATGATCGAGCATCTGACACTTCTTTATAACAGAGCACGTCAGGGATCCATCACTCAGGAACTTACCGAGATCATTGCTGGTGCAAACGCTATCAGCTGAAGATAAGTTATTATTAACGAAAGGATAAACACAAGATGGCAGAGCAAATTAAAGGCAAACTGACTCAGATCGTCGGTGCCGTACTCGACATCAAGTTTACGGAAGGACTTCCCGAGATCAATGAAGCTATTAAGATCGAGCGTAAGGACAAGACGGAACTTGTGGTAGAGGTTGCGCAGCACCTGGGTGACGATACAGTAAGATGTGTAGCCATGGGTCCCACAGACGGACTGGTTAGAGGCATGGATGCTATCGCGACCGGAAGCCCCATAACGGTTCCCGTTGGCGAAGCCTGTCTCGGAAGAATATTCAACGTACTCGGAGAGCCTATCGACAATAAGCCGGCTCCTGAAAATGTTGAATACTCACCTATACACAGACCGGCTCCGGAATTTAAGGAGCAGTCAACCAATACCGAGCTTCTCGAGACCGGTATCAAGGTCGTTGATCTTCTCTGTCCTTATCAGAAGGGTGGTAAGATCGGTCTCTTCGGAGGTGCCGGTGTAGGTAAGACCGTTCTTATTCAGGAGCTTATCAGAAATATCGCTACAGAGCACGGCGGATATTCCGTATTCACCGGTGTTGGAGAGCGTACCCGTGAAGGAAACGACCTCTACGGAGAAATGACGGAGAGCGGAGTTCTGGATAAGACCGCCCTGGTATACGGTCAGATGAATGAGCCCCCCGGGGCCAGAATGAGGGTCGGTCTTTCGGGACTTACCATGGCGGAGTACTTCAGAGATGTGAAGAATCAGGATGTGCTCCTCTTCATCGATAATATTTTCAGGTTCACACAGGCAGGATCCGAGGTTTCGGCTCTTCTCGGCCGTATGCCTTCAGCCGTTGGATACCAGCCCACCCTTGCAACAGAGATGGGTGCCCTTCAGGAGAGGATCACTTCCACAAAGAAGGGTTCCATCACCTCAGTTCAGGCGGTATACGTTCCGGCGGATGACCTTACGGACCCGGCTCCGGCCACGACCTTCACCCATCTGGATGCTACCACGGTCCTTTCCCGTGATATCGCATCAAAGGGAATCTATCCTGCAGTTGATCCTCTGGATTCCACCAGCCGTATCCTTTCACCGGATATCCTGGGTAAGGAGCATTACGAGATAGCTAAGGGTGTTCAGCAGGTACTGCAGAGATACAGAGAGCTTCAGGATATCATCGCCATCATGGGTATGGATGAGCTCTCTGAGGATGACAAGCAGGCTGTTTACAGGGCAAGAAAGATCCAGAACTTCCTGTCGCAGAGCTTCTCTGTTGCAGAGCAGTTCACGGGACTTCCCGGAAAGTACGTTCCGCTTAAGGAGACCCTCCGCGGCTTCAGGATGATACTTGACGGAGAATGCGATGATCTGCCTGAGAGTGCCTTCCTTCTTGTGGGCACCATCGACGAAGTATTCGAGAAAGCGAAGAAATAATATAGGGGCGTCAGGGGAAGCCTGACGGATGAGGGAGTAACATGTCTTCATACCAATTAGATATAGTATCCATGGACGGTCCCGCATTCTCCGGCAACGTGCAGAAGCTTCTGCTCAGAACCAT
>JAILGE010000021.1 GCA_024697065.1 Lachnospiraceae bacterium
CTTAAAGACATCCTGCCATCTTTCCGTCTTTCGCACTGCAGATAGCCGCCACGTCTTGACGCCTGGTATGCGTCAATAACATCTTTTCCAAGTTCCCCAAGCCAGTAATCAGCAATTTGTACATGAGCTGAACCACATACAGGATCTTCCGCGATAGAAAGCTTCGGGCAAAACAGCTTTTACCGGACGGATGCCAATGTGGCATGACCAAAATTGGAAAATATTCTTCCCACGGTCAATCTTATTCCGTCCGCATATAACTTCGATTTAGTATTACAAATCTCCCCGGATTTATACAGACGCACATACCGGAAAAGGCAAACAACAGAACCTAGCTCCTTGAACTGTGACAAAGTTTTCTTAAGTCGCTTCGTTCATCGTTTTTCCTCCATTCAGTGTATTTGCAGACGAAAAAAGACACTCTCTCCGGAATTGTGTCTTCTGAAGATTGTGTCTTTAATCTCTAAATATTATGTTGGCAGCCTTTGACATCAAAAATAAGCGGAAATTGATGTCAGATTGACTTTGTGTGTCTCAAACAGTCAGTATTTATGCGCCCTAGAGGTTACCCTATCAACCAGTCGTACATCTCCTGGTATTTTGAAGCCGACACATGCCATGAGAAATCCTCTGCCATGGCGCGGTCGATCATCTTGTTCCACTCACGCCTCTTATCATAATAGATCTTCTCGGCATATCTGATGGTAGCCAGCATCTCATGAGCATTGTAATTCATGAATGAGAAGCCTGTACCTGTACTGTTGAATTCATTATAAGGCAGGACCGTATCCTTGAGTCCCCCTGTCTCCCTGACGATGGGCACCGTTCCGTAACGAAGCGCCATAAGCTGGGAAAGACCGCAGGGTTCAAAGAGGCTGGGCATCAGGAATGCATCGCAGGCTGCGTAGATCCTGTGTGAAAGCCCTTCCGAATAACAGATATTGGCGGATACTTTGTTTCCGTACTTCCACTCAAAATGGCGGAACATATTCTCATATCTCTCTTCTCCGGTTCCCAGTACAACTATCTGAACCGCATCCTGGCAGAGTTCGTCCATGATATAAGCGATGAGATCAAAGCCCTTCTGATCCGTAAGTCTGGAAACAATGCCGATCATCATGATATGATCGTCCTCTTCAAGATTCATCTCCTTCTGAAGAGCACGTTTATTCTTTATCTTTTCCTTTCGGAAGTTTCTGGCATCATACTTATATTCGATGTACTTATCCGCTGCAGGATTGTACTCATCATAATCTATACCGTTAAGTATACCCCTGAGACTGTCCGACCTTGCACGGAGCAGACCGTCCAGGCCTTCGCCATAGAAAGGAGTCTTTATCTCTTCAGCATAGGTCTGGCTTACCGTGGTAATGGCATCCGCATATACGAGACCGCCCTTTAACAGGTTTGCATCCTTATATGCCTCCAGCTTATCCGGAGTGAAATAACTTGCTGGAATACCCGTGATATCACGTACTTCGGGAACATCCCACTTTCCCTGGAATTTAAGATTGTGAATGGTCATAACAGACTTCATTCTCGCAAACATGGGATTATCCGCAAAGCGCTCTCTGAGATATACCGGTACCAGTCCCGTCTGCCAGTCATGGCAATGGATGAGATCCGGTTCAAATCCCAGTAAAGGTATGGCTGAAAGAGCCGCCTTTGAGAAAAAAGCAAACTTCACTATGTCATCATAGACATTACCGCTGTAAGGCTTAAAGCCTCCAAACATCATCTCATTATCTATGAAATAATACTTTACGCCATCATACTCAGCCTCAAGTATACCAACATATTCATTATTCCAGTGAAAATCCATGTAGAAGTGTGTCTTATATTTCATCAGGTCTTTCATTTCCTGACTCATACACATATACTTCGGCATCATAACCCTTATGTCAAAGTATCTCTTATCAACACATTTCGGGAGCGATCCAACCACATCGGCAAGCCCTCCCGTCTTGATAAAGGGAACACCCTCGGATGCGATAAAAAGAATATTCTTCATATGCCACTGCCCTCCGTTATCTATTTTGTAATCCCTTACAAAACCTGATTTTATTATATAATAACGGGTATTTTATTTAAAGATGCCTGAAAATGATTTTGCCTGTAGAAGCATCCATGGAATCAATGATGGCAAGAGAATGGAGATTAACACCGGCCTCTCTCAGCTTCTTTCCTCCATCCTGGAATCCCTTCTCGATGGCAATCCCAACACCCTCGATAGAAGCTCCCGATTCCCTGATGATCTGGATAAGACCCTCGATAGCACAGCCATTAGCGAGAAAATCATCTATTACGAGTATATGATCTTCCGGTGAAAGATACTTTTTCGAAACTATAACATCATATTCCCTTCCGTGGGTGAAAGAACGGATCTTGGTGGAATATACACTTCCGTCAAGATTGATGGACTGGGATTTCTTGGCAAATACCACAGGCACATTATCAAAATACTGCGCCGCAACCGCTGCTATGGCGATACCGGAAGCTTCAATGGTAAGGATCTTTGTGATCTTTTTATCAGCAAAGAGTCTCTTTAATTCTTTGCCCATTTCATTAAAAAGTCCGATATCCATCTGATGGTTCAAAAAAGAATCAACCTTAAGGACATTCCCCTCTTTAACAGTTCCGTCTTGTTCTATACGCTTTTCAAGCAGTTCCATTTTTTACCCTCCACGGCCAGAAATCTTTTTCAGACTTCTGTTATCCTCATCTTATCGCTCTTCTCTGAAATAAGGAAGTCCCAAAGCCGCAGGCGGCTGTTTGTCCTTGCTGTTCCTGAGACTTGTGACAATAAGTACGATAATGGTCACAACATAGGGAAGCATCTTGAATATCTCCTGAGAGCTTCTTGTGAGTCCGGGGATATAGAGATACATCCAGTAAAGTATTCCGAAAAGATATGCCCCCCAGATGGCATTGATGCTTTTCCATGTAGTAAAGATAACAAGCGCTACAGCAAGCCATCCCAGCGTCTCAATGGAACCGTCATTAGCCCACGTTCCCTTTATGTAGTCCATTACATAATAGACACCGCCGAAGCCCGATATACCGGCACCTATGCATATGGCAAGATATTTATTCTTTGTAACATTTATGCCCGCAGCATCCGCAGCAGCGGGATTCTCACCAATGGTCCTGAGATTAAGACCTCTCCTTGTATGATTTAAGAAATAATGTGTGATGACAGCGGTGATCACAGCCAGATAAACCATAAAACCGTAAGAGAATAGTACTTTTCCCACTGTTCCTGCCTTTGAAAGAGGTGTTACTGCTTTGAAGGCGGAACTGGTCACGGGGACAGCGATCTGCTCGAATCTTCCGGCAAGAGTATTAAGTGAACCGCCGAAGAAGTTTGCCACTCCGGAGCCGAATATGGTAAGTGTAAGTCCTGTCACGTTCTGATTTGCTTTTAAGGTGATGGTCAGGAAAGCATATACCAGACCGCCCAATGCCGATGCGATAAAAGCACTCAAAAGCGCAATGATGACACAAAGGATCTTATTGGGAGCATCGGTGCTGCCTTCATAAATAAAAACAGATGCCAGGGAAGCGATACCGCCAAGGTACATGATACCAGGGACTCCGAGATTTAAGTTGCCGGCCTTCTCTGTGATTATCTCTCCTATACAGCCGAACATTATCACGGTTCCAAAAGCAACGGCGCCCAGTAAAAGCTGAATCAGGGATGTAGCCATTATGCCTCCTCCTTTGCATGTTTTCTGAATACCAGTCGATAATTTATGAAGAATTCACTGGCAAGTATGAAGAAAAGGATTATGCCTATTATCATATCCGATGCATAATCATTGAGTTTGCACTTGGATGCGATCTCGGTCGCACCGCTGCCCAGGAATGCAAGGAGAAGTGCGATCAAAAGCATATAAAATGAATTGAATTTGGCAAGCCATGCAACTATGATGGCGGTGAATCCCCTGCCTCCCGCAGTTGATGTTGATATCGTATGTGAAGCCCCGCTCACTGCAAGGAATCCGGCTATACCGCAAACAGCTCCCGATAAGAGCATGGTACGGATTATAACTTTGGAAACACTGATACCTGCGTAACGGGCTGTATTCTCCGAATCACCCACAACAGCGATCTCATAACCGTGCTTGGTATATTTGAGATAGACCCACATAAGTATGGCCAGTGTTACCACCAATATTATATTGAGTGTATATTTCTGTCCGAATATTTCGGGAAACCAGCCCGCCTGTGTATTGGAATTAATTATACCCACAGTGTTCGAGCCCTTTGGATTCTCCCACTTTGAAACGAAAAAGCTGGTAAGCTGTATCGCCACATAATTCATCATAAGCGTAAAAAGCGTCTCGTTTGTATTCCACTTTGCTTTGAACACAGCAGGAAGCAGTGCCCATAAAGCACCTGCAGCAGCACTGGTCGCAAACATGATGATAAGAAGCGGAAATGTGGGAAGCATATTAAGATTGATCATGCATCCGGCAGAAACAATGCCTCCTATCAGGATCTGCCCTTCCGCACCTATATTCCAGAATTTCATCTTGAACGCAGGTGCGAGTCCGATGGCAACACATGCTAACATCATCATCTCTCTGATCGTAGCAAAGGATCTTCTGGTACTTCCGAAAGCCCCCTTGAACATAGTTACATATACGGCGACAGGATTAAGCCCGGTGATAACATTGATAAGTATGCCGCATACTATAAGCGACACTACTACGGATCCGATCCTGATGCAGATCTTAGGTCCGGACTTCATGTCTCCTCTTTTTACAACACGGATAAAAGGATCCTTAACTGCGGAATTATCACTCATCTTTCTTACCTCCATCAGCCGTATCCCTGTAATCGATCTTAGTCATCATCAAACCTATATTTCCCTTGTTAAAATCTTTATTATCTCCGTCAGGCTTATATTCCAGAACGCCGTTTATCCTTCCGTCACATAAGACAATGATACGGTCACACAAAGCAACCATAACATCAAGATCCTCGCCTACAAATATGACGGCACTCCCCTTTTTCTTTTGCTCATTGAGGAGATGATAGATCGTATATGAGGTATTTATATCAAGACCTCTTACGACATAAGCCGTCATTAGAACAGTAGGAGAAGCCGCGATCTCTCTTCCCACAAGAACCTTTTGTACATTTCCTCCGGAAAGATTCTTTACCGGAGTAGATATCCCGGGTGTCACCACTTCCAGCTCATCCTTTATCTTCTCTGCAAGCTGTCTTGGCTTCTTAACATCGGTAAAGATATGTCCGTTGGAACGATAATCCTTAAGCATCATATTTTCCGTCATACCCATGGAACCCACAAGTCCCATTCCCAGACGGTCTTCGGGTACAAAAGACAGCCTGATGCCAAGATCCCTGATCTCTCTCGGACTCTTGCCTACAAGCTGGTCACCGTCAATGCTCTCATCTCTTGAATGAGGCTGATAATATATAATGCTCGATCCCTTTTCATTTCTTTGCAATCCTGCTATGGACTCAAGCAATTCCTTCTGCCCGCTGCCGGATATACCTGCTATGCCCAGGATCTCACCGCCGTAGACATCAAAATTGATATCCTTTAATACCTGCAATCCCTCCGGATTGATACAATTGAGATTTCTTACTTCCAACAGGAGTGGTTTCTTATCAGCAACAGGTCTCTCGATATTAAGCTCCACCTTCTTGCCTACCATCATCTCCGTAAGAGAACTTTCCGTCGCTTCCGAAGTGTTTACGGTACCTATATACTGTCCTCTTCTGAGTATGGCCACCCTGTCACTGATGGAGAGTACTTCATGGAGCTTATGTGTAATGATGATAACGGTCTTGCCGTTTTTCTTCATATTTCTCACAACATCAAAAAGCCTCTCCGTCTCCTGTGGTGTGAGAACGGCTGTAGGCTCATCGAGTATGAGGATATCCGCGCCTCTGTAAAGGACCTTCACGATCTCAAGAGTCTGTTTTTCGGATACACTCATGTCATATACTTTTTTATCGGGATCTATTACGAATCCGTATTTATCACAGATTTCTTTGATCTGCGCAGCGATTTTCCTGCGATCAAGCTTTGCTTTCGGATCGATCCCCAGGATCATATTCTCCGAAGCCGTAAATACATCAACCAGCTTAAAATGCTGATGAACCATCCCTATGCCCAGCTCGTAAGCATCACGGGGATCCCTGATAACAACCGGCTTTCCGTTTAAGATGATCTCTCCCTCGTCCGGGAAATAAATCCCCGAAAGCATGTTCATAAGGGATGTTTTGCCGCTTCCGTTCTCTCCGAGAAGCGCAAGTATCTCACCCTTTTCAATCTTCATTGACACATGGTCATTGGACGTAACAGAGCCGAAAGTCTTTGTCACGTTCCTTAGTTCGATCACAGTTTCACTCATTTTACTCTCTCTTTGATTAATATCTGCCAAAGCCAATACAAATTAAATTTACCACATCAGCCGATAAAATGCGATACTTGAGGCCCCGGATACGGCCATAAAAAACCGGGGCAGATCTCCGCCCCGGTTTCAGATTTTATATCATACAAAACCCTTTTTTCGCTTATCACTCTGCTGTAAGCTCTGTGATACCATCGATTCTAAGATAGAATGAAGGAGCTGCACGAAGCTCTGACTCGTGGAAATATCCGTCAGAAACAGCTTCTTCGTCATCATTCTCGAAATCACCGTCCATATCTACAAGAGCAGAATCAACCTTTGCTCCGTCAACAGTGAAAGTATCGGTATCAAATACATGAAGTGAACCATCCTTGATGGCAGCGATAGCTTCATCAACCTTCTCCTGTGTTCCTGCTGCGCAGGACTCACCGAGAGTTGTGATGGCAACGGCATCTTCAGTGTATCCCTTAGCCCAGTCGGTAGGGATCTTCTCGCCGTTTACAACATCCTTGAAAGCCTCTGTGTAATATACGGACCAGTTGTTTGTTGCAGATGTAAGTGCTGCTGTGGGAGCAACGCCAAGCATATCAACATTGTAACCTACAGAGTAAGCAACCTTACCGGAATCAAGTGCTGACTGAACAGCTGTGGGAGCACCGGTTGAATCAGCATGCTGGCCGATAACAACGCATCCGTCAGCCATAAGTGAATTAGCAGCCTCGCCCTCAGCAGCGATATCGAACCATGAATTTGTATAGATAACTTCCATGGATACCTTATCATAAACGCTCTTTACACCAAGGTAAAATGCTGTATATCCGGAAACAACCTCTGCGTAAGGATAAGCACCAACGTAACCGATCTTTACATTTCCGTCAGCATCGAAGTTGGCATCTGAAAGCTCACCTGCATCAACAAGCTCTGCTATCTTCATACCTGCAACGATACCTGATACATAACGTGCTTCATAGATATTTGTAAATGCGTTGGAGAAATTATCGAGTCCGCTCATTGCTGCGGTATCACCTGTCATTGAAACGAACTGAACATCAGGCTCTTCCTCAGCAGCCTTCTGCATAAATGACTGATGACCGTAGCTGTTTGAGAATACAGCTGTGCATCCCTGATCTACAAGGTCGATAGCCGCATCATAGCAGCTCTCATCCTCAGGGATGGAATATTTCCAGAGAATATTGTCTGCAGGAATACCTACTGCTTCAGCCGCTTTCTTTACGCCATCGATATGAGCGTAGGTGTAACCTTCGTTCTCATCTCCGACAAGAATAACACCGATCTTAACTTCCGATGCATCACCTGTTACGCCTTCCGCGGGAGTAACAGCTTCTGTTCCGGCTTCTGTTGCCTGTTCACCATCGCCTGCGTCTGTTCCTGCAGGAGTTGTGGGAGCAGTATCACCGCTGCATGCAGCAAGTGAAAAAGCAGTGATTGCAGCAAGTGCCATGCTAATGATCTTCTTCTTCATAGTTTCCTCCTTTGTTCTATCCGCCCGATACGGATACTGTGTATGAAAACTATTGCAGAATATACCAAAACTTCGAAGATGTAAATATTAATATTGCACAAAAGCCGAATTTATTGTTTAATTTCGGAATCTTTCTCGTGTCGTTTCTTCTTGATCTCATACATAAGCCTGTCGGCTTCTTTGACATAATCCTGGAGTGTATCCTGCTTTTCGGGATCCGTCAGGACAAAGCCGCAACTTATGGAAATATTATATGGCCTTTCACCGTCCGCATTCACTTTATCAAGATATGACATGATGGAAGTCCTGACATTCTGAGCTTTCTCCTCTGAGCTGTCCGGTGCTATCACTACGAACTCATCTCCACCGAATCTGATGGGAAGCCAGGTCTCCTCTATGCTGTTTTTTATGGCCTCTGTCACTTTATGGATGGCATTATCACCCTGGATGTGTCCGAAGCGGTCATTGATCATTTTCATATAATTGATATCGATGAACATGATCATAAGTCTGGTGTGATCGGCATGACTCTTCTCGAAGAGCGGCACTGCCTTCTTCTCATAACAGAATCTGTTAAACAATCCGGTCATGGGATCTTTGTCATAAAGTTCCGTAAGCTCTGAATTCACTGCGTTTAACCTTAAGTTAGTACGAAGCTGGAGCATCGCATGACGGATCTTCTCATTATAGTAAAACAGTGAATAACCGTTTTTTAAGAGAATTGACTTATCCGTCACGATGGTATAGCCGAAATTACTCTCCCCCTCATGAAGGGGCACAAAGAAGAACACCTTCTGTTCGCCGTCCCTCTTTACATATCCCGGCACTATACTGTCCCTGTCAGCCGGCGGCAGCTGAACGATCCTGCCGTCCACAAGCGAGATCAGAGTATCGATTTTATCCTCATACACTCCGCTTATCGCCGTTCCCACTTCGGAATCAAGAGCTTCCAGATATGATCTGTTTACATTAATGTAGAATTCATCACCTTCGTAACGGTGAGCCTCTGAATAGTGTTTTTCAAGAGACGCCTTCAGGGAATCATAATCCGTTGCACTTGAGATCATGATAAAAAGAAGTCTCTCAATGCCATCTATATAATTGGTATTGATGATATTATGATAAGCCTGCTTGCAGTATTCATCACGGACCTTCCTGTAATCGATCTGTCCGCTGCATCCGCAGCTTTCCGCTATCACCGGCTGTGATTCTATGAAATAAGGTTCCGGATACGCTTTGGGATTTTCCATTCGTTCCTTAAGGATGTTGACAGCAGTCTTTCCGATCAATTCGTAATTAAGAGAGACTGTGGTTATGGACGGAAAATACAGCTGTCCCGATGTGATATGATCAAAGCCTGTCACTATGACATCTTTTCCCACTTCAAATCCAAGTCTGAAAAGCTGTGAGCAGGCAGCAAGAGCCATTATATCATTGGCGCATACGTATGCATCAGGTATTCCTTTTTCGGAATTGACGGTCTCATTGATGACTTCTACCGTCGGTGAATTGGACCAGTTGGCGAAATAAATATCCTCCTGATCCAGTTTAAGTCCGTGGCTCTCCATTTCATCTCTGACCGCACTCAGTCTTGCCGCACTGTCTACGTGCCCTCTCGAACCCCCGATAAAAACAATGCGTTTTACTCCGTGAACATCGATCAGGTGCTTAACCAGTGCCCTCATACCGATATCATTATTGATACCGATATATGATGTGCCTTCTATATCCATACCGATGCTGACTACAGGTATTCCCTTATTCTGTGCTGCAATAGCTATCTTTACCGCAGTCTCATCGGAATTGAGAAAGTTAGAAAATATGATCACACCGTCATAGTCTTCCAGATTCGAAAGTTTATATATATTAAGCTCTCCTCTTTTCACATCCTTGCGGTCTGCAAAAGTGGCATAGCTTAAGAATACATATATATCATGGTCACTTAAAGCAGCACTTTCCTTCATGCCACTCAAAGCCTGAAGCAGAATTTCATTACTCCAACCGTTTGCAAAGACAGCGATCCTTTTCTTCATAGACAGCTAAGCTCCTTACCGATCAAACTTCGTAATCAAAACACATTCTTGTCTGCATATAGGGTCTTACATAAGTATCTGCCACATGTACGTGGTCGGGATGAACCGAATATCCCTTAAGAGAAGCTTCATCTTCATATGAAGCATCCAGCATCAGATCTCCGTTGGATGATCCGAGACCTTCCGTTATTATCCTGATATCGATCATTCCCGGGATCCTGCCGGCAAGCCCCTCCAGGTTTTCTTTAACGCCCGCCTTGATCTTGGCGGCATCAGCAGCAAATTCATCCTTGATCTTCCAAATGATCACATGTCTTACCATTTTTCACTCTCCTCCGTATCCATTTTCTTTAAAACGAACTATCATCTCGTTTGTAAGGCTCATATCTTCAAACTTTTCCTCTATCTCGTTCCTGTTGATCCAGACCGCTTCGGAAAGTTCGTCTTTATCCATTTTTATTGTGCTGTCTCCGTCAACTTCACAGTAGAATCCCAACAGGAGGTCCTGCTCAAAGCCCCAGGGCTGGCTTTTGTAATATCTGATATTCTTTACTCTTATACCGGCCTCTTCCATGACTTCACGTCTTACCGTATCCTCGGGAGTCTCTCCGATCTCACAGAATCCCGCAACCAGTGCATGTCCCTTGTATTCACGTCCCCTGTATCTGGTCATGAGGATGTCATCACCTTTTGTTACGCCTATTATCACAGCAGGCATTATCTTGGGATAAACAGTATATTTACATTCGGGACATACTACGGCACGTTCCCTTTCGCTAAATCCCATCTTTGCACCGCATCTTCCGCAAAAGCGGTTGTCCATATACCATTTATAAAGCTGCCATCCGGTAGCGCCGGCAAATCTGAGTTCCTTTGAAGCAGACCGTCTTAGGACTGCAAGCTTCTCATATGCGAAATCCGCTTCTGCTCCCATGCCCGCCTTTTCACTCAGGACAGTATAATATCCGATGCCCGAGATCCTGAATAAAAAAACACACTCTACTTCGCCACAGGCCGGATATTCCGGGACTGATACTCTGCCGTCTTCAAACTTTTTTAAAAAGATCTCTTTATCTTTATAACTGTAGAGTAAAAGCCTGTCCCCTGCCCGGGGTTTCCTTCTTTCATATGTTATATCAAGCTTTCCCTCTCCGATATCCTGTATCATAAATACCCCTTTTCATCCTCACACTCTGATCCGTATCAGATCTGACGGCTGTCTTCACAGGCCATCACTCTTCCAACGCACTGAGATCCACAAGATGTGCTTCTATCTCAGCTTTTGACTCTTCGCTGTCGTCACCGCAAAAGAGATTATATATGACCGCATGATCGTATATTGCACGCCATGATGAAGAAGAATCCGCTGTAACACAGATATACTGTCCGCCGTCATTTGCTTCAAAATAGCTCACGGCGCAGTTCCCGGACTCCTTGATAAAGCCTGTCTTGGCCGCCACCACTTCACCCGGGAGATATCTGTCTTCGATCCTTCTTAGGAACCAGTTGGAGATCTCTATCCCGTCCGGATGCTCGGGAGTCTTAGCCGTCATCATCTTATGTTCATGAAGCGCATCATAACAGCGCACATCCTCAAGCGCCGCCTTCATTATCATTGCTATATCTTTTACAGTGCACTTGTTATTTTCATCAAATATGCCCACAGGATTTGTAAAATGAGCAGTGCCCGAAAGTCCCAGCTCCGAAACCTTCTCATTCATCCTGTCCACGAAGTCCTCAACGGAGCCGCCCGTATAATATGCAAGTCCAAGAGCCGCATCACCTCCCGAAGGAAGGATAGTCCCGTAAAAAAGCTCATTTACGGATACCTTCTCGCCCACGTCATAGCAGACCGCCGAGCATCCGTTGGAAAAAACATAATTGGTTATATCCTGCGTGATCTCAAAGATGTCATTCACATCCGCATCCGTTTCATTAATGATCTCGGATGCCGTAAGAACCGTCAGCACCTTGGTCATGGACGCCGGATAGATTATCGCATCCGCATCTCTTTGCGCAACTATGTGTCCTGTCTTCATATCGATAAGCACCACATGCTTGCTGACCACATTTTCCGCAGGTATGGATCTTGTCTCTTCATCCGCGTAGGTCGTATATCCGGGATAAAAGGGTGCTGCCAGCTTGTCATTGTAAGCATGCAAGGCCTCATTGGCCGATACTATTCTGCCAGTAAAATCAAGTATGGCCTTTGTAAATTCCGAATCATTTGAAGCAGCTGCCGCTTCATTACCGGAGACATTTTCCGCATCTTCTCCGGATACCTGACCGGCCGAAACCGTCTCTCCGGATACGGATAAAGCTGTTTCATCCGATACGCCGGCCATAGCTCCCGTACCGTTGCCGTCACCTTTTCCCACATGTCTGAATATCTGTACACCTGCGATCACCATGACCGCGATGATAACAACAGCTATAATTATAAAAAGAGCTGCCTGCTGTCTTTTCTTTCTGCGTAAGCGTCTGTTCCTTCTGCTTCTCCTGTGCTTTCTGCGCTGATGTCCTTTAAGTCCGGTATAATCGTTAGTATAATTACTCATATATAAAACTCGCCCAATAAAGTAAGTTGCATTTTTTTAAATTATGTCAACTTATTTTACCATGAGCTCCCTGCAAATAAAAGTCACAGCTTCATATTGTTATCAAGCATGACTTTGAGAATATGCTGTTTTTCTGTCTCGTCATAGATCTCATCAAGTCCCGTCAGTGCAGCAAAAGGCATAAACTGGGCAGACCGCTGATACAGGCTCATATGAGCCCTTTTTGAAACCGGCACCGGCATCGTCAGCATATCTTCATATTTACTTTTTTTATACTCATCAGCCATGCTCCGATTATAGCAAACATATGTTCTGCATTCAATTTTCATATACGCAAAGAACGCCGTCTTTTTCCCCACTCATATGAATCTGCTGATATGAAGTTTTTATGTAAAAGTAGTATAATCGTATTCGAAAATTTATTTTTGAGGAGGTATAAAAATGGATATTAAAAAGACTATCGATGACGTTGTTGCAAAGGTAAAGAATGACCCGGATCTGCTAAAGAAATTTCAGGAGGATCCCGTAAAAACACTTGAGAGCCTCTCCGGGATCGATATTCCGGACGGAATGGAAGACAAGATCGTGGCAGGCGTTAAGAGCGCTCTTTCCGGAAATACCGCATCCGGTCTCATCGATAAAGTTAAAAGTCTCATTTAAGTTTTATAAAGGCCAAAGCCGTTCGCCCGGGTAAAGACCGGACGAACGGCTTTTTTATTCAAGTACGAAATCCCCTACAGTGATCCCCGAATCCGTATCAACGAAAACAGGTGCCTTGATATCTACTGCCTGTTCGTACTCAGGCATAACGCCATCTTCATAGATATACCCCGTAGGAACGGAAAGCCAGATCTCATCACCGGTAAGCTTTATTCTGACAATATCTCCAAAGTATACTTCGGAAAGATTGGAATCTCTCTCCAGCGTCACTGTGAAGTTCACATCCTCTTTTTCATTTTTTGCCGTGACCGTAACCTCGTGAGTATCCTTATCATAAGCAGTCTCAATACGGTCTTTTATGATATCCGTAAAAAATTCTCCATCATATCTTGTAAGTTCAGTGCTTCCATTACCTGATTCAACTATACATAACCCATAGATCGAAACACCTGTACCGGTCGCCTCGCACTCGGCAATGACATATTCATCTTCACCGTCTCCGTCCACATCATATTTTTCGATGTAAGGTCCATATACTCCGGTAGCGATAT
Organism: Lachnospiraceae bacterium; assembly: GCA_024697065.1. Lineage (GTDB taxonomy): Bacteria > Bacillota > Clostridia > Lachnospirales > Lachnospiraceae > NK4A136. Next base: position 13,675 of record JAILGE010000021.1, read on the forward strand.
CAACAGGGATTTCTTTGTCTCCGTCATGGATCACGGCCTCTGAAGAGTTCTCATCAATATCTATATACAAATCTTTATGATCTTCTGACGTATCGCTTTCATCCATATCTGTTCCTTCAGTCATATCCGCATCAGCTTCATTCTCTGAAACGACTTCTGGAGCATCTGCATTTTCGGTGGCGGAAGTATCCGTAACCTTTACGCTGACATCCGTGTCGGCATCAATATTGACATCCGCACCCTTACAGCCGGTAAGAATAAAAATAATACCGGCAGCCATCAATAACTTCTTTTTCATAATTTTTTCCTCCCATTACATATAAACGATCTGATCCGGGTGATCTTTCGGAGTCCTGTCCCGGAGCACCGCCAAAAAAGCGTCCGTGTATAACAAGCGCCTTTTTATCAGGATGTGATACTCCTCAGCTGGTAACCCTGTTCTTACCGATCTTCTTGGAAATATACAGATTGTCATCCGCACGCTTCACAACATCACCGCCTCCGGACGAAACCGCACAGCCTAAACTGATGGTGATCTTAGCTCCAAACTCCCACTCCTGTGTTTCGAATATCTTTCTGATATGTTCTGCGATATTGACAACAAGCTGCAGTGATCTTGCATAAACAACCACCACGAATTCTTCTCCGCCGTACCTGAAGGGATGGATATCGGATGTTCTCATATCCATAAGTATCTGTCCCAGTCGCTTCAGCACTTCATCGCCCTTTTGATGACCATAAGTATCATTAACCTTCTTAAAATTATCTATATCGATCATTATGATGCCGTAAGGGCGCTTATTTTTGTACATTTCAGAATCGAAAGCACCTCTTGATCCGATCCCCGTGAGGCCGTCGAGCTTGCTTTTCTTGATAACCGCCCAGAGAAAAAGCGATATCCAGATCAGCATCACGAAAAGCATGAGATAGATAAACAGTCTCGTTCTTTGTTCCCTCTCCTGCTCATATATTTCTTTCATATGGTCATGTGAATCTTTAATGATACCATTGAGAAGATTGGTATATCTGGTTCCCTGATACCTGGCGGAATCCGTATATGCCTTTTCGAGCATATCATTTATTTCCTTATACTCTTCATCTCCGGAAAAACCTATCTTATCCTTAACATACATAAGAGTCTGAAGCTCCCACTGGTTATAGCCGTATTCCTCACATTCCTTTACATATGGCTCAAGCCAACGGATCACATCTTCTCCTCTTTCAAGTGCAAGAGCTATCCTCAATTCATAATAAGGAAGAACGAAATCCCGTGCCTTTATCGATGCATATTCAGACTGCAGGAACAGATCGGATCCCTTAATACCCTCAATGATCTCTTCGGCTTCATCAAATCTGCCCTGACTGAAACGAAGTTTTGCGATATTGACCTGATTTATTCCCCGATAAGAGTCGGTATAAAAATCATGCGGAGCCTCATCAATTATCTGCTTTGCCAGAAAAAGCTGTTCTTCCGCTTTTTCCAGATCCCCGTCCCGGATAGCGAGTATACCGATGAAACGGGCCAGATAACTTTTTACCTGCGGATTTGTGACCCTGCTCGTATCCACGGAAACCAGCATCCTGTTGATCACATCCTTAGCCAGATCGTAATTATTATTGACCGTATAAAACATCGCAAGATCAAGCTCAAGATTTACGGTGTAATCAATATCGGGACTCTGCTCAAGGTAGTACATTGCATAACCGAAACTCCTTGCATAATTAGCATAATCCTCTTTAAATTTATATATATTACCGGCTCTTTCATATATCATGCCATAATCTTCCGGATACAGATAATCGGATTCCATCCATTTTTCCGTAGCCGCAAGCTGGTCGTCCAGAGCTTCAGGTTCAAATGTCAGCTGTCTGTTAACAAAGTCCTGTACAGCCTCATGATTTTTTTTTAATCTGTAATTGGAATACTGGATATAGATAAACTGTGTTCCACCAAAGAAAAGAGCCACAGCGATAAGACCTATCAGAAGACGAACAAATATATTTTTATTCATCGTATCCCCCACCGAAACGTGATATATAAATCGTTTTCATTATACCATAATCAGTCGGTGCTCGACATCCCTGTCTCGCTGTTCCCTCCTGATTACGGCAAAACGTCCTTGTTATACCATAATCAGTCGGTGCTCGACATCCTAACAAGTAATATACAAAAGATCCGGTTCGACATGACATGTCAGATTCCACACTTCAACTCCGGCCTTTCCGGCATCCGCAAGTGCCTCCCCGAATCCGGGATCCGTATCAGTATTGGGCAGTACCGTTGTTACGCCATCCATTTGTATAACGAAAGCAAGGATCGCATGATATCCCGCTTTCTTTGCTTTTATCAATTCACGGATATGCTTTATACCACGTTCGGTAGGCGCATCCGGGAAAAAACCGATACCTTCTCTTTCAAGAGTGCAGCCTTTGACCTCCATCAGGTACTTTTCTTTGCCACGTTCCATATAGAAATCGATACGGGAATCGCCATATGTAAATTCCGGTCTTATGTTATCGTAATCCTTCTTTGACAACCATTCTTTTACGACTTTATTCGGAGCCTGGCTGTCTATATTAAAGAGTACCCCTGTATCTTTACGTACAGCTACCAGGTCATATTTTGTCTTTCTGTCCGGTGTTCCCGGAGCAGTAAGCCAGACCTCGCAGCCGGGAATAAGCAGTTCTTTACACCTGCCGGTATTCTTTACATGGACGATCTCTTTTTGTCCTTCGATATCAACTTCGGCAATAAAGCGGTTAGGTCTCTTTAAAAAGACCGCCCGGGTTATATTTTCATATCTCATGATGATCCACTTGTCAAAACTGCTTTCCTATGGCGATCAGAAGCGTAAACGGACTGAAGAAAAAAGAAATGATAAGAAGAATCGAAACGATCAAAACAATCACATTTCCCTTTTGTTTAACCAGCCCGATTATTCCTGTAATGATCGCAACCAGATTGAATGCCAACTGAAAGAGAGCTAATCCCATGCTCCATAAAACCGACAGGAAGTCAGCTGCATAGCCGCTGCTGTAAGTCCCAAAGAAAGCATAAGCAAGCGTTGCGGACATAAAGAAGCACTGTATGATCAATACGATCACAAGAAAAATGCTCAAACCCGTATTTTTTTTATTATTCATTGTCTTTTAAGAACCTTCCCGTCTTAAATTTTCCGATACTGTAATTGCCCTTAGGGATCCTCCAGCAGGAATTCATAAGTATATACGGATCCGTTTCTGATTTTTTATGGGAAATACACGAAAAATATCATTTTCCATCCGGAAAGCTTGTAAAGCTGCTGCGCTCCATTTCCGGATATCCGTACTTTACTTTCGCATCTGCAAAAGCCTTCATCATAAAGCTCATATTCCTTGCAAGATTCCTCATGGTCTGCAGCCCCTCTAAATCCTTCTTAACATCTTCCGCGGAAAAACCGTGAACCTGATTCCAGTAAGTAGACGAAGCAACAGGCATACCGCTGATGGTGAAATATTTATTCAACACATCGAAGGTCGCTGTATTTCCGCCTCTTCTGCAGCTTACAACAGCAGCTCCCACCTTCATATGTTTTGAAAATGATGTGCTGTAGAAAAGCCTGTCCATTAACGAGATGATAGCACCGCCCGGCGATCCGTAATGAACAGGACTTCCGACTACCAGACCATCTGCAGCTTCAAGTTTAACAGCGACTTCATTAACAATATCATTAAATACACACTTGCCTGACTCGCCGCACTTTCCGCATCCGATACATCCGCGCACATCCTTTGAACCGATCTGGATCAGTTCCGTCTCAACGCCCTCGGCTTCAAACACTTTGATCATCTCATCCAGTGCTGTCGCCGTGCATCCGTTAACATGAGGGCTTCCGTTTAATAATAATACTTTTCTCATCCTTCATCCTCCGTCGATCGAGCTCCCACACGATCATCAGCCCTTTATACCTGCGAACTCATATCCTGCGCCTTCCACAGCAGCCTTGAGCACATCCTCGCTCACATCACCTGAAGTTGAAAGAGTCACAAGATTCTTTTCATGATCGGCGGCAGCTGATATAACACCATCGATCTTCTCAAGAGCTTCCTTAACATGCGCCTCACAATGTCCACACATCATTCCGTTTACTGCGATCTCCATTTCTTTTTTGTCCTCCTTTACTTTGTTATCATTATTACTTATCCTGCTTCCTTTATTCTTATCCTTCCTGCCGTCATGCACATCAAATAGATTAAGCCTGAGCGCATTGGTCACGACGCAGAAGCTGGAAAGACTCATAGCAGCAGCACCAAACATAGGATTAAGTGTCCATCCGAACAAGGGGATAAATACACCCGCTGCAAGGGGTATCCCTATAATATTATATATAAATGCCCAGAAGAGATTCTGATGTATTACTCTTAGAGTCGCCCTGCTAAGCCTTATGGCAGCTGCCACATCAGAGAGTCTGCTCTTGATAAGCACCACATCAGCCGCATCTATTGCCACATCATTACCGGCACCGATAGCGATCCCCATATCTGCCACGGTAAGGGCGGGTGCATCATTGATGCCATCACCAACCATTGCAACCTTCCCCTTCTTCTGCAGATTCCTAATGACGCCGGCCTTACCTTCAGGCTTAACGGATGCCACCACTTCATCAACATCCGTTTCTTTGGCTATGGCAGCGGCCGTCTTCTCATTATCTCCGGTTAACATGGCAACATATATTCCCATCTTCTTAAGAGATGCCACAGCTTCCACCGAATCATCCTTGATAACATCCGCCACGGATATGATCCCCAGGAATTGTGTACCCTTAGAGAAGTACAGAGGTGTCTCACCATGGTCCGAAAGATCATCCGAGATCTTTATGAATTCCTTATCCACCCTCGCCCTCTTGGTGATGAGTTCTCTGTTACCCGCAAAAGCTTCCTCTCCGGCTATGAAAGCACTGAGTCCGTTGCCGGGAAGAGCTGTGAACTTATCGGAATCAAATAACTCTACTTTATTGTCCTTACAATGATCAGCAATTGCTTTAGCAAGCGGATGCTCGGACTTGTTTTCAAGAGTATAAGCTATGGATAAAAGTTCCTTTTCATCTATACCTCCGGCAGGATAGATCCCTTTAACACTGGGCTCACCCTTAGTGATGGTGCCCGTCTTATCCAAAGCTATAATTCCAACCTTACCGGCCGCTTCCAAAGATGCAGCAGTCTTAAACATTATGCCCTGCCTTGCTCCCACGCCGTTTCCAACCATTATCGCAACAGGAGTGGCAAGTCCCAGCGCACAGGGACAACTGATGACAAGTACAGAGATCGCACGTGCCAAAGCAAACGAAACACGCGGTCCGGTGATCATCCATACAATGAAAGTTATAACTGCTATACCGATTACAGCAGGTACAAATACCCCTGATACCTTGTCTGCGATCTTGGCAATGGGCGCCTTGGTAGCTGCAGCATCACTAACCATCTGTATTATCTGGGAAAGTGTTGTATCATTACCCACTCTTGTGGCTTCACAGACCATATATCCGCTTTCATTGATGGTTGCGGCAGATACTGTATCTCCCGGATTCTTTTCAACAGGGATACTTTCACCGGTAAGCGCAGACTCATTAACCGCACTGTTACCTTCTATAACTATTCCATCCACCGGGATACTGCTTCCGGGTCGGAGGATAAAGCGGTCATGTATCCTTACCTCTTCAATAGGAACTTCAACCTGCTTTCCATCCTTTAAAATATATGCGGTTTTGGGTGCAAGCTTCATGAGTTCCTTAAGGGCATTGGTGGTACGGCCCTTAGATATGGATTCAAGCAGCTTTCCCACTGTGATCAGAGTGAGTATCATGGCAGCGGATTCAAAATAGAGTTCCTCCATGAGGAACATGACGCGGTCTGCGTCTCCGTTCTTTTGTGCTATTGTCATTGCGAATACCGCATATACGCTATATGTAAAAGATGCCGTTGCGCCCAATGCCACAAGTGTATCCATATTGGGAGCCATGTGGATCAGTGATTTAAAGCCGTTTATAAAAAATCTCTGATTGATGACCATGATGCCTACCGTAAGCAGCAACTCATACAGTCCCATAGCAATATGATTGCCATCCATGAATCCCGGTAACGGCCAGTCCCACAGCATGTGTCCCATGGATACGTACATTAGGGGTAATAAAAGAATTACCGAAGCGATAAGTCTGTTTCTTATTTTAACGGTCTCAGTGTCCTTAAGTTCGTTATCATATTCCGAAACTGCAGTAGCACCGCTCTTTTTCGCTTCTTTAAGGCTCGCACCGTATCCCGCATTGATAACAGCCTTTATTACATCATTTGCCGAAGCTGTTCCTTCCACACCCATGGAATTGGTCAGCAGGCTCACAGCGCAGCTTTCAACCCCGGGTACAGCTGACACCGCTTTCTCTACTCTTGCCTGACAGGCAGCACAACTCATTCCCGTCACGCTATATTGCGTCATATCTTTCCTCCATTTACTTCAGTGACCGAGATCATTTCATTAGCTTTTGCAGTACGGTTACAAGCTCATCCACCACTTCTTCGTCACCCTTGCGTATATTCTCTGCTACACAGGTCTTAACATGGTTGGATAAGAGTACCTTATTGAAACTGTTGAGGGCACTGGTAATGGCAGAAACCTGAATAAGTATATCCGTGCAGTATGTGCCATTCTCAAGCATGTTCTCCACGCCTCTGACCTGGCCCTCGATCCTCTTTAATCTGTTCATCAGATCCTTGTATTCTTTTTCATCTCTGTCCTTATGCTTTCCCGAGTGGCAACAGCACTCTTTACATTCTCCGTTTGTTTTCTTCTTTTCATCCATGCCTGAACTTCCCTCACATCTTTTACTTATAAAACAATGTGTCCGAAAGATACCCGCGCGGCCAATCTCTTCCGGGTTATTTTCCATGCTTTGCATATACCCCCAGCGGGTATATGTTATAAGTTATACCCCGCAGGGGTATTTGTCAATCCGGTTCACATTTATTTCACGGTTAAAAATTGAAACAATTGTGATCAAATTACTGTTATATGTTTTTTATTTCGGGGTATAAGTTTTTTCTATATGAGAACATATGATTTTTTTATTATTCAAGATTTTTATTATATGCTATTCACAGAAACAAAACAGGGGCTCTGATCACAGAGCCCCTGTTTTTAATATAAATTTTAACTTATATGTATTAACAGAGCCTTTATATTCTTCAAGGAATGCATCCCTGAAGAATCACTTTATTATATCTACGATCTCTCCAATATACATATCATGCGCCGCATCTGACGAATAGAATTTTGATGCGATCTCAGGCAGCATATTTTCAGTCTTAAGCTCCTGGGAGAAAAGCTTTTTGCATACAAAAGTGACTTCTGCTTCCTCGAAGGTCATGGTCTGAGAGATCTCCCTAGCGGTAAGTCCGGATCCTTTCATCTTATCCATATCTCTTCCGGACTTTGAGCCAAGAACCCTGAGCACTTCTCTGCATTCTTCCGGATAAAAGCTTACGGTAAAATATTCATTTTTATCCAGAAATTCATGTGTATAACGGCTTTTTCTGACATAAACTGTTGCCACCGGCTTTCCCCACATGGTGCCGAGTCCTCCCCAGCTTACCGTCATGGTATTAAACTCATCCTTATTTCCTGCAGTGAGCAGAGCCCACTTCTTATCAAATACGCTGAGTATGTCTGTCGTAAATTCCATTTTATACCTCCATGAAATAAAATTATAAATGTTCAAACGCCATACATTATTATGCCAAAAACATAGCATCTTCTCAATTCATTTTATACTCTTATCCGTTCATTTACGCCTCGCATGTACGCAGCTCAACTCCCAATGCGACCTGTAATAATACCATTTACTTCAATTTCCGACAGACCGTAAAAAGCCGGCCGGATCTCTCCGGCCGACAAATTGTGATTTTTTGATCTAAGACGAATTACTTTACAGGGATTACAGCTCCGTTATACTTCTCTTCAATGAATTTCTGCGTATCTTCATCCAGAAGAGCATCTACCAGAGCCCGGATAGCAGGATCATCCTTATCCTCCGTTCTTACCGCAATGATGTTTGCATATGGACTGTCTGCGCCTTCGCTGAAGAGTCTTGTGGATGTGATACCGGCTTCAAGAGCCTTGTTGGTATTAGTGATGAAGAAATCATAATCATCCTTAGTAGGAATGATCTGAGCTGAATCAAGCTCTACGATCTCGAGAGGCTTTACGAACTCAGTGATATCATCAACTGAAGCTGCAAGAGTATCTGCTACTGAGGGATCAAGCTTGATGAATCCGTTAAGCTCTAATATACGAAGTGCTCTGTACTCATTGGTAGCATCATTAGGGATTGCTACTACAGCATTTTCAGGTATCTCCTCTGTGGAAGCATACTTGTCAGAATAAGCTGTGATGGGCTCTACATGGATTCCCCCTGCACTGATGAGATCAAATCCGTTAGCCTCTACCTCAGACTGAAGATAGGGATCATGCTGGAAATAGTTGAAGTCGATCTCGCCGGCATTGAGCTTTTCGTTTGTTGTAGCATCTGCCGCTGTGGATACAAGCTCGATCTTGATGCCCTGCTCCTCAAGCTTCGGGATAACGTGCTCGATGATCTCTGAGTGAGGAACCAGATCTACGATTCCCTTCAGAACAACCACATCGCCTTCGCCTGTTACTTCTGTTGCCTCTGTTGCCGCATCTGTTGCCGCATCTGTAGCTGCTTCTGTTGCAGGCTCTGCTGCAGTTGTCTCCTTGTCAGCCGCATTAGCGCTGCCACCGGCTTCTTTGCCACAGCCTGTAAGGAGCATGGCTGTGCCCACCACCGATGCTGCTACTGATACCAATTTCCTGTAAGTTACGTTTTTCATTGTTACTCCTCCTTCCTGTATCTGCTTCTTACAGATACAAATAAATGTATTATATGTAGTAACCGTAAGCATTTTGCTGACGGATATTACCGTTTAAATAAGATTGCGTTTCTTAAGCATCCTGTTGGATATCAGATTTCCTACGCCCTGCGTGATCTGCACCAGCACCACCAGTATATATACACATGCAAACAGTCTGTCATGCTGGAATCTTTGATAACCGTAACGCACTGCTATATCTCCGATACCTCCGGCTCCGAACATTCCCGCAAGGGCTGTCATGGAGATCACGGCGATCACCGCTACTGTAAATCCTCTGATAAGTGACGGCAGTGTCTCCGGAATAATCACTTTGAAAACTATCTGTCTTACTGTGCTTCCGATGGACTTGGCGGCTTCAATCTTGCCCTTGTCGATCTCTAAGAGGGAACTTTCCACTATCCTGGCATACATCGGTATACAGCTTGCGGCAATGGCTATGATGCAGGCGTTTGTTCCGTAAGACTTTCCGAATATCAGTCTGGCCACCGGCACCATTAGGATTATCATTACCATCTGGGGAAGTGATCTCAGTACGTTGATAAACCATCCTGATGTGGTATAGAGAACCCTTATGGGAAATAGTCCGTCGGGATTGGTGAGTGTGAGCAATGTCCCTAAGATCAGTCCAATGATAAGCACTATCACTGAGGAGATGGCTGTTATGTACAGCGTCTCTCTGATAGGAACCACAAGCCCTTTCCAAATCTCCGGATCGAAGGAGGCAACGATCACTTCCCATAATGAAGAATCCAAAAGACTCATATTCCTCCTCCTTCCTCAAAGTTATTATCCTGAAATTCCTTAAGCACCTTTGCAAAAAGCTCGCCTGTGCGGCTCTTGGGGTTATTGAAGATGCCCTTTACATTTCCTTTCTCAATAAATCGGCCTTCCTCAAGCACTGCCATATGTGAGCAGCTGTAACGGATGGCATCCAATTCATGAGTGATCATTAAGATCGTCACACCGCTTTTCTTATTTATCTCTTTTAAGAGATCCAGGATCTGCAATGTGGTCTGGGGATCGAGAGCTGAAGTAGCTTCATCGGACAGGATCACATCCGGTTTATTTACAAGTGCCCTTGCGATCCCGACTCTCTGCTTTTGTCCGCCGGAGAGACCTCCGGGATAGGACTCAAGCTTACCCGAAAGTCCTACAAGCTCTGCCACTTCATCAACTCGTTCTTTTATCTGCTTCTTTGGTACACCTGCAATCTCCAGAGGATATGAAATATTACGATATACATTTCTGGAATCAAAAAGGTTGAAGCTTTGAAATATCATGGCGATCTTTTGTCTGTGTTTTAATAATTCCTTTTTTCCGAGCTTCAGGATATCAACACCATCAACCTTTATACTCCCACTGTCAGGTGTTTCCAGACGATTGATACAGCGGGCAAGTGTAGATTTACCTGCACCTGAGAATCCGATGATGCCGTAAATACTTCCCTTTTCCACATCCAGATCGACACCGTTTAATACATCCAGTCGTTCTCCGTGAGGATAAAAAGCTTTATGCAGATCCCTTATCTCGATATAGCTCATTTCACGTTTTCGATGACTGTAGTCATCTCTTCCTTCCCGAATTTTTGTTGTTATGCATCAGCCAAATAACTTGAATATGTGCCAAAGTATATTCCCGAAACGGACCATCGTCCAATATCGCTTTATTATCCCGGCAATAGCATATATTTATATCAAACATGCTTAGTTATAAATTTCACTGCTTGTATCAGTTCTGCCTTATGCACTAAAAAATCCCGATTTCTCGGGATTTAATAATTTATCCGGTTTTGTTGCTTTTAGTTGCGAAGAATCATTCTACCCATCCAAAAGCTGTCAGATACACCATGGAGCAAAACAAAAATATAAAGATCAATGTCCCCCATAGAAGTGGCGGCTTAAGCCATTCCTTTAAAAATTCAAGGGTATCACGCACCTCTTTCGAATCTTTTCGCGGCTTGTAACGTTTCTTTTTTCCTTCCTCACCGATAATATATATCCAGGGCCTGTCATATATATCCATCCTTCCATATTTGATAAGAAATACAGGGGCAAGCGGAACCACTATGCAAAACCACACCGCAGAGCCACCGGGATTGAGTTGAGTAAAGTTAAATCCGTTTATAAATAAAGCAATAATGACCGGAAGAAATACGATCCCCAGTGTGATGACCAGGGCTCTTATCACTCTGAAGACCGTTGTGAATCTAAGCTCAACTTCTTCTTTCCTTCCGTTTATATCCATAAAGAATATCGGTTTTGTTACAGGTTTTATCCTCTCTTCCTCAGTCAGAACAAGTTCATCTCCTTTACGTATGTACGCTCCTCCCTTTGATGTGAATATTTTACGGTAATACTCCAACCCGTATGTATCTTCTTTTTGCTGACTATAGGCCGTGAAAAATACGAACACAAGAACAAGCGCAAGACATCCTGATGCCCCCAGGATCAAGTCCCTCCCGGCTCCGAAAAGGAACATTCCCAACGCAACTCCTGCAGTTCCCGCTATAGTCGCAAAGATTGCCTTAAGCCACCATGGCAGTATCAGATATTTTGATTCTTTGTACGCGCGAACACTGACCTTTCCGGTCTGTCCGTTCACCGCAGCCATATATCCATCAAACGAAATATAATATACCGGTAAAAGAACAGGCATCCTTAGCACGTCATCTGCATAGGCACGTACACCTGCAGCTTTTGTTTCAAGCATTCTTCGGATCACAGGCTTGTAATCCTCTGCGACTTCTATATCTATACGCCTCACAAGCTCATCACCGTCAATATCTCCGGTCTTTACCTGATGTCCGGCAACATAAGAGAAATCAAATTCCGCAAGGGCCTCGAGATTATATGGCTCCATGGCATCCAGGAGCTGATTATCAAGTTGCTCCGAGCAGTTTACAAATACCTCGTCTATAAAGCCTTCACAATCATAAACACTTCCGCCATCTATACGAAATACACTGCATTTAACAGGACCTTTCACCAACTCATAAGGAAGATAAAATCCCTTGATATCAGACAGTTTCCCACGTATGGCTTTAGCCTCTTTCTTATGCTTATTCTCTGTACACCAGTCATTTAAGATTTTCTTTGCCTCGTCATCCGTTATAGAAAAAGGTACAATGAGTTCAGGTATATTTTCTGCATTTAGAAAACCTTTTCTCACAAGAGATCTTCCGCAGAAAGCACAGTTTGCCACTGCATCACCCTTGTCGAATATTATTTCGGCACCACATCCCGTGCAGACAGCCTTTTGCAGTTCAAAGTCTTTAAGGGACTTTTGTATTTTCTTATGACTTATCTCACGGAAACCCTTTTTCTGATTTTTTGCTGCATCTATTCCGACGTTATTTCCGCAGTAGCTGCATTTGTACATACGCTTTCTAATGTCATAATATGCAGGGGCACCGCAGGATGGACAATGTATGTCATACAGTTTCCCTGTTTTCTTTTCATTTCTTTTTTCGTACATAAATATTTCCTGTATCAACGTCCTCTAATACACAGACCGCAAATAAGTCATCGTCACGACACATTCCATTTATATGATCATTATTATACGATTGTCAACGCCGGATGAAGAATATCTGCCCCCCTTTTTTGTTTATAATATTAACGAAAAATGAATCTAAAAATATCAGTTTTCAAAAAAAGTATTATAATATATTTATTAAAAAACATATGGAGTATTATGCTCTGAATTATCCGGAGGCATATATTATGAGAAATCATCTCAAAATACACTGCATATTACCTGTCATACTGTTATCTACAGTCTTTTTATCAGCATGCGCTTTCAATGATTCACTGCCCCCTTCCAATGTAAATGAGATCAAAACAGATCATGAAGATGTATCCAAAACAGGTTCCGGATCGGAGAATACGGCCAAAAGCGCTGTAGACTTTGATCATGAACTCGATGATTACACCCCCAAAAAAGATCATTATAATTTCTATTTTACATATAAGACTATCCATCCATGGTGGGATGCGGTAGCGCTTGGCATGGAAGATGCCCAGAGACAATATCTAGAAAAAGGTATAACGATCACATATGAATACATGGCTCCGGAAGCAGTCTCGGCTGAAGATCAGATAAAGAGACTGTCTGAAGCTAAAGACAGGGATTTTGACGTGATAGGGGTCGATGTAGCAGATGATGAAATAATCTCTCCTATACTGGATGAAATGGTGGATTCAGGGATAAAAGTAATGACTTTTTCAAGTTCTGACGCTTCCGAAGGATGCAAAAGAATTGCATATGTAGGTAACACACACAACTATGAAGACGGCGCCGCCCTGACTGAGGCTTTATGTGAAAAGCTGGAATACAGGGGCAAAGTTGCAATCCTGGTTGGAAGCGTCGGAGATCCATGTCACGAAGACAGAGCAAGAGGCGCAAAGGATACGATCGCAAAATACCCTGATATGAAAATTGTCGCTACAGAGTATGATAAGGATTCGGTTGATCTTGCGTATGAGCTGACGATCAGTATACTTAAGGATAATCCGGATCTTGACGGTATCATCTGCTGTAACATGAGCAATCCTGTAGGCGCAGCCAGAGCAGTAACCGAAACAGGCAGCAATACAGTCATTGTTGGCATGGATCATGATCAGGAAGCCTTGCATTATCTCAAAGACGGAGTTATCTATTGCCTTGGAGTGCAGGACTGCTATTCCATCGGATTTGATACGATCCAGACTGCCGTAAAGATCGCAGACGGCAACAAACCCGGAGATCTTTTCCGGGAAAAGTCAGCTGAGATAACAACTGTTATATATCAAGAAGATGCAGCCATAATGCTTGAGCTGCTGTACGGGGATGACTGATGAAAAAACTTATAACAAAGAAGAATTTCATATTAACAGCTGTTGTAGGAAGTATCATTCTGACGGCAATGATCATATCAAATGCTATCCTTTCTTCCAGACAAACCGTTTCAGCCACGAATGAAGCTGTTTCTGAAGTGAGCTCGTTTTATCTTGAAGCAATGGCGGACCGTCGGTCAAAGACTATCACCAATCTGATAAACAGCAACTTTGATCATATGGAAAAAGCTGTGGCATACATCAATACCGAGAATATCGGATCTGAAGACGAACTGCGTGCTACTCTGGGAAATATTAAAGCATTATTGTCACTAGACCGCTTTGCTCTTGTAGATGACGACAAGATCGTACATACACAATATACCACCTACACAGGCGGCAGCCGTCACACTTTTCTTTCAGATGAAAAAATGAATGAAAAGAACGTCAGCACAGTCTCAATATACGGTTCTTCAAAACAGCTGTGTCTGGCTGCTCCCACACCGGAACTTGTGATAGCAGGCAAAAAATATGAGGCGAGCTTTGTCCAGATTGATATCAGAGAGATCGTAGATCTCCTCGCTTTTGAAGATGAAGGCAGAACATATTTCGGATTGTACAATAAAAACGGAGAAAATATTTCAGGTACCGAGTTGGGACCGTACATTTCAAGACACAATCTTTTTGTGGCGATGAAGGATGTTATCGACGAAAATACCCTGAATGAAAACCGTGATAATTTTTCTAATGCGGTGGAAGGAAGTATTACCTTTACAGCAAACGGTGCCGAAGAGACTTTGGTCTATGTTCCCATAGAGCAAACGGACTGGATGATGGTGGTTCTCATCCATGAAAGTGTTATACATGACAGGATCCGCAGTATCAGCGAGAAAAACCTATTAACGAGTAAAAGACAGGTAATTATCACTGTACTCTTTTCCGGTCTGTTCTTCCTTATTCTGTTATTCATGCTGAAAACACTGTTGAAAAAGGATCTTGAAGCAGAAAAAGAAAACTCCAACAACTTTAGAAACATGGCCAGCACCGATTCGTTAACGGGTGTCAGAAATAAACACGCATACTCAGAAGCGGAAGCACATCTTAACCAGAAGATCCGACAGAATGAAATCGATAAGTTAGCGATAGTCGTATGCGATATAAACGGACTTAAGATCGTCAATGACACCCTGGGCCATGCCGCCGGAGATAAACTCATCAAAGATGCATGTTCGCTTATCTGTGAGAATTTTACTCACGGAGCTGTCTACAGGATAGGCGGAGATGAGTTCGTAGTCATTCTCCAGGAGAAAGGGTTCGACACGATGTCTGAGGTGATCAATGAAATAAACCGTATCATAGAGGATAACATCAAAAAGAAAGAAGTAGTTATCGCCATCGGTCATTCTGAACTCACAAAACAGGATCAGATGGTTCATGATATATTTGAGAGAGCTGATCAGATGATGTATCATCGCAAACAGGAGCTCAAACAGATGGGGGCGCCGACAAGACCGCAATAGCATTATTAATTCTTTTATTCTGAGCCATAACACCGGCAAGCGAATGCGGAACATACGGCTCTTCAAGGTATCGAAGCTCTTCATCCGTCAGTTCCAGATCTACGGCTTTTACTGCGCCTTCTATATGGTGAAGTTTCGTTGCTCCCACTACAGGAGATGTGACCTTCGTAAGAAGCCATGCAAGAGATACTTCCGTCATTGTTACATTGTGTTTCTCCGCAAGTTCTGCCACACGATCAATGATCACCGCATCCTGAGCGGAAGAGGCATCATATTTAAACTTCGCATAAGTATCCTCTGCCGCACGCCTTGTATCTCCTTCTCCCGGCCTTCTCGAAAGTCTTCCGCTTGCAAGTGCACTGTAGGGAGTAAGGGCGATATTTTCTTCTTCACAGTAAGGCACCATCTCACGTTCTTCTTCACGGAAGATCAAATTATAGTGTCCCTGTATCGAAACAAACTTCGCAAAACCTTCCTTTTCTGCCAATGCATTGGCTTTTGCGATCTGCCATGCAAAACAGTTGGAAATGCCGATGTATCTTGTCTTTCCGGCTTTAACGATCCGATCTAATCCGTCCATTATATCGTAAACATCCGTATTCCAGTCCCACATGTGATATATATACAGATCCACATAATCCATACCGAGATTCTTAAGACTTGCATCGATCATGTTCTCGATATGCTGCTGACCTGTGATGCCTTTTTCAATCTCCTCAGGGGTTCTCGGAAGAAATTTCGTTGCAAGTACAACATCCTCTCTCTTTGCAAAATCCCTAAGCGCCCGCCCGACATACTGCTCACTGGACCCACCCTGATAAGCTATTGCCGTATCATAAAAATTCACCCCAAGATCGAGACCTCTTTTAATGATCTCCCGGGAATGCTCCTCGTCAAGTGTCCAGCTGTGCTGTCCTTTTGCTGCATCGCCAAACCCCATACACCCCATACATATACGTGATACATTCAACTTAGAATTTCCAAGATTTGTATATTTCATCTCATATCCCCTTCTCTTTTATGATGATTTGATATACAACCTACTTAAGCGCCGCTCCGGCCATAAATGCATCGCCGACCTTCTCACCCACACCGAAATACGCATTCCCAAACGGATCGAAACTGATGGGTTTTAACTTCTTAATGTCTACCACCCCGTCAGTAACCACGCTCTCGTCAGCAGATACATTTACGATCTCTCCGATGAGGATCCCATCCTCGAAGCTCTTTACGGTACACTCCAACGCAAGCGGAAGCTCATCTATCAGCGGCGCATCAACAAATTCGCTCTTAGTAGCATGAAAGCCTGCCTTCTCAAATTTATCAGCCACCTTTCTTCCCGACTCTATCCCCACATAATCACAGGGAACGACCTGATCTTCAGTAGCCATGCTGACGGTAAAAGCCTTCCTGACTTTAAGATTATCCGTAGTCTTGTGCTCGGACAGGCTGATGGTGATCTCCTTAAAATCAGTTGTGATCCCCCATGCCGCATTCATTGCATTTGGCACACCATTTTCATCATAAGTTCCGATGATAAGTACGGGTTGCGGATACATCAGGGGTTTTGCTCCAAAATTAACTCTGCTCATTTCTCTTCTCCTCTTCCATACTATAATGACTCATTTATTATTCTTATGTTTTAATATACACCTCAATTACCGATGCGTATATTTATTTATATTCAGGCTATAATTCCGGATATTTTCTGATCGGATGCTGCAAATTTTTCAGCCATTTAGCGTCTCCTTTTCAACCGACTTTTTTTGCTTCCTGTTTTTTACCTTGTACACCAGCAGCTTCAAAGCAATAACAAAAACCACAATCGGCAGCACTAAATAGATACTAAAAATCGCAAGCAAATATAGTGTGAATCCGTCTCCGGAACCCAGATATTCCCGTCCCCAGACATGAATATAACAGTACCCGTCATCGTCACGGTATTCAGGCAGACTCACCACATCCCCATAATCGTAAACATAGGAACAGTCACTCTCAAATCCACCCACGGAGACTTGTAAATCATTCAAATAGAGAGATTCATTAAACGGTTCTACCACAACCCGATTTATTTCTCCATAGCTGATATCATTCACCTTATCCTTCGGAATACGGTACACCTCTTCCATTCCAACCCTTGATCCGGCGCAACAGGCAAAGTAACCCTTCTTCGGCGGCAAAACCCTTTCTGCATATGAAGGCATACTTACGGAATTCAGCTTTAGACTCAGGCTCTGATTGATTCCAAAATAATAAATGATCATAAAACCAAAATAGATTGCCAATACAATCATTCTTTTCTTTTTAAAAATACTTAATGCGCCCATATTTATATCTCCAGTCCGACCCATTACCCGGTATTCATGTTAAGTAAACTCACCGGGCTATAATAAATTTGGTTACCTTTATATTTTAGCAGTAATCTTTGCAGGGTTTAACCCACGTTTTCACAGAAGAGAATATTCAGCTCAGGGCAACCCTGCTCCGTCAGATATTTGTTATATGGACATTGTGTCGCCTTTACTCCAAATCATATCTTTGGGTCAGTTAGCTCTTCCCGGAATCACTCATTTTTCGTTCTCCACTCGCTGAAGTCATGCAATACCTTCAATGCATCCTCCGGTAGTCTGTCCTCGCACTCTTTCTTAAACTCATCCGGCACACCATAAAATGCTTCTGCCATGCCGCCGGCGATACAGGTAAGTGTGTCACAGTCACCTCCGAGGGATACAGATGTACGGATAACATCCTCAAAATCCTTTCCCTCATAAAACGCTGTTACTGCCACCGGCACTGTCCCCTGACAGCTCTCATCAAACTTATACCACGGACGGATCTGGTCACAGGTTTGAGTCAGATCGTATCCAAATTCAGCAATGATATAATCTCTGATCTCATCCTTGCTCTTACCCGTCCTTGCCAGGAATATAGCCGCAGCAGTTGCCTCTGCGCCCTTGATCCCCTCCGGATGATTATGCGTCACTTCCGCCGTCCATCTTGCAACCTCTCCGGTCTTTTCCAGAGTATCAAAGAACCATCCAACCGACGATACCCTCATAGCCGATCCGTTACCGAAGCTTCCGTAAGGCTCCGGATCAGACTCATAAAGCCAATGATAAAACATTCCGCCATAACCGGCATCAGGGTACTTTCTTCCCCACTTCTGCATGGATCTTACAAACTGCGCTTTCATGGTCTGCTCGTCTGCATCTATCCCCGCAGTCATGATGGCATCCGCGATAGCGATGGTCATAATGGAATCATCCGTATATCGGATGTGTTTATTGAACATATCAAAATCTTTATTCTGCTTCATCCTGTCAAACTCATAAGGCGCACCGATCATATCACCTAAAATTGCTCCATACATAATCTATTCCTCCAGTATTACTCATTTTCAATGTTTCTCCCCCTGCCAGCACAGGAATCATATTTACGCCCTGTGGCGCTTCTTATAATCTGCCTGGATAGGCGCAAGCAGCTCATCGCAGTCAAATGCCTCTTCCATATCCTCTGCGCTGCTGCAGGCTCTTGCGCAGCTTACCAAATTGGACATTACGTTGAAGTTAAGGGCAGTTCCCACACTGTCGCACTCATACCGAACGGCTCTGTTAGCAGTCACACCAAATCTCCCGGCGACTTCTACCGCGTCAATGTTGGCTCCAAGGAATACAAACTCCCAGTGGTTCTTCTTTTTCTTCTTCTCCACCATCTTTTTCACCTTGTCATAGGAATACTTCCAGCTGGCATTCTCCATTCCATCGGTAGTGATGATGAACAAAGTCTTCTCCGGCTTCTCTTCCTCCGGCATTGCCTTCTGGATATGGCTGATATGGTTGATCGCGCCTCCAATTGCATCCAGGAGAGCCGTGCAGCCCCTTACAAAATATTCCTTGTCAGTGATCTGCTCTACTTTTTCAATATTCTTTCTGTCATGAAGGATCTCTGTCCGGCTATCGAAGAGGACTGTGGAGATAATAGCCTCTCCCTTTTCCTTCTTCTGCTTATCCAGCATGGAGTTATATCCTCCGATGGTGTCAGCTTCCAGTCCTGACATGGAACCGCTGCGATCCAAAATAAAAACAATCTCAGTTAAACCCTTCTTCATAATACCTGCCTCGCTTTCTGCCGGTGACCGGCTGCTTTATCTGTGTTCTGAGGTAAGTATATGAAAATATGTCATCCACTTGGTCGCATCGAAAGCGACATATAGCGCGACAGCGCGTCATGAGCATGAAGCGAAGCGGAATGCGAATGCCCCGCTCACACCCCGATGCCTGACAGGCTGGCAGGTATCGGATGGGAGCTTGCTCACACCCCCAGCAACGGCTGTTTATGCTCGAATAGAGCAAGGTTTATCGTATATGTATCATAAACCTCCTGCTCTATAAAATATTCAATGATAAGATCAAACCTGCTGCTCGGGGACAGTGCATAGCCTGCGCGTCCCAACAGGTCCTTTGTCTCATCGAGACTAAGCTTAAGCGCCAGGGCAAATGCCACCGCCGTGATCTTCTTGGGCTGATACTCTGCGTTGCTCCTGATCTTTGAGAAGAGCTTTCTGTCAACATTGGCACGCTTATAAACCTCTGTATCCGTATATCCCTTTTCATCGATCAATCGAAAGAGGCTCTCCTGCCATGTTTCACTCACATTAGCCATGAGGTCATCCAGAGTTCGTCCCGCCTTGTCTGAACCGGCCATCGTCATGGATGCCGCCATCATCGGCTCAGCAGCACACTCTTTCTCATCCAATAGATCTGCATCCGAAATATCTGCTTCTATAGACTCTGTCCTTGCAGAATCATTCCGCTTCGGAAGGTGTAGCATATCTCCGAGCGCTCTCTTCCCCCTGTGTTTTTCGTCAGAAAGGATATTCCCGAAAGCGACCGTTGCCACGGATGCGCCCGGACTATATTCAGAATCCGCCTTCTCCGAAACATAATTTTCATCAATGAAAGCTTCCACGCCGGAAAAGATCTTTCCGGACAGAACAAACGAAGCCTCGTCAAACACCACAAGAATGATTTCCATATCCGTATCAGAAAGGAACTCACTGAATACAGAAACCGCAATCTGCAGCGCGTCTGCCTTAGGAAATCCATATACGCCCGTAGCTATCAAGGGAAATGCTATGCTTTCACACCCCAGTTCCTTTGCCAGCCGAAGACTGTTCTCATAGCAGTTTCGAACCGCTTCACGCTCTCCATGCTCACCGTCAACCCACGCGGGTCCAACAGTGTGGATTATATATTTCGCACTTAAAGCAAAAGCAGGCGTAACCGCCGCCTGCCCTATTTCCAAGTTGCCAATCTTCTGTCTTTCTTTAAGAAGCTCATCAGCTCCTGCCGCCATGTAAATGGCATAGTCCGTACCACTCACATATTTCGGATGCGGATTTGCCGTATTCACAATAGCATCAGCAGAAACCTTTGTTATGTCGTTTCTGATAATCTGAAAGGCCATCTTTTATTACCTCCGGTGTTCATTTTTTTCAAAAGACTCAACTACTGTAACTCTTCCCTTATCTTCCCCAGCAACGCCCTGTCTGCCGGAAGCCAGTCCACACTTTCCAGATCACTCTTACACAGCCACGCTGCATCTTCATGCTCCAGAAGCTTTAATGATCCGGCTGATACCGTCGTCCAGTAACAGTACATATGCAGATGAAAGTCCGTATGATCATGATCAACTATATCTATAAGCTCATGTACATCTATGGTCACACCAAGCTCTTCCCTGATCTCACGGATGAGCGCTTCTTCCGGTGACTCTCCTGCTTCTATCTTGCCTCCCGGGAATTCCCACCGATCCTTATACTCCCCATATCCGCGTTGTGTTGCGAATACCTTTGTTTTCTTATCTTTATCGTCGCAGATGACAGCAGCGACCACATTAAGAATTTTCATGATCTTTATATATTTCCAGTCTTGCTGCGAGTTCTTCCCTGTACTGTTCCACCACCGCCTTCGGCCCCAGTATCTTTACTTTGCTGCCCAGTGCGAAAATCCACCCCAGGAACTGGTCACTCATAGCCACCTCCACGGAGGTCTCCGACCAGCCTTCTGTATCTGTAGAATACACCGGAATATCCCTTCCGAAACGATCGATGAAGACTCCCACTAAATCATTCTCAAAGGCGATCCTTACTTTCGTAGGCTTTCCGCCAAACATCCCAAAACTCATCTTGGCATATCTGGCCAGATCAAAAGCCTTGAAGGCTTCCTTACCGGTTCTTCTGTCATCCAGGACCCTGATGTTTTTAATTTTATCCACACGGAAATGTTTGATACGTTCTGCCGCTTCATCATAAGCGATCAGATAATAGTTTTCATCATCCCATGTAAGTGCCCATGGACTCACCATATACAAAGTATCCTTCCTGCGGACCAGCTGCTTATCTTCATTCCACTTCATATACTCGAAGCCGATCTGCCTGTTCTCTGCTATGGCGCGGTGTATATCATCCACAAAATAATAAATACTCTCATTCATGGTCTTGACTCTGCCATGCACCACCACCTGACGTTTAAGCTGTGATGCTTCGTACTCACTGGCCATGGCAGTGACTTTCTTTATCAGTTCCGTGGATTTTTTTTCTGTTATAAATTTCGAAGACTGTATGGAATCAACCAATAGTTTCAACTCAGCGATCTCGAACATCTTGCCGCCCACATGATAATAATAATTCCGTCCGATCTTCTCTCCTATCACATCGATCCCCAGGACACTCAGAGCCTCCAGATCGTCATACAGACTCTTTCTGTCTGCCGTAACTCCATACGCTTCAAGCGCTTTTCTGATCTCCGGCATGGTGATCCTGTGATCATCATCCGTTTTCTCAAGCATGATACGACTCAGATAATACAGTTTTAATTTCTGATTTGTCCCCTTGGGCATGACGCCGCTCTCCTTCCCCGGTAACCGATTCTAATCAGTTACTTCATACACTATGCCACTGTACTCACCGGGCACTTCACTGCCCCAGAGAGAGAAATCAAACTCCGGATCTGTGATGCATTTCACATTGATCACATATGCTAACTCTCCTGCCACCTCTCCTTCAGCAGGCTCTATCGTCACACTGAATAATGAACCGTCATCATTCCATGAGCTTCCGCACTCAACAGCTTCTGTGCTCTTCCCATCCCACGGGACATCCAGGGCCAGTGTGGCAGCCGAATCATCATCCGGGAAGAAGCTTAAATAACTGCCCATATAATAGGACGGTGTGAACTGGACATATGCATCTCCGTTCACCGCTCTGCACATTCTGTACCATATGCTGTCCCCGCCTTCGGCTGTAAAGCCCTCTTCTCCGCCGACGTTGTAGATCACATAATACCCATCCGGCAGCTCAGTAAATATATCTCTGTCCAGGAAGATCCATGACAGACATGCATCAGTCATCCCTGACAGCGGCGCCCCGGGAAGATATAGCTTGAATTCATCAGCATTCTCAAATCCATAGGGTGACGAATATACATATCTAATCTCATCTATGATCTCTTCACCGCCTGCTTTATCCGCGTCATCGATATTCAGTTCCAGCAGGTCCATAGTATAGACATACGGATCATCCGTAGCCTTGAGCTCTGAGAAACGTCCCGTGAAATTACAGATATATACGGTTCCGTTTTGATATCCGGCTCCCGTATCTCCCATGTCCGAATCATGATATGTTCCCGTAAAGCTGCCGTCCTCGGCGATCTCTATATCCGTTGACCACCCGCCGGCACCGCTTGAAAAGACGAAATACGACGGTATATCAGAGAATGAAATCGTCCCTTCACACTCTTCCATGACCCAGCACGTAGTCTTGGACGAGATCTTCTCATCTTCCCCGCATGCCAGCTCAAGCACCGCAAATCTGTCCCCGTCTTTCTTATCGGTAAGCTCCATATGCAGATACTCATCTCCCGACACATAATAAGCCGTACCGCCACTCATTCTAAATTCCCATGAGACATCATAATTCTCAGACAGCTCCTCCACGAATTCATCCGCAGACTCCTTTTCAACCGTGCCTGTAAAAAATGCCCCCAGCGCTCCCTCCAGACGAATGAATCCCATATGATCATCTACCACATAATCAACCGAATCTTCATCCCATTTGGCTTCATAGACTGCATCGGCATCCAGATCCGTGCACTTAGCAATATATCTTCCCGCATGTAAAAGCTCTGCTTCCGCTCCGCCCTTATCAAGATGATCCTTATATTCGGAACCAAAATAGCCAAATATCTCATCCTTCAATGTACCGGTGCCTTCCGGCTCTTCATCTTCCTCTTTATCTCCGGATGTATCCTTATCCTTTTTCCCTTTCTTATCATCATCTTCTTCTTCGTCATCATCATCCTCTGAGTCTGTCTCTAACCCCGGGATACTTAAGGCACATCCTGACAGGGCCACGACACTCATAGCTGTGATGCCTGTTAACAACGCTCTTATTATCTTTGTTTTCATAAATACTTCTCCATTTTTGTTCCTGTCTGAACCAAGACAGTGTTTCCTACACCACTATATTATAAATGATTATGAAAATAATTAAAAATCCACCGGAAATATCCCCTCCCGGTGGAGCATAAGTCTTTGATGTGCCGTATTATATCCGAAGCCTCACTCTATACAATCATACAGACGTTTTACTATCTCTGCTTTTTCGCAGCCCTTACCGATGAAGACCACCTGATTGAGCCTGTCGCCGTAGGTTTCATCCCAGTCATCCGTGATATCCGGATAGTCTCTTACCACCTGCTCAAGTTCTTCCTCGCTCCAGGCTGACATCCACTCCGACAGCTCGGTGATCGAAGCATTACGGCCCGCCTGTTCGAAAAGCTGAACATGTTTCCAGTCATCCGAAAACCATATATATCCCTTTGTACGTATCAATACTTCCGGATATTCATCTACCAATTTATTGAAAGCCTCCCTGTTAAAGGGCTTCCTCTCCTCAAAGACGAAGGACGATATGCCATATTCATCAACGCAGGCTTTTTCATCCTCATGCTCACAGTTATTTAGAGCTCTCTGAACAGCACTGTAGGCCTCCACTTCCTCAAAATCAAAATCTCCGCGGTTAAGGATCACTTCCAGATCCACATTGCCGTTGACACACTCGATCATCTCGGCCTCCTGCTGGAGTCCTCTGAGGCCTGTTCTGACTTCTTCTAACTGCTCTGAAGTAAGCAGATCAGTCTTATTTAGGATCATGATATTGCAGAACTCTATCTGATCCATTATCAGATTTATCACATCTCCGTCCTCAGCCTCGTCCTCCGATACCAGATCATGGAGGAATTCTCTGTAGATCCTGTCCACATCAACCACGGACACAACACTTTTCAGGTAGACTCTCGTATCTTCCGTCATTTCCTCGTAATTAATGAATGCACCCGCTATGGATGACGGCTCGCTGATGCCTGATGCCTCTACAAATATCGCCTCAATACTTTTATCCGCAGAGAGTCTCTCTATCTCTGCCATGAATTCATCCCGGAGGGTACAGCAGATACAGCCGTTTTGCATTTCTACCATTTCCACCTGCGCGACTCTGTTACCGGTCTTATTCAATATAGATGCATCGATATTGATACTTCCCATATCGTTGACTATAAGCGCGATCTTTCGCTTCTCCTGCTTAAGGATATTCTGCATAAGCGTAGTTTTCCCGGATCCCAGATATCCGGTTATGATGACAATAGGAACTTCTCTCGTAGACATATCGATCCTCCTGCAAATTAAAAATGCAACTCGGTTGCATATTATATGTACCGGTTGCATTTTTGTCAATAGCATTTGCAACTAATTTGCAAATTTACAGATCGTTGTTTTTCTGCTATTTCTTTCTGCAGTTTTTACACTTTCCGATGATTATGGATTGGGATGGATCAATATCCAGGCCATACTCCAGAAGCACCTGTGTTCCAAAAGATTCCGCAAATGGCATCTCCAGATGAAAGACCCG
>JAILGE010000029.1 GCA_024697065.1 Lachnospiraceae bacterium
TTTTCCAATATGTCCAAAGCCAAAGCGATGATCTGGTCTTCCTTCACCCCTTCTCCCAGAAGCCATTCCCGATACAGCTGAAACAATAGTACCGATTTGCCGCTTCTGCGCAGTCCCGTAATGATCTTAATACGTCCGTTATCTTTCTTTGAGATGATCTCTTTCAAATACTGTTCCCTCGGATACATCCAAACGCCTCACATGATTTATTTGCGGTTATCCGCAATTATTTCATGTATAATATAGCATTCTCTCCTCTTATAACTCAATGATGTTCATGAAATTTTTGCGGATATCTGCATTTTTTTATCAAAGTTCCGAGCTCATAGTCGCCAGTAGTTTCATCTGCTCCAATGCGATTTGCTTTGTTTTAGAACCTTTCAGGTTCTTATATACTGTACGATACCGCAGGGATGAATCCATAGGAAAGGATACTTCCATCGTACAAAAGACAGAGAACTGGAAAAGACGAAGTTCAATATCAGAAAAATGCAGTTGTCTCAACACTTTTTCGTCGGAAATATGGACAAATCCCGCCAACAGGAACATAATTAATATCAGGACAGCGATCCGCAAGCGATATCTTTGGTGACGATCAGCAAACCGAAAGGGGATCATTATGGATTACGAGAAGTTAGTGATGGACCACAAAAGCAAAGCCTGCGTTATCTCCGTCGACCACCATGCGGACGGCAGCTATGACAACATCCGTATAGTCGCAGCCAACAAGGCGCTATCCGACGATGCCAAAACGGTATTTCATCGGGAATATGTCCCCGATTCTCCCTATTACTACTATTTGCCCCAGGATAAGAATTTCGAAGATTTCCTGTACAGATCCGCCTGTCTGGGGGAGCCCCTCCACACTTATATTCATCTGGCACCCATGGGGCTGTGGGTTAATATGTTCTTCCTCCCCCTGGATTCCGACAAGGAGGGTACCGGCTTCTGTCTCTATGCCTGTGATGTATCACCGGTCCCCGACTCAAAGCAGCAGGCCAGTCTCTCGGCCAATACCGCCACCGGAGCCCTGGATATCAGTATAAAGCTGGGCAGTGCCAACAAGGATAACTATGTCCAGGTCTTCGATGAAGTCATTGAGACTATCCGCCAGGAATGCGGTGCCGAACACAGCGGCATCATACTTTATAACTCTGATGCGGATGAATATACCAAATTCTGCGGAGCATCGGCTCCGGGCTCTTCCCTGCCCCCTGCTGATATTTACGATGCTGCCTGCCACCATGATCTGGCAGCCGGTTTTGATGAAACCATCCACGGCAGCTCCTGCGTGATCATCAAGGATGAGAATGATATGAAATGGCTGGGATCTGTTAATCCTGATCTGTTCTCTTTTCTGGGTAAATATTCTGCCAAAAGCGTGTTGATCTTCCCGCTTAAGCACAAAGATAAAAAGCTGGGCTACCTCTGGAGTCTGAATTTTAATACCGAAGAGGTAGTCCGCATCAAGGAAGTGCTGGAATTATCGACTTATTTTATCTCGTCGGAAATATCAAACTATTTACTGATGAAGCAGCTCGAATATATGAGCATGGTTGATATGCTTACAGGCTGTAAGAATCGCAATGCCATGAACAATGCCATCAATGATATCATTGACGGCAAGGTGCAGCACTCCGACCCTTATGCCGTGATCTTCGCAGATCTTAACAGCTTAAAACAGATCAACGACAACCAGGGGCACAATGCAGGAGACAAGATGCTCCGCAAGGCTTCCGCACTTTTAACCCGGGTATTCTTCGACTGTGAAGTCTATCGTGCCGGCGGTGATGAATTTATGATGATCGCAGATGGATTATCGGAAGATGATATCAAGGCCCGCTTAGCTGAGATCAGCCGCTGTCCCGATATCCACTTTGCTTTCGGATATTGCTTTGTGGGTGGCGGTGAAGACATCCGCAAAGCGCTGCGCACCGCGGATGAGAGGATGTACTCCGACAAGTTGAGATATTACGAAGAGCATCCGGAGAAGAAGTACAGGTAAAAAAATGCCCACCCTGACTCTGTCATAGGTGGGCATTTTTGATCAATCCTTTAGTGCGGTTATTGGTACTACAAACACGCCATCCGGCCGTTGATAAGCCGCATTAGACATACCACAGATCACACAAAGTACAGATGGTGGTACGCCATCTTTTTCTTTTTTAATAGCTTCTTTTATTTTTATCAATTCCTGCGCAGCGCCCTCTATCTGATTCGCACCTACCTTGATCTCAAATGCACACCACTGACCTGAAGGCAGTTCTATGACTGCGTCTATTTCGTTATCGTTATAATCGTGATAATGGAATAGCTTTGCATCAAATGATTCGGCATAAATGCGAAGATCCCTCTCACACATTGCCTCAAACATGAATCCAAACGTATTAAGATCTCCAAGCAGTCTCTCAGGCGAAGCATTCAAAAGCGCACAAGCCAATGCCGGATCACATAAGTGTCTTTTTGAGGCCTGTTTGATACGAACCGATGAACGGATATTACTCGAAAATGCCGGCTGATCTTCTATCAAAAACAATCTGGAGAAAACATCCAGATACTGCGCCACTGTATCTCTGTCAATCTCTCTGTCATCCGTTTCTTTGATATCTTTCATGAGTCTGCTGTTTGTAGCCATGGTTGTTTCATTTCTGGCTAATGAACGAAGAAGAAGCCACAGCTTCTGCGAGTCATATTTCACATGATCTGCCCGATAGATATCATCTTCAATGATCGCCTCAATGTATGATTGCGGTAAGAGCTGTGCATCCGAAACCGGAATCCCTATATTTCCGGGCCACCCTCCGCGAACCACATAATAGATCAGATCATGAAGGTTAACCTCTCCTGTCTGTACCGGAGTGAGTTTTCCCTCACATAGATCCTGTAACGAAACTACTCCCGAAGAATCTCCGGATTCATATAGTGACATGGTTCGCATCCTGATCTTGCCAATCCTGCCGGCGCCACTGTGAAGTATCCCTTTTCGTTGTGGCGTTGAGGATCCGGTAAGTACAAATTGCGACTTTTTACCTCTTTGATCAACCATGTATCTCACTGCATCCCATATAGGAGGCACCTCCTGCCATTCATCGATAAGCCTCGGTGTCTCTCCCTGAAGGACTGTTGAAGGAGTTAATTCTGCCAGTTGCCTGTTCTGAAAGTTATTTGCGGGATCTCCTACAAGAAATTCACTATTGCAATGAACGGAAGATGTCCACGTCTTCCCACACCATTTAGGACCTTCTACACAAACTGCGCCAAAGGTTCTCAGATATTGTTCGACCTGCTTGTCCACAATTCGATCTTTATACAGGCTTTTATCAGCGATTCCCATGAACGTACCTCCCATTTCCTGCGATCATTATAACCCATTCCGCAAGATTAGGCAATTTCATTCCGCAAGATTAGGCATTTTCATTCCGCAAGATTTGGTGTTTTCATTCCGCAAGATTTGGCGTTTTCATTCCACAAGATTTGGCGTTTTCATTCCGCAAGATTCGGTATTTCTATTCCGCAAGATTTGGTGTTCTGATTCTGCAGGATTTGGTGTTCTGATTCTGCAGGATTAGACTTCTCTATTCTTCATGGTTCGGAAATACTCTGCTCCGTAGCACGGAAGGATACCGATACTGTAGCAAATCAGATCCACTATGGAGAATCCGGTTCCGATGATGATCCTTAGCAGCCTGTTCGTGATCCCAAATCTGTCGCAGAATCCCCATAACTGCAGGAATTCCACTCCAAATGAAAATACCAGGATAGCCGTCGGCAGCACATACCATGCATTCGGCTTTTGTACAGATACCGTCCTGAAAAGCGTATAAAGCAACACAACTACCAGGACATCCCCCAGGTAGTTGCGTATCCAGCCGTGAGCATACAGCCCTATCAGTATCTCTGTACCAAGAAGCGCCACAGAGGCGATAAAATATATAAGTCGGGTTTTCATATCATCTCCACTTTTCATAGACATATTAAATCATGTTATGTCTATAATCGCAATTATGCTACTGCTCAGTATATGCATTTCCCAAAAAGAGGTAAAATCATAGTTTGAAAGAACTAATAAACGTATTCATTCTACTTTTTCTTAAGGATACTTCTTAAGTCTTCAAACGTATCCTTCATAGGTGCAACTCTTCCGTTCTTAACATCCTCATCTGATTGTGTGAGGAGTTCCGACAGATCAATCCTTGTTTTAAGCCTCTTATATTCTTTATAGCTGAGAGAAACTGTGTCTCCTATTCCATTATCCAAAGGTGAGTATTCAAGTGTCTTCATTGTCAGATACAAAGCTCCTTCTTGAGATCCTTAGCTGAAAAAGTACCTTCCTCAGTATTGATCATGCTCAGATTGATTTATTTTTTACCGTCTTCGCGTTCCGCAGGCAAGATAAGCGGGATACCAATTTCGTTAATGCGCTCTATAACCTCCTGCGAGATATATTCGGCATCGCACATGAGAAGCCTTCTGTGATTTTTACTTTTCACGATCATTTGATAGGAATAGTATTCCGACCGATCCGAAGTAGCCCATAGCGTAAGTTCCAAATTGTACTTTGAGCCGGATTTGATCCGTGCGCTATTTGGAGCGGTCGCCCAGTTGATATGCCACCTTTTGCGGATACGGATCTTATCTATGTCATCATAGCGGACTGCCGCCATTCCTCTTTGCGTTCCTATAAGGATCTCAGGCGTAAAGTAAAGCCCCGTCCCTTCAAACCATTCTGATCCCGGGAGCTCCGCCTGCTCATCCAGGTCCTTCGGAGAAAACCTTACGCTGCCGCAGGCAGGATGCAGGTGCCTGAACATATACAGCGTTCCTTCCCGGGACATGATCATACTGTTTACGATAAGTATTGTCAGTCCGAACACCAGTCCCAGTGGATGATCTTCACACAGTATCTTAATAAAACTTGCATCTGATCGTTGAAGACAATGACCGGCCACACGCCCCTTTGTCATTGGATCATCTGCATAATAACCGTGTCTGCTGTAATAATCCCACGCGGCCTGACTGATATCCTCTTCCTCTGCAGAATAGCCTCGCAGCTGTCCGCGTACTTTTATACTGCCTTTCCGCTCAAGCTTCTCTAACTCTTCATCGATCCCGGTGACCATCAGTGCATTGTCGCCTATTTTCACCATATAAAATGACGGATACAATTCCTCCGGCATTTCGGTTATCTCGAT
>JAILGE010000037.1 GCA_024697065.1 Lachnospiraceae bacterium
CGCAGGAAAAGCACTCCATACAAGGACAAAAATCAGAATATGCTTAAGTACTTTGTATCGAATCTCCGTATCTTGAAGCCATAACACTAACACTGCTATAAACAGGGGGTACATTACGCTTGTCTGGTTAAAGATACCCATCTTAAGCGGAACGAAGTTCATTCCGAAAGCAAAACAGTACGCAAAATGAGAGATTATAGCAAATACACCCAGTCTTAGCAGATACCTCTTTACATTATGAGTGTAATGATATCCCTCTGCAATAAAAAACCACATGATTGGTGCCGTCAGTCTACCTATTATGTGTAACGCAATCGGAAAGGGCTGCGCCGGAAATGATGGATAAATAAAATCTGCGGCATGATCTATTGTCATGGCAATAATTGCTATTATTTTTAGATGATTGGAGTTTAATTTCTTTTCCATCCTTACCCCCATATTCCGTAAATCTGAAAGTTAAAAAGTTACTCAACACGCTCCAAAAACAGCATTTACTATATCATAATGTCTGTTATTTTTGAACCGAAATCTCACCATCTTTCTTTATTATTTTGAGTGCCTTTTCCTGCATACTCATACCTTATTCCTTGAAGTTCATAACAACTTCGTACTGTGTCTTGCCGATAGTGGTCTCAAAGGATCCTCCGGCGTTGTATTTCTGTTCGGTATTCTCCATAATCCTCCTCTCCGAAATAAAAAGGCACGATTACCGCTATAATAACCATGCCTTTTGCTCCTCAATATGCTCACTTTTCTGTTCTGTAAACACTTTGTGTTTTCCCTTAGATACAGTCAAGTAGTACGTGGGAAAATATATCATATACCCCGGAGAATCACACTCCCTACCCGGTATATATCTTCCTCTTATTCTATAGGCTTAGACGCCTTCTCTACGAGACTCTGAACCTCTTCCGAAGGTTCTTTATCCATTAATGACACGATGACCGCAAAGATGAAACTCACGATAAAGCCCGGGATGATCTCGTAAAGCCCTGTGTTCACAACAGTAAGACTCTCTACGGATCCCGAGAAAAACATATACCATACCGCATCCGTTAAGAAACCTGCAACAACGCCGGCGATAGCGCCTTTGTAAGTGAACTTCTTCCAGAAAAGAGCAAGCAGGATCGCAGGACCGAACGCCGAACCGAATGCGGCCCATGCACATTCAACAAGTGCCATGATACCGGCGCACCCCGGGCTCATAGCTATAATGAGGGCGATGACCGCGATCAGTGCAACTACCCCACGACCTACCCAAAGCATTTCCTTATCGGAAGCATTCTTACGGATGACCGGTTTGTAAAAATCTGATGAAAAAGCAGATGATGAAGCAAGAAGCTGTGAATCCGCAGTTGACATGGAAGCTGCAAGGATCGCAGAAAGCAGTATTCCTGCAAGAAGGGGCGGGAACAGACTTCTTACCATTGTTATAAATACAAGACTTCTGTCATCGGCAGAAAGCGATGATCCAAGATACTGATGTGCAACCAGTGCTACAACACTTGCCATACCAAGGATCAGGAATGTCCAGAAAGAACCGATGATCCTTGATTTCTTCATTTCCTTCTCGGACTTGATGGACATATATCTTACGAGGATATGAGGCATTCCGAAATATCCCAGTCCCCATCCGAAACCGCTTAAGATATCCTTAACCGATGCCCAGTCTAACTTCCCGGAAGAGAGGAGATTGTAATAATTATCAGGTGTAACAACTTCCGCTACCGGCGCAAAATCAGGCTTTGACATAACTGCAAGCGCAACTACAGGCGCTGCCATAAGTGCCATAAGCATCAAAAGTCCCTGGAAAAAGTCTGTCCAGCAAACCGCATTGAAACCACCCATGAATGTATAAACAAGGATGATGATCGTAGCTCCGATCATGGCATACTGACCGGGCATGCCGAAAACCTTATTGAAGAGATTGCCACATGCAACGATGCTCGATGCGGAATAAATACAATAGGCAACGCAGAAAATAACCGAGCAGACCACCTGGAGTGCAGGATGTTCTGTTCTGAATCTCTTGGTAAGAAACTGCGGAATGGTGATCGCATCATCAGCTAAGATCGACATCCTTCTGAGTCTCGGTGCAACCAAAACCCACGCAAGAACCGTTCCGATGAGCAGTCCAACCGATATCCAGATCTGTCCCATTCCCCAGAGGTAGATGGAACCGGGCAGTCCCATTAAAACCCACGCACTCATGTCGGATGCACCTGCACTAAGAGCAGCAACCCATCCGTTCATCTGTCTGCCGCCAAGGAAATAAGCCTTGTCACCCGTTTCCTTACGACCTTTGACAAAGAAGAATATTCCTATTCCAAGCACTAAACACAGATAGACTATAAAAGCCATCATTTCCATAAGCCCTTTGTTGTCCATAAATCCTCCTTAGATCCTTTAGTGGTGACACTAACCTATTCTAACATAATTATCTGGATATACATTTTCAAATGATCCACAAATTTATTCTTTTGATCCGTATCTTTTTGACACCTGCATGAATATGTGTTACTTTACTTTATTATGTGGAAAGCAGACAGATGGAAAGATTATTCGGTGCTGGACTGCAGTACCGGCGAAAAGCTTGAAAGATGGGGTAAATATACCCTTGTGAGACCGGATCCTCAGGTTATCTGGGACACAGGTCATGATAATCCCGGGTGGAAGAAGAACAACGGCCATTATCACCGCAGCTCCAAAGGCGGCGGCGAGTGGGAATTCCACGATCTTCCCGAGGAGTGGACTATCTCATATGAGCTGCCTGTGGACA
The DNA here is from genome assembly GCA_024697065.1 of Lachnospiraceae bacterium. Classification (GTDB taxonomy): domain Bacteria; phylum Bacillota; class Clostridia; order Lachnospirales; family Lachnospiraceae; genus NK4A136. The sequence continues at coordinate 2,780 of JAILGE010000037.1, forward strand.
ACAGGAAGCTTACTTTTCATTTGAAGCCCTTTGCTTTTAAGCATACGGGCATTTTCCCCGAGCAGGCTGCAAACTGGGACTGGACCTATACCAGGATCAAAGAAGCTGCTGCCACACGTTCCGGGGAGCGCATCCGTGTGCTCAATCTCTTTGCATATACAGGCGGTGCTACCGTAGCAGCTGCTGCCGCAGGTGCTTTCGTCACACATGTGGATGCCGCCAAGGGTATGGTTTCGTGGGCCAAGGAAAACGCGGAAAGTTCTGACATTCCTCATGATTCCATACGCTGGATCGTAGACGACTGTGCTAAATTCGTAGAGCGAGAGATCAGACGCGGCAATACCTATGACGCGATACTTATGGATCCCCCTTCCTACGGAAGAGGTCCCAAAGGTGAGATATGGAAGATCGAAGAGTCCGTCTATCCCCTTGTTTTAAACGCAGCAAAATTACTGTCGGATAAACCGCTCTTTTTCCTTATCAATTCATATACTACCGGACTTCAGCCCGGTGTTCTTTCTTATATGCTGAATACCGCTATCGCGAAGAACCGCGGCGGTAATGTAGATAGTTCCGAACTGGGACTTCCCTTAAAGAACAGCCCCCTTACTCTCCCCTGCGGTGCCTGCGGGAGATGGTTTGTCTGAATATCATACCTCTGTGACCACACCTGATATCATATTGTCAGCCATGGCATTGATCAGCATCCTTCCCGACTGTGAACTTAAATATTCCTTTGCAAGATTCATGTCGGTAAGGAGTTTATTTATTTCAGGCGTTCCGTTGTCCTCTTTATTCCCGGAAACCAGTGAAGATATATCTTTTTTATTTAAAGCAGCCTGAGCAGACGCCTCTTCCTGCTCGTTATCAGGCTCTAAAAGCGCATCTATGAGCTTGTCGGCTATATTCCCGTTATCATCCGTAAGAGCATTCACCACATCCGGAGAAAGATCTTTCATATTAAGAGAATTCCTGAGACTCTCAAGTTCCGGCCCGGAAAGCTCCGCCCGAAAGCTTTTTAATGTATCCGCACTCATTTCCGAATACGCCTGTGCAGCTGAGATATTTTTCTTAGAAGCATCGATATGATCAGAGAGTATCTCCGAAAAACTGCGCGTAACACCCAATGCCTCGGGAGAAGTAAGTCCGCTTCCTTTCCCGGGGTAGCTTCTGAAACGCAGGATGTCAGTGTTCCCGAGGCCTGCCACATTATATACATTTGTCTGAAGCTCAGCGACGTTCATTTTTTCTTCTTTTTAATCTCTGTTATCTGCAGTGCCGCACCTACCAGTGCCGCTACTCCCATTATAATAAAATACATATCCGCATTCAATGTGAAGGCTCTCTCGGCAAAGTCTGCGATGAGAACCGCTCCCAACGCTGCGGTAAAAAATATTATTATATAATCCCCCACAAGCAGTGCAAGGACGCCTGCTATTATAGCAGCTATCAATGCGATGGCCATCCCCCGCTGGAGCATGTTTACGGCAGCGGAAATATTTCCCACTGCTTCATCCGCCTGGGCTCCGATCACTTCGCCTGCGGCTCCTGCCATATCACCACCTTTTTGCATTTTCATCCACCAAAGAGTAAAAAGTGTCGGTGCATCAGGTATGGCTTCCACCGTAAGCTTTACTTTCATATACGCACTCTTTGCAAAGCCGCTGATCACAGCAGCATACGTACATATAAAGGATGCTATAAAAAGACCTGCTTTGTATTTTTTCATGCCCAGGAGACCGGCACATATTCCCACCGCTCCCGCGGCGATGTAAACCCACTCACCGGGAAAGATGGTTCTCAGGTTCAGGACAAGCATCCCACCCAGTACTGCACAAACTACAAACTGCACACCCTTGAAGATCTTAAGTCCCAGAAAACAAAATGCCAGTCCCATCAAAAGGATGACAGCCGCCGCGGTCACCCCCGCATCTGCGGTAAATTTAATAATTTCGCTCATTTATCTGAATATAACGGAGAAAGTAATCTCCTTTGTCTGCTTATTATATAATGCCTGTATCTTCGCACCCAGCTTGTTACAGATCTCCTGCGCTATGGAAAGCCCTATTCCAAAGCCTCCCTTCTTGCTGTTATGTGAAGTATCTTCTCTGTAAAATCTTTCAAAAAATCTGTTGTAATCAACGCCGGCTCCATCGGCATAGGAATTGGTGACTGTAAGTCTCGCCCCCTTGGCCTTTGCTCCTTTGCCAATCTGTTCGAGCTTTATGACCACCCGTCCGTTATCATCACAGTACTTCTGCGCATTATCCAGGAGGATGGACGTTAGCTCCTGAACACCTCTTGCCTCGCTTTTGATGATTATCCCGTCGGCGATCTCCTTCACGTAAGTTTTACCCACGCTTTCGATCACTGCAGTAAAAGGCTCTGCCTGCTCTTTAACTATCTTCGAAGCATCTACATCAGTTAGTATCAGCTCATCCTTTTCATCCAGCTTCGAAAGTGTCACCAGATTGGATACCAGTTGGGATAGTTTCTTTACCTGTCTCGAAGTGGATTCCGTCCACTTTGACTTATTTCCCGTCATCTCTATCATCTCGATATTTGCGGAGATGACCGTAAGCGGGGTCTTAAGCTCATGAGATGCATTGGTGATGAAGCGCTTTTGTTTCTCCTGATTCTTAATAAAAGGCTCTGTTATCCTCTTTGACAGGAATATGAACAGCAGACTGAATACCAGCAGGATGGAAGCGCATACGATAAACATATAATAGTATATCTGATGCACTATCATGAAACGCGATGTGGCATCCACGAATACTCTCATCACATTGCCGTCTTCCATGACCTTACTGTCGTAATAGTAAATATTTCCCTTGTAATGAAAGCGTCCTTTAAACTTGTTGGTGTCGCTCCCCGCTATCGATTCAAAAAAAGCAGTAATAGGATCGTCACCATACATAAACCGCTCATTGGCAACGGCATCAACTATATCCTTTGCACCTTCCTCATCAATGGCATGTACTCTCTCCGTATTGATCCATACCACTTCGCCGTTTTTATCGGTGACCACGGAAAAATATCTTGCTTCAAAGCTGAATTCTTCAGATATCTTACTCTCGCTCATATCCGGCAGAAAATCATCCGGTGGCGGCATTTCTCCGTTATTGACCAGGAGCATTTTAACCGCAGTGTTCATCTGCCTTTCAAAACCTTCGTCCGTCAAAAAAAAGACAATGGCCATGACAAGTGTCAGACATATGGTCAGCGCCAGTGCCGCCATTGATACAAATCTTATTCGAAGTCTTGCTAACATTTACTGTTCTCCGGTCATCATATAGCTTCCGCCGCGTTCTCCGACTATGGTGGCTTTGGCACCTACGGATTTTAGCTTGTTTCGAAGGAATGATATGTACATCCACACCGCTTCCGGATCCGTGTTCTCATCATTTTTCCAGAATTTATTTAACAGATCGTCAGTGGAGATCTCCTTCTCCGTGTTATTCATAAAGAACTCCATCAGCTTTATCTCTTTGGCTGCGAGACTTATGGAATTCATACAGGAGAGTTCTTCCTTCTCGAGATTAAGGGTCACATTATAGACCTTGATGACTCTGGGGGCGTAGTCCCTGCCTCGTCTTGTGAGAGCACGCACCCTCGCAAGCAGCTCTCCCATGGAAAAAGGCTTTGTCAGATAATCATCCGCACCGGCATCCAGTCCGGTTATCCTGTCCTCCACTTCCGTCTTAGCCGTGAGCATAAGAACAGGTGTCATATCTCCGGTTTTTCTAAGTTCCTTTACGGCAGTTACGCCGTCCATTATCGGCATCATTATATCCGTTACTATGCCGTCATATGCATTTTCCTTTGCGAGTTTTAATGCTTCCTCGCCGTTTTCCGCAAGATCCACGATAAAATCGTTGGCCTGAAGCATGGCCTGTATTACGTCCGCAAGATCTTCTTCATCCTCTGCAAGCAAAATCCTCATGCTGTTTTGATCCTTTCCCTCACTCTTTTCCCCTGATCAGATCTCTCAGTGTCTGCATCGATACGTCGCAGCTGGCCAGATCTCCGGCACATCGCCTGAGTTCCTCGGCGATCAGCTCCGGATTCCTGATATCCTGCTTGTATCTCATCTCGTGCTCAAGGGCAGCCCAGGTGTCCATTGCAATGGTACGCAGCTGTACCTCTACAAAATATTTTCCCGGCTTATTCCCGTCTATGTCCGTCACGCCACTGTCTACCTCAACTATCATATGATAGCTTCTGTAACCATTGGCCTTAGCCTCGTGAATGTAGTCCTTTTCCCTGATCACACGAACGCCTGTCATATGCCTGATGCGCTCGATGTTGTCCCATATATCATCGATGAAAAGGCATACAACCCTGACACCGATGGAATCATGAATGAGCTTTAAAGCACTGTGAGGTTCGATCGGATAACCATGCTCCCTGCATTTGACCTCCATGCTTTTCTCATTCTTGATACGACTGCTTAAATGTTCATAAGGCTTAAGACCTGTATTCTTTATAACTTCTTTGGCATCCGACTCGATCCTGGCCACAAAATCTGCCGCAACCTTCTCGAGCACTTCCCTGTATTCACCGTAAATTGACATTATACCCTCTTGTGTTCCGCGGCATCCAAGGTCAAAACCTTCGTTAATTTTACTTAACTCCGGTTTTACCTTTTTCTTCTCTTACATGATATTGGAATTGCTCCGTTTCGTTCCGATACTCCCGCAATTTTGTAACACCAGGATTCCGCTCGACCTCGTCTCGCTACTTCCTCGTGTTCCGCGGCATCCAATCTAAAACCCTTCGTCAAATATTCTTAAATTCAGGCTTATCCTTTGGATTTCAAATATTATTATACTTCATTTTCACCTAAATCTTAACTCTAAAGTATTTCCCGGATATGCCGATATAAATATCAGGTGAAGTAAATTATCAGGGTGAAAGAGCAATTCTAAAATTATCCAAGGAGGAGATGAAGCATGTCAGAAACATCAAAGTCATATCTTACAGATGAAGAACGTACTGCATTATCCAACGCTAGCGGAGCCGAGCTTACCTTGCTCCTTTATAACCAGCTGATCAAGCTTGCCGGCCTCGAAAAAGACTATATCGCAGCTAAAGATGATGCGAACGCAAAAAACTGTTCCGATCAGATCGTTAAGCTTTTGGACTATTTCATATCTTCATTGGACAGTCAATATGATACTGCCAAGGATTTCGAGCGTATGTACATATATCTCAAGGGAAGAGTCATTCAGGCAGAATCAATGCTTTCCGGTGTTGATTCATTTGGCGCCACCTCCATACTCAACGAAGTGATCAGACATATTACTTCGATCCGTGATACATGGAGCAAGGTTATAGCTGCTTCAGCTTAACAGAACTATTACTCCTTTTCTCTTTTTTCTTTTTAAAAAAGCTGCCGCATGTGCGGCAGCTTTTTTTATCATTATCAATTACGGAACGTCTGATTCCATACATACCTCTGACAGAAGGCAGTAATCTCATATCTGCCGTTTCTGCAAATAATTAATGTATTCTTCCAGCTATTCAAATCAATTTATGAAAAAAGGCTTCCGGGATTACTCTCGGAAGCCTTTGAATTACTATTTGGGTTGGGCTGTTCGCTACTAATTACTCGATAACTGTAGCTACACGTCCTGATCCTACAGTGTGACCACCCTCACGGATAGCGAATGTAAGACCCTGCTCCATAGCAACTGGGTGGATGAGCTCGATTGTCATCTCTACGTTATCACCAGGCATGCACATCTCTGTTCCCTCTGGAAGAGTGATGATACCTGTAACGTCAGTTGTACGGAAGTAGAACTGTGGACGGTACTCGTTGAAGAATGGAGTA
>JAILGE010000025.1 GCA_024697065.1 Lachnospiraceae bacterium
ATGTATGTGGAGTTCCTGGACGACTATGAATCGGTAACGGCAGTTCCCCTGACCGACGAATACGCGAATCTGGCCGTTCTCCGGAGCGTATCCAAGTTCTTTGCGGTACCCGGACTTCGTTTCGCTTATGCCGTAATGAACAACAAAGAACTGGATCAGATCATCGATCTTACCACTACCAAGAACAATATCGCCACGCTTTCGGCCATCGCCGGGATCGATATGTTCCGGGATACCAAGTACATCGAGGATTCCCGCTCCACGATCCATACAGAGAGAAGTCTGGTGTATCTGGCCATGGCACCCTGCCGTACGATCAAACTCTATAAGCCCTCCGCCAACTTCATGCTGATGAAGCTGCTTTCCGAGGACCTTACCTCTTCCAAGGTAGCCGAGCATTGTGCCCTTCGGGGGATCATGATCCGGAAATGTGATGATATCCGCGGACTCTCCAACAAGTACATCCGCTTCTGCTTCATGAACCCGAAGCAAAATGACCTGATGGTCAATACGATCCTCGAGATTGTCTAAACCTGGCACATTTTCTTTGACATCTCAAAAAAAATGTGTTAGCATAACTTAAACCGTTGAAGAAGAGTAAGTAGGCCGGGCCGCTATTCTCACAGAGAACTGCAGAAGGGTGAGACTGCAGTGGATATGCTTCTGCCGAATGGACTTCCGAGGGCAACCTGAAAGCGGAACCGCAAGTATGGACGCCGGAGTACGTGATCTCCGTTAAGAAATCCGGCATATCGTAAGGTATGCGCTAAGTGGATGCAGGATATGCATCAAGCCGGGTGGCACCGCAGGCAGAAAGAAGAATTTCAGGCCTGTCCCAGCAGTAACTGTTTGGGACAGGCCTTTGTGCATTTTCCCAACGATCTGCTCAAAATATCGTACCGTTTAACGGGCGGAAAAAAGGAGGAAAAACTATGGCAGCAGAAACAAAGATCCCGTACAAGATTTATCTCACCGAAGAGGAAATGCCGACGGCATGGTATAACCTGCGCGCCGACATGAAGGTAAAACCCGCACCGCTTCTGAATCCCGGCACAGGCAAGCCCCTGACTGCCGAGGAGCTGACACCCATCTTCTGCGAGGAGCTGGTGAAGCAGGAGCTGGACAATGACACTCCCTACATCGAGATCCCGCAGGAGATCCGTGATTTCTATAAAATGTTCCGTCCCTCACCGCTGGTACGGGCATACTGCCTGGAGGAGAAGCTGAAGACTCCGGCAAAGATCTATTACAAATTCGAAGGAAATAACACCAGCGGAAGCCACAAGCTGAATTCCGCCATCGCACAGGCATATTACGCAAAGAAGCAGGGCCTGAAGGGTGTGACCACGGAGACCGGAGCCGGTCAGTGGGGAACCGCTCTCTCCATGGCCTGCGCATATCTGGGTCTGGACCTCAAGGTATATATGGTAAAGGTTTCCTATGAGCAGAAGCCCTTCCGCCGTGAAGTAATGCGGACCTATGGTGCATCCGTAGTTCCGTCTCCCTCGGACACCACCGAGGTAGGTCGCAAGATCCTGGCTGAGTTCCCGGGAACCACCGGAAGCCTTGGCTGTGCGATCTCCGAAGCGGTCGAGGTAGCTACCAAAAATCCCGGATACCGCTACGTTCTGGGTTCCGTGCTGAACCAGGTACTCCTGCATCAGTCCGTGATCGGTCTTGAGACCAAGGCTGCACTGGACAAGTACGGCATCAAGCCGGATATCATCATCGGCTGTGCCGGCGGCGGTTCAAACCTGGGCGGACTCATCGCTCCCTTCATGGGCGAGAAGCTTCGCGGAGAGGCCGATTACCGTATCATCGCCGTAGAGCCCGCATCATGCCCCAGTTTCACAAGAGGAACCTTCGCATATGATTTCTGCGATACCGGAAAGATCTGCCCTCTCGCAAAGATGTATACTCTCGGAAGCAGCTTCATCCCTTCCGCAAACCACGCAGGAGGACTGAGATTCCACGGTATGAGCTCAACGCTTTCACAGCTGTATCATGACGGATATATGGAAGCGACCAGCGTAGAGCAGACTTCCGTATTCGAAGCTGCAGAGATGTTCGCAAGAGTGGAGGGAATACTCCCCGCTCCCGAAAGCTCACATGCTATAAGAGCTGCAATAGACGAGGCTCTTAAGTGCAAAGAAACTGGTGAAGAGAAGACCATCGTATTCGGTCTCACCGGAACAGGTTACTTCGATCTGGTCGCATATCAGAAGTACAACGATGGAGAGATGAGCGACTACATACCTACCGATGAAGAGATCGCAGCATCTGTGGCAAAGCTGCCTAAGGTTGGGGAATGAGCGAAGCTTCGGTCGCACCTTTTCTTTTGAATTGCGTTTATGTTAGTTTTCCTGTGCAGGCAGAGGACAGATTTGCCTGTACAGGATTCCTGGTAGGTGCCCCCAATTTTTCACATCGCTGACAACAATTATGATATAATCTCAAATATAGTTTCTCAGGAGTCAATGTCATTTAAAGAGCAATGAAAAATAAGCTAAGACAGGAGCGAAGCCTCCTATTATCATGCATTATCGGTGAAACAGCAGCCTTTTGTTTTGCGCTGCTGTTTCGTTATGTAGTAATGGCTCCTTATTATCCGAATCCCGCCCGGGATTTCGATTTCTATAAAATGTATCTGGTAATCGTACTCGCCTTTTACAGCGTTATCTTCTTCCACCGTCAGAAAAAACGTCCTGCTGTATGGGAAATGAACGGCTATGAGAATCTGATCGAAGTATTCAAGCAGCATATCATGCTATCCATATGTCTGATAACCTTCCTGTACTTCATCCACAGTTCACAGACGATATCCCGGACCGTAATGGGACTCCTGATATCATTCGGCGTGAGCCTTGATCTGTTGATCCGTTATTTCTACAGGAAACTGCATTCCAGAAGACTCTCTATGGAGAAAAAAGAACAACAGGTACTGCTGCTGGCAATGGAAGGCGAAATTGATCGTTTGTCATGGACCATTGAGCATTACGGATACAACAACCCAAACAAAGATAAGCATACAAATTGCAAAATCAAGTACACGGTGTCTATTTCCGATAAGATAACTCCGGAAAAGCAGCTGGAAAAATTACATTCTGAAGGATGCGATATGATATATCTGTCAGCAAAAGCTGCAGGATTTCTGGGACATAACGCTGTAAAGCAGCTGGAACACCTTGGCACGCCGATATGTCTTGAGCTTACTGCTGCCGGGATAACTATTGATGCCGCTGAGGTGATCGAGAAAGGTGGCTCAGCTGCTATCTGCATGTCATTACTGACACATAAGTGTCACGTTCTCAACGTGGAATATATCGCGACTACTATTGCGGATGCCGCATCGTACCTGATAAATCACACAAAAGAACTAAGCGGAAAGTATATTTGCTTCTCAAATGTACATACCACAGTCATGGCAGCTGACGATAAGGATTACAGGGCAATACTTAATAATTCCGCCGCCACATTTCCTGACGGAAAGCCTGTGGCAGACAAGATCATGACTCAGGGATACGGCGAAGCAGAACGTGTAGCAGGGCCTGATCTGATGGCTGAACTTTTCCGTCGAAGCGAAGGTACCGGCCTCAAGCACTATTTCTATGGATCTACAGAAGAAACTCTGGATTCACTGAAGAAAAATCTTAAAGAAAACTACCCCTATATGGATATAGCAGGAATGTATTCTCCTCCCTTTCGTGAAATTACACCCGAAGAGGATGAGAATATGGTGAAACTTATAAATGCCAGCGGTGCCGATTTCGTGTGGATAGGGCTGGGAGCTCCCAAACAGGAAAAATGGATGGCTGAACATAAAGACCGGATAAAGGGTGTAATGCTCGGTGTAGGTGCCGGGTTTGATTTTCATGCCGGTACAGTCAAGCGTGCTCCTCGTGTCCTTCAAAGGCTGGGGCTGGAGTGGCTCTACCGCCTGTGCCAAAATCCCAAACGCCTGTTAAAACGCTATCTTGTCACAAACACAAAATTCATACTGTATACTGCTTTCAGAAAGGGATGAACTACGTTTGCCGAAAAATTCGACTAACCAGAATTAATATTTCGAGTTAATCGATTTTGATTATAAAGACATATTGTTGTGTCGTATCGCACCCACTTCCGAGCCCCCAAGGTTTTACATTACAGCTGCATCATAAGGCTTAATTGCGTTTATATCGGCATACATTTTTAGACGAATTTCTCTAACATCAATATCATTCTGAATATCTAAAAAATATCTGTCAGATACGCCGAAATATCTTGCCAATCTCAAAGATGTATCTGCGGTAATCTTTCTTCTATCATGGAGAATATCCTGAATACGCGATACGGGTACATGTATAGCATGCGCCAACTTATATGCCGATATTCCCAAGGGTTGCATAAATTCTTCATTTAGTATCTCACTAATTTTAGGCGTTTCAATAAAAGTAGACATACCGCATCTCCTTTCCCAAGAATATGTTTGTTTCTAATGATAATCAGTTATCTCAACGTTATAAAAATCATTTGCTTCAAAAGTAAAACAAATTCTATACTGATCATTTATTCTAATGCTATATTGGCCTTCTCTATCACCAGAAAGTTTCTCTAAATGATTCGCGGGCGGAACCCTTAAATCCTCCAAACATCCTGCATTATCAATCATAACCAGTTTTCTGAGCGCTATACGCTGAATATCCTGTGGCAATTTCTTTGAAAAAAACTGATTATAGATCTTTTCCGTTTCCCTATCGCCAAAACTCCTTATCATACTCAATTGTACCCGTCCCGCATGTACACGTCAAGCGTGTATTCTTTTATTCATCATGGCATTTTTTCTTCCCATCAGAATATCCGTTTCTATATATTTTTCCGTTTTTGCGTATTTTGAGGCCAAAAAAATCTACTCCTATTTGCTCAACTCATTCAATGCCTTCATATATCCAAGAACCCTTTGCTGCATTTTTTCATCCATACCCAGATAGGTCTCCATCACCTGACCTGCTTCACTGGTTTTATCAAGCATGATAACATCAGGTCGCTTACCTCTTTTGCCCTTTCCTTCTGTCTCACTTAAAAGCTCATATGGTGTAACACCAAGGACTTCACATATGATCAGTATCTTTTCCGAAACCGGATCGGTCTTTTTACGTTTCCAATCACTGATCGTACTCTGCGCAATCCCGGTCCGTTCAGAAAAATCCTTCTGACTCATCCCACGTGCTTCGAGGAGACTAAATATTTTCTCTGATATTGTCATTAACTAATCTCCTCCTTTCCTTGATTTCATATCATAAATGTAAGATACCACATTTGCGTTAATT
>JAILGE010000017.1 GCA_024697065.1 Lachnospiraceae bacterium
GTGTGATTATTCTTGAAATCATAATTCGTGATAGCAAGTTTTGGAGATACATTTTGGGTTGTAGGGGAACCCCACAGCAGCCGACATAGGAGGATGGAATTTCAGGGCATAAAAGTATGTAACTTTATGCGTATCCTGTTATATTTTTTATTTTTGCCTGTAAAGATGCTTGCGGAATAGTCGTAAAACGCAGAGAATATGCAGAAGCCTTTATTTATAAGGCTTTCGGAGCCCAACTATGTTGTAAAAGGGTATATTATTCCGACTTATCCGAAAATGCATAATTTGCCCGTGCCAACAGTTGGTACGGATATGTCGAAATTTGCGTTAACATCCTGTAAACGTTGATTTTACGCGGTTTGTGGCAGATAGAGGACAAAGGGGTTGACCTCATGTGGTCAGGTGGGTTAGCCGCTTGTTATAGGTTGGTACGAATGGATCGACCTTAGGTTGATCCACACCGCAGACTTCTTGCGTGGGTGCTTGCTAAATGGCTTAAAACCAGGATTTCATAAGGTTTAATAGATGACTCATTTGTAGAGTAGTTATTCAGAAATGGATAGCTGCTCTTTTTTTATACAAATTTTTAGTAATCAGTTCTAACTCGTTCCAAATAGTAGATGAAGGGAGAAAAATTTCTCGAATTTTTAGTAATCAGTTTTTACTCATCCCAGATATAAGGTGAAGAAAAATTTTGGATTGATTTAGTAATGAGACGATTTTCAACCCAAATGATATATAGAAGCAGAAAAAAATTGCGGAAATTTTAGTAATGAGCCAAAAACCACCCCATATGTATAGTGAGGGAAAAATAAGCCGGATTTTTGGATGAATTTTTTCGGCATTTAGTAAACAGCCATTTTTGAACCTAAATGCATTGTGAGAGGAAAAAAGCTTTTTTTCTGACCAGAGGCAGACGTGCCTCGCAGCAAATAACAATTGATGCCAATTCAGTTGACTGCAGCAAGGATGATTGGGGAAAGGATAACAATGAGTGTAGAAGAAACATTAAAGCATATCGGTACCTATTGGGATATCTATCGGTATTTGGGGCGCGAGGAGCGTTCCTTTGACGACATTAAGAAATATTTAATGAAAGAGTGTGATAAACCGGAATCCACAGCGAGAGCTAATATTAGCGGCTTTAAAACTGCAAAGGATACCATCATCAAGATTTCGCAGGATGGCAAGTCAGTAAGTGTGGATCCGCAGAAGTGGAATAACCTCTTTTGGACAATGGATAATCGAATGCATTTCTCGGAGTATGATGACCGGGCGAATGAGCTTAAGGAAGTCTTTGATGCATATTATGAAGGCATTGAAGAAAATGCTGATTTGTCGCAAGAACTTAGGGAGCTTGAAGAGAAATTATCGAAAGAACAAAGGAAGCGTCAGGTTGATGTCGAAGAATGGAAATCGAGGAATGAGGTTTTACAGGACAAAATCAAAGACTGCGAATTAAAGAATTGCTACCAGCAAATCTACTACATGGATCGGCTTTTAAATCCGCCAAAGGTAGAGGTTCAGGAAGCATTTACTCCAAATCGCTATGAATATGAATGCGATGTATACGAGTATCTTTGTAGGAATCATTATCCGGAGGATGCGAAGAATGTCGTTTTAAAAAATTATTACAAGAAATATGCGACTCTCCATGAGGAGGAAATCGCAGAGATGAAAAAGCATTATGAGGATTACAAGTCCAAGAAGTATGGGCTTCTCGGTAAAGTCATTATGTTTATCGTCTGCATGTATCGAAGATTTGTCGGCAAGCGATATGAATGGGCGATTCGACATTTTTTGATTAACGATATTCGGAGGGAGTTTGCCAGAGAGATGTTAGATAGAAAATGGTTTATTGCTTCGAAGAATGGCAAGTATTACACGCGTTATCATCTTGTTCCGCAGAAGCAGTTGCAGGAACTTTATACAGAAGTTGAGCGTATCAGAAAGGCTTATGAATCAACTTGTGGTCCATTGGACCATAAGCCAGGAAATGAGCCTACAGGAAAGGAGGCGTAGTTGATGGAAAATCGATATTTACGCAAAGATGACAAATTGAATAACTTTATACCGATTCCGCTTTCTTTGCTGGATTCAAAGCTCAGTAGCACCACATTGCTCGTATATGGCTGCCTCCTAGGACGTGGCATCTTATCCCAGAAGAATGGTTGGTATGACCAGAATGGGGCCATATACGTCCGATATACGGCACCACAGCTTGCCAGGGATTTAGGTAAAGGCAAATCCACGGTAAAGGCATCCTTAAAGGAATTAGAGACAGCGGGTCTGATAGAGAGAAGGCGTATGGGACTTACTATGACAAATATTTATATCAAGGTTCCATGCTCATTTGAAAGTGGTCAGTATTCTGACCACTATGGACAGAAATCTGACCTACCAAGGCCGGAAAACAAGACTTACAGAGGTCAGAATTTAAGCCCATCCGAGGTCAGAAAACCGGACCCAAGTAAATATAAGAGAGTAAATAAAGAAACATATCATAAAGAATATATCGTGAGAGAGAGGGAGAGCTTTTGATGAAGAATCAGGATTTGAAAAATGAAACTTATATGGGCGAAGACGGATTGCTTTATTGCGCTAAATGCCATACACCTTGCGAGAAGGTTCTCCCACATCCATTGGAGAAAGGGAAGCTTTGGAGAGTTCATGTGATGTGTCAATGCCAGCGTGAGGCTTATGAAAAGGAACAGGCCGAAAGGGTTAAGCGTGAGTTTGATGAAATGGTTTCTCGCAATCGTATGATTTGCTTCCATGAGAAGCAGATGTATGGCATGACCTTTGAAGCGGATGATGGCAGTGTGTCTGCAATAGCAAAAGCCAAGGCTTATGTAAACCATTGGGATGAAGTCAAGGTTAAGAATGTGGGATTGCTCTTGTATGGAGATGTGGGCACCGGCAAGACCTATATCGCAGCTGCGATTGCAAATGCACTCATTGATCAGGGCAAGCGGGTGTTGATGCGTGACTTTACCGAAATCAGTAATATCTCAGCCTTTGATTCGGATGAATATGTTCGTTCTTTATCTGCTTATGATTTGCTCATTTTGGATGATTTGGGAGCAGAGCGAACCACAGAGTTTGCCTTGCAGAATGTATTTAATGTGGTGAATCGCAGGATGGAGTCCAGTAAGCCTCTGATTGTCACGACAAACAAGTCCATGGATGATTTGAAGAATCCTAAGGAGCTTACGGATAAACGTATCTATGATCGCATTCTTGCAATGTGTACACCGGTCTTTGTGGGCGGTAACAGTAAGCGAGAGAAGATTGCGTCGGATCATTATCAGGACTTAAAAGAGATTTTCGGAAAGGAGGAGCCTTCGGATGGAGATGATTAACATTGAAGATTACAAAGATTCTACTCTGGCAAAACTTGAAGAGCAGAAGAAACAGACTGTGCCGATTGAATCAAAGGTAACACTTACCATTAAGGAAGCTGCCGAGTATTCCAATATCGGCATTAATAAGATAGAAAGCCTCCTCCGTACACCAAGGTGTCCATTTGTTTTATATGTGGGCAAGAAGAAATTGGTGAAGCGTAAGGAGTTCGAACGATTTATTTCTGAAAATATAGAAATCTAGAAAAAGCCTGTTATCAGCGGATTGCAGGCATCTTAAAAAATGAAACTACATTGTAAAGAGCCCTTGATTAGTGTATAATAGATAAGCTGATTTGGGGCTCTTATAGCTTGGAAAGGAGCCTTAGATGGGAAAAGATCTCAAAGGAAAGGAGATTGGAACAGGAATCGTTCAGCAACCCAATGGAACATATTTTGCCAGATTTGTTGATAAATTTGGTAGGCGCAGAACGAAAAGATCCAAGAAATTACAAGAGGTAAAACAGTGGCTTGCTGAAGCAACGTACATTGATCAACATAGTGATTTGGACCAAGCGGCAGATATGCTCGTAGATGCATGGTTTGATTACTGGATCAGTATCAAAAAGCAGACAGTAAGACCGAATACAGTCAGAAACTATACAGAGCGGTATGAACGTAATATTAAGAGCGTTATTGGAAACAAGCTTTTGACAGACGTTAAGCCGGTTCATTGCCAGAAGATTTTTTCTAATATGGCAGAGGAAGGTTATAAGACTACTACCATATATCAGACTAGAATTGCTCTTTATAACATGCTTGAATTTGCAAAGGAAAATGATGTTCTCATCAATAATCCCTGCAAGAAATCAGTAAAGAGCGATACGGGAAAGCCTTCTGAGAAGAAAGAAGCTCTTACGATAGATGTCCAGAAGAAGTTCTTAGAGGCGGTAGTCGGCTATAGCTATGAGAATCAATATCGTTTTGTGTTGCAGACCGGACTCCGCACAGGAGAACTTATCGGACTTAGGTGGAGTGATATCGACTTCAAGAATCGTACCATGAAGATTGAGAGAACGATGGAGTATCGATATAAGGCTGGAGAGTGGAGAGTCGGTCCACCCAAAAGTAAGTCTGGCTATCGTACAATTCCTCTTACAGACGAAGCAATTCGTATTCTTGAAAACCAGAGATTGAAAAATAAGGGCTTAAAGCTCGTGCCAATTGAGTGGAATGACGTAGTTTTCCTTTGCAGAAAGGGAACACCGGTTAAAAACAGCACATATGATACCGGATTATTTAAGTACTGTGACCGCGTTGGTATTCCTCGTTTCTCAATGCATGTGCTGAGACACACATTTGCCACAAGGTGCATTGAAGGCGGTATGAAGCCTAAGACACTGCAGAAGATTTTAGGACACTCTAATATTGGCATTACCATGAATCTATACGTACATATTACGGAAGATGAAAAACATAGAGAGATTGATCTCGTGGCTGACGCGTTAAAAGTGGTATAAAACTTAATGCGAAATATTAAGTCGTGGTACTCGATGTGGTACTCGGTCGAAATCGCAAATCGCGCAAAGCCTGTAAAATAAAGACTTTTTAAGGAGATATAAAACATTATGAAATTAGGAATCGTAGGATTACCGAACGTCGGAAAATCAACACTTTTTAATTGCCTTACCAAGGCAGGAGCACTTGCGGCAAACTACCCTTTTGCGACAATAGATCCCAATGTAGGTGTTGTTACCGTGCCGGATGAGAGGATAGAGAAGCTGGGTGAGCTTTATAATACGAAGAAAGTGACTCCGGCTGTTATCGAATTTGTCGATATAGCAGGACTTGTTAAGGGCGCATCCAAGGGTGAAGGTCTTGGAAACCAGTTCCTGGCAAATATCCGTGAAGTTGATGCCATCGTTCATGTTGTAAGATGCTTCGAGGATACAAATATCGTTCATGTCGAGGGCAATATCGATCCCGCAAGAGATATTGAGACCATCAATACAGAGCTCCTGCTGTCAGATCTTGAGATCCTTGAGCGTCGTGCTGCCAAGGTTACCAAGAGTGTAAAGAGCGGAGACAAGGCGGCAGCAAAGGAAGCTGCGCTTCTTGAGAAGCTTCAGGCAATGATGAATGAAGGTAAGCTGGCAAAGAATTATGAGTGCGCGGATGAGGAGGAAGAGGCTTGCTTCAGCTCCTATAATCTGCTTACCGCCAAGCCGGTTATTTATGCTGCAAATGTAGCAGATTCCGATCTTGCCGATGATGGAGCTTCCAATGCTCATGTTGCAAATGTCAGAAAGATAGCCGAGGCTGAGGGCAGTGAGGTATTTGTTATCTGCGCTCAGATAGAGGAAGAGATAGCTGAGCTTGATGATGATGAGAAGAAGGAATTCCTTCAGGATCTCGGACTTGAAGAAGCCGGCCTTGATAAGCTTATAAAGGCAAGCTACAAGCTTTTGGGACTTATAAGCTTCTTAACTGCAGGTGAGGATGAGTGCCGCGCCTGGACCATAAAGAAGGGAACCAAGGCGCCTCAGGCAGCAGGTAAGATCCATACTGATTTTGAGAGAGGATTTATCCGCGCGGAAGTAGTTAAGTATGATGATCTGATAAGTCTTGGATCTGTTGCTGCAGCCAAGGAAAAGGGTGTTGCCGGTCTTGAAGGCAAGGATTATGTCGTTCAGGACGGAGATGTGATCCTTTTCAGATTCAATGTTTGATCGAGGTGATTATTGATGCCTGATTGGATGGATGGGACTTCCATCGCATTCCCGAATCTGGGACTGTTTTTTGAGTATATTCCGAAAACATTTAAGTTATTCGGAATAGAGATAGCTATGTACGGACTTCTGATCGGTATAGGTGTGATACTGGCTTTTACTCTTATTTCGCATACGGCGAAGAAAGACGGAATGGATCCCGAGGATTTCTATGATATGGGGATGTGGGTTCTGGTGGTCGGCATACTTGGAGCCCGAATATATTATGTTATATTCATGTGGGACTTCTATAAAAATGACCTGTTAAGTATCCTGAATATCAGACAGGGAGGTCTTGCGATATACGGCGGCGTTCTTGCGGGATTTGCCACTGCTATAGTATGGTGTAAAGTCCGTAAGAAGAATCTCTTTGCAATGACGGATATAGCATTCCTTGGAGTGCTGGTGGGGCAGAGCATCGGCAGATGGGGAAATTTCACAAACAGGGAAGTGTTCGGCGGATATACCGACAGTTTGTTTGCCATGAGACTTCCCATAGAAGCGGTTCGCTCAGTGGACATTTCACCGGACTTGCAGGCTCATATCATTGAAGGAACCAATTACATACAGGTTCATCCTACATTTCTGTATGAGAGCTTTTGTAATCTGATACTTCTGATATTAATGTATACAATGCGAGGGAAGAAGAAGTTCGATGGCGAAATGACATGCTGGTATCTTGGAGGATACGGCATCATCAGATTTATCATCGAAGGGATACGTACCGATCAGCTTAAATTTGCCGGTACAAATATCGCGGTGTCACAGTGTCTTGGAATGTTGCTTTTTGTTATCGCTGCAGTGGCTGAGGTGGTTGTAAGATACAGACAAAATAAGTACAGAAAAAATACAAAATGAAAAAAGTGCAGACTTCTTGAAATAAAACATCATATTGAGGCTGAACGAAGTGCAAACACAACATATAGTCCGTGGACAGAAAAATAAGGCGAAAGCCTTATTTTTTTGCGCTTTTGGGGGCTAAATCTGCCCTTGTAAAAAGTGAGAGTGGAGGGTAAAATGATTTTTGTGGTGATTGGTGTCAGTTTTACGCAACTTTGTGGTGATTAGGGGTAGAAATTCTTGTTCAAGAGTGATTTCAGCCATTCAATCGATGATAAGGGCAGGGTCATTATCCCGGCGAAATTCCGCGACGAGCTCGGGGAAGGTTTTGTCATCACCAAAGGCGTAAAGAGATGTCTCTGGGTACTGGATGCTGAAAGCTGGCATACACTTGCCGGCAAACTCCGTTCAATATCCGCCATAACAGAGGAAGGACACAAACTGCTCATGCACTTTTGCGCGGCAGCAGTGGACGGAGAGACAGACAAGCAGGGAAGAGTTTTTCTCCCTCCCACACTTCGTGAATATGCGAACCTTTCCAAAGAGGCAGTGATCTGCGGTATGGACAACCGTCTTGAGATCTGGAGCAAAGAGGCTTACGAAGAGCAACTTAAGGCTTCCGACGATCTTACACCGCTTATCGGTAATCCTTCGATCGCTGAGATCGTTACATTTTAAGGCCTATGGAATTTAGTCATATACCGGTTCTTTATAAGGAAGTAATGGAAGGAATGGCTGTCAGGGCAGATGGTGCATATATAGACGGCACCGTCGGAGGCGGCGGACATTCGTCAGGCATCGCGGCAGGCCTGGGAGATGAAGGCAGATTATATTGCTTTGACCAGGATACGGAGGCTCTTGCAGCCGCCGGAAAGCGACTTGAAGAGTTTGGTTCGAAGGTTTGTTTCTATCATGACAATTATGTGAATGCCGTTAAGGATCTTAAAGCTGACGGAGTGACCGGAGTTGACGGGATCCTCCTTGATATAGGAGTTTCTTCTTATCAGTTAGATAATCCGGAGAGGGGATTTTCCTACAACGAAGATGCGCCCCTCGATATGAGGATGAACAGGGAGAATCCCTTAAGCGCTTACGAGATAGTCAACGATTACGAAGAAAAGGAACTGGCGAGGATCCTGAAGGAGTACGGGGAAGAAAAGTTCGCGGGGAGGATAGCGAAGAATATCGTCTCAGAACGTGCGAAGGCTCCCATACGTACCACATTTGAATTAAACGAGATCATTAAGATGTCCATTCCTGCAAAGATGCGTGCGGACGGGCATCCTTCCAAGAGAACATATCAGGCGCTCAGAGTGGAGTGCAATAGGGAACTGGATGTTCTCAAAGAATCTATAGACGGGATGATAGACTTCTTAAATCCCGGCGGAAGGCTTTTGATAATAAGCTTTCAGTCACTGGAAGACAGGATAGTGAAGAATGCTTTCAGAACAGCCGAAAATCCGTGCATCTGCCCGCCGTCACTTCCACAGTGCGTATGCGGCAGGAAGTCAAAGGGGAAGGTGATCACAAGACATCCGATCACCGCATCAGCCGAGGAGGCTGAAGAAAACAGGCGTTCAAAGCCTGCGAAATTGAGAATTTTTGAAAAAGGGGACGTTTAAAGAGCGTCGGGGTAAGATGATGAAAGAAGATTACGTTTACGGCAATGCAGTAAGAAAAAGGCAGGAAGAAGTCGAGATCCATCCTATCATACTGGAGAGGAAGAATGATAAGAGATTCAGACTTACTTTTTCCAATTGGGCCATGATAAGTATTCTTACTGTGGGCCTGGCGCTTTCGGTATTATATTCCATGAATCTTCAGTCGGAGATATCTGTTGCTGACAAAGAGTATGCGGCACTGTATAATTCATATGCTGCCCTCAGAGATGCCAACAACAATGTTGAGGAGAATCTTGAGAACAGCATCAATTCTGAAGAGATCAGGAGGATAGCTTCCGAACAGTACGGAATGAAGCTTGCGGGTGAAGGCCAGATCGTGACCTACGCAGCAGATAAGGCAGACTATACAGAGCAGTATTCTGTAGTAGATGACTGATCCGTCTATTTCGGAAATATGAAATATAGATGGATAACAAAAGAAAAGGTAAAAAAGGAAATTCTACAACTGATAAGCTTGCGGGAGAATTTGCACGCGAGCTTGGAAAAGATGTTGCCAAAGTCATAAACCGCAGAGAAGAATTTGGACCTGCGGATATAAAGAAAAAAGAGTATATCAAAACTGCCGACTTTAAGCTCAAGATCACCATGGCGGCGATTATCATCATATTTGCCGTACTGATAGGCAGAGTCGGATATATCATGGCCAACAAAGGCGATGAATACAGCAAGCAGGTTTTGGCACAGCAGGAATACGCTTCCACTTCTATCCCGGCTAAAAGAGGCTCCATAGTTGCCAGCAACGGCAAGATCCTTGCCCAGTCGGAAAAGGTCTATAAACTGATCCTGGATTCTTATCATACCCTGGAAGGTGAAACGAACGATCACAATATGGATGTTACACTCGATGCAGTGGAACATATTTTTGGCATTGCAAGAAGTGATATGGACACTTTCATAAGCGCTAACCCCGGGAGTAAATATAAAGTTATACTTCCGGAAGTAACATATGCGCAGATGATGAACTACAGGCAGTATGTCGAAGATCAGAATAACGCTGTGAGGACTGCAGCTGCGGAAGCTCATGTAAAGGCCAAGGCATCTCTCCTCATCAACACATCGGCTGTTTATTTTGAACCCTATTACAGAAGAGTTTATCCCGAAGGTACTCTTGCTTCGGATGTGCTGGGCTATATCAGCGATTCAAAGGGCGCGGCAGGACTTGAAGGTTATTACAATGATATCCTCACCGGTACCGATGGAAGAGAGTACGGATATCTCATGGATGAGAATTCTTTTGAGCGTACCACCATCGAAGCTGAGAACGGAAAGACCATCGTAACCACCATTGATCCTTATATCCAGAGTGTCTGCGAAACAGCTATCGCGGCTTACAACGAGGAACATGCGGGAGAATTCCGTGAGGGTGAGATGGGCTCCGTAAATACAGGTGTCATCGTAATGAAGATCAACACGGGCGAGATACTTGCCATGGCCAGTTATCCTTATTACAATCCAAATGAGCCCAACGATCTTTCCATGTATACTCCCGAAACCGTAAGCTCCATGGTGCCTTACGTTGCTGAGGCTATGAGTGGTGCCAGTGGAAGGACTGTTTCCGAGAATGAAGTCACGGAACTTGATGTGTCAGCTTTCCTGTGGCAGAACTTCTGTACAGGTGTATCCTACGAGCCGGGATCGGTATGCAAGACCTTTACTGTTGCGGCGGGACTTGACACCGGCAGCGTTCACGACGGAGATACATTTAACTGCGGCGGAGAACTTACTTTCGGTGAGGGGAAAAATGCCACCACCATTCACTGTCATAACAGAAACGGTGACGGTATACTTGATGTTAAACAGGCTGTGGAAAAATCCTGCAACGTTTCCCTGATGATGATGGGTCAGCGCCTTGGAAAAGATGAGTTCCTCAGATATCAGAGGAATTTCGGATTCGGAAGCAAGACCGGAGTGGATCTTGCCGGAGAAATGGATACGTCCGGAGTAGTATTCAATGAGAATACAATGGGGCTGGTGGAGCTTATGACTTCAACCTTCGGACAGGGCTTCAGAGTGACGATGATACAGACCATCACCGCATACTGCAGTCTGATCAACGGCGGATACCTTTACAAACCTCATCTTGTGAGCAGGATAGAAAATGATGACGGAACGGTGGTTCAGAATATCGAGCCTGAGATGATCAAGCAGGTCATCTCACCTGAAGTATCGGATCTTATGAAGGATTACTGTATCGGAGTTGTTGACGAAGGTACGGGTACCAGAGCAAGACCTGCGGGATACCGCATAGGTGGAAAGACAGGTACCGCGGAGTATTCCGGTAAGGGTAAGGTCAGCTATACTGTATCATTTATGGGCTTTGCCCCTGCAGATGATCCTCAGATAGCGATCTATGTTGTAATCGACAGACCCAATGCCGCATCACAGGAAGACGGAACCAGATATGCATGTCTTATATGCAGAGAGATATTGGGACAGATCCTGCCGCATCTTGGAGTGCCCAAGACCGAGCTCATCACGGAAGAGGAGAGAAGAGAGCAGAATATCCCGAATACGGCTGTACTTCATGGAAGCTCGTCAACGGAAGATGAGAGTGAAGACGGAGAAACTCTTGATGATGAAGGCGCAGCTCCTGCGCCCGGGGATGAGATCAAACCGGATGAAGAGACCGGAGAAGGAGATGAATGATGAGAGATTTTAACGGAAAAAAGATAATAATCGTAGGTGCGGGTAAGAGCGGACAGGCTGCGGCAGCAATGCTTAAGTGCCAGGGGGCTGATCCAGTTATATATGATGAAAATAAAGACCTGAATGAAGAGTCAGTATACGGAAAGCTTACGGTCACCATAGCAGGATATTTAAAAGCATTCGGAAATATTCCCGTGTCGCGTGATGAAAAGAGCGGTAACGTGATCAGAAGGAACGGCAGTGCAGAAAATGCCGATGCTGTTGCCCATGAGATCCGTATTGTCAAGGAAGCCCTTTCCGATGCGGATCTTGAAGGTGCCACTGAGGTCATAATGAGTCCCGGAGTACCTGTTGATACTCCGCTGGTGGAGCGCTTTAAGAGCAGAGGGCTTCGGATATCAGGAGAAATAGAACTTGCTTACGAGTGCGCCAGGGGAAAGCTCGTCGCCATCACCGGAACCAACGGCAAGACCACCACTACAGCCCTTACGGGTGCTATAGTAAGGGATTATTTCGGAAGAGCGAGAGTGGTCGGCAATATAGGTGATCCTTATACCGATGCGGCTCTTTTTACAACTGACGAGGATGTGACTGTTGCAGAGATCTCCAGCTTCCAGCTTGAGACCACGGATACTTTCCACCCGCAGGTGTCGGCGATACTCAATATCACTCCCGATCATTTAAACCGTCATCATACAATGGAGAACTATGCTGCATGTAAAGAATCGGTTACGGCCAATCAGACTCCTGATGAATTCTGTGTTCTCAATCATGATGATCCGTATACTCTTGATTTCGGCAAAAGATGCCCCTGCAGCGTGATATGGTTTTCATCGAAGGACAGGCTTGATGACGGATATTTCCTTGAGGATGAATATATCTGCAGGGCAGAGGGCGGTAAGGTTGAGAAGCTCCTCAATGTACATGAAATGAAACTTTTGGGAAGGCATAATGCGGAGAATGTCATGGCTGCCATCGCCATGACTTCGGCAATAGATATTCCCATGGAGAGCATAATAAAGACCGTAAAAGGTTTTGATGCGGTTGAACACAGGATCGAATATGTCAGGACGGTTAAAGGCGTGGCGTATTATAACGATTCCAAGGGAACCAATCCCGATGCTGCAATTAAAGCGATCGAAGCAATGGAGAGAAAGACTGTACTGATAGGCGGAGGATATGATAAACAGAACACTTATGATGAGTGGATCGAAGCCTTCGGCGACAAGATAAGCAGTCTTATCCTTCTGGGACAGACCAAGGATAAGATCGCAGAGTGCGCAAGACGTCACGGATTTAATGACATTGTGTTCGCTACATCAATGGAAGATGCGGTAAACAAAGCACATTCCATCGCAAAGTCGGGTGAGGCTGTTCTTCTTTCTCCTGCATGTGCCAGCTGGGGGATGTTCAAGAATTACGAAGAACGCGGAAGGATATTCAAGGAACTGGTACGGGAACTTAAGTAACATATGGGAAAGAATAAAGAAAAGATCCAAAGAAAAACCATAGATACACTCGGCGTGATGCTGTTCCTCATAATGTTAGGCTTACTGGTATGGGGACTTATCATGATCGCTTCCTCCAGTGCTTATACGAGCGTTATCCGCGAAGACAGACCTATGTATTCCTATATCAGGAAACAGGCATTGGCGGAAATGATGGGACTGGTTCTGGTCGCGATCATTATGACACCCTGGGGTGGTTTCGTCATTTCATTGTTCAGACGCAGTTTTCCGAGATGGGTGCTTCTTATACTTGCTGTTGCTTCGGTTTTCCTGCTTCTGTTTATCGGTAATGCGGAAGGCGGTGCGACAAGATGGTTTACCATACCTCACACCTCGATAAACGTGCAGCCGGCTGAGATAGTAAAGGCTTCTCTGATACTCGTGCTGGCAGGCGAGATATCCTCTTATACCGGATTGAACAGACTGTGGGCCGGTTATGCAGTTCTGTTTGGCCTTGCGGCTGCTCTTGCTGCTATAGTATATGAGATTTCCGATAACCTCTCTTCTGCGATGATCATTGCGGGAATAGGTTTTGTAATGCTCTTTGTATCCACTAAGGATATTAAATTACATTTTGGAATGGTGATCGCCGGGCTTATAATCGCGTCTTTATTTGTTCAACATATGAGAAAGTTGCCGCCATCTGCGGAATATGACTTCCGTACCCAGCGAGTACTGGCATGGCTTCATCCGGAAAATTACATGGACGGTACGGGATATCAGACAATGCAGGCCCTGTATGCCATCGGATCCGGCGGAGTTCTGGGAAAAGGTATAGGCCAGGGTATCCAGAAGCTAGGTAAAGTACCTGAAGTGCATAATGATATGATATTCTCCGTTGTATGTGAAGAAACAGGACTGCTTGGAGCTGCGGGACTCATAGTTCTTTTTGGAGCGATGGTCCTTTGTATAGGGATGATCGCACTCAAAACTCATGATATTTACAAAAAGCTTGTTGTATCCGGCGTGATGGCGCATATCGCGATCCAGGTCATGCTCAATATCATGGTAGTTACTGCCATAACACCCAATACCGGTGTAGGTCTTCCTTTTATCAGTTACGGAGGATCGGCGGTGCTCGTCCTCATGGCGGAAGTGGGAATTGTTATGCGTATATCCTGGGAAAATGCATGCACCATAGTGGAATTTAAAGACAGGAAAGCAAAAAAGAGTGAAACTGACAGAACGTGAAGTTAATTACATAGTTAAGAAGAAGGAGAATATCTTTCATCTGATCTTTGCGGTGATGCTGGTGGTATTCGGCTTTTTTCTGTTGCAGAAGCATACGGAAGTCAGGAATGTGACGGTTGAAGGCTGCTATCACTATACGGCAGCCGATATGAGAGATATCGTCGAGAGAGGGTGGTTTGGAGACAATACCATAATGCTCTCATTTAAATATAAGAACAAAGCCATAAAGGACATTCCCTTTATCGAGTCGGTAAATGTGGATGTGGTCAGTTCTAATTCCGTAAAGATCTATGTACAGGAAAAGGAAGTGGCAGGTTTCGTCAACTATCGTGACAGCCTTATGTATTTTGACAGGGACGGCGTAGTGGTGGAGTGTACGGATGTCAGGATGCAGGGAATCCCGGAAGTGACGGGGCTTAAATTTGACAGGTGCGATCTGTATGAGAAGCTTCCGGTGGGAGATGACAGAGTATTCGGACAGATACTTGATCTTGCACAGGCACTCAGGGCCAATGACCTGGCTATCAGCAGGATAGATGTGGATGAGAATGAGGGATTCTCGGCGGAAAGCGGAGACATACTTATCAAGTTCGGTAAGTTCGATAATATAGACCGCAAGGTCCAGATGGCAGCAAAGCTGCTCTTCGATATGGGAGTTGAGTACCCCAAATCCGGAGTACTTCATCTGGAGGATTATGAGTTAGGGAAGGAAACCTTCTTTTTCACATAATGACCGCACTGGTCAATAGAAGCACCTGCAATGCGCATTTTTACGTATTACAGGTTGCGGTAAAAGATAAAAAAAGTTAAAATTTAACAGATTGAATGTTAACTTTTAAAGTCAATGTTTAAAATATGAGAGCGGGCAGGAGGAATTTACTGTGGGAAGTTCAATGTTAGAACTCGTCTCTGAGGCAGAAAAAGAAGGGGCGGCAAGAATCGTAGTAGCCGGTGTCGGCGGTGCAGGAAACAATGCTGTTAACCGAATGATAGATGACGGCGTACGCGGGGTTGAGTTTATCGCTATCAACACTGATAAGCAGGCTCTTGATCTCTGCAAGGCGGAAACCCGTATTCAGATAGGAGAAAAAACTACAAGAGGACTCGGCGCCGGAGCTAAGCCTGAAGTTGGACAGCAGGCAGCAGAGGAGAGCCGTGACGACATCGCCGAGGCGATCAAGGATGCGGACATGGTATTCGTAACAGCCGGAATGGGTGGCGGTACCGGAACCGGTGCGGCATCGGTCGTTGCAAATATTGCAAAGGAGCAGGGCTCACTTACGGTTGCTGTTGTGACCAAGCCTTTCTCTTTCGAGCAGAAGAAGCGTATGGCAAATGCCATGTGGGGTATCGAACAGCTTAAGCCCAATGTTGATACGATGATCGTTATCCCCAACGATAAGCTCTTCGGTATCATCGATAAGAATACAAGCATCACAGATGCTTTCCATAAAGCAGATGAGGTACTTCAGCAGTCAGTCAGCGGTATCACCGATCTGATCAATATCCCGGCTGTTATCAACCTGGATTTCGCAGATGTTACCACTGTAATGAAGGAAAAAGGTATGGCTCATATCGGTATCGGTATCGCTACCGGTGAGGATAAGGCAAGAAAGGCTGTCGAGGCAGCTGTTAAGAGTCCTCTTCTTGAGACTACCATCGATCATGCTACCGATATCATACTTGCCATCCGCGGAGATGTTGTACCTCTCATGGATGCCAAGAATGCTGCTGATTATATTGAGGAGATCACCGGTGACAGTGTTAATGTCATTTTCGGTGCTATGGAAGAGGAAAAGAACGAGGCACTCAAGGATACATGTCAGATCACCCTTATCGCTACAGGTATCGATGATCCCAGCATCCACGGCAGCGTAATGACAAGCCCTGCGGCTTACAGACCTGCCGGCGCAGGCGCTTATCGTCCCGGGGCTATCCGCCCTGCAGTTGGAGTAGGACAGGCACCTGTAGTACGTCCCGGTGTAAGACCCGCAGCTCCCGCAGCACCTGTACAGGAAGCTGCTGAGCCCGCATACAATAAAGATGTTGTTAGCGGAGCATTTGCGAAGCCTGCAGCACAGACAGCTGCGCCTATGGGAACTACAAATATCCCCAGGGTGACAGGAACAAGGCCCGCCGGCGGATTGCTTAATCCTACCCAGCCCAAGCCTCGCAGAAAGTCAGGGGATATCCCCAACATGCCCAGCTTCTTAAAGCCCGGCTCAAGAAGAAATAACGACGAAGACTGATCAGAGCGCACCTGATGCGTTACAAGGGGGTCCGGGAAACGGACTCCCTTTTGAGTTCTATTAATGGAGGAATTTTCAAAGTGTTATCAACGGCAGAAGAAATAAACAGAAGAAGGACTTTCGCCATCATATCCCACCCGGATGCAGGTAAGACAACTCTTACCGAGAAGTTCCTTCTCTACGGAGGAGCTATCAATCTTGCGGGCTCCGTAAAGGGTAAGGCGACTGCCAGACATGCTGTATCCGACTGGATGGAGATCGAAAAGGAGAGAGGTATTTCCGTAACAAGTTCTGTCCTGCAGTTCGAATACGACGGGTATTGCATTAATATCCTTGATACTCCCGGACATCAGGATTTCTCGGAAGATACATATCGTACCCTCATGGCGGCGGATTCCGCAGTCATGGTCATAGATGCATCTAAGGGTGTTGAGCCTCAGACCAGAAAGCTTTTCAAAGTCTGCGGAATGAGGGGCATCCCCATTTTTACTTTCATTAACAAGCTGGACAGGGACGCTAAGGATACTCTTGATCTTTTGGATGATATCGAGAAAGAACTGGGTATCGAAACCGTTCCCATGAACTGGCCTATCGGTTCAGGTAAGGCATTTAAGGGAATCTACGAACGTGAAGAGCGTGATATAGTTACATATTCGGATACCGAAAAGGGCACAAAAGAAGGTGAAGAGCACAGGATCGCCTGGGACGATAATGAGGCTGCCGTGAAGGAAGCCATCGGAGATGAGTTCTACGAGAAGTTAAATGAAGATATTGAGCTTATGGATATGGCAGGGGCATCTTTCGATCTTGATATGGTGCGTGCAGGTAAGCTCACACCGGTATTCTTCGGATCCGCCCTTACCAATTTCGGTGTTGAGATATTCCTTAAGCATTTCCTTAAGATGACGA
Source organism: Lachnospiraceae bacterium (assembly GCA_024697065.1). Lineage (GTDB taxonomy): Bacteria > Bacillota > Clostridia > Lachnospirales > Lachnospiraceae > NK4A136. The sequence goes on from JAILGE010000017.1 coordinate 17,135, forward strand.
CGACTCCGCTTCCCAGAAAGAGCATGGACAGTACTGTTGATCCGGTGGAGCGTGATTTTTCCGCATTTGTGTTTAAGATCCAGGCGAATATGAATAAAGCCCACAGAGACAGGATCGCATTTATGCGTATATGCTCGGGCAAGTTCGAAGCGGACAGAGAAGTAAAACATGTGCAGGGTGGCCGTACCATGAGACTTTTACAGCCCCAGCAGTTAATGGCTGATGAGAGAAAGATCCTTGATGAAGCTTATGCCGGAGACATCATCGGAGTGTTTGATCCCGGCGTGTTCTCCATAGGTGATACAATCTGCGCACCGAAGGAAGATGTCAGATACGAAGGTATACCGACCTTTGCGCCGGAGCATTTCGCAAGAGTACGACAGGTGGATACCATGAAACGTAAGCAGTTTGTAAAAGGTATCTCACAGATAGCGCAGGAAGGTGCGATACAGATCTTCCAGGAGCTTCAGTCGGGAATGGAAGAGATAATCGTGGGCGTTGTGGGTGTACTGCAATTTGAAGTGCTGAAATACAGACTTGAAAATGAGTACAACGTAGAGATCAGGATGGACACACTGCCTTACGAATACATCCGATGGATCGAGAATAAGAATGAAGTTGATGTTCAGGCTCTGACAGGAACTTCGGATATGAAGAAGATCCAGGATCTTAAGGGTAATCCGCTGCTTCTCTTTGTAAATGAATGGAGTGTGGGAATGACCCTCGAGAGAAATCCGGGACTTAAGCTTTCGGAGTTCGGCAAAGACTGGTAAGGAACAGAGCGCGGTAAGATAGCAGGGGGAGTTATTTGGACCGGATGAGAAGGACTAAATCAAGAACAGGTTTTAAGAAGCTATTTGTTTCGGCTGCAGCCTTCGGGTTATGCCTTATTCTTCTGTGTGCCTGCGACGGTAAAGGGAAGAAGCCCGGCCCCGCGGGAAGTGCGGATATAAATGCCGGAGAGCTTCTGCAAAACGGCAGCGGCAATCTCGGACAGAGCGGAACGGTCACGCCTGTGGGAGAAATGATGGGCGATACCGGTTACAGGGCGCCGTCGGCAGAGGAAGAGACCGCAAAGAAAACAGACTCCACGGGACGCGCCGAGCTTGAGGATGAAAGACTGGCATTCGGCATCAGTCCGGATACCATAGCCCTCGTATGCGAGGAACAGGAGGGCAGATATTTTTACGATCATATGGATGCATCAGAGCATGCGCTCTATGCGGAACTCATAATGATCCTCAAAGGGCACGGCGAGAATGTGCTTGTCTCTGCTTCCAATCCGGAGCAGATCAACAGGGCTTTCTATTGCGTATTCCAGGATCATCCGGAGATCTTCTGGGTGAGCGGATACAGCTACAGAAAATACACGAACGGCTCGGATACTTACTTTTCATTTACCGGAAAATATACTTATACGGAAAGTGAATGCGAATCCTTTAGAGCACAGATCGATGAGTATACTTCGAAGTGCCTTGGAGGACTTTCAAGGTTCTCCACTCAGTATGAGAAGGTAAAATATATTTATGAATATGTGATAACCCATACTGACTATGATCTTACGGCACCGGATAATCAGAATATCCTTTCGGTTTTCATCAGGGGAAAGTCTGTTTGTCAGGGATATGCCAAGGCTGTACAGTACCTTCTGGAAAGAGCGGGTGTGCCGTGTACTCTGGTCGTTGGAACGGTCACGGGGAACGAAGGACATGCTTGGAATCTCGTAAATATCGATGGCGCATATTATTATCTTGATGCTACATGGGGAGATTCGGGCTATCAGAGATCTTCGGGGGAGAAAAGTGTCCCGGGACGGGAAGTAAGCTATGATTTCCTGAATGTCACGGATGAGGAGCTTTTCAAGACCCATACTCCCGCTAACGTATTGCCGATGCCCCAGTGTACATCGATCAATGCGAACTATTACGTGAAGGAAGGGCTGTTCTTTGACAGTTATAACGAACAGTCATTATATGTTATCTTTCATCAGGCACAGATCGGCGGAAGACATTATGCCGCGGTGAAGTGTGCGGATCCCGAGACATATAAGCTTTTCTGCGACAGTCTCATCGGCAACCGCAGGATATTTGAGCTTTTGAACAAGGACACGGAATCCGTGGATTACATCACCAATGACAGCCAGTATATACTGTGCTTTATGTTCTGAAGCAGTTATGATATAATATCCAACATCTGGCAGAGGATAATGCGCAGGTCGGAGGTTTAATATGGATACAAACAGCATTAAATTGGGCGCGGATAAGAACGGACTCGGAACCGTTGCTATCGCAGATGATGTGGTGGAGATGATAGCATCTCTTGCAGCATCCGAAGTAAAGGGTGTTACTGCGATGGTTGGAAATATCACTAATGAATTAATGAGCAAAGTCGGCGTTAAGAACCTTACCAAGGGAACAAAGGTCGATGTGCTTGATAATATGGTCACACTTGATCTGAGCGTACGTCTTGAATACGGCTATAGTATTCCCGAGACCTGCAGAAAGGTTCAGGAGAAGGTTAAGAATGCCATCGAGACCATGACAGGTCTTCAGGTTGCCGATGTGAACATCCGCATCGCATCCGTTAGTTTTCCGGAAAAGGCAAAATAATAATGATGAGCAGACACGCAATTCGTAAACAGCTGTTTATGCTTCTTTTCCGTGCTGATTTTTTTGGCATGGATGAGATCCCCGAACAGGAAGAAAGATTTTTTACTCAAAAAGATATAGAGGACCGCGAGAAGGTTGTTGACCTTTGGGCGGAAGATGAACCCGAAGAAGAATCGGAAGAGAGATTTTCCGAGGAAGATAAAAAAGAGATCTCCGATAAATTCCATTCCATAATGGAGATACTTCCGGAGATCGACGGACAGCTCAATGAGAAGATGTCAGGATGGAGCACCGACCGTATAGGCAAGGTGGAGCTTACCATTTTACGTATCGCTCTCTATGAGATGAATGAAGAAAAGAAGGTTTCGTGCGCCGTTGCCATAAATGAAGCAGTTGAGCTTGCCAAGAAATACGGAACCGAGAAGTCTGCTGAATTTGTTAACGGAGTACTCGCTAAATTTGCACACGAGGGGTAATCTATCGCCGTGCAGAAGAACCGGTATACAGTAACACAGATCACATCCTATATCAGGAATATGTTCTCCCAGGACTACATGCTGAGCGCTGTTTCTGTCCGGGGAGAGATCAGCAATCTGAAATATCATACATCAGGACATATTTATTTCAGCCTCAAGGATGAGGGCGCTGTTATCTCATGCGTCTGTTTCGCTTCCAACGCAAAACTCCTTAAGTTCCGGCTTGAGGAGGGCATGAAGATAGTTGCAACGGGAAGTGTGACAGTATATGAAAAATCCGGGGTTTACCAGCTCTATGTCAGGAAAGCCGAGCCCGAGGGCATAGGTGATCTTGCGGAGAAGTTCGAGAAATTAAAGAAGGAACTGGAAGAGCGCGGGCTCTTTGCTCCGGAATATAAGCAGGATATTCCGTTTCATGTAAAGAAACTGGGGGTAGTTACGGCTCCTACCGGAGCGGCAGTCAGAGATATCATAAATATTTCCAGACGAAGAAACCCTTATGTACAGATAATCCTTTATCCCGCCATTGTGCAGGGTGAGTATGCTGTCCCAAGCATAGTACGCGGTATCAAAGCTCTTGAAGCAGCAGGCGTGGACGTAATGATAGTCGGACGCGGAGGCGGATCCATAGAGGATCTGTGGGCCTTCAATGAAGAAGCTGTTGCCCAGGCCATATTTGACTGCAGTATTCCGATCATATCTGCGGTGGGGCATGAGACGGATACAACGATAGCGGATTTTGTGGCGGATCTGCGGGCACCCACTCCGTCAGCGGCTGCTGAGCTTGCGGTATGTGAAATCAGCGATATCATCGACAGGATAAATGAGATAAAGAGACGTCTGGATTATTCAATGGGCAATGTCTGCAGACGGGACAGGGATGCGCTGAGGCATTATGATGATCTCCTTACCAGATCCATGATGCATATGATCGGTGAGAAGAGACATATGCGGGATGAACTGACCCTGAGGCTTGATCAGGTCTCTCCTGAGAACAGATTGAAGAGCTCAAGGGAGCGGGCGGCATCCATAAGACAGTCTCTTGATCTGATGATGAACAGGCTCTTATCCGAAAAGAGGAACCGGTTATCATCGGATGCAAGGATGCTCAAACCGTCCTTCGAAAGGATATTCAGGAATAAGGTCCACCGTTTCGAGCTTTGTTCCGGGAAGCTGAGAGCATTATCTCCACAGTCCAGACTCGAAGGCGGATACGGCTTTATAAGTGATGACAATAATAAGGTCATCAAAAGCATTGAAGATACAGAAGTGGGAAAAAGCATCAACGTCAGACTAAAGGACGGAACACTGGAAACGGTGGTACAGTCAGTTCAAAGCATAAACGCCAACTGACAGACGGGAGGTTCAAGTGGGAAAAGCAGCAGAAAAGGAAAAGAAGCCGAGTCTTGAAGAGAATTTTGAAGCACTCGAAGAGACATTAAAGAAAATGGAAGATGCGGATCTTCCGCTGGAAGAAGCTTTTGCACTCTACGAAGATGGCATAAAGAGACTTAAGAGCTGCGGCGATGAGCTGGACATGGTAGAGAAGAAAGTAAAGGAACTTGCTGATGACGGTTCACTTTCCGATTTTGACGGAGAGGACGAATAGGAAGAGGTAAAGGGTATGGAATTTACAGAGGAACTTAAGAAAAGAACTGCCAGGTGCAACAGGATGATCAAGAAGTATCTTCCGAAAGAGGAAGAACAGATCGAGACTGTTACCGGTGCAATGAATTATTGTGTAAATGCCGGCGGAAAGAGACTTCGTCCTGTCATCATGAAAGCAACATACGAGATGTGCGGAGGAAAGGGTGATCTTGTTGAACCCTTCTGTGCCGCTATCGAGATGATACATACGTATTCTCTGGTACATGACGATCTTCCCGAAATGGATGATGCCATGTTAAGAAGGGGAAGACCTACCGCACATGCAAAATACGGCGCGGGAATGGCTGTGCTCGCAGGTGATGGCCTGCTCAATTTCGCATATGAGACAGCGCTTAAGAGCATGGATCTGGTTCGGGGCACGAAGAATGAAGATGAGAAATACGTAAGGATATTAAAGGCTGCAAGAGTCCTGGCCGACAAAGCGGGAATTTACGGAATGGTCGGAGGACAGGCTCTTGATGTGGAAGCAGAGAAGAAGAACATGGATCTTGATGAGGATCAGGTGCTCTTTGTATATGCTAATAAAACTGCCGCTCTTTTACAGGCTTCCCTTATGTGCGGTGCTATCCTTGCAGGCGCACCGGATGAAGTGATCGCAGATCTCGAAACCGTGGGATACGATCTGGGTGTGGCTTTCCAGCTTCAGGATGATATCCTTGATGTGACCGGAACCGTTCAGGAGACGGGAAAGAGCATCGGTATCGATGAAAAGGACGGAAAAAAGACATACCTGTCATATCATGGTATGGAGGCAACTTCCAAAGAGCAGATGAGACTTTCTGCGGAAGCGGTGGATCTGCTGGATAAGATCCCTGCAAATGTCAGTGACAACAAAGATGCAACTCTTTCCAAGGCATTCCTGGAAGGACTTATCAGAAGCCTGACAAAACGAAGAAGTTGAGAGTGATTGAATATGGCACTTATTGATCAGATCAAGAAACCTAATGATATCAAGAATATTGATAAGTCGGATTATGATGCACTGGCCCAGGAGATAAGGGAATTTCTGATACAGCATATCAGTGAGACCGGAGGACATCTGGCATCCAATCTGGGTGTGGTGGAGCTTACAATGGCACTCCATCTGTCTCTTAATCTGCCTGAAGATAAGATCATCTGGGATGTTGGACATCAGTCATATACCCATAAGCTTCTTACGGGCAGGAGAGACGGCTTTGACAATTTAAGAAAATATGGCGGAATGAGCGGATTTCCCAAGCGAAAGGAAAGCGACTGCGACTGCTTTGATACGGGACATTCCTCCACATCCATTTCCGCAGGCCTTGGGTTTGTGGCAGCGAGAGAACTCTCCGGTCAGAACTACACTGTGGTATCTGTTATCGGTGACGGCTCAATGACAGGCGGAATGGCCTTCGAGGGACTTAATAATTCCACCAATACCAGGATGAAGAAGAACTTTATCATCATCCTTAATGATAACAATATGTCTATCGCCGAGAACGTGGGCGGTTTATCGTCTTATCTGAATCAGATCAGGACCAGCGAGAACTATCTCGATCTCAAGAAGAATGTTTATTACAGACTCATGGATTCGGGAAAATTCGGAACAGTCCATGCCATTCAGCGCGCAAAGAGCTCATTCAAGAATCTCTTTGTGGGTAATATGCTTTTCGAGGATATGGGTATCACATATCTCGGACCGATCGACGGCCATGACGTAAACGGGCTTGTAAAGGTCCTTGATGATGCCAAGCATGTTGACGGAGCAGTCATCATTCATATCCTTACCAAGAAAGGTAAGGGATATGCACCTGCGGAAAGACATCCCGCGAGATTCCACGGTGCGGAACCGTTTGATATCTCTACCGGTATGCCCAAGAAGGTTAAGAGCAAGCCCAGTTACACAGATGTGTTCTCAACCGTTATGTGCAGGCTCGGAGGGGAGAGGAAGGATGTTGTGGCGATCACCGCCGCAATGCCTGACGGTACGGGACTTAAGCGTTTCCACAATCTCTATCCCGACAGATTCTTTGATGTTGGTATTGCTGAGCAGCATGCGGTTACTTTTGCGGCAGGTATGGCAGCAGGCGGTATGCATCCTATAGTTGCGGTTTATTCTTCATTCCTGCAGCGCGCCTACGATCAGATGATACATGACGTTTGCATCCAGAATATGCCGGTCACTTTTGCCATCGACAGAGCTGGACTTGTGGGTGCGGACGGTGAGACTCATCAGGGTATATTTGATCTGTCTTACCTTGCTACAATGCCCAATATGCATATCATGGCGCCCAAGAATAAATGGGAGTTGGCGGATATGTTAAGATATGCAGCCGATTTCGGAAGTCCACTTGCCCTCAGATACCCCAGGGGCGAAGCTTATGACGGACTTAAGGAATATCGTGCTCCGATAGAATTCGGCAAGTGTGAGACGATATATCGTGAAAGTGAGATCTGTCTGATCGCCGTTGGTTCGATGGTAAAGACCGCAAATGAGGTTCATGAGAGACTGGTGAAGGAAGGCCATCATGCGACTCTTATAAATGCAAGATTTGTAAAGCCCATAGATGAAGCCATGATAGATATCGCCAAAAAGGACCACAGGCTGATAGTCACACTGGAGGAAAATGTGATCTCCGGAGGCTTCGGAGAACGTTTCAGAGAACTCTATGATGAGAAGACCCGGGAGAGTGAACGTGTGAAGATGATAAATATAGCTCTTCCGGATGCATATATCGAACATGGTAATGTTGATCTTTTGAAGAAGGAAGTGGGATTGGATATGGCTTCCGTATTTGCAAAGATCATCGAGGAACTCCCGGAGAATTAAAAATGGGAAAGGAACGTCTTGATGTATTGCTGGTCAACAGGGGGCTCGCCACATCCAGAGAGAGTGCAAAGCGCACGATCATGGAAGGCAATGTCTTTGTTGAAGGGCAGAGAGAAGATAAGGCAGGGAGCACTTTCCCTGAAGATGTAAATATTGAAGTGCGCGGCAATACTCTTAAGTATGTGAGCAGGGGCGGACTTAAGCTTGAGAAGGCAATGCAGGTGTTTCCCATTAAACTGGATGGAAAGATCTGTATGGATATAGGCGCGTCTACAGGCGGATTTACCGACTGTATGCTTCAAAACGGAGCAGTCAAAGTATACGCCATAGACGTGGGATACGGTCAGCTTGCATGGAAATTAAGAAGTGATGAACGCGTTATCTGCATGGAGAAGACCAATTTCAGATATGTTACGAAGGAACAGGTCCCGGAGGATATAGATTTTGCTTCGGTGGATGTTTCTTTCATATCACTCTCGAAGATCCTTCCTGCGGCATACGGACTGCTTGGAGAAGGATGCGAGATGGTATGCCTCATCAAGCCTCAGTTCGAAGCCGGACGTGATAAGGTTGGAAAAAAAGGCGTGGTAAGAGAACCGTCGATCCATGAAGAAGTGATAAGGAATGTCTTCGGATACGCAAGGGAGAATCACTTTAAGGTATTGGGACTTGATCATTCACCCGTCAGGGGACCCGAAGGCAATATAGAATACCTGATGCATATCAGGAAGCTCGGTGAAGATGTATTGGATATGCCGGATGATAATGATGATACGGTCATTGGAGAAGTGGTGACAAGAGCACATTCCACACTCTGATAAGCGGCCGTGAGGAGCGGGGATCAGACATGAAAAGGATATGTATCGTATCTAACAGCTTAAAAGACAAGGATCTGTCCATTGGAAAAAAGATAAGGGACAGCTTTCTTAAGCTTGCCTCTGACAAAGGCATGACCGGTGCTCAGGCACCGTTACTTGATATCTGTGATGTCTATCTTGATATCCCGGATGGGATGGAAGGCATAATCGTTATAGGCGGGGACGGCTCGGTGCTTTCCGCTGCCAAGAAGTCCGGAAAACACGATCTGCCCATAATAGGTTTTAATCTGGGAGCGATAGGTTATCTTGCGGAGGTGGAGCTTGCAAATGCGGATGATGCTCTCACCAGGCTCCTTGAAGATAATTATTCCGTTGAGGAACGCATGATGCTTGCGGGTACCGTACATAAAGACGGAGAAGATGAGCTGACGGATATTGCGCTCAATGATGTGGTTCTTTCCAGACGCGGCGATATGCAGATCACATGCTATCGCATATGCGTCAACGGATCCTTTTTAAGTGATTTCAACGCTGATGGTATCATCCTGAGCACGCCCACGGGATCTACGGCTTATAACCTGTCTGCCGGGGGCGCCATAGTGGAGCCTGTTGCCAAGCTTATCCAGCTGACACCTGTTGCTCCCCATATGCTCAACACAAGGAGCGTTATTCTTTCCGGAGATGATGAGATCTGCGTGACTATCATGCCCCCCAAGGGACTTCGCCCGGTGGATGTGGGAGCGTATTTTGACGGCGAGATGAATACGACTCTTCACCCCGGAGATTCTGTCAGGGTGACCATGTCCGATCATGTTACAAGAGTCATACGTTTGTCCGATGACGGATTTCTTCAGACATTACACAAGAAGATGATCTGATCTTTTGAAGTGTGTCACTTCAATCATACATATTTTTGTCTCTATAATCCTGATATTTTTCGTTTTGACATTTCGGTTTTTTTTCTTTCTTTTTATGCAATTTTGATATGTCCGGGGGATACTTTTCTATGCCCCGGTTCTTTGACTGAAAGGGGCTCAAGTGGTATCATATTTTACTGTGTGTTCATGTTAAATGAGGTAATTCTGCTCATTCGACATGGAGGAGTTTTTTTTAGGAGGTTACATGTATGCCGGTTACAGATTTGCTGAGAAGAAATGCCACCGAACATGGGAAGGAAGTGGCATTGGTCGAGCTCAATCCTTCAATGGAGGATCACAGAAAATATTCATTCAAGGAGTTTGATCTCGTCCAGCAGACAAGTGTGCGTCCTTATCGCAGACAGATCACTTGGCAGGTTTTTGACGAAAAAGCAAACAGGGTTGCAAATATGCTTCTTGAAAGAGGCATAGAGAAGGGAGACAGAGTTGCGATACTCATGTTCAACTGCCTTGAATGGCTTCCCATCTATTTTGGAATCTTAAAGTCTGGTGCGATCGCAGTGCCTTTCAATTTCAGATATACAGCCAATGAAATCTCATATTGCGCTGATCTTGCAGATGTATCGGTCCTTATCTTCGGACCGGAGTTCATCGACAGGATCAAGACAAATGCCGATGAAATCTCAAGAAACCGTGTCCTCATCTATGTAGGTGATGAGACATGTCCCTGTCCTCCCTTTGCGGAGAACTACTGGAATCTGGTAGCGGATTACCCCAGCTCGGATCCGGGGATAAAGCTTACGGATGAAGATCTTGCGGCAATATATTTTTCATCCGGTACCACAGGATTCCCCAAGGCTATCCTGCATCCTCACAGAAGTCTTATACAGGCTGCGGAGATGGAAGCGGTTCACCACAAGACAACAAAGGATGACTGCTTCTTATGTATCCCGCCGCTTTATCATACCGGAGCGAAGTTCCACTGGATGGGATCACTTTGGACATGCAGCAGAGCTGTTCTCCTTAAGGGCGCTAAGCCCGATGTTATAGTAAAGGCAGTATCGGATGAGAAGTGCACTATAGTATGGCTTTTAGTACCCTGGGCTCAGGATATACTGGATGCACTTGACCGCGGAGAGATAAAGCTTGAAGACTATGATCTGGATCAGTGGAGACTGATGCATATCGGAGCTCAGCCGGTTCCGCCTTCGCTTATCAGACACTGGAAGGATTACTTCCCGAATCATCAATACGACACCAACTACGGTCTGTCGGAATCCACAGGTCCGGGATGCGTACATCTCGGATTGGAAAATACGGATAAAGTGGGAGCTATAGGTGTCCCCGGATATCGTTGGGAGTGCAAGATAGTGGATGAATCCGGCAATCCCGTTAAGCAGGGCGATGTGGGAGAGCTGTGTGTAAAGGGGCCGGGAGTGATGCTTGAGTATTATCATAATCCCGAGGCAACAGCAGAGACTTTAAGGGATGGCTGGCTCTTTACCGGTGACATGGCCCGTCAGGATGAAGACGGATTATATTATCTGGTTGACCGTAAGAAGGATCTTATAGTCAGCGGCGGCGAGAATATCTATCCTGTAGAGATCGAGAATTTCCTGCAGGAGTATCCGAAGGTTAAGGATGTGGCTGTCATAGGTCTGCCTGACAAACGTCTCGGCGAGATCACCGGTGCCATCATAGAGCCGGAACCCGACAGCAATCTTACACTTGAAGAAATAGAGAAATTCTGCAATCAGCTTGCAAGATACAAGAGACCCAAGAGGATAATCTTTGCTGAGGTGCCGAGAAATGCAACGGGAAAGATAGAGAAACCTCTTCTTCGCAAGAAATACGGCGTGGAACGACTGGTAGAACAGGAAAACAAGTCATGATACGGAATTTAAATAAAAGCACAGATGAGCTTTATTTAGATAATTAGGAGTTGGAGCGAATATAAACGTTTCGCGCAATTCCCAAACTCAGAGAAATCTCCATCGAGATTTCTCTTCGTGGAGGTAGAAAAATGAAAGAACTGATGTTAGGAAACAAAGCCCTTGCCAGAGGTCTGTATGAAGCCGGCGTATGTATCGCTAGTTCATATCCCGGAACACCTTCTACAGAGACAACGGAAGAAGCTGCAAAGTATGAGGAGATCTACTGTGAGTGGGCTCCCAACGAGAAGGTTGCCATGGAGACTGCTTTCGGAGCGTCCCGCGCCGGTAAGAGAAGCTATTGTGCAATGAAGCACGTAGGTCTCAATGTTGCGGCAGACCCCCTTTTTACGATCGCTTATACCGGGGTTAATGCAGGTATGGTCATCTGTGTTGCAGACGATCCCGGAATGCATTCATCACAGAATGAGCAGGATTCGAGACACTATGCGATCGCAGCCAAGATCCCTATGCTTGAGCCTTCTGATTCTCAGGAAGCTCTTGACTTCACTAAGAAGGCGTATGATATCTCCGAAGAGTTCGACACTCCGGTTCTCATCAAGATGTGCACAAGAGTAGCTCATTCCCAGAGTATAGTCGAGACAGGCGAGAGAGTTGAGCCTCCCATGAAGGAATATGTTAAGGATATCGCTAAATATGTAATGGTTCCCGCCAATGCAAAGAAGCGTCATCCCATCGTTGAAGAGCGTACCGCAAAGCTCATCGAGTTTGCGGAGACCTCTGACTTGAACAGAGTAGAGAAAGGCACTGATAATAAGATCGGTATCATTACTTCCAGCACATGCTATCAGTACGTAAAGGAAGTATTCGGAGATAAGGCAAGCATCTTAAAGCTCGGCATGATCAATCCCATGCCTGTTAAGAAGATAAAGGATTTTGCGGCAGGAGTTGAGAAGCTTTATGTTGTGGAAGAGCTGGATCCTATCATCGAGACACATGTAAAGACTCTTGGGCTGACAGTAACCGGTAAGGAGATCTTCCCCATGATCGATGAGTTCTCACAGGGACTTGTTGCAGAGAAACTTGGAGAAGAGACTCCCGAAAGCTGCAAGGCGATCGAAGGTCTTCCCAACCGTCCGCCCGCAATGTGTTCCGGATGCCCTCACAGAGGCGTATTCTTCACTCTCAGCAAGAACAAATGCCGCGTAATGGGCGATATCGGATGTTATACTCTTGGATCAGCGCCTCCTTTATGTGCTATCGATACCACGGAATGTATGGGTGCATCAGTCAGCTCCATTCATGGTTTCAACAAGGCACGCGGTGAAGAGAGCGAGAAGAATACTGTTGCGGTCATCGGTGATTCCACCTTCATGCATTCAGGCATGACAGGTCTTGCAAATATTGCTTATAACCAGACCAATTCAACCGTGATCATTCTTGACAATTCCATAACAGGTATGACGGGACATCAGCAGAATCCCACTACAGGATTTAATCTTCGCGGTGAACCCGCCGGCAAGATCAACCTTGAAGCACTTGTTAAGGCAATGGGAATAAACAGAGTCAGAGTGGTTGATCCTTATGATCTTGCTGCCGTTGATACTGCCGTAAAGGAAGAGCTTGCAGCAGCAGAGCCTTCTGTGATCATCAGCAGACGTCCCTGCGTTCTTCTTAAGAATGTGAAGAAGAATCCTCCTGTAAAGGTTAACCCCGATAAGTGCAAAAGCTGTAAGTCCTGCATGCAGATGGGATGCCCTTCAATATCATTTAAGGACGGCAAGGCCCACATTGATGCAACACTCTGCGTAGGATGCAAGGTATGTACACAGCTTTGCCATTTCCATGCGTTTGAAGATGCAGACGGAAACGAGATCTGAGTAAACAGCTGATTATACAGGAAAGGAAAAAGATATGATCACAAGTGTAATGATAGTAGGTGTCGGCGGACAGGGATCTCTTCTTGCAAGTAAGGTTCTCGGCCGTGCGGCTATGGATAAGGGAATAGATGTTAAGGTTTCTGAGGTTCACGGAATGAGCCAGAGAGGCGGAAGTGTTGTAACATACGTCAGATTCGGTGATAAGGTTTATTCACCCATAATCGATAAGGGCGGTGCTGATTACATCATCTCCTTCGAGCTTCTTGAAGCAGCAAGGTATATCGATTTCTTAAAGCCCGGCGGACAGATAGTGACCAGCTCTCAGGAGATAGATCCCATGCCTGTCATCACAGGAGCGGCAAAATATCCCGAGGGACTTATCGAGAAGATGAAGGAGAGCGGAGCTAAGATAGACGCCATCGATGCTCTCTCCATCGCCGAGAAGGCAGGATCCGTTAAGGCTGCCAATATAGTGCTTATGGGAAGATTTGCAAAGTATGTGACCGAGATAACACGCGAAGAGTGGCTCGGTGCCATCGAAGCATGTGTTCCTGCCAAGTTCCTTGAGCTTAACAAGAAAGCTTTTGAGATGGGAGAGAACGCTTGAGATCTTTAGAAGAGATTAGAGAATTTTTTAAAGGTGATGCTTATGCCACGTCTGTAACGGGTATCGTTATAGACAAGGCTGAGATCGGACACAGCAGCGTATCACTTATGCCTGATGACAGGCATCTGAACGCTGTCGGAGGTCTGATGGGGGCAGTTTATTTCACAATGGCGGATTTTGCTTTCGCAGTTGCCGAAAACTGCGGGCTCGATCCGAACAGCTTAACTGTTACGCAAAGCTCACAGGTCAATCTTATGAGAGCATGGAAGAGCGGCCGTATCGTCTGTAATGCAGACATCATCAAGGACGGTAAGTCAACATGTGTTTATGAGGTTAAGATCTTGGATGAAGCAGGCAGAGAACTTGCACTCATCATAACAAACGGCTTCAAAAAGACGAAGCAGTAAGCAAAACAGGAAATCAACAGGAGGAAGAACCGTGATCTGGAATGAAGCAAAAGAGTGCATGTCCCGTGACGAGTTAGAGACACTTCAGAGTGCGAGACTGGTCAAAGTGGTAAACAGGGTTTATCACAATGTGGAACCCTATAGAAAGAAGATGCAGGCAGTGGGACTTGAGCCCGGAGATATCCGTGGTATAGAAGATCTTTACAAGCTGCCTTTTACAACTTATGAGGATCTCAACGCGAACTATCCTTTCGGAATGGCAGCGGTACCTCCTTCGGAACTTGTAAGAGTACATGCATCCAGCGGTACGACAGGAAAGCCCAAGATCGGTGTATATACAAGACATGATATCGATATCTGGGCAGAATGTGTTGCAAGATGTCTCTCTACAGCTCATATAACAAGAGATGATGTCATCCAGATCGGTTACGGATACGGACTTTTCACCGGCGGTCTCGGTGCACATTACGGTGCAGAATATCTTGGAGCCATGGTCATCCCCATGTCTACCGGAAATACCAAGAAGCTCATCGATATGATGATCGACTGCGGCGTCACATCGATCGCATGTACACCTTCATATCTGCTGCATGTTGCGGAAGATCTGGAGAAGCTTGGCCTTGTAGATAAGATCAAGCTTAAGAGTGCGATCTGCGGTGCGGAGCCCTGGACAAATGAGATGCGTGATCAGATGGAGCAGAGACTCCATATCAAAGCATATGACATCTATGGCCTCACAGAGATCTGCGGCCCGGGTGTTGCCTGTGACTGTGACTATCATAAGGGACTTCATATCTGGGAGGATCATTTCCTTCCCGAAGTTATAGATCCTGCAACTCTGGAGCATCTTCCCGCAGGAAGCGAAGGTGAGCTTGTTATCACGAACCTCACCAAAGAGGGGATGCCTCTTATCAGATACAGGACAAAGGATCTTACACATCTTGAATATGACAAGTGCGAATGCGGCAGAACAATGGCACGTATCCAGCGTTTCAAGGGAAGAAGTGATGATATGCTCATCATCCGCGGCGTAAATGTATTCCCTTCACAGGTTGAAGCAGCACTTCTTACCGTTGAGGGAACAACACCTCATTATATGATGGTTGTTGACCGTATCGACAATAATGATACTCTCGAAGTTCAGGTGGAAGTAGCAGAGAATGTATTCACCGATGAGGTAAAGAGTCTTGAGGCTCTCTCCAAGGCAGTTCATGACAAGCTTAAGGCTGCCATCGGACTCAATGCGAAGGTTAAGCTTGTAGAGCCTAACGGACTTGAGCATTTCGACGGAAAATCTAAGCACGTTATAGATAAGCGTAAACTTTACGAGTAGAAAGGAGACTGCAATATGTTTATCAAACAGTTATCGGTTTTTCTTGAGAATAAAGAAGGCAGACTTGATGAAGTATTAAAGACACTTTCACAGGGCGGCATAGATCTCCTTTCAGCGAGCCTTGCGGACACTACGGAATTCGGTGTCCTCAGACTGATCGCAAAAGAGCCGGAACGTGCAAGGGATCTTCTTAAGAGTGCGGGGATCACCGCACGTGTTGATGATGTCATAGCGGTTGTTGTACCTGATGCGGTAGGCAGTCTTCAGAAGGTTATTTACAAGCTCCATGAAGCAGGTATCAATATCAGTTATATTTATGGTCTCTCTGTTGATGGAGAGGGAGCGCCCATCGCCATCAAGACTAATGATCCTGACAAGGCTGCAGGGATACTTGAGAAAGAGAATGTTAAGACTCTTTCGTCGGAGGAGCTGGGACAGTAAAAAATACTGCAAACGGAGGACCCAATGGTAATCAAAGTAGTTTTCTTAATTTTGTTTTTTGCTGTCATGATAGGCATCGGTGTAGCTACCAGAAAGAAAGCCAACAGTGTTGACGGATTTGTTCTCGGAGGAAGAAGTGCCGGCCCGTGGCTTACTGCTTTCGGTTACGGAACATCTTATTTTTCGGCAGTAGTATTTATAGGATATGCGGGACAGTTCGGGTATAAATACGGAATCTCATCCACATGGGTAGGTATCGGCAATGCATTTATCGGATCACTTCTTGCGTGGATAGTATTGGGCAGACGTACCCGCGTCATGACCAAGCATCTTGATTCCAAGACCATGCCTGATTTTTTCGGCAAGAGATTTGACAGCAATGCTTTAAGGATAGCGTCAGCGCTTATCTCTTTCATATTCCTGATCCCTTATACATCATCTGTTTACAAGGGACTCTCGGGGCTTTTCGGAATGGCATTCGATATACCGTATTTCTACTGCCTCATCGGAATGGCCGCATTGACATGCGTATATGTGATACTTGGCGGCTATATGGCGACAGTGATAAATGATTTTGTACAGGGTATCATAATGCTCTTCGGTATCAGCGCAGTAATTGTTTCGGTAATAAACAATAACGGCGGTTTTATGACAGCTCTTACTGCATTATCGCAGCAGCAGTCTGATCTGGCAGTTTCGGAAGGAATGAACGGCGCTTTCGTTTCTTTCTTCGGACCGGATCCCTTAAACCTTTTAGGTGTTGTTATCCTCACATCTCTGGGTACATGGGGACTTCCCCAGATGGTCGGAAAATTCTATGCCATCAAGGATGAGAAATCCATTACCGCCGGAACTGTTATCTCGACCGCATTTGCAGTAGTTGTAGCAGGCGGATGTTATTTCCTCGGCGGATTCGGCAGACTTTACTCCGGTAATCCTGCTATCTTAAAGGCAGACGGTGTGACTGTTAACTACGATGCCATTGTGCCTACAATGCTTTCGGGACTTTCGGATGTCTTACTTGGTGTGGTGATAGTATTGGTGCTTTCGGCATCAATGTCCACACTTTCATCACTGGTACTTACTTCGAGCTCTACGGTAACCCTTGATCTCATCGCACAGATCAAGCCCGATGCCAAGCTTGATAAGGAAAAGCAGGAGAAGAGAAATCTTCTTACCATGAGACTGCTCCTTATTTTCTTTATAGTAGTATCCGTAATGCTGGCCCTTGATCCGCCTGATTTCATTGCGCAGCTTATGGGTTATTCATGGGGCGCTCTTGCAGGATCGTTTCTGGCTCCCTTCCTTTGGGGATTGTACTGGAAGCGTACCACCAAAGCATCCGTATGGGTATGCTTTATAACAGGTATAGGCATCACTGTATCAAATATGTTCATGCATTACATCGCATCACCCATCAATGCAGGAGCCGTAACAATGGTGATAGGTCTTGTTATAGTTCCTTTGGTAAGTCTTATAACACCAAAGCCCGAGCAGGCTAAGATAGATGAGATCTTTTCGGGATATGATGAAAAGGTCGTTATCGAGAAGAGATACAGCCTTGAGGAAAATGCTACGGAAGAATCTGCAAAGTGAGAGTTTCATATATTGGATATCATTGATAAAATAAAAAACCATAAACCTAAAAGGGCAAAGGGAAAGATCCTTAATCTGGCGGCTGTCTGTTCGACAGTCGCTTTTGGACTTTCAATACTGCCTCTTATCATTGTGTCATTCTATGGATTTGCCGGAGGTGATGATCTGGCCTTCGGAGCACCCGCAAGACATGTTATGAAAAACGCACCGTCATTGATCAATCTGCTTCGTGCGGGTAAGCAGCAGGTGATCTATAATTATCAGGTCTGGCAGGGAACCTGGTCATCGGTTTTTCTCTTCAGTTATGAACCCTCGGTCTTCGGGGACCATGCTTATTTCCTTACAGGATGGATAGGGCTTTTTTGTATAATCACCGGAACCTTTTGTTTCTTAAGAGTCCTGCTTTGCAACAGGATGAAGATGTCGAGGCAGGCATTTCATATCATAGCTGCCATGACGGCGTTCTTTGAGATACATTATATCCCAAGCTATTCCGGAATATATCTGTATACCATTATGGCTCATTATACGATACCCTTCTGGGCGGGACTGATCTCACTGGCTGCGGCAATGAAATATGCTTCGGAAGATCATCAAAAGAGTAATTTCCTTATCGCTCTTCTTTTGATGACATATATCGGAGGAGCGGGATATCCGCCCATAGCCTTCACGGGGCTGGCAGTTACACTGGTGATGCTGGAAGGGCTCATAAAGGGTAAAAAGAAGGCAGGGGGACTTATCATACCTCTTATCTGTCTTGCTGCAGGATTTATCATCAGCGCCAAGGCACCGGGAAATGCGGCCAGAGCGGGCGGTACCTTTGATATCACATATGACGGTATAATAACGGCTGTCACAAATGCATTTAAGGATGCAAAGGATGCGTGGGATCTGGAATTTGAGATGATCAAACCTCTCTATATTCTTCCGGTGGTGACGGTACTGACGGTATTTGCGGATAAAGACAATATCCTTTCGGGGGAGAAAAAGCCCTTCGGGATCGGTGCGGGTGCAGGACAGATATTTTTCTGGTTAAAGCCTGTGATCGCAGCGACGGTCTGCTTTACTGTGGCAGCATTTGTACGGATACCGCTTTTCTATGCACTCTTATTTCCGGTGCAGGACGGTATCTCTTCCGGTGTTGTGGTTATGCATTACTTTTACTGGATATTGATGTTATCGGTATGGACTGCCGTTACGGCCAAATGGCTTCTTCAGATACTGTCTTTTATCTTCAGGAAAAGATCCAAACCTGATGGGGCGATCATGAAAAGACTGCGGGCAGTGATATATCTGGCTATGCTTGCCGCAATGGTGATCATCTGCATCCAAAAAAGAGAAGAATATTTCGGAAACAGCGCATTTGTGCGTTGTAATGATGCATATAAGAGCGGAAGTCTCAGTGCGTACAGGACAGAGATGGATAACAGGATTGCGCTCCTTAAAGCATCCGACGGTAAGTATATTGAGATACCCACGATAAAGGCAGACAGCTTTCCCTTCGTAAAAAACGATGTTACGGGTGATCCGAACAGCTTTACCAATAAGGCGTACGAGTCCTTCTACGGAGTGGAAACCATAATCGGTGTGGAATAAAAGTTTTTAATGTGAGCATTATTTGTCTGAGAAGGAGACAAAGGAGTATATATGCTGGAAAGCGTAAGTGTAAAAAATTTTGCCCTGATACGAGAGGCAGAGGTTGAATTCGGAAAAGGATTGAATATCCTTACCGGTGAGACCGGAGCGGGAAAGTCAATAATAATAGGATCCATTGGACTGACACTTGGTGCGAAGGCATCGGCAGATGTTATCAGGGAAGGGGCGGAATATGCCTTATCCGAGCTTACATTCAAAGTAAGTGATGAGGATCAGATCAAAGCCATCAAAGCCATGGATCTGCCTGTGGAAGAGGACGGGACGGTTATCTTGTCCAGAAAGATCAGTGCCGGAAGATCGGTGCTTAAAGTCTGCGGAGAGTCTGTAACATTAAAGCAGATGAGGGAGCTGGCAGGAATACTCATAGATATCCACGGCCAGCATGAGCATCAGTCACTGTTAAAGCCTTCCAAACAAAGAGAGCTTTTGGATGCATATTGCGGTGAAGAGATGGAAAAAGTCCTGGAGGATATCAGAGCATCCTACAGGAATTACTGTGCTGTCACTGAAAAAATCGCAGAACTTAATGTGGATGATGCAAGACGTCAGCGAGAGATATCCCTTGCTGAATATGAGGTAGGGGAGATCGAGGCGGCGAATATCATACCCGGTGAAGAGGAAGAGCTTGAAAGGACCCATCGTAAGATGAAGAATTCGAGCTCAGTGTTTGAATATCTGAATAATGTCCAGGAGCTCCTTCAGTCAGACGGAGAAGGACTGCTGGATGCGGCGGGAAGAGCTGTTCATGAGATGAATGCCGCAATGACTCTTGATGATGATCTTAAGGCTCTGTGCGAAGATCTGACGAGCGCAGAGGAAGTACTTCGTGACGTATCCCGTGGGATTGACTCCTATATGGAGAAGACTGATTTCGATGAAGCCGCTTTTCGTGAGACAGAGGAAAGGATGGATGTATTAAACCATCTGATGAGCAAGTACGGATCGACTACAGAAAAAGTCCTCGAATACTGCGAGAAGAGAAAGACTGAGCTGGAAGAACTCTCGGACCTGGATGAGACGCTGGCAAGACTTGAAAAGGAAAAATCAGAAGCCGAAGCTGTCTTAAAAAGAGCCTGCGATAAAGCTCATGAGATAAGATGCTCACAGGCAGTTATTCTTGAAAAAGAGATCACGGAGACTTTGCTTGATCTTAATTTCCTTAAAGTTAAATTCTCGATATCCGTAAATGAGACAAAGGATTACAGCATATACGGAAATGATGAAGTGGAATTCCTTATATCTCTTAATCCGGGAGAAAAGGTGAGAGCTCTTTCGGAAGTCGCAAGCGGAGGTGAACTCTCACGTATAATGCTTGCGCTTAAGTCGGTATTTGCCAGAAAGGATGCCATAGGAACACTTATCTTCGATGAGATAGATACAGGTATATCGGGAAAGACTGCATGGAAAGTATCGGAGAAGATGGCTGCCATAGCAAAGGATCATCAGGTCATCTGTATAACCCATCTGCCGCAGATAGCCGCAATGGCTGATTCTCACTTCATGATAGAAAAGGATGAGCATGAAGGAAGGACAGAGACCAATATTATCAAACTTGATGAGAAGGCTCAGACCGAAGAGCTGGCAAGGATGCTTGGCGGCGATGTGATAACGGATGCGGTTCTTGCCAATGCCAGGGATCTGAAGCTGCAGGCTGCGGAAGTGAAGAAACAATAAACGACAAAGCAAT
The DNA here is from genome assembly GCA_024697065.1 of Lachnospiraceae bacterium. Classification (GTDB taxonomy): domain Bacteria; phylum Bacillota; class Clostridia; order Lachnospirales; family Lachnospiraceae; genus NK4A136. The sequence continues at coordinate 37,874 of JAILGE010000017.1, forward strand.
AAACGACAAAACAATAAACGACAAAACAGCAATTAAAGTATAACAGCTATGCTACTATAACCTTACATCTATAACCTAACATCTATAACCTAACATCTATAACATAACATCTGTCAAAACAAACCTGTATCAATAAAAAAGCTGCCACACCTATCCCGGTGTGACAGCTTTAATTATTTTACCTGAAGGTTTTAGAGATCAGCCCATTGTGATCACTACGTTGTATTCCTTCTTACCCTTCTCGTAGGGGATGATGCATCCTGCTACTTCCTTACCGTCAACAGTCATGCTCTTAACACCCTTCTCAACGTTATCCGGATTCTTAACCTCGATATGGTAGAGACCTTCACGGAACTTTCTTGTTACCTTGAAGTCACCGAAATCCTTAGGTGTGCAGGGGTCAACCTGAAGTCCCTTGTGGGTAGGATATACGCCGAGGATATACTGTGAGATGTTAACGAAAGTCCATGCTGCAGTACCTGTAAGCCATGAGTTCTTACCTTCGCCATGGAATTTTGCATCCGCACCGCCTACCATCTGGCAGTAGCAGTAAGGCTCTGTGCGATGGATCTCGGAGAACTCCTCTGTGTAAGCAGGGCAGGTCTTCTTATAGATCTCGAATGCACGGTCGCCGCGTCCGATAACTGTCTCACCGATGGATACCCAGGGGTTGTTGTGGCAGAAGATACCGGCATTCTCTTTATATCCGGGCGGATATGAGGAAACTTCACCCAGTTCTTCGTGATACTTTGTATAAGCAGGCTGGAGGATCATGATACCATACTTTGTATCAAGCTTTTCCTTAACGGAATCAAGAGCCTTCTCGGCCATTCCGTTGTCCTTGCCGACACCGGCCAGTGCACAGAAGCCCTGAGGCTCGATGTAGATCTGACCCTCTTCGCATTCCTTGGAACCAACCTTGTTGCCGTAGGAATCATATGCACGGATGAACCATGCACCGTCCCATCCTGCATCCTCCGAAAGGAGAAGCTCTGACATCTCGTCAGCTGACTTGTCAGCAGCAGCAGCTTCATCATCAAGACCCTTAAGTCTGCAAAGATCAGCATACTCATGACCGTACTTAACGAACATTCCGCCGATGAATACGGATTCTGCAACAGGACCTTCGGAAGGACCGAATGTCTGGAAAGATTCACCGGGCTTGGTGGAGTGGCAGTTAAGGTTCAGACAGTCATTCCAGTCAGCACGTCCGATAAGCGGAAGGTTGTGAGGTCCGCGGTGTGTATTTACGTAGTTGAGTGATCTGCGCAGGTGTTCCATAAGAGGCTGTGCAACAGATTCATCATTATCAAAAGGAACCATCTCGTCAAGAATGCTCATATCGCCTGTCTCACGGATATAAGCGGATGTTCCTGCGATAAGCCAGAGGGGATCGTCACCGAAACCGGATCCGATATCGGAGTTACCCTTCTTGGTAAGAGGCTGGTACTGATGGTAAGCACGTCCGTCCTCGAACTGTGTTGAAGCGATATCGATGATACGCTGTCTTGCACGGTCGGGGATAAGATGAACGAATCCGAGAAGATCCTGACAGGAGTCACGGAAGCCCATTCCTCTGCCGATACCTGATTCATAATAGGATGCGGAACGGCTCATGTTGAAGGTAACCATGCACTGGTACTGATTCCAGATGTTGACCATACGGTTAACCTTGTCGTTTGCTGTATCGACATTGAATTTGGATAACAGTCTCTTCCAGTATTCCTTAAGAGCATTGAAGGATGCATCCACATCTTCATCAGTCCTGTATCTGGACAGCATCTTCTCTGCAGGAGCCTTATTGATCACGTCCTGAGATTCCCATTTCTGATCCTCAGGGTTTTCGCAGTATCCCAGAATAAAGACATAAGATTTTGATTCTCCCGGAGATAAAGTAATGTCTATCTGGTGAGAAGCGACAGGATACCATCCGGATGCAACGGAGTTCCTGCATTTCCCCTCCATGACGGCACAGGGGGCAGCGACAGATCCATATACTCCTATGAAATCATCGCGTGAGGTGTCAATACCGTCAACTTTGGTATTGACGGAATAAACTGCATAATGGTTGCGCCTCTCACGATACTCTGTCTTATGATAGATCGTGCTGCCGATGATCTCTACTTCGCCGGTCGAGAGATTCCTCTGGAAATTGGTCATGTCATGCATGGCATTCCAAAGACAGAATTCAACATATGAG
>JAILGE010000004.1 GCA_024697065.1 Lachnospiraceae bacterium
GTAGCAACCTTCCTTGAGAGATATGATTTTACCGGGAAGACGATACTTCCTCTTTGCACCAACGAGGGAAGTGGGATGGGTTCAAGTGAGAGCGATGTAAAAAAATATGCCAAAGGAGCAGATGTTAAGAGAGGGCTATCCATTACAGGAAGTCAGGCTGAGGATTCCAAAGCTGCGGTAGAGAAGTGGTTTAAGGCAAATGGGGTTATGTAAGAAGCTTAAGGATCGGAGGAAAGAAAAGATGGATTACGAAGCAGGATATGTATATAAACTGATGGATCAGGGAGGACCCACGGATAACAGGGAGCCGTACTTTAAAGAAGCCGTGGATGAGATGATGAGAGCAAGGGTGCTGTGTGCCAGAGCGAATGCGAAGATGCCGGATGATCCCACCTATGTAAATGATCTGGAAGAGCTGTTTGGCAGAAAGCTTGATGATGTGAGGATCCTTACACCTTTTATCTGCGATTTCGGAAACAGGGTGAAATTCGGCAAGGGAGTTTTCTTGAATCATTCAGCTATCCTTTCCGCATCAGGCGGCATTGAATTTGAGGACGGTGTGATGTCCGCGCCGGGACTTAAGGTAGCAAGCATCAATCATGACATGAATGAGCGTCATACAAAATACACCTACGGGAAGGTTCTGGTTAAGAAAAACGCATGGCTTGGCATGAACGTAACGATATGCCCGGGTGTTACCATCGGAGAATACGCTGTGGTAGCTGCCGGAGCCGTTGTTACAAAGGACGTACCTGCCTATGCAGTGGTCGGCGGAGTTCCTGCCAAGGTGATCAGGATGCAGGATCCGTCGGAACAAAAGGAATAAGCCATCATCAGCGGACTTATGAACGGCACATTTAATTATTATTCCGCAGAGCATGATTCGATCGTTGTAAACATCACCGGAGATACTGCCGCGATGATCGGAAAGAGCAGGGGGGTAGCCGCAGTATACGGTGGCGGGAAGAACAAGTGGAGATTACAGGGAGATTTTACCCTGAGAAAAGAAAACGGAAACTGGAAGCTTACAAGCTCCAGAGCATCAACATATTAAAGAAGGGAGAATTAACACAATGGAAAAAGTGATCTTAAACAACAAACTGGAATGCCCGGTAGTCGGGATCGGAACCTTTATGCTTGCACCTGCAGATGCAGAGAACAGTGTGAGGGAAGCGTTGAAGATGGGATATCGCCTGATAGATACTGCTAACGCATATGTGAATGAGCGTGCAGTCGGAAGAGGGATGAAGGACAGCGGTGTAAAGAGAGAAGAGATCTTCCTGTCCACAAAGCTCTGGCCCAGTGAATATGAAAACGATAATGCAGTAGACGAGACACTTGAACGCCTCGGGGTAGACTATGTGGATCTTCTTTACATCCATCAGCCTGCCGGAAACTGGCTCGCCGGATACAGGCAGCTTGAAAAGGCATATAAGGAAGGCAAGGCAAAGAGTATCGGTATCTCCAACTTCGAAGGAAAGTATATAGAAGAGCTTCAGACCAAGTGGGAGATTGTGCCCCAGTTCATGCAGGTGGAGGCACATCCTTATTTTACACAAAAGGAACTTCGCAAGACTCTTGATAAATATGATATCAGGTTAATGAGCTGGTATCCGCTTGGACATGGAGACAAGTCACTGATCGAGGAACCGGTCTTTGCGGAACTTGGAATGAAGTATGGCAAGACTCCTGCACAGATCATCCTTCGATGGCATACCCAGATGGGTTTTGTGGTGATCCCCGGAAGCAAGAATGTGGATCATATCAAAGACAATCTTGATATCCTTGACTTTAAGCTCACGGAAGATGAGATGTCAGAGATCGCAAAGCTTGATAAGGATGAAAGATACTATCACAGAATGGATGAGCAGCTTGTGCAGTTTGCAGGCTGGAAACCGGAGTTTGAGAAGGCTTAAGTGCGGGGCTGAAACTATGTCAGGAAAGAGGATATTATCAGGAATGGAATCGAGGTTGCTTCCATTCTGTACTTCATGCAGCAGTGGAATAGGAAGAAGCGGTCAGAACCTTGCGGATGAGTGCGCAGTTAAAGGCTGTAGTGGATAGATTCTGCGCTTAGTGCCTAAGTGATTTGTTTTTCATACAGTATGTCCACAATCTGTCCTATCAGGGAGTCGAGCATAGCATCGTAGTTTTCTTTTATGAAGATATTCTTTGTGGTGAGGCTGACAGCGATGAGTTTCATATAGTTGCAGGCAAGCTTCCAGTCGGGATCCTTCGCTGGGGGTTCAAGCAATGAGATCAGCATATGCATGGTCTTGCTGTCATTGTCCTCGTTTTCGATATATTTATCGGACCAAGAGGAGATAAGACGCTTCTTTTCGGCATCATTCAGAAATGCGAATACATTGGGATTTTCTGCAGACAGCCATTTCAGGTAGTCATGCAGGGAATCCCTTGTTAATTTACCTGAACTGTTAAGATAGGAGAAAAGTTTTTCCTTTGCGCGGTTTCTTTCATGGATCATCATATGGTACATGAACTCGGATTTATTCTCGAAGAGATTATAAAAGGTCCCCTTGGCGATATATGTTTCTTCGGTCAGCTTATCTATGTTTACTGCTGACAGACCGCCTTTTTTAAGCATCTTAAAGCCCTTGTTCAGGAGCTTCATTCGTATTTCGTCTCTGTTTTCATCCGTAAAGATCTTAGGCATGTCACCGGTCTCCTCAAAAGATTCTTAATGACTTTGAAAATATTGAAAGTCATTTTGCGAGAATTATACTTGAAAGTATCAATAGTTTCAAGGAGGTCGCTATGCTAAATAAAGTAAATTTGACAGAGGCAGAGATGAGAGAGTTTGCTGAGGCGTTTGCATATTATGACTATGGCAACGAGGAAATCGGAATGGTTCCCTATTATCCGGGATATCCTGACAGAACCCGTCTGGTAAATTATCTGGTTGCCATGATTAAGACGGCAAACGAATATAATGGTGTATATGCAACTTCTGATAATAAAGAAGGGATCATCATCCTTACTGACACAACGCATCCGTATCCTGAAATCGCAATGGTTAAGATGATGTGGAGAATGATGCGGGCGCTGGGCTTTAAAAATTTTAACGATATAATAAAAAAATTTCAGGCAGGAGGTGCAAGCCTTGAGAAGACATACAGGGACAGCAAGAAGCAGTTTGTTCAGATAGAATTACTTGCTGTGAAAAAAGAGTATCAGGGTAAGGGCTTTATGCGCCCGCTTGTTGAGACAGCTTTTGAAGTCGCAGGGCAGGGCAAGCTTCCGGTTATTGTTTCGACGGATGCAAAGCTAAAGAAGGATAAGTATGAACATATCGGAATGAAGCATGTAAACACCAGAACACTGGGTGATAAGAGCTTTATGTATGATCTGGTGAGAGAAGCATAAAAAAACAAAGTACTGATAAAAAACGGATAGCTGCGCTTTTTGCATGGCTATCCGTTTTTTTATGCGTAGAGTATAGACAGAAAGGCAAACGAGTGTTATTATTTTGGGTTAGTCAAAGCTAACCGAAGAGGGTGACGGTATGCCAAGTATTCAGGCATAATCGATCAGTGCAGTAAAAATTTTTTTGCCAAGCGGTTAGCTCATGATAGCAAACGATAGTTGTGCCATACGGGGAGGATTAAAAAGAAGATGCAGAAGAAATCCAAAATAAAACTATGGGCTCTTATATCCGGTTTATCAGGATGTCTATGTTTTGGCGGCGGAGATTGGCTGATGATATATGGTGATCCGGTTTTTGAGGGTAAGCTTAGATGGCTGACCTTCGGAACAGCGGCTATACCACAGTGGAGGTATATATTGGCGATGGCGTTGGCATTTCCGGGGATCGTCCTTTATGGATCAGCGCTATTTACAGTACAGAACTACATTACGGATGAGAAGAAGAAAAAGGCCTATCATTATTTGAATGCACTCGGGCTTACATCTTGGATTGCGCTTCATCTGATATATGTTGTGATCTTGAGTCTATTTGCGTGGCTCAATAATAACGGATTTTCCAATGACGCGCTCGCTATATGTGAGGCACTCTATGACAATTTTTCGTGGATCATCCCGGTCTGTGAAGGACTGATGCTTCCGGTGTTCCTGTATTGGTTTTATCTTCAGATTACAGGAAATACGATATTTAAGAAGCGAATAGCATTTACGAATGTTCTTGTTATATTCGGGATTCTTAAAGGAATATCTATGTTAATACCGGAAAGCGGATTCAAACTGGGTTTTACTAACGGGCTGATGAGTGAGAGCATGATCATTTGGTTTCTCTTAGTTTTCTTGGAGATAGGGGCAGATAATGAAGAACTGTCTAAATAAAAGCACGTTTAAGGGCATAAAAAGTGAATAGGGAAGAAAGAGGATACGGAGGCGTTTACGATGAAAATACTGGTATTCGGAGTCGGTGCGATAGGGTCACTAATGGTGCATTATTTATGTGAGGCAGGCAATGACGTGACTGTGGTCGCAAGATCCACGTATGAGGA
>JAILGE010000014.1 GCA_024697065.1 Lachnospiraceae bacterium
GCGGAAGACAGAGATCTCTTCAGAGGAATGATGGACAAGTTCCACATCCCCATGGCTGAGTCGGGAATGGCTGTAACGGTTGAAGAAGCTAAAGAGCTTGCAAATAAGATCGGATATCCCGTTATGGTACGTCCTTCTTACGTTCTTGGCGGACGAGGAATGGAAGTCGTACACAATGATGAGCAGATGAACCACTACATGGCTGAGGCAGTAGGCGTAACACCCGATCGCCCCATCCTCATCGACAGATTCCTTCATCATGCTATCGAGTGTGAAGCGGATGCCATCTGTGACGGTAAGGATGTATTTGTTCCCGCTGTTATGGAGCATATCGAGCTTGCAGGTATCCATTCGGGAGACTCCGCATGCATTCTTCCTTCAAAACATCTTACAGAGAAGCAGATAGAGACCATCAAGGACTACACCAGAAAGATTGCTAAGGACCTCAACGTAGTAGGTCTTATGAATATGCAGTATGCCATCGAGGATGATGTGGTATATGTTATCGAGGCTAACCCCCGTGCATCACGTACGGTTCCTTTGGTATCAAAAGTTTGCGGCATCAACATGGTAAAGACAGCGACTGAGATAATGACTCTTCCCATCACAGGCGGAAAGTCACCCATCGGATCTCTTCATGACAGAAAGATCCCTTACTACGGTGTTAAGGAAGCGGTATTCCCCTTCAATATGTTCCCTGAAGTTGACCCCGTACTGGGACCCGAAATGCGTTCTACAGGTGAGGTTCTCGGACTTTCAACGGATTGGGGACGCGCATTCTTCAAGGCAGAAGAAGGAACACGTACAGAGCTTCCTACTGAAGGAACAGTACTTATCAGCGTAAGCGATCGCGATAAGCCGGAACTTATCGAGATAGCACGCAGCTTTGCCGAGGACGGATTCAAGATCCTTTCAACAGGCGGAACCTACGATATGATAAAGGGTGCAGGTATCGAGACTGAGAAGATCAACAAGATCTACGAAGGTCGTCCCAATATCATTGATGCTCTTACAAACGGTGAGATCGATCTCATCATCAATACACCGAATGATAAGAAGGATGCTGTATCTGACAGTTATATCCGTCAGAATGCCATCAAGCATCATGTTCCTTATATCACGACAATGGCAGCAGCAAGAGCTACCGCAGCAGGTATAAGTGCAGAGAAGAAGGGCGAAGGAGTTCCCGTAATGTCACTGCAGGAATACCATGCAATGATCCGTGAGTAATGAGGATCACCGTACTCTGCGCAGGAAAGTGCAAGGAAAAATATTATGCCGATGCCGTATCCGAGTATGTCAAAAGACTCTCGAGATACGCAAAGGCTGAAGTAATAGAAGTGGACGACGAGAAGACTCCGGATGGTGCATCGGATCGAGTGAACGAGCAGATCCTTGAAAAAGAAGCTGCTCGTATGATGAAACACATACCGGATAGTGCTTATGTCGTGGCACTGGCTGTCGGCGGGAAGGAATATACCAGTCCCGAATTCGCCGACAAGATAAATGATCTCGGTATTTCAGGAAAAAGTCATATCATATTTGTGATCGGCGGGTCTTTGGGGCTCGCTGAAAGCATATATAAGAGAGCCAATGAAAGAATAGGTTTCGGGAAGATGACTTTTCCGCATCAGCTTTTCAGGGTGATGCTGCTGGAACAGATATATCGAGCATATCGGATCATCTCGGGAGAACCCTATCACAAATAACAGAGGTTAATATGAACAGACAATGCACTGATGACAACGGATTTGCGGATAAGGATACGGAAGCCCGCATAGAGGCTCTCGTTGATTCCTATATGAAGGACTATGCCGGCGGAAAGGATATCGATAAGGTATCAACTTTCGACCACCCCGACAGAGACACCATCATAGCAATATTGGAAAAGCTCCAGAGGATAGTATTCCCGGGATTTTTCAAGAATCCGTCATTTAAGGTTTATACAATTCGCAACAACATCGCTATGCTGGTGGAGGATGTTATATTCCATCTGAACAGGCAGATAGCCATTGTGCTCCAGTACCAGCCGAAATACAGCGAGCTTTGCCTGAAAGAGCGCCAGGAAGTCGCACAGGATATAGTATTCGCGTTTATGGAGAAGATCCCCAAGATCCGCGAGTATATTGAGACAGATGTCCAGGCATCTTTTGACGGAGATCCCGCCGCATTCTATAAGGATGAGATCATCTTCTCATATCCGGGGCTCTATGCGATATTCGTTAACCGTGTGGCGCATGAGCTTTATCTTCTGAACGTGCCTCTGATCCCCCGTATCATGACAGAGTATGCACATTCCCAGACAGGTATAGATATCAATCCGGGCGCTACTATCGGAAAGTATTTCTTCATCGATCACGGTACGGGTATTGTAGTTGGTGAGACCACGGAGATAGGTGAAAACGTAAAGATCTATCAGGGAGTGACACTGGGTGCACTTTCAACACGTGGCGGAAGAACTCTCAACAATAAAAAGCGTCATCCGACCATTAAGGATAATGTAACAATTTATTCAGGAGCTTCCATACTCGGCGGAGAGACAGTGATCGGCGAAGGTGCTGTTATAGGCGGTAACTGCTTTATCACAAGATCCATTCCTGCCGGAGCCAGAGTAAATATCAGAAGTCAGGAAATGATACGTCATCAGGGTGAAGAACCCAAGCCTCTGTCAGATGATGACAATGAAGAAAATCTTGAATTAAAAAAGTAATGGGTCAGAATAAAGAAATAAAAAACAGAAGAATACAGCACTGGCAGATCGTAGCTATAGTACTTGCGGTATATGATGCGATCGCTGTAAATCTTGCCTACTTTCTGGCGCTTTGGCTCAGATATGACTGCAGCATAGAATCGATAAACAATGATTACTGTCTTACGCCTTTCATTCAGTTTATCCCTTTCTATGCCTTTTTATGTCTGTTCGTTTTTAACAAATGCGGACTCTATCGGAGCATGTGGCGTTTTGCGAGTTTTATGGAGCTTGAGAGGATAGTCATTGCCACGGGTATCACTTTTGTGATACAGGTTGTCGGAATAGAGATATCGCTTTTCTTACCTCATATCAAATACAACCGAATGCCGTTCTCCTATTATCTCGCAGGAGTGATGTTCCAGTTTTTCTTCATAGTGACGGCGAGATTTTCCTACAGATTTGTCCTGCTCTTTAAGGGCTCGAGAAAACAGTATACCGAGGAGCTGACTCCGATACTGCTTATCGGTGCGGGTTCCGCGGGAAGAGCCATCATCAGAGAGGTCAACCGTATCGGTCAGACCAGAGAACGTATCGTCAGCATCATCGATGATGATAAAAACACATGGGGCAGATTCATAGACGGTGTACATATCATAGGCGGCAGGGATGAGATCCTTTCTGCTGTAAAGAAGTACAAATGCGCCAAGATATATATAGCTATACCTTCCGCGCCCTCCGATGAAAAGAGAGATATCCTGAACATCTGTAAAGAAACAGACTGCGAGCTGAAGCTCTTGCGTGATGTCTACAAGATGGTGGATGAAAATAATATATCTGTTGCGGATCTGGAGAGCGTGTCTATAGAAGATCTACTGGGACGTGAGCCCATTCGTGTGGATATGACGGAGATATATGAGTTCATAAGCGGCAAGGTGATCATGGTCACAGGAGGCGGCGGATCCATCGGCTCCGAGCTTTGCAGGCAGATCGCAAAGCACGGACCGAAGCAGCTTATCATATTTGATGTATACGAGAATAATGCCTACGCCATAGAGCAGGAGATCAGACGTATCCATCCGGATCTTAACATGAAGGTACTCATCGGATCGGTAAGAGACAGCAGAAGACTTGATCAGATATTTGATGAATATAAGCCCGAGATCGTTTATCATGCGGCTGCCCACAAGCACGTGCCTCTTATGGAGGAAAGCCCTGTGGAAGCCATTAAGAACAATGCCATAGGCACTTACAAGACAGCCTATGCTGCCATGACTCACGGCTGCAGCCGTTTTGTTCTCATCAGTACTGACAAGGCTGTTAATCCTACCAATATCATGGGAGCCAGCAAGAGACTTTGCGAGATGGTCATCCAGACTTTTGATGCAATGGTCAAAGCCGGTAAGACCGATCTCCTTCCGAAGATCTATACCCACGATGACAGTGCATCTCCGGAAGACAGGAAAGGTGTTAAGGAAGGTGTGACACCGCATACGGAATATGTGGCAGTTCGTTTCGGAAACGTGCTGGGTAGCAACGGTTCGGTTGTTCCGCTTTTTAAAGAGCAGATAGCTGAAGGCGGTCCCGTAACAGTAACACATCCCGATATCATCAGATATTTCATGACCATACCGGAAGCTGTAAGTCTTGTAATGCAGGCAGGTACTTATGCTAAGGGCGGAGAGATATTCGTTCTCGATATGGGAAGTCCGGTTAAGATCGATACACTCGCAAGGAATCTGATCAGACTCTCGGGACTCAAGCCGGATGAGGACATCAAGATCGTTTATACAGGACTTCGTCCCGGAGAGAAGATGTATGAAGAGAAGCTCATGGCTGAGGAAGGAATGGGAACGACACCCAATCATCTGATTCATATCGGTAATCCTCTGGAATTCGACAGAGAGAAATTCATCGATCAGCTGGAAGACCTTATGGATGCGGCTTATGCCGGAAGTCCCGATATCAGAGAGAAGGTTGCCGCTGTGGTGAAGACTTATCATCCGGAATGAAATAAATAATCCGGGTAGAGCATTATAATTCGGAATGAAGAAAACAACCCGGATAAAGTCTGATTGGCCGAAATACGATTTAATTAAGAGGAAAAAATGGAAAAGAGAAAGATAATATTCAGTCCTCCCGATATCACGGAGGAAGAGATAGAAGAGGTTGCGGAAGCCCTGAGATCCGGATGGATAACAACAGGCCCACGCACAAAGGAACTTGAAAGACAGATTGCAGAATATGTTCATACTTCAAAAGCCGTAGCTTTAAACTCTGCTACTGCAGCCGAGGAACTTAACTTCGTGATCGCCGGAATAGGTGAAGGTGATGAGGTTATAGTTCCTGCATACACATACACCGCCAGCGCTTCAGCTGCGATACATGTGGGTGCAACAGTTAGATTTGTTGATGTTCAAAGTGACTCACTTGAGCCGGACTATGATGCCCTGGAGGCTATGATAAATGAGAAGACCAAGGCCATAGTACCTGTAGACATAGCGGGTATCCCCTGCGATTACGACAGGATCTTTGATATAGTCGAGAAGAAAAGATCACTTTTTACCCCCGGAGGAAATACAGATCTGGGACGCAGGATACAGAAGGCCATAGGAAGAGTGCTTGTTATAGCTGACGGTGCTCATGCTTTTGGCGCTTCAAGAGCCGGCAGAATGGTGGGAGAGATAGCAGACTTCACATCCTTCTCATTTCATGCGGTGAAGAACTTCACCACAGCGGAAGGCGGTGCGGCAGTCTGGAGAGATATTCCGGGAGTAGACAACGAAGAGATCTACAAACAGTATCAGCTCTACAGCCTTCACGGACAGTCCAAGGATGCTCTTGCCAAGACAAAGCTGGGTGCCTGGGAATATGACATAATAGGACCCTGGTATAAGTGCAATATGACAGATGTGTCGGCAGCCATCGGATTGGTTCAGATGAAGAGATATGCCGGACTCCTTAAGAGAAGGAGAGAGATCATAGAGATGTATGATCAGGCTCTTAGCGAGATCGAGGATGTGAAGAGATTAACACACTATACCGATCGCTATACATCGAGCGGACATCTGTATCTCACAAGGATCTCATCCTTTGATGATGCGAAGCGAAGAGAGTTCATCTCGAAAATGGAGGAAAAGGGTGTTCCATGCAATGTCCACTACAAGCCCCTTCCCATGATGACAGGATATAAGGCACTGGGCTTCGACATCAAGGATTTCCCCAATGCATATCATATGTTTGAGAACGAGGTTACGATCCCGCTCCACACGAAATTGTCAGATGAAGATGTGAACTTTATCGCACAGACGTATATAGAAGTTTATAAAGAGATGAAATGATCATTAAAGCGTATTCCATGAGGGATGCGCTTTTTTTATGCGCTTAAGAGTAGCGGAAATGCAAAGTCCGATACATAGATAGCATAGGGCAGAGGAAAATATAATACATTTATATAAAACATTATCGATGATGAGAAACGGTGTTTGTGTTATCAAAGGGAGGAAAGAGAGAACATGCAAAGATATAACATGCCAAATGAAACGGAAGTAAGAATGAAGAAGGAGCAGTACGCAAGGTGCAACGATATGGGCAACAGACTTCAGCTCCTGTTTGTCCTGAAGATCATAACCACAGTGTTGAATATTCTGTTTATCGGCTTTGTGACTTTATCATCGCTTGCTACGGGAGCGGCCGGCTCAGCGCTTCAGGACGTAGTAACATCAGCGAAAGTAACAGTGTTAGCTTTTGAACTGATCACGCTGGTACTCGGGATTGTTTACGGTGTGCTGACCATGAGGATGGGAAAATATATGAGCGAATTCACCGGGGCCGGCGTGTTTACGATCATAGATGCATTGATCACCTTTGCGTATGATTTTACCGGCGCAAATATACTCAGTCTGGTTGCCGGCGCATTTGGAATTCTTTATGTGATGCGCTTTTCGGATGGTATGAAGATCAGCCTTCGCGGTTTTTCGCCTAGTTTTTTCGTGGATTCCGGTCTGGCTCTTGATTGGGACAAGTTTAAGAGTATTAACATCATGATGCTTATAGTGATGGGTATATGCCTGATCGTAGCATTGATACCTGTTGTGAAACTAATCATAATACCGGTTGCACTGATTATCCTTGTAGGTGCATTCATTCTTGAGATCTGGGAGCTGATATTGATGTACAAGTCATCGGTATCGATGAAAAATTACATTCCGGTATAAAAAGAATTAAATCCATATCAGAGTTTTGAAACAGAGTCTGCTGACGAAAATATTGGCATACTCTGTTTTTTATCGGATGACCGGATATAAAGGAGTGGAATTAGATATCAAGAAAAATAAGCTCTAAGACGAGGAAAATCTGCCGGAATCTGATAAAATATCTAGTATATACTTATGACTCTGAATGTGACATCAAAGTGAGGGAATTTGATTTAAAGAAAACCCGGATGAGGTTTATTTAGATCCGGAATCGGTGTGATGATTAAACGCTCCGATTCTCCGGTTTAGAGAATAACCATGCGAGAATTATCTTTATGGAGGGAGAAGTATGAAAAAAAGAATTATTTCTTTACTGATGACTACCGTACTCGGAGTTTCTCTGTGTTCGTGCGGCCCCAAAGCGCAGGAGCCTGTCGCTGCGGAACCGACTGAGACAGTCGAAGAGCCTGCAGCTACAGAAACGGTTTCGGAAGATGCCGGAGCATTGGACGCTGATCAGGATATGTCCGGTGGTACACCGTGGGTGGATTCCGATCTTAAAGATAATATTACAGAGGGAATGGAAGTGTCTGCCAAGGACGACTTTTACCTGTATGTTAATTATGAATGGTTGAAAAATACTGATATTCCCGAAGGAAGAGGCTCAGCGAATTCTTTTTCTGATGTTTCCGATATTACAAAATCAAACGCTTTGGAAGTGCTGAAAGACGATACACTTACCGGGCATGATGCCGAACTGGTACAGTCATATTACAATGCGATCCTTGACTGGGATGCGCGTGATAAGACAGGACTCACACCGATCGAGGGAACGGTAGAGACGATCAGGTCGATCGACAGTATGGATAAGCTTTCTGAGTTTATCTGTGATCTGGATGCTGCTATGTTCGTTCCGACGCTGATCAACTGCGGAAATACCATATCGTATGAAGATGCGGAGAGTTATATTGCCTATATCAATAATGACGAGCTTCTTCTTTCGGATCCGGCTGAATACAGCAACCGCACCGAAATGGGTGACAGAGCTTACGAAGCATATCTGGGACTGTCAAAAGCGATGCTTACGCGTTTGGGATATTCCGAAGATGAAGTGACTGCGATGTATGAAGATGTGATCGCTTTTGAAACAAAGATTGCGGAAGTGTCTTTAACCAGTGCCGATCAGATGAGCCCGGATATCTTTGATAAGATAAACAATGTATATACACCGGATGAGCTTGATCAGTTCTCGGAAACTTTTCCGCTGAAAGAGTTCCTGGATGCATGCGATGTCGGAGATTCTAAGTCATATATCATCTTTGAGCCGGAAGTGATCAAACTTATCAATGAGCTGTACACGGAAGATAATCTGGAGACCATTAAGAACAGCATGTTGATCCATTATGTGATCTCGGTTTCCACTTACCTGGACAGTAAATCATATGATGCTTATATCGAAGCAAAGAATATCAGGAACGGATCCGTAGGACGTGAAGCTGATGAACAGATGGCTTACGATATGGTCCGCGAAGCTTTGACAACGCCGATGGACAGAGCATATCTCGAGCGTTACGATGCTTCTGAGAAGAAGGAACGTGTCACCGGTATATGTAATGATGTGATAGATGTCTACCGTGAGATGCTTCAGGAGGAAGACTGGCTTTCTGAGGAGACCAGAGAAAAAGCGATTGAAAAGCTGGATTCCATAACGATCAATGCGGTTTATCCTGAGAAGTGGCTGGATTTCAGCAGTATGGATCTGGCCGGAAAGTCATTGTATGACTGTGAAAAGGAAATCTCTGATTATTATTTAAAAGAAAACTCATCTCATACAAATGGAAAAGTGGATCATGAGATCTGGAACTTTGATATTCTGGAGGCTAATGCTTACTATAATCCTCAGGATAATTCCATCAATATAATTTTAGGTCTTCTGGAAAGTCCGTTCTATTATGACGGTATGTCGGATGAGGAATTGTATGGCGGATTGGGAGTAGTGATAGGACACGAGATCAGCCATGCATTTGATACAAACGGCGCACAGTTTGATAAAGACGGTAACTATTCAATGTGGTGGACAGAAGATGATTACGCCGCATTTAATGAGCGTGCAGCCAGGCTGATCGATTACTATAACGGAATGTATACCTGGGAGGGCCAGGCAGTACAGGGTAATAATATCCAGACCGAGGCGATCGCCGATATGACAGGTATGAAGGCTATGCTCAGGATCGCAAAGAGCAAGGATGATTTTGATTATGATAAGTTCTTTACTTCCAATGCTACGATCTGGAGAAGGTTAAATACACGTGAGAATGAGTACTATTCAGTGACTCAGGATCCGCATCCTGTGCATTATCTGCGTGCCAATGTAACATTGCAGCAGTTCGATGAATTCCTGGATACTTATGGTATCGTAGAAGGAGATGGCATGTATCTGGCACCGGAAGACCGCGTGCTGGTATGGTAATGGAAGAAGCTTCCGGCTAAATAAATCAAGGGGATATGCGTTATGAAGAAAAAGGAAAAAGTGATCGATCTCATTATGGCTGTGGTGATGTCATTAGTCATAGGAACAATTGCCGTTTTCTTGGCACGAAGAGGCCGGTCGTATGAGGAACTGCAGCATATGCCTCTTGTGGGGATGCTTATATCGGGACTTATCGAGTCTGTTGTATTGGGACTGATAGTAGTTTTGATCTTTCCCATGGGAAGATGGGGAAAGGCTCTTGCGGATAAGGTAAAAGCACATCCACCGGGAATAAAATTCTCATTGATAAATGCCATTCCATACACGGTTGTAAATACTGTAGTGGTGGGAGGCATACTAAGCTTTGTAAATGTTATGAGAGCTCATGCGAAAATGTCTGACCCCAAACCGCCGGTGATAATGATGTGGCTTAAGTCACAGGCGTTGATGTTTCCGGTGACACTTGTGTGTAGCTATATTCTGGCTGTGATCATAGCGCCGGTTATAGTGAGATCAGTTATGGGAAAATCCGGAAGACAGGGGATGCCCGCAAGACCGGAGGAGATGGACAAATGAGAAAATGGTCACGCATGCCTGCATTCTTAAGATGTGATGAAGTCAGGTATTACTACAGTATACTGATGAAGAGAGAGCGGGAACTTAAGATAAAATTCGCGTTAGATAAGATACTGGCATTTTGTCTGCTGTGTATCTTTTTCATACCGATGTGTGTTATAGCCGTTATGATAGTCACGGATTCTAAAGGTGGTGTCTTCTATAGGCAGAAGCGTGTGACGGCCTACGGAAAGATATTCCGTATACACAAATTCCGCACAATGGTAAAGAATGCGGATACGCAGGGAACATTGGTCACAGTTGCGGATGACTGCAGGATCACTAAGGTCGGGGCATTCTTAAGGAAATACAAGCTTGATGAACTTCCTCAGCTGATAGATGTGCTTCAGGGAAATATGAGTTTTGTCGGTACGAGACCGGAGGTTCCGGAATATGTTAAGAAGTACTCAAGGGAGATGAGAGCGACTCTTTTGCTTCCTGCAGGAATCACTTCCGAAGCAAGTATAGAGTATAAGGACGAGGCGTCGCTGTTAGATGCGGCTGACGATCCCGACAGGATGTATACAAAGAAGATCCTTCCGGAGAAGATGAAATACAATCTTGCTTCGTTGGAGAACTTCAGTCTTATCAATGATCTTAAAACCATACTCAGAACAGCACTTGCAATATTATGATGGATACACCTCATAAAAGACGCCCCCATTATTCGGGGACGCATCCGAAGAATTTCAACGAAAAATATAAAGAGCATGATCCCGAGAAATATGCAGATACCATCTCAAAGGTGATCAGCAAGGGGAGTACCCCTGCCGGTATGCATATTTCCATCATGGTGCAGGAGATCCTGGACTTCTTAGAGATAAAGCCCGGGATGACCGGACTCGATGCGACTTTGGGTTATGGCGGACATACGAAAGCCATGCTGGAGAAGCTTGAAGGAAAGGGACATCTGTATGCGCTTGATGTGGATCCAATCGAATCAAAGAAGACCTGCGGAAGACTTGCTGCCGCGGGCTTTGGTGATGATATCTTTTCATTCAGACTTACCAATTTTGCAAATATAGATCAGGTGGCTAAGGAAGCAGGAGGGTTTGACTTTATCCTTGCGGATCTGGGAGTATCCTCAATGCAGATCGACGATCCCTCCAGAGGCTTCACATACAAGTCCGACGGACCTCTTGATCTTCGCATGGATCCGGGATCGGGAGAAAGCGGTGCGGAGAGGCTGAATGCCTTATCAAAAGATGAGATCATCGGAATGCTGGTTGAGAATTCGGATGAGCCCTACGCAGATAAGATCGCAGAGAGGATCATATCCATGCGGAAGAAAGGTATCAGGATAGAGACTACTTTTGCTTATCGTGATGTGATAAGAGAGACTCTGAGATTTCTTCCTGCCAATGAGTACGAAGAGGCTGTGAAGAAATCCTGTCAGAGATGCTTTCAGGCTTTGCGCATAGATGTTAACAGCGAATTTGAAGTGCTTTATGATTTTCTGGAAAAACTTCCGGATGCACTTAAGCCCGGCGGTCGGGCGGCCATACTTACCTTTCATTCCGGTGAGGACAGGCTGGTAAAGAAGTCTTTCAAGGAGCTTAAGAAGGCCGGGATCTACAGCGAGGTATCCGATGATGCCGTGCGTCCCGGAAAGGAAGAATGTTTCAGGAATCCCAGAGCCAGGTCCACTAAGCTTCGATGCGCGGTGAAGAGCCTGTAGAAAAGGGCTGCTGTGATAAAATATTACGGATCTTAATTCCGGTCATTATATAAGCCGGAGAATATCGGAAGGAAAGAAAATGTCTGAAACCGCACCAATGGTTGCACTGCTTACAAACAATGATGATGATATATACTGCTTCCGCAAGGAACTGATCGAAGCCTTTATCGGGAATGGATACAGAGTCCTGATATCATGCCCTTACGGAGAGAAGTTTACTTTGATGAAGGATGTGCCCTACATTTACGATGATCCTGTTATAGACAGGAGAGGGACAAGTGTAGTGGCAGATACAAAGCTTTTGATCCATTACATATCCTTATTCAGGAAATATCGTCCGGCGGTGGTGCTTGCATATACCGCAAAGCCCAATGTTTACGGCAGCATGGCGGCTCATCTTTTAGGAATCCCTGTCATCAATAATGTCACAGGATTCGGCTCGGTATTAAATGAGTCTGCAATCAAGCAAAAGATCATAATGGGTCTTTTTAAGTTTGTTTACAGACAGTCGGATTGTATCATGTTCCAGAATTCTACCAACATGAAGCTTGCAGTTACATCGGGGATGGTGACGGGTAAGGATCAGAGCAGGAAGAATGTTCTGAGATCTTTGAAGTATGCTTTGTCCGGAGGGAAAAAGCCAAAGAGGAATGAAGATTATTTCCTGCTTCCCGGTTCCGGAGTTAATACTGACAGGTTCTCATATCTGGACTATCCCAAAGGCGGTAATGGAAAGAGTGGTGAGAGGATAGTATTTAACTATATCGGCAGGATACTTAAGGATAAAGGAGTGGATGATTATATAGAAGCCGCCAAGAGGATACATGAAGAATATCCTGAGACGGAATTCAATATGCTCGGATTTATAGAGCCTACAGAGATCCATTACGAGAAAGAACTTAAGGATCTTGAAAAAGAAGGAATAGTTTACTACCGTGGCAGTCAGAAGGATGTGCGCCCATTCATAGAGAGAGCCCATGCTATCATCCATCCCTCAACATACGGCGAGGGAATGAGCAATGTATTGCTTGAGAATGCTTCTTCCGGAAGGCCTATAATCACTACTGATAATCCGGGATGCAAAGAGACAGTTAATGACGGCAGAACCGGCATGATATATCATGGCGGAAATGTGGATGAACTGACAGCCTGTATAAAGAAGTTCCTGTCCATGCCAAACAGTGAGCGTGAGAAGATGGGACGACTCGGAAGAAAGCGTACAGCGCTGAATTTCTCGAGACAGATCGTTATAGATATATATCTGGATGAGATTGGAAAGCTGATACAATAAGTTCTGAAAGATGCTTGATGTAATGAGCAGATGCCCTCAGAATGATGAACAGATCTGCCTGCTTTTGCATTATGGGTTCATATTATAGTAGAGAAAAAGGAGAAAACATATGGAGACATATTTTTATACTGTTGAACGTATAGACGGAGACTACGCTTATCTTACCTGCCCTGACAAACCTGAGCTTGAAGAGAAATGTGTTGCCAGAGCACTTCTTCCGGAGAGTATAAGGGAGGGGAGCAGACTTAAGTATGAATTCCTTCAGTATGAGCTGATTTAAAATGTAAAGTAATAAGTTTGGTGAATCAAAAGTAATACAGAAGCATCCGCCTCATGATATTGGATACGCAGAGTAAAAGTTTTCTTGGATAATTGTAATAAATAACAGTGAGTGAAACATTTATACCATGCAGGGATTGTGATTCTTCGGTTGATATGATATATTTTCTCCCGTAATACTTGACACTATCCAGAGGAATGCTCACAATGTTTACAGAACAGAACAGAACAGAACAGAACAGAACAGAACAGAACAGAACAGAACAGAACAGAACAGAACAGAACAGAACAGAACAGAACAGAACAGAACAGAACAGAACAGAACAGAACAGAACAGAACAGAACA
>JAILGE010000015.1 GCA_024697065.1 Lachnospiraceae bacterium
CCGTCCTGCACATCCTTGGGGTGAACGAATTTGATCTCATCGATCAGATCCATTTCCTTCAAAAGCATGGCACAGACAAGTCCGTCGAAATCACTTCTTGTAATAAGTCTTCTGCTCATTTTCCTAAACCTTCCTTGAAAATTTTTTAGAAAACGGTCAATAGGGGCCGCAGGCTCTACTTATTACATTTTATCATCAATTCAGACTTTATCAACCTGCAATCCCATAAAATCACTTAAAGCGACTTAACATCCTCGGGGCCATCAAAGATCAATAAGGGCTGTTCATCTTCTCTGCGGCTTCAACGGCTTCTACAAGGCTCATATCGTGGAAAAGGCCCGCTCCGAAGATCCTTCCGGACTTTCCGTCATCGACAAACGCTCCTACCACAACTCCCGGAAGCGCCGACTCGGGTGCGTTGGGAGCATTGGGGCCTCCGAGGTCCGTTCTGCACCAGCCGGGATCGGTAAGATTAATGAGCACGTCCGTGCCCTGAAGCTTGGATCCGATATCCACGGTAACCTTGTCAAGTGCCGCCTTACTTGCGGAATAACCTGCCTGCTCCGGCTCAAGCGCGATACCGCTCGTGGTGTTTACGATCCTTCCGAATCCCCTCTCGATCATCTTGGGGATGAAGTGATAACAGATCATCATGGGTGAGATGGTGTTGATCAGGAAGCTGGTCATATAGTCCACAGCGGGTGTCTTCATATACTCGGTCCTGTATGCAACCTGCATTCCCGCATTGTTCATTATGATGTCAACATCAATGCCGAGTCTGTCGATCTTCTCAAGCATCTTCTGAACGGTCTCAAGCTCGGAAAGTTCAGCCTCTACGGCCACACACTCAACTCCGAACTTTTCAATTTCTTCCTTTACCTTGGCTGCGTGAGCTTCGCTCCTTCCCTGGATGATCAGATTACATCCGCGCTCTGCAAAGAAAAGACTTACAAGCCTGCCTATACCTCTGGTTCCGCCCGTTACAAGGGCCCATTTTCCATTAACATCTACCATATAAAAACCTCCTTGGGGTTTGTTTTTTCATCGTTACTTATCCACTGTACCATACAAAAAGTGAAAAATGACAATAAGCCAAAAAGTGGGAATACTGATGACAAGTTATGATATAATCCGAACACAGGAAGAAAAGGAGGACCTTTTATGGAACATGTAACATTCACACCAAGCGGTGTATGCTCGAGACAGATAGATTTTGATATAGATGACGGCAAGATCAGGAATCTGGCATTTGTCGGAGGATGCAACGGAAATCTCAAGGCCATCGGAAAACTTGTTGAAGGCAAGGACGCTTCCGAGGTTGCTGATATCCTCAGGGGAAACCTCTGCCAGACAAGAGGCACCTCATGTGCCGACCAGCTTGCCAAGGCGATCGACAGTTACGTCGCAGGCTGAAACAGGGTGAACAGGGGGACGGTTCCTCCGTTCACCTATCCTATCGCACAAAAACGTGTACCCACGCAAGGTGAGTACACGTTTTCTTTTTATCAAAGGAGTTTTAATGAAAAGTCACGGTGAAACAGCGTAAGCCGTCCCACTGTTTTATGACCGGGTGAACGGGAGAACCGTCCCCCTGTTTACTGGGGTACCTTGGGAAGCTTGGCAATTGATGCTGCGATGTCCTCATCGGTGGGGATGGTATCGGTCATCTCGCCGTCGTTGTACTTCTGGTAGGCAACAAGGTCGAAGTAGCCGGTTCCTGTAAGACCGAATACGATGGTCTTCTCTTCGCCTGTTTCCTTGCATTTAAGAGCTTCATCAATGGCAACCCTGATAGCGTGTGAGCTTTCGGGAGCGGGAAGAATACCCTCTACTCTTGCGAACTGCTCTGCAGCTTCGAATACGGAAGTCTGCTCTACACTGGTAGCCTCCATGTATCCGTCATGGTAAAGCTGTGAAAGGGTGGAGCTCATACCATGGAATCTCAGGCCGCCTGCATGGTTTGCGGAAGGAATGAAGCTGCTTCCGAGGGTGTACATCTTGGCAAGAGGGCAGATCATACCGGTGTCGCAGAAATCGTATGCATAGGTTCCCCTTGTGAAGCTGGGGCAGGATGCGGGCTCTACTGCGATGATGCGGTAGTCAGCCTCACCACGGAGCTTCTCGCCCATGAAGGGAGCGATGAGTCCGCCGAGGTTTGATCCGCCGCCGGCACATCCTATGATGATATCCGGCTTTATTCCATACTTATCGAGCGCGGTCTTTGTCTCAAGACCGATAACTGACTGATGAAGAAGAACCTGATTAAGTACGCTTCCAAGCACGTATCTGTATCCGGGATTCCTGGTAGCAACTTCAACCGCTTCCGAGATAGCGCATCCGAGGCTTCCTGTTGTTCCGGGGAATTCGGCAAGAATCTTTCTTCCGACTTCCGTAGTTTCGGAAGGAGAGGGAACGACAGATGCTCCGTATGTACGCATTACTTCGCGGCGGAAAGGCTTCTGCTCATATGAAACCTTGACCATATATACCCTGCAGTCCAGTCCGAAATAGGAACAAGCCATGGAAAGGGCAGTTCCCCACTGACCTGCACCTGTCTCTGTGGTCACACCTTTAAGTCCCTGCTTCTTGGCATAATAAGCCTGGGCGATGGCGGAATTAAGCTTGTGGCTTCCGCTTGTATTATTTCCCTCGAACTTGTAATAGATCTTTGCGGGAGTGCCAAGCTTCTCTTCAAGGCAGTAAGCCCTTACAAGAGGTGAAGGTCTGAACATCTTGTAGAAGTTCCTGATCTCTTCGGGGATCTCGATGTAAGCTGTAGTATCGTCCAGCTCCTGTGCAACCAGCTCTTCACAGAAGATGGGAGAAAGCTCCTCGGCCGTAAGTGGCTTTCCGGTTCCCGGATTGAGAAGGGGAGCGGGTTTATTCTTCATGTCTGCTCTGAGGTTGTACCATGCTTTGGGCATGTCATCTTCGGACAGATAGATCTTATAGGGTATATTCTTTTCAGCCATTTTTATCTCCTTTCAGGGCTTTATCATCACTGTATCTGAATTTACCATGTAAAAAATATGCCTGTCAATCCGAAATACAGGCAAAAATACCGGCCGCGCTGTTTTGAGCCGTGGCCGGTATTTAAGATAATATGTCCCGGATCTTTAACTTTTATCAGTCAACTTTAAAGTAGCTGATATTGTCCTTCAGTTCCTCTGCCAGGGACTGCAGCTTATTTGCTGACTCACTGATTATCGCGAAGGTGGCATTAAGCTCTTCCATAGAAGCATTGGTCTCTTCTGTAGATGCGGCATTCTCCTCGGAGATGGCGGAGAGATCAGAGATGATCTCCATAAGTCCGTTCTTCGCATCATACAGAGACTTTACCTGTACTGAAATGCCGGAGGATGTTTCCTTAACGCTTGCAACATTGCCTGACATGATCTCCATGTTGCTCTTGGTGGAATCGAGCTGCTCAGCCTGAACACTGAAGCTTTCATTGAGCTTTTCCAGTACACTTACGGAAGAAGCGGAATCAGCCAACAGCTGTTCAACAATGGATTTGATCTTCTCAGCGCTTTCGCTGGACTGGTCTGCCAGCTGTCTGATCTCATCTGCTACGACTGCAAATCCGCGTCCTGCATCTCCGGCGCGTGCTGCTTCTATGGAAGCATTCAGCGAGAGCAGGTTAGTCTGTGTAGCGATATCGGTGATGGCCTGTGTGAACTCGGATATGGACTTTGCCGAATCATTGGTGGAATTGATGGTATCGCCTATATCCTTTACGGATGCGGTAACTTCTTCGCTCTGCTTAATCAGTTTGTCCAGTGAGCTCATGGACTTGTCGCAGGCTTCCTTCATCTCTTCTGCGAAGCGATCCATTTCGCTGACTTCACTTGTGATATTCTCGATATTTCTTCCGATATCATCTGTATTGCCTGCAGCTCTTTCAACACTTTCAGCCTGTGAAACAGCACCCTTGGAGATCTCGGTGACGGCATCGGTTACCTGTCCTGAAGCCTGTGCTGCCTGAGAGGAACTGCCGGCCAGCTCGGTGCTGGTTCCCGTTACTTCATCCGACATGGCATGGCTTTGAGTCATGACATCGCGAAGTTTTAAGCTAAGAGTCTTGGCGCTCTTTGTGATATGGCCGATCTCATCTTTGCCTATCTTTGAATCATCGGGAAATGCTATGGTAAGATTACCGTTTGCGAGCTCATCAAGATCTGTTGTGACTTTCATGATACCGGTGCGGATGCCGTTGATAATGAGCACAACAAGCACCGCCAGTACTACGATCAGTATTGCAAAGATAACAGAGATAGCGATGACTTTGATCCTGATCTCTTTTATAAGGGCTGCATTCTCAGCCTCGGTCCATGCTTCGGTGATCTCCTGCATATTGTTTAAGGAATTTCTTGCGATGGAGAAGTTGCCGTGGAAGGCTTCCCAGTCACCGGTATTACTCTTCAGATCGTAAGCGGATTCCCATGCGGCCATATCTTCCTCGAAGGAATTGGCTTCATCGGCAAAGGTTGTTCCCTCTGCGGAAAGGACATTATTGAAGAGATCATTATTAGTCTTCGCAGCTTCGATAGCTGCATTCACATTGTCATATACCTGCTGTTTGTTGGAATCATAATCATCTAATGCTCCCGGAAGCTGGGAAGCTGCAAAATCGGGCGGAGCTGCAGTAAATCCGTTTGCGAAATCATAATACTGCATTGCCCCCTTCATGGATTGATAGAAATCGCGGTCGGCATTAACAAGATTACTGTTTACCGTGTAGAGAGTATCATAATAAACATTCGATACTTTCTTCTGTGTGCTGTTGATCTCTACAGCCATAAATATTACAGAGATTATCAATGCCAGTGACATTGGAATGGAGATCAGCAAGAGTTTGCCGCGAACACTCACGTTGTCTAAGAATTTCATACGCACTTCCCCCTTAAGATGATATGAATAACATGATTGAATTGAATATTGTTATTTTATCATAGAAATGCATATATAAGTATAGAAAATCCCTTATTTCATATGTATAAAATTTAATGCTAACATGTCAGAGATGTGTTCAGATAAGAGCATAGACAGATAAGATATGTATAATATTACAATTATTAAATAATAATCTGTACAAATTGTACTTATGATCTTACTGCAGCAGACTGAGGACACTTGCATTCAGCTGATTTGCCTGTGACATCATGCTTGTTCCTGCCTGTGTCAGGATATTGCCGATGGAGAAGTCCACCATTTCTCCTGCCATATCCGTATCTCTGATACGTGACTCGGCATCGGTTGTATTCTCCACAACGTTATCGAGATTTTTGATAGCATGCTCCAGTCTGTTCTGTTCTGCGCCTGCTGTGGAGCGCTGCTTGGATATATGCCCGAAGGCTTCTTTGATCTTATTTATGGCGATGCCTGCTGCTGTCTGAGTAGAGATGTCGGTGGGATCGAGTCCGAGGATCGCTGCATTCATCTGATTCATGGTAAGGAATATATACTGATCCTTCTCTGCGCCTGCCTGGATCTTAAGGACCGGCTTGAAGTTCTCATTGGTAACTACGCTTGCGATCTCGGTGCAGTCTGCCTTGGCGTAGCGATTGCCGGTGCCGACTCTGTCTGCAAAATAATTCTGTGCGTCCTGAGCATTGTTGAAAGGATAGGGAGCAGCAACTATGGAGAAAGAATCATCTGCCGTCCTGACAAGTCTGTTAGAGTGGCTGACTAACATATCATTGGGGTTGGCATTGCTCCAGTTATTGGGCATATTAGCATTGACCACACTGAAAAGCTTATCCAGAACACCCTTGGGTGTTGTCTCACCGGAGATATCGACTATATACCTGTGTTCAACACTGCCGTTCAGGTTGGAGGCAGAGCTGGGGGTACCATCGCTTTTAAAAGTGAATTTAAAAGCTTCGTCACATCTCGCACTGCAGGTGAAGCTAAAAGACTTATCATACAGATCGCTGACTGTACTAGCATTTACTCCGCTGAAGTTAAGATTGGCTGAGGGGTAGAAGCGGCCGTTTTCGGCATATACATCCGTCAGATACCCGGACCCTATCGCTGAGCTTGAGGGAGTGGGTGTAACACCCATCTGATTGGCATAATCGAATACTTTGATCTCGTTGAATTCCGTATCGGAACCGATGCGGTTGATCTCGGTAACGAGATGGTTAACCTCGGCCTGGATATCAGCTCTGTCTTCATCTGTCAGGGTGGCATTGGCCGCCTGGACAGACAGTTCGTTCATTCTGTTTAATATATCGTGGACTTCACTGAGGGCGCCGTCTTTGACCTGGCAGAGACCTATGCCGTCCTGGCAGTTTCTGCTGGCCTGTGAGAGGCCTTTTATCTGTCTGCGCATTTTCTCTGAAATAGCAAGCCCTGCGGCATCATCTGCTGCGCGGTTTATCCTGTAACCTGAGGATAATTTCTCGGCGGATCTGGCATTAGAGCCTGTCACCAGGCTAAACTGTCTCTGCGCATTGTATGCGGTTAGATTATGAGCGACGGTTATCATATAAGATATATCGGAAGATTTTATAATATGTTAACCGTTTCGGAGAATTTTCTTTTGGGCATCCCCAATATCTAAAAATATTGATATAATACAGCAAAATGTAAATTTAACCATATTTAAGACTAACTATTAGAAATAGTCAATAAAAAGTATTTAAAACAGAAATGTTTTGAATATAGTGGCGATGACCATATCATCGCAATCAGTACATTGAAAATTGCATGACAAATAGAGCATCAGATATGGTGCTCTGACAA
>JAILGE010000018.1 GCA_024697065.1 Lachnospiraceae bacterium
GTAATTGATACGATCAACAAAGCTAAAGCAAGACGTAATACGGATCTTCCTTTAATTCTGCATAGTGACCGCGGTAGCCAGTATGTTTCTAAAGCGTACCGCGCAGCCACTGAGAAATACCAGTTAAGCTATAGCTATCCCGGCTATCCTTACGACAATGCCTGTATCGAATCCTTCCATGCTCTTATAAAACGAGAATGGCTAAACAGATTCAGTATCATGAATTACAGGCAGGCTTATCGCCTTGTTTTCGAATATATCGAAACTTTTTATAACACTGTTCGAATTCACAGCCATAATAACTATATGTCGCCAAATGAATTCGAAAAACTATATCAGTCTGTATCCGGTGTAGGCATACAGAAGAAAGCGAGTCAATATGAGAAATCTCCCATTTTAATTTGTTCTAAATCTTGACAGAGGACCAACTGTTTAATTAACTCCACAAAAACACTGGACCAACTAACAGTTGGTCCAGCTTATGATCATTCATCAAAATTAATCTTTTCTTTTTCAATGATCAGCGGTTTGTCTGTTACTCTTCGAACCAACACTGCAATGTATTCCCCCAAAAGGCCTATCGAAAATAGCTGAATTGAAGAAACAAAAAACAGTCCTATTACAACAGGTGCTATACCTACATTAAACGAGTCCCAGAAAATCAGTTTAAACACCAAATAAAATAATCCTACCAAGAAGCTGAAAAAACCGCCAACCACGCCTATAGCCGTCAGAAAATGCAATGGTTTTACTGAAGTATTGCATAAAGATGTGATAGCAAAATGAAAGTATGATCCTATACTGTAACTGGATTTTCCACATTTTCGTTCTCTCTGCTCATATGGGATCAGTTTAATTCTAAAACCGTATTCGCTTATCAAATGCCTCACACTATACTCCGGGTCCTGTTCCTGTGTTTTCGCAATAGTATCAAGGACTCTGCGATCCATAAGCCCAAAACCAACCACCTGATCTAACTGCTTAACATCCGAAAAATAGTTGATTATTGAGTAATAAAGCTTTCGGCAGGCATATTTTATTGCATTTTCTTTACTCTTTTTCTTCTGACCCCAAACAACATCATACCCTTGTTTCCATTCTTCAAGAAATGTAGGGATCATTTCCGGCGGTTCTTGAAAATCGCAAGCAAGACCAAGGTATGCATCTCCAGATGCATTTCTAAACAGATTTATGCCAGACCTGCTGGCCCCAAAATTAGTTTGGTTTATAATAACCTTAACCTTCTTATCCTTTTGAGCTATTCTTCTCAGTATTTCCTGGGTTTTATCCTTTGAATCATTATCAGCAAAAATAATCTCATAATCATATTCCTTCAAGCCATTCATTTCTTTTGTGACGGCTTCGTACATCTTCTCAACATTTCCTTCTTCGTTAAAACAAGGTATACCTATTGAAATTAGTTTTTTCATTTTTCCTTTACCGCAAAATTATTCTGTCATTATCACAAAATGATACACTCATTTTTCAAGCCCAGCTCCACAATCTGTTTAACTATGGCATCCCCATTTTTCATAGAGCATATAATAATTGGCAAATTAATATTTTGACTTTTCAAATAATCCGAACCATAAATCATTTTTCCCGCAAACCGTGTTCCCTGTTTTGTCTTATTATTATCAATACAAAACTCTATTTTATCACTGATTTCGGGAAACTCTGCTAAAAACTGAGTCGCTAATGCCCCCGTACCCCAAAGGATATATTTATCCAATGACAATTTTTTATACTTTTCTTCTTTTTCTTTTTTCCTTTCCGAATATTTTTCCAGATAGTTTAATACAGATTTTCTTGAACTGTCATCTTTTTCAATCTCATGTGTGTCGACATTCTTTTTTGAATAAACGCCATATAAGATATATTCACCATTTGGCTCAGTGACTAATCTGCTTTGTTCATTGCTTATATCATAATATCCATATCCGGCAAACAGCCTGTCAAGAGTTTGCTGACTAAAGAAATTTATATGTTCATGGTTAAAGTAATTTGGTAAATCGGTATATTTTATTTCAAAGCCTTCTACAGCAGGAACAACAACTATAATTTTGCCATCAGATTTTACAGCAGCTAATACATTTTTTATATAACCGTCAACATCAAATATATGTTCCAAAACCCCCGTACTGATAACAACATCAAACTTCGGCAGATCCAAAGCTGCTATTTCAAATACGGAACCACATATTCCGTTTACGCCCTTTCTTTCGAGAGTTCTTATAGAATCCGCTGACGGATCTAATCCGTAAACATTCCCATAGCCATTTTGC
This sequence comes from Lachnospiraceae bacterium, assembly GCA_024697065.1. GTDB lineage: Bacteria > Bacillota > Clostridia > Lachnospirales > Lachnospiraceae > NK4A136. Next base: position 2,286 of record JAILGE010000018.1, read on the forward strand.
TTTAGAATACTCAGCAATCCACCATCGCCACAGCCGACATCAAAAACTGATTCATTAATAGCAATAAATTTTCTCAAAAGACTAAAGTAAAACTTAGGAAATAATTCTTCGTCCTCGGTATATTTTATACTGTCGGCCTCTGAATAAGAATTCAACTCCTTGTAATACCTGTCATATGAGTCTTGATTCAGATCATTATCCGCAAATACAAAACCACAAGTATTACAACAAACAATATCATTTTTTTTTGCAAGTGGATGCTCTTCCCCAAATGCAAATCTGATATCAAACAGCTTTTCCTTTTCTTTTGTATTACAAATAGGGCAGTTTCTTCCCATCATCTCACCTTTTCACTTTAATACGCATATAATACTGTGTCATCCAATACAACACCATGTTGTTTAATGCAAAAAGAATAATCCATATTCAGATTTCGGATCCATTTTGGTATAAAAATCATATCATACGCATTATGATAAATGCTGATACACATTTTGGGTCTGTCTCTGCAAATAATCTTTTCAGCCCCCATTAGCATTTCAAGCTCAAACCCTTCAATATCTGCCTTGATCACGCCAACTTTAATTTCCTTGAAATAATCATCAATTGACCATATTTTTTGCTTAACTCCGGTCTCCGAACTCGAAAATGAACTATTCGCAGAATTTCTGTTATCAAAAAACAATTCTTTTGTTTCTCTTCCTATTCCTGCACATTCTGCAATTATTTTATCCTCTTTAAAATTCCATTCAGAGTTAATCCTATTTATTCTTCGTTTTAACGCCTCAAAATTTGCCAGATCAGGTTCAAAAACATAGTATCTTTCAAAAGCGCCATGTTTCTTAAATAAATACTCTTCAAGACTATCTCCGACATACCCTCCCATATCAAGGTAAACTTCTTTTGGATTGGGTGCAAAAAAACAGGGGACCGCAAAATAATGATTATCAGCCCATAATTCCGAAGCGTCCGTATCGTTTTCGATCATTTTCTTTATTATCGCACTATATACTCTGGCGGACTCAGTATCCAAATTTTCCAGATTTGCAAAAACCTCATCCATATACTTTCCAAAAAAATATTTTGTGATCATGATATGATCAAGGTGGGAGCTCAATGAATTAATATCATTTTCAATACTTTCAACAGTTTCCTTATTCTGTGCACAAATCAAAATAAGAGGATTGGAAGTTTTTTTTAAAATTTCACTGGGAGTAATAATCTCTATCCCATTATGAACGCCTTTTTGATCTTTGCTTATATAATACTTTATCTGTGTTCCATCAAACCTAAATGCATTTTGGTATAGAGCATCCACATACCCCATGCCCCATATCATAATATCTCTTTTATCAACCTCTAAAGCGTTATATTCTTCCTTGACTTTCTCAAAATAACTAAAAATTTCCATCCTATCCCCTCTTCTAATTAATCACATTAATTCCAGATTTCTCCAATTGTTCATTTATCGCATCGTAATGTGTACTTGATATTAACACATAATATTCATCTTTGTTTCTTTCAAGAAAATCCGGAGATATAACCTCAATGCCACTCTCAACCGTACCCCATTTAGCCTTTGAATTATCGCAAAAATATGTAATACTAATCCCCAATCTTTCAAGAATATTCTTGTACTCTCTTCCCATATTGCCCGAGCCGAAGCAAACCACCTTCTTTTCCTTTAATATACCTAAGGATTCTTCCTTTATTCCCAGTAAACTGATTGCAGCTTTTTTGTATACCTCACTTAACTGATTGGGAATACTGATGGATTGCGGACACCTTTTTGCACATTTTCCGCACTTTATACAATTTTCCGCTCTGGATTCTACGGGAATGCAGTTAAAATAAAACTCGCCAAAATTCCTATATTGACTCGGAATCCCAAGCATCACGCTGTCATTATACTTTTGAAAGCACAAAGGGATATCTACTTTCCTTGGGCATTCCTTAAGACAATAACCACATGCCGAACACGGTACAGGCGATTTATCCTGTATCATCCTGACTATCTCGGCATATAAATCATCCTTATCATCTTTAATCTTTTTTCCACCAAGTGTTTTTATGTTTTCTTCAAGTTCCGCTTCCTTCAGCGATCCAGATAAAACAACTCTGACATTTTCCAATCGTTTAAAGAAAGACAGAGCAAATCCTGCCGGGGTGAAACCATTGTTACGCAACAGTTGTTTTGCTTCTTCAGGAAGGTTGATCAGCCTGCCTCCACCGATTGGTTCCATTACAAACACCGGAATATTCCTATGGGTGCATAGTTCATAATTACTTTTTGCATGCTGTGCGTACCAATCGTAATAGTTTATTTGAAGTTGACAAAAATCCCAACTATAATGATCCAATACCTTTTCTAATACTTCCTCATTATCATGAAAAGAAAAGCCAAGTTTTTTTATATACCCCTTATCCTTAAGTTCCGATAAAACATCCATTACTTCATATTGTTTTATCATTTCAAAGTATCTGTTATTTACAGCATGGATCAAATAGAAATCAATATAATCAACTCCAAGTCTTTCTAATTGAATTTCAAAAAGATTTTTAACATCCTCCTTCTTTGTTACCTTCCAAATCGGAAGTTTATCCGCGATAAAAAAAGTCTCCCGAGGATATCTGTCTACCAATTCACTCTTTATTATAGATTCTGATGTTCCTTTAATGTATTCAAATCCGGAATCAAAATAATTAATACCGGATTCATAAGCTTTTTTTATTACTGAGCGAGCTGCTTGTGGAATCCTTCCGTCTGTATCTGCTTTAAAGCGCATTATTCCCAGCCCCATCCCGCTTACTATAGGCCGATCTGTTATTTCAATTCCAATATTACCCATTTATCTGCTTCCTTATTCTCTTAACAATTTCTTCTCTGTAATCATCTATATCATCAGGTTGATTCTGGGTGACATATTTACACTTATCACACAATAAACCTTCTTTTGATAATTCAAGCAAAGAGCAAAGCAGTTCATTTCTTTTCTTTCCATTCCAAATATCTGCCAATTTTTCTGTATTAATATTTCCAAGTCGCAAGACTCTTTTCCAATCAACAGAGCACGGCATTACATCTCCATTTGCGCTCAAGCAAAGGACCTTAAACGGCTGGATACATACCTTTTTTGCTTTTTGATACTCTTCATTTTTATATCTTACCGCCCCATTTATAGCACCCGCACTGAATTCCGGCCAATTCTCTATAACACTTTCAACATAAATATAATCACAAAACTCCCCGTATTCAGAGTAAAACTCTTCCTCACTTTCGGTTCCCATATTCGTGGTTTTAATATAAATCTTGGTGTTTTTCCGAATTGAATAGAATCTCTTCAGCTGTTCTTTAAAAGCGCTAAGATCAACTTTTCTGTTAGCAATCTTATAGAAAAGATCTTCATTGGTTGATTCAAGTGATATCAATATCGTATCAAGACCGGCATTAACCAATTCAATTGCAAGTTCATCAGTTATCAAAAGACCATTGGTCGTTATCTCAACTCTTTCAAACAGACCTGATTCTTTTGCCATTTTTACAAATAATGCAATATTAGTGTTAACCAGTGGTTCTCCAATACCAATAAATCTAAGCACTTTTATTTTATCCGGAAACTCTTTACACTGATCAATAAATAATCTAAAGGTTTCCAAACTCATAATATCCTGGGGAAAAAGCTTTCTAGCCTCTTTATCCCCACAAGGACAGAATGAACACTCTAAATTACAATACCCTGATGTCTCCAATTGGATTACAAGCGGTGTGGCCAATGGAGCTTTCTCACCCAAATTCATTCTGTTTTTATTTAACATATTACTAATTTCTGCCATATAATAATCCCCCTTTAGTTTAGAAACAAACTTCATTTATATAGTTCAATATTGCATTTGATGTCTCTTTTGTTTCAACAAACTGCTTTTGAGTATTCCCATCTTTAACATTTTTTATTATGTTCATAAACTTTTCCGAACTATGTCCGTCACCATAATATGACGACTTAACTCTGTATTTATCAACTTCTTTAATACATCTCAACACTTCACCTGTTGCTTCCTTACAGTGTTGGATATTCCTAATTGCATCAATCCTGTATCTGTTATTCTGCCTGGTTCCGATATCTATTGCCGGAACACCGTATACGCATGCCTCTCTTACCCCTGCACTGGAGTTACCGATTATATAATCAGCGTTTTTCAGCAGGCATAAAAAAGATTCAAATTGAATGGAATCAAATACCATGAAGTGATCGTTATTCTCAAATCTTTTCCATTCTTTTCTTATAAATTCGCTTCCATTATCATTATTCGGCTTTATCACAATAAAATTATCACCGGATTCTATTACGGAGTCTGCGATCTGCTTTGCTTTTATATCCATATCATCACATGTTGTAACAGGGTGATATATGAGAATCGCATATTTATCAAAAGAAACTGAAAGTGAACTTTTAACAGAAGCCAACGGTACGTCGTTTGATACCATAATATCGATATCCGGCGATCCAATAATATGAATATCTTTTTCAGCCTCTCCCAGCTGCATCAAACGGAACTTAGCTTCATCATTGGCAACAAAATGAATATTACTCATCTTTGTAATGGCATGCCGCATAAACTCATCCGCAGTACCGGTCACCTCTCCGCCTTCAATGTGAGCTACCATAATATTATTCATAACTCCGACTATAGCCCCTGCCAGCGGTTCAACCCGGTCCCCGTGAACAACGATAATATCCGGCTTAATCCTGTTAACGTAATCCGAGAACTTAACAATAGTTTCCGCAAGGTTTAATTCCATTTTGTCATAATGGATATAATCTTCGGGTTTATAAATATTACGATACTTATCTGCTTCTATATCGCTTATTGTATATCCATATTCCTTAAGCAGATGCATACCTATAACAAATATGTGATTATCAATCTGATCATCTTTTTCACATGCAATCATAAGCGGTTTCAGTTTTCCGTAATCCGCTCTTGTGCCGGTTAAATATACCACCCTTTTTTTGTTCACGACTCCACCATATTCCAATCTAAATGAACATCTTTACCAATATCACACTTAGCAATTTTACCTAAAAGCTTCTCGTAATCATCAGCCGGTATCTTTCCTGTCCCGGGTCTTTTTACCCAGATATTGTCTTTACCAAGTTTTTCTCCAGCCTTTATATCAGCAATTGAAACTACCGTTGCAAATGCAAAATCAATCGTAACCTGTTCCTCCGGAAGAGCACACTTTTCTCCTCCCCGCATCTTCGGAATCTCTTCGGCTGCCAAAAGCAGATTCTCAAGTTCCTTTTCATCCATAGAACAAACTATATCATTTCCCTGCCTGTCCATAGTATCCGTAAAATGTCTTTCTACAAGTGAAGCCCCCAAAGCAATTGCGGCTATACACGCATTATTATTGACCGTATGATCAGAAAGTCCTATCGGAGCCCCTTTAAAATGCTCCATCATTTCCGACATAGCCCCAAGCCTGACCTGTTCCGGCTTAGTCGGATATAGATTAGTACAGTGCATCAACGCATAAGGAACATTTCTTTTTTCCATGATCTCAACCGTTTTATCTATACTTTCTATAGAGTTCATTCCAGTTGAAACTATCATGGGCTTTCCGAATTCGGCCACATGCTCTATAAGCGGATAATTATTTAATTCACCCGAACCTATCTTGTATGCCTTGACTCCGAATTTCTCAAGTCTGTCAGCTGCAGCTCTGGAAAAAGGTGTACTGATAAACTCCATTCCCAGACTTTGAACATATTTCATGAATTCCTGCTCTTCATCTTCAGAAAGAGCACACTGCGCCATAACATCATATATGGAGATATCTGAATTACCGGGGATTACCTTCTTTGCCTCATGACTCATCTCATCTTCAACAACATGTGTTTGATGTTTGATAAGCCTGGCACCGGCTCTTGCTGCTGCATCCGCCATTTCAAATGCAATCTTTAACGAGCCACCATGATTGATCCCAATTTCAGGGATTACAAGGGGCTTACACCCCTTTCCGATCTCTATTGTCCCGATTTTAAATTTTTCTTTCATCCTTTATACCCCTACTTGAAGTTTTTAAACAGGCAAGACTCATATTCGTCCTTGGTAAGAAAAGGTGCAAGGTCATCTATAGTCGGAGAAACCAGCTTACCACCTTCAACCTGTTTACTGGAAAGCCTTGGAATTATCGGATCCAATTCCTTCTGAACAAGATCAAGGATAGCCCGTCCTTTATATCCCAATATCCAGTCTATACCTTCATCAATATCCTTATCTTTATCTATCGCCTTATACGCAAACCCAAATGTATCCGCCACCTTTTCAAATGAAGGGAAGCCTATTCCCGAATCATTTGTACAGCCTGCCAAAACGCCCCCAAAAAATCTCTGATGAGTTCCGACTATGGCCTGATATTTATTATTATCAAATAATATTATCTTTATAGGCAGATTGTTATATGCCATTGTCTGCAGCTCTTGCAGATTCATCATCATACTTCCTTCGCCTGTAGCACAATATACCTCTCCATTTTTGGCTATAGCTGCACCGATCGAAGCGGGGAGATCATACCCCATAGTACCGCAATTTACGTTGCCATACATCCTTTGTCCAGATTTAGCTATGCCACACTGAAGCATTGATACCGCTGCAGTATTATTTCCCAATACAACCACCGCGTCCTCAGGTGCTTTCTCCATGAATCTGTAAGAGAAATTATATGCCGAAATATTTTCGGTCTCTACCTTATCCCAATCATGAAACTTATTCTTGAGATACCTGCAATAATCACCCCATTTCACATCCATATTATCCAGTGTTATTTCCGCATCTCTGAGCGCTAATACAACATCTGCCAGATCAGCGTTGATAGCCAGATCAATATGAACAGTAGGTTTCTTCAACTCCTCCTTATCGGCATCAATAACTATCTTTCTGGAATCAGGTGAAAATGCCTCGAAATTAAAGCCAATCTGTTTAAATGAAAGTCTTGCTCCGAAAACCACAAGAAGATCTGCGTTTTGAACTATAAAATTACCGGCTCTGCTGCCAAATGTTCCAAACATACCAAAATACAGGTCATCATCCGGTGAAAAGTAATCAACGGTGCTGGTAGGGCAGATTACAGGAATATTTAACTTTTCTGCAATCTTTCTTAAGTCAGATAAAGCTCCTGATGTCCGCACACCTGATCCGGCAATGAGAACCGGTTTTTTAGCCTTCTTTAATTCTGTTTCGAGTTCATCAATCTTAAGATCAGCCTGATCATCTTCCTCATGATATGTTCTTAATTCATCAGTATCTATCGTCTGCCCCTGAATATCCAGAGGAACATCTATCCATACCGGCCCCCGTCTTCCGGTAAGAGCCAACTTATACGCTTTCTCCAGATGATAACGGATATCCTTGGCATCTGTAACCATAACGGCATATTTTGTCATTGGTTTTACCGATCTGACAATATAATACTCCTGCTCCCCAAACTGGCGAAGATCAAGCCCTGTGCTGTCTACCGTAATATCAGACCTTACCTGTCCTGATATTATCATGACCGGAAGACTGTCCTGCCAGGCACACAGAACGCCTGTGATCGCGTTTGTCCCCCCCGGGCCACTTGTCACGCATACTGCAGCCATTTTATTATTTATTCTGCTGTAACTCTCTGCAGCGATTGCACACGCTTGCTCATGGTGGTCATAGATCTTGTTAAGCCTTGATTCCAAAGCAAATGCATTATTTAGATGCATCGCGCCTCCGCCAACAACCGAAAACAGCTGTGTGATGTCATGCTCCACAAGAAATCTTGCTATATAATCCGCTACTCTTATTTTCATTTCTTCTAACCTCTATATCCTTTTATTCCCGCTTATTGCAGGTTTAATCTATACAATAGTATCTTCTTACCCTATCCATATACCCGTTTTATTGTTTCTTCAAACGATATTGCCGCTTTCCACCCGGTATCCTCAAAAATCTTAGATACAGACGGTGCCAGTGTAACGCGGGGAAACGATTCATCGCCATATTGAAACTCCACCCCCGGTGCATACATTTCTCTTAATATTTCGGTATAATACTTTAAAGGATGATAATCTCCATTTGCCACATTATATATTTTCCCGTTTTTTCCTTTTTCGGCAAGCGCTATAAACGCCTCTGCGCATTCGCCGGCATCAAGATAATCCCAATCCTGTGTGGCAGCTGACAATCTTATCCCTACATTTCCCCTCTCATTATTAATTCCAGCACTTTTGAGAGAACAAATAAGATCCGGAATCAGCCTCCCCGCCGGTTCATATTCTCCAATAAGTGAAAAGATGCGCCCCCAAACCCATTCCATTCCTGTAAGTTGCGCCTGCGCTCTTGACATCACACATTCCGCAACTTTAGCAGCACCATACATTGAAAAAGGATTCGTCTGGCGTTCTTCAGTGATAAGCCCTTCCGCAACACCATATTCAGCCTGTGAGCCTGTTCCTATAAACCTTCTGCATTCTAACGCCGCAGCAGCTTTCATCACAGAATTGATATCTTCTACATTGCCATAAGCAGCATATTCATCACTGCGTGTGCCGGGACGATTAGCCATATGGAAAAAAAACTCACACTTCTCATCTATCTGTCTCGGAAGTGCACCAAAATCACTATCTTCAATTTCAATAATACGGATTTTTCCCGAAGTGGAAAGATCATTGATTCTTGCATTGTGAGCTGATCCACGTCTAACAACTGCATAGACATTATACCCATGCTCAGCCAGATGCTTTGTCAGATGAATTCCTGCAAATCCGGCCGCCCCCGTTACAACCACATTCATTAGCCTGTCACCTCATTATCATTTGTTAATTATATCATAACAAAGAGCATATAAGCTTCCTAAATATGAGTAAAAAATAATAATATTCTGCCCTTTACTTTTGTATACATTTGTTATCCATCTCATATATCAGTCTCTTATATTCAAAGCCTCTGAAGGAATATGACTTTTCTTCTACCACGTTAAATCTGTCCTTAACAAACAAAGCGATATCTTCTCCGGCCATTACGTTGTAGATCAGCGATGCTCTTCCATGATAAGATGAGTCATTTTCAAATGATCCCAGCGCCTGCGCATCAGACTGCTCAACAAAATCAAGTCACATATCTCCCGGCCTGTTTTTCACAGCATCCCTTATTCCCAGTCTGTCATTGTAAAGCTCTGCCCTAATCGCATATTTTGCAGGCTCTGCAGGTGCAAATTCCTCAATCCCGTCAAAGAAACCGTAAGCGCCATACATAACCGGTATGAAAATGAGATCGCCGTCTTTAACGGCATCTACAAGAGCAGAGTGGTAAACCACCTCTCCCCATTCGATCTGTCGGTTATATGTCATCCCGTCACCGTACATATATGTACTTATCATCGAAGCCTTTCCGATATCTGTTCCGCCGAATGCCAAACGGGATACAGGATCTACAGTTATGAAGCACTCAACAAAAAACAGTAAAACCAATACCGACTTTTAAACAGTTGTTACAAGTATCATATTCTTATTCCTGACGTGTCCTGTTACAGCTGTAAACAAAAACAACATGAAGGGAACTGCCGGAAGATAATATCTGGCATTATTATAGATTTTATATAAAGCAAGAAAAGCAATCATCACAGTAAGCACAGAACCGCATATACTTATTACAAGTGTTTTGGTCCATTCCCGTTTCTTATGCTTTCCTATAATGATCCCACCGATAGTTCCCGCAACTATTCCGATCCATATCATCCAGTTAAAACTAAAGCAGAAAGACAACCTTAAGTTTCTCTACAAGATTCTCCCTGTCAAAAGCAAACCCTCCCCCGGCATAACTGCTTCCCATATTTGAGCCTCTGTCAGCTGATAAAAATGCCGCCAGCCATATAACGACAACCCCTGCCATTATCATCAATTTCTTCTCGTAAATGATCGTCTTAAATTTTTTTCCTTCTGTACGTCCTTCTATGAGATCGGCAATGATGACACCGATACATATCCCGCCAAAGACCAGGATCGCAGGTTCCTTGATAAAGCAGAAGAATAATGACAGGAATCCGAAACACCACCATTTCTTTTTGATGATCGAAAGAAGGATAAATACAGAAAAACACATCATCAGATAATCCGAGCTTTGTGAATGAACCATTCCCAAGGGCCAGGGTGAAAATGCAAACAAAGATACCGGCAGAAAAATTTTTAATTACCGCAGTCTCATTGCTTAATGATTCCGTAATACGCCAAAGCAACATATGCTTAACAGATAAAGCAATATATTTCCAAAGATCATTCCAAGAAGAGCATCATTAAAAAATACAAGCTTCCATATCCTGCACCACAGCAGATAGCTGTAAGAGACGTGCCCAAAAAGTGACCATTCACTCCAGCCAAACAGTTGCACAAATTCATAATTCTTTGCGCTGTCCCATCTCAGCTGGAACATTCCGCGATCAAAGCATAAGATAAAACAAAGTAGCAAAAAAATACTTTGAATCTATCCGGCCTTTTTAAATTTGTTTTAAGCTTCTCCATACTCACCTTACAGCATCAAACGGGATCCACGAACCGGTCCCGCAATCATATATATATATTCCAATCATCTCAGTAGCGCCGTAAATATCCAGATATGATACAACCCGGTTAATATAGTCATCCAGGTCTCCTGTATATGCCAGATTCCATCCCGGAGGAAAATTGCCCGAATATCCGTTTACAGTATACAGATCATTGGCCGAAGCTATCATCCAGCTTTTCATCTGTGTCGAATAACGATTTGAAATATCAGATCCGTCAAAAAGTATCATTACCCTACAGTCATCAGGAGCCTGGGGAACAGTTGCAATACTATCCCTCATATCGGATATATCAAACTGGACCGGTATATCGCAAATATTTGAAGCGATCAGCAAAGCAACAACTATCACGCCTGCCACATGATTAAATTTACCTTTCGCCCTTATCGAATGGTCACATACGCAGGCCGTTACAATAGCTATAGGAAGGCTCATCATACCAAGGATCCTGCCGACAGCTCTGACAGAGCTTCCTCCGGGTATTATCTTTCTCAAAACGATCCACAACGAACTGTTTCCGAATTTCAAAAATATAAAAAAGCACAGCAGCGTGGAAACAGCCATGGCAGACATTACGCATAACCTGCTCTCGTTCTTTGATTCCTCTCTTCTTACATTCCTTATCAGCATTATCACAGCGAAAACAAACAGTAAAACAGTGATGACCGGATATCCGCTTGATACTTCAGCTTCAACAGTTTCCCTCCACATTTCCATTTCTGCCGAAAGACTATGTTTGACCATACTGTTCCACAGTCTCTCCAACGGAGCTTTCGAGATGGTCCTGAAGATATCGCTCCAGTCAGCGGAAAAGAGTGCTACTTCTTCATCCGAATATCCGCCACCAGATAAAGCAAGCATCGGAAGATAAACCTTGCAGAAGGGATAAATCCACCAGATCTGCGCGGCCAGACAAACAAACGTCTCTGCGATGTGATCCTTTATCCACTTAAGGATAGCCTTGCATTTCTTCCTGCAGATGATCACAAGGAAAACAGCTGTTAACCCCATCCAGATAGTCATGAAATATCCCACATAAAACGCAGTCAGGAAAGACAATCCGTAAAACAGTATCGCTATAAATTCATGTAAATATCTTTTATATCTGTTATCCTTTTCTGAATCCGATCGGTAATGGAAGATCCGCTCTATTGCCCAGAATAGGACAGCCATATAGGAAAATGAAAAGAATTGCGAATGCCCGGAAAATGAAACGAAAGAGCAACTGAAAAAAGATATTAATTCAGCCGCGATAATGTACATCTTTTTTATCCCGATATTCTTAAGGAGAAGCCATTGAAAAATCACTCCGATAAAATGCGTGATAACAACAGTAATGATGTACGCAGAAAACAAATCGCATCCGGCCATACGTAACAATGAATGCAGCAAGCCTTCACCAAGCATCATGTCCGAACCGCCAAGCCACATATTTACCGGCCAGAAAGCACGCATCTCGGTAAGTCCGTGGCCATATCTGAACACATCGTACCAATGGTCACATTCCATCATTATCAGTGCAGTATCTCCTCCGGGAAACTTATCATCCCAGATCAATCTCCGAAAAATAATACATTCCAAGATAACAAGGCCCGTCGCGACCAACAGCCATTCATATTTTTTTCTGTTATTATTCTCTGTTTGTTTTGATCTCATTTTTGTCCGTTATATTTTTGTCGATTTCATTCCTGTTTTTTATGATCCTATATACAAGTATAACGATCAGTGTTCCGATAACTGATATCAAAACCGCTGTCGTAAATGCGTGATCTTCATATACCACGCTGACATGGTGCTTCCCCGCAGGACAATTAATGACCATGCTTCCCAGATAAACACCTCTTTCAACCGGTACTTCTTTTCCGTCAATATACCCGTGAAAATTCTTTTGTCTCACATAATTAAAAACTATATAACCATTTTCAAAAGCTTCATCAGTATTGACTTCAAGAGAATTAACCTTCTGTATGAAGTCTTTAACTTCACCAAGGTATTCTCCATTTTCCGAGATCACATACGCTAGCGGCATTGCATTGGGATCATAGAAGAGCACTCTCCCCTTATCTTCTGCCACCTTCTCTATCCCCAATGAAGGAAAGAAATCTTCATCTTCCGACCTTGCGACATAAAAAGATACGCCCTGCAGCCTTAACTGATAGATTTCCGCCTCATCCAGGGAGCTGATCATTCCTGTATTATCCGTCTGATCTTCCAAAATATCTCTGTATTCCGCAGACTCTGTTGTAACAAGTTGATCATATCCCGACCTTGAATTCAGGCCATAATAAGTAGCGAAATTAGCATCAAGTCCTGCAGGTGCATCACCCGTGATCCTCCAGGTATCAACATCAACACTGATATTTACTCCGGCTTTTGATATATACCTTTTTTCCCCTATAATGCTGCAAAAGGGATCTGAATAAGGCTTATCCCCTGAATTCTCAAATACAATAGCTCTGGCAGGAAAAGCGAAATATAAAACAGAAAAATTAGCGATAACGCACAGTACAAGAAACGCGCCGACAGCCTTCGACGCTTTTCCTTTACTTCTCTTCTGCACAATATTGATCAGATAAGATGCCCCGGCCGCACCAACAGCTATCATGAAGAAATTGACGAATATCAGTATTTTAAACGGCCATCTGAAACGATTGATCACGGGGATATAATAAACTATCCGGTTAAAAAGCATACTGAAGGTCCACAGCGAAGAAACCAGCAATCCCGGAAGCATGATAAAGCAGCAATCCTTTTCATCGCTTCTTTTTTTGCGATCCTTGATCAATAAGAACACAGCTACCACAAAAGAAATCACCATAATATATCCGATATGGCCTGTCACAGTCTGCATTCTCATCAAGCCATCATCGCCGGATATCCCCTGACTCAGGTCATAATCGTGCATCCTTGAAGTAAACGGATAGATCAGTGAAAACAGCCATGATCCGAAATCCGATGACAGTGAGAAGAATGTATCAAAATCCAGATTGCCGCTTCTGTCTGCAGAATTCTGCATTGCAAAATACATGGGTAAAAGTAAAGGAAGGCTCCATATTCCCATTGGAATGAACGACAGTATATATTTTTCGGCCTTTGGAAGCACCGTTTTTTTATCTTCTGTTGAAACAAACAGATATGTAAGTGCGGCCATAACTTCAAAAATAAAAGAATAGATAAAGAATTGAGGATGTCCGATATACAAACACATGAGTCTTGGCACAGATGCGATCAGAATACTCTTTATACTGAATTTATCCAGCATATTAATATCCGCAAGGATCATTAAAGGAAAGCATCCTGCCGTCATTATTATGATGATCCAGTTCGCGCCTATTACTATCGAAAAAGCATTGAATGCCCACGAAATGCCACCTGTTACCGCCGCGATCTCATTTAGCTTCAGCTTCTTAAGAAGATAAAACATAGAAATCCCACCGATCAAAGAATAGATGAACGCAAGGATCTCGATCATTGCACAACTGTGACCGAATAATATGTGACTAATTATCCACGCAAGATAAACAGCAGGATTTAAAACTCCCGACTGTCCCTTATCAAGATGCGGTATGCCTGAAAACTGATGAAAATTATATAATGCCAGCTCACCCGAAAAAGCACTTCTAACTGTATGTTCAAACGAACAAACATACCAATCCGCATTATCATCCTGTAAAAAATAATACGGATGTGTTATCTCACATCCGATAAATAAAAAAACTATCGAAAGAAAAACGCATATTACGGCTGCATTTCTCGTAGCAAGCTTTTTCAAGTCAAATTTCATTTTACTCCCCTGCTTTGTTCTCTTTTTCGGCATACAGATAGTATTGCCCGCCCAAAGGGCATCTGGAAAGCCGCCGCTCATACTTCAGCATTCCTTTGAAGAGTTTTTTCCTCGGGAAAAAGATAGAATAATACAGATCTGTCTTAACATTGTTATTTTTCAGATATTTAATTAATCTCCCGGGCTTTACCAGTTTAACCCCTTCATCAAAAATACAATCGTGAACAACCTTTCGCGTAAGCGGATTATAGGGATTATGTTCAAAAATCACTATCTTCCCACCGGGTTTTATAATCCTGAGCAATTCCCGTATTATATGCGGACGGTCTTCCGGTTCAATGTGATGGAGTACACAAGCCAGATAGATTACGTCAAAGCTGTCATCTTCAAACGGCATATTTACTCCATCATAACTGATAAACCGATATTTGCCTCCATAGCGCTTATCGGCCACCTCCAGACTAACTGTTGAGATATCAAGACCTATATATTCATATTCCGGATAGTGTTTGGTAATATATTCGGCAGAACTTCCGTCTCCGCAGCCAAAATCAAGCCACTTGCCCCCCTTTTTCGGGATCACTCCATCCTGTTCAAGTAATTTCAATTTAAACTCACAAAAATAGGCACTGTCTACACCGCTGACATTATGGATATTCTGTGTATGGATCCCTCTATAATCACTTACATATTTATCAAAAACAGGTGTCTGTTTTTTCATCAGGATTTTTCTCCATTAGGTATCAACCGAATCATCTGCTTATCACCGGCTAAATATCCGGCATCATTTCATACCGACAAATTCGTCAATCTGCTTTTTCATCACAGCATTAATATTATCCGCCGACGGTTCCTCAAGCCAGGCCTTAGTCCATTCGACAGTCTTCTCCACAGCCTTTTCAATATGCCACGCAGGCTTCCATCCGAAGACGCTTTTTACCAGGGATGTATCTAACTTAAGGAAATTTGCCTCATGAGGCGCATTCGGATCAACAGCAGCGATCTCAGATTTAAATTTCGGACCATAATATTTTCCGAACAGATTCACGAGTTCTCCCGTCGTAACACAGTCGCAGTCATCAGGTCCCACATTATAGAATCCCGCCTTAGATGTATCCTCATACTGCGCTGCTGCTATAATCATATATGTAAATAAGGGTTCAAGCACATGCTGATAAGGTCTGGTGCTGAGCGGATTTCTTATAACAATAGCCTCACCGCTCTGAACAGCCCTTACACAGTCCGGGATTATCCTGTCAGCCGCGAAATCTCCACCGCCTATCACATTGCCCGCCCTGGCTGTTGAGACACCAAGCGCAGGTTCCTGATTGTAGAATGAATTGATATAACTGTGCGTTACAAGCTCGGAACATGATTTGCTGTTACTGTAGGGATCGAAACCGTCAAGAGGCTCATTTTCCCTGTAACCGTAACACCATTCATTATTCTTATAAACCTTGTCGGTGGTTACGTTCAAAAACGACCTTACAGAGTCCATGTGAAGTCTTACCGATTCACATATATTTACCGTTCCCATTACATTGGTTTCATATGTAAGTCTGGGCTCCTTGTAGGAAGTCCTTACTATAGGCTGGGCAGCAAGATGAAAAACTATCTCAGGCTTAACTTCATCAAACACCTTATCAAGTTTTTCAAAATCCCTTATATCTCCTTCAACCGAATGGATCGCTTTTTCCAGATCAGCTATCCCGTAAAGATTCATTGATGTAGGTGCCGGGAGACTGTATCCCGTCACAACCGCACCGGCATCAGACAGGATCTTGATCAGCCATGAGCCTTTAAACCCTGTATGGCCTGTTACGAGAACTCTTTTCCCTTTATAAAAATCGCAAACCGACTTTTTATCCATCATCCACTCCGATTTATTTGCGCCTTACCGCATCACTTATCACTTCGATCATATAATCAAGTTTCTCTTTAGTCATTCCGGGATATACCCCCACCCAGAACGAATTATTAACTATAAAATCCGAATTATCCAAAGATCCGACAACTCTGTAAGCATCGGTATTTCTGATCTGATCAAAGCAGGGATGTCTGGTTATATTACCGGAGAAGAGAAGTCTGGTCTGTATATTGTGGTCTTCAATAAATCTGGTGACATCATTTCTGTCAAGTCCTGTCTCGGGTCTAACACTGATAAGGAAACCAAACCACGAAGGATCCGAATCCGGTTCGGCTTCGGGAAGGATCAGCCTATCCGACAATCCCGACAGGTTATCCTTAAGATATTTCCAGTTTGCCTTTCTGGCTTTAATAAAATCCGGGAATTTCTTTAACTGTTCAACGCCCACCGCAGCCTGCATGTCCGTAACCTTGATATTGTAACCGAAATGACTGTAAACATATTTGTGATCATAACCGTGGGGGAGCTCACTCCAGTCACCGTCAAACCTGTGTCCGCAGAGATTATCCTTACCCGAAGGGCATACACAGTCACGTCCCCAATCTCTGAATGACAGAAGAAGCCTGCTGAGAAGAGGATCACTTGTATAAACAGCTCCCCCCTCTCCCATCGTCATATGATGAGGCGGATAAAAGGATGATGTTCCGATATCTCCCCATGTACCCGTAAATCTGCTTTCTCCCATAGTATACTTTGATCCGAGAGCATCGCAGTTATCCTCTACAAGCCACAAATCATATTTATCACAGAATTCCTTTACAGCCTTTATATTAAAAGGATTACCCAGTGTATGTGCGATCATGACGGCTTTTGTCTTGTCCGGATCATAAGCATCCTCAAGCTTTGTCACGTCAATATTGTATTGCGGTATCGTAACGTCCACGAATACCGGAACTGCACCGTATTGCAAAATGGGATTTATTGTTGTAGGGAATCCGCAGGCAACAGTGATCACCTCATCGCCTTTTTTTATCTGTTTCTTCCCAAGTTCCGGCGCTGTCAAAGCAGTAAAAGCAAGCAGGTTTGCCGAGCTTCCGCTGTTTACCAGATGGACGAATCTGGCCCCGATCCATTCACCGAAATTCTTTTCAAACTCGTTGCTAAATCTCCCTGTTGTAAGCCAAAAATCAAGTGTTGCATCTGTAAGAGACTGCATCTCTTTCTCATCAAACACTCTGGATGCGTAATTGATCCTGTCTCCGGGTTTAAAAACTGTTTTTTCTTCTTTAAACTGATGATAATATTCCCCAACCAGTTTCTTTATCTCTGCTCTCGCCTGTTCCTCATTCTCCCACATATCCGAAAATCGCTCCTATCCTTACAATTTTGAATTTCTATTATAAATTTCTATTATATAATTCTATTCCGAAATACTATTTGGATTTCTATGTTTAATCCCACGCTCAAATCCGGCAAAAACTGCCAACATAGCTATAAATAAATATACCATAAGCAGCGCTGCCGTTAAAGAAAAAACAACAGATCCGCCCATGATCCCATGCAGCCTCACAGCCTTATTCATAGCTATGATCTCTGCCGCGGTTGTGATCAGATATCCCGTCATGATCATATTCTGTCTTCTGAATATCGTTAGAACACTCATCAGGAAATTACCGTATGCCAACGCACCGCTTCCTAACATCAGTACATAGAATTCCTGTTTGAGTCCCGACAGATCCGTCGAATACAGGATCGACAGGAATGGTATTCCTAATAGCCCGGCACCCAATATAATAAGGACAACAGCCCCCAGAATGAGAAATGATTGCTTTCTAACTGACTTTTTCAATAAATCCGCCTCTTCTTTCTGATATTGAACAGCCATTCCGTTCAATACGGGAAGATACAGGAACTGGCATATCAGACTTGCGAAAAATACCGGCATGCTTATAAAACCGAAATTGGCCTGATCAACATTCGTCATAAAGGAATCGATGGAATACTTTGGCGCGTTGATCTGATAAAAACCGATAAATGTGGCAAGGAACAAAGGAAAGCAATCTTTAAGCAGCATGGGCAATGTGTGTACAGAGTCATCCGATTTAACAGCAGCGCCATCCTTAACTCTATTCCCAAATGTCATGTTTGCAAACCTGATGGTAACAATTGTTACGAATAGGGACACCGCCGTTGTCAAAGCGGTGGCAGCCAGTACACTGCCGCCAAAGCAGATACACAGCACGAAAGATACGATTATCGCAAGCATATGCACCGTCATGCATTTTCCCGCAATATCGAGGCGACCTGCCTGCTGATACTTCCCATGATAAACATCCTCTATGGAATCTACAGCTTTCATCACGCACATCAGAAATATTATCCATGCCTTTTCATCTGTATAGGGCTGTGTAAATCTCTTATATAAAACATATATAAGCCCTGCGGCAACCATCACTACAGTAGTGATCACCCTGGATATGAAATACTTTCTCATGCTGTATTTCTGCAGCGTATCCGTAACCTGATAATTACGCATCCCATACTTACCAATCATAAGCATGAGATTTGCAACCGAATATGCTAATGTAAAAACACCGGCATCATCCATCGTCATTTTTCTGGAGATGGCCATCAGGATAAAAACCGATTGAAATGCATTAAGCATTCCACCGGCTGTATTATATATAAAGCTGTCTCTTTCAATCTTTGTCTTGTCCATCACTTAAAAACCAATCCGCTCGATCAGCAATAAAAAACAGATCTCATCTGACGAAATCTGTTTTCTATTATATCTTATTATTCAATTACCTGTTTAATATATGCAGATTATGTGACAGGCAGGATCGTCCAGATCTTCCCATTCTGCGGGATTACTTACAGCAGCCTCTCCCTTCTTTCCCGTGACATCAGTATCAGTGATCCATGCTGCAAGAGGATTATTTGCAGTTCCTTTATACTGGATATATATATCGCTCGATGACGTATGCCACGATCTGATATGTGCAATATAATTGGCGTGATTAAGATCGCTCCATCCAAGCGTATCCTTTACCTCTTTTGACAGTAAAGTCTCTGTTCCGCCGGGTTTGTATGCTTCTATGGCTGAAAGCGTCATAGGTGCAGAAGACAACTGAGCGAGCAGAAGCATCGAATCCGGATCCTGGACAACATCCGGATCGGTAGATGCGTAAGTTACCGCCTTATATATTCCATCCAAAAACTGTTCATCACTTGAAACCTTGGCTTTCTCTACATATTTCAGCAGCTGCGGTGCTATGATAGCCACCAATACAGCCATAATTCCAATCACGATGATGAGTTCAACCAGTGAAATTCCCTTGTTATTAATTCTTTTCATAATCTTCAAGCCCCACTTTTATAAAAGTCCGTTCCCCCACCTCTGTATCCAATAATATCATTTGTAAACCTTTTATAAAATAAGCTTGGTGTTCTTTATTTATTGATTCGTTACATTTATGAGGAAAATGCGAATACTATAATGCCCGTAAGTATCAATGCCAATGCCAGATATTTCTCCCTGCTCATCTTCTCATGGAAGATAGTTATACCGAATATGGTGATATAGATATAGCTGGTGGCTTCCAGCACAGGGCCCAAGGACAACGGGATACCCTTATATGCTATCACTGACATGATGGTGGAAGCGAAGAACATCCCGTAAGCGATGATAACCTCCGGATTGAGATATTCCGCCAGCTTATTCTTATATTCCTTTAATGCCGATTTTTTTAATAATACCTGGCTCACGGAGCTGATAAAGGTACCGACCACCAGGACCAGTGAGAATAATAATATCCTGCTCATTCTTCTGCCTCCTGCTTCCCTGCCCCGTGCACCGTCGTTTCGTCCGTATACTTCCCTGCCCCGTTATCCGGTTCACTGATTCTCTTTTTTTCAAGCACGCTTTCTTTTACTGTTTGAGCCTGCTCCTTCCCGTCCGCAACCGAGAAAAGTATCACTCCCGCGATGACAAGGAGTGCACCGGCTATCTTGCCTGCGTTTATCTGCTCTTTGAAGATCACCACGCCCCAGATTATCCCCCATACCACAACTATGGCTCTGTTTGCATATGCAGTGGTAAGGGGCAGGAATTTTATTATCTGCTGCCATACTATCGCATAGATAAAAAGCAGTCCCAGCACAGATCCGTAGTACACAAAAAAGCTAAGGCTGAATGCTTCAGCCTCAGCCGCAAATTTGCTGAGCACCGTCGTAAAAGAATAGATCAACAACAGAATATTCAGTAAGACAAACATCAATATCCTTTTATCCTTCATCTCAGTTCTTATCCTCATCCAACTTCAACACGCTCATGAACGCACTCTGGGGTATTTCCACATTTCCCACCTGGCGCATACGCTTCTTGCCTTCCTTCTGCTTCTCAAGCAGTTTCTTCTTTCTGGAGATATCACCGCCGTAACACTTTGCAAGCACATCCTTACGCATAGCTTTTACCGTCTCTCTGGCGATGATCTTGCCCCCAACAGCCGCCTGTATGGGGATCTCGAAGAGATGCCTGGGGATCTCATCCTTCAGTCTCTCGCACATGCGTCTGCCTCTTTCATACGCAGAGTCCGCATGAACTATGAAAGACAACGCATCCACCTCTTCTTTGTTTATCAGGATATCCAGCTTTACAAGCTTTGACACTTCATAATCCTTAAGCTCATAATCAAAGGAGGCATATCCCTTTGATCTGCTCTTGAGCGCATCGAAGAAATCATAGATTATCTCGTTCAATGGCAGGTCATATTTCAATACCGCACGATTCGACTCGATATAATCAATGGACTTATATACTCCTCTTCTCTCCTGGCAAAGCTCCATGATGGAGCCGATAAATTCCTTTGTCACGATGATCTCAGCCTTAACTATAGGCTCTTCCATATGATCGATCTCCGAAGGATCAGGCAGATTCGAGGGATTGGTAAGCTCTATCATGGAGCCGTCCGTCTTATATACCTTATAGATAACGCCGGGCGCCGTGGTCACGAGATCCAGATTATATTCTCTCTCCAGTCTCTCCTGGATTACATCCAGGTGGAGCAGCCCCAGGAATCCGCATCTGAATCCGAATCCCAGCGCAATGGATGTCTCCGGCTCATAATTAAGCGAAGCATCATTAAGCTGCAGCTTTTCCAGCGCATCCTTAAGCTCCGGATATTTTGCTCCGTCTGCCGGATAGAGTCCGCAATAAACCATGGACTGAGCCTTCTTATAACCGGGGAGTGCCTCCGCGCAGGGATTATTTGCATCCGTAACGGTATCACCCACAGCTGTCTCACGGACATTCTTGATGGAGGCCGTAAGGTATCCAACCATGCCGGCTGTTAGTTCTTCGCAGGGAATGAATCTGCCCGCACCGAAAGTACCGACTTCCACCACTTCTGTCTCTGAACCGGTTGCCATCATCCTGACCTTAGTGCCCTTCTTAATACATCCGTCCATGATACGCATGAATACGATAACACCTTTATAAGGATCATAAACAGAATCGAAGATCAGAGCCTTAAGCGGCTTACTGCTGTCTCCCGTAGGCGCAGGTATCTTCTCGACGATAGCTTCAAGCACTTCCTCCACATTAAGACCGCTCTTTGCTGAGATCATGGGTGCATCCATGGCTTCGATGCCGATGACATCCTCTATCTCCTGCTTAACCCTCTCAGGCTCTGCACTGGGCAGGTCTATCTTATTGATTACCGGAAATACCTCCAGATCATGTTCCAGAGCCATATATACGTTGGCGAGAGTCTGTGCCTCTATCCCCTGTGCCGCATCCACTACAAGTATCGCTCCGTCACAGGCCGCAAGAGCTCTGCTCACCTCGTAGTTAAAATCCACATGTCCCGGAGTGTCTATCAGGTTTAAGATATACTCTTCACCGTTTTTCGCCTTATAGACCGTACGTACAGCCTGAGCCTTGATGGTTATGCCTCTCTCCCTTTCGAGATCCATATTATCAAGGACCTGGTCCTGCATCTCACGTTCCGTAAGGAGTCCGGTCTTTTCTATGATACGGTCGGCCAGCGTCGACTTGCCGTGATCGATATGTGCTATTATGCAAAAATTCCTGATATGTGACTGATCTGTCATTACTTATATATCCTCTTTCTGTTTATCAGCTTAAGCCTTTATCATCAAAATCGTCATATGAGCATCCAGTTATCTGCTGCCAGAACCGCATCTTCATCTGCCTTGTACTTCTTCGGTGCTATGACTATCCTTCCGTCTGTCCCTGCTCCATCACCAAGCTTCGCTCCCCAGTACGAGAAGGAACTGTTGGCTGCTATCATATGCCTGCAGCGTGACATAAGTCGCATATCCTCATAGCTTTTTGGCCCTTCATGATGGACCGGAACGAAGTCACCCATGAATCCCATGTTCTCTCTTACATAATCCATATCATCGGAGAAAACGAAAAATACCGGGGTCTCTGTTTTTTCCTTTATCTTCTCACAGGCTCTCCTGTAATAATCCGTGCCGAGTATATCGAAAGCCGTTCCCGTATAATCGCCGCGTCTTACATGTACAGCTACCGACGGGCAGCTTTCCATACGAGAGACCATTTCTTCATCTTCCTGAGACATCGGATGCTTAAACTTCAATATCTCTGATGCCTTAAGCCCGGCTTTCTTCATGTAATCATCCGTGGAGAATACGCCCTCTATATACCAGTCGGATGTCACATCCAGGTCACTGTATGCGGGATTAAAGGAATACTGACTCTTTCCGAAATCAAAGATATGCTTTCCTTCAGGCTGATAAGTACGATTCTTTCTCGCTACCATTTTCCTCGCCAGATATCTTACCGGCGCAGTCAAATGATACCTCGGATAAAACTCGTGCACCCTGCCTATCTCCTCGTAAGAAGCACAGGGAAGCTTGATCCCGAATACCCGCTCAAGCTCATATCCGTTATGCACATTATGATTTCTGTCAAACCAGGTGATATCCGCCACAACCTGTGTCCGTTCGCCATACATCTTTTGCATACAGCAGAAGAATGCATATTCAAACATCTGATTGCCGAGACCACCGTGAAATCTGATGATTATCAAATCTTAACCTTCTTATACTAGACTTCTTAATTAGACTTCAAAATTGACTTCTTATTCAAACTTCTTATTTAAACAATCTTATAAACGTCTTTTCAGGCTATTTATTCAAGTCCCTTACTCAAACGTCTGTTTCAGACTTTTATTCCAATTATTATGTGAGACTGTTTATACCGCTTATCTGAAGAAATCTATGAATCAGCCTGTGGGATCTCATTTAAGACTTCCGCCTTATCACGCTTTACGGCGATACCGTCCTTGACTTCATAGATCTCATCACAGTTTCTGATGGTAGTAAGTCTGTGGGCTACTATGATCATTGTCTTGCTGCCATGAAGTGAATCGATGGCTTCCATTACGGCAGTCTCTGTCTCTGTATCCAGTGCACTGGTAGCTTCATCAAGAACCAGTATCTCCGGATCCTCATACAGCGCACGGGCAATGGCTATTCTCTGTCTTTGTCCGCCGGAGAGTCTGACTCCCTGCTCTCCCACCATGGTATCAAGCCCTTCTTCGAGATGTCTTACAAAATCAGCGAGCTGGGCTTCTTCCAGTGCGTGCCAGACCTTATCCTCATCGATCTCATTTTCCCTGATACCGAATGCCACATTTGCACGTATGGTATCATCGGTGAGATAAACAGCCTGAGGTACATATCCTATGATCTTTGCCCAGCCGGGAAGGTTCTCATAGATATCCTCATCATCTGAAAGGATATGTCCCTTCTGGGGTTTTAAGAGTCCGAGTATTACGTCGGCGAGGGTTGTCTTACCGGCACCCGAGGGTCCGATGAGCGCAAGAGATTTGCCCTTTTCCAGCTTAAGCGATAATCCCTCCAGAACATTTTCCTGTCCTGCAGGATACTTCCATGTGATATTGTCGACTTTAAGCTCTTTCTCGAATTTAACAGGCACAACCTTATCCGGATCGATATGCTTAACGCGGTACATCTCCGTATTCTCGATGGACTTGAGCATCTCATACATGGAATCAAGTCTCGGACGGTTATATGTGATGGCATTGAGATTTGTTGTAAGTCTTCCCACCGCAGGGAAAAGTCTGAATGCGGCTACTGCGATTATGGCAAGCTTTGTTACGAACTCAGCCATATCGGGAGTCATGTGAAGTCTCACTACCACTATTCCGATAAGTCCGCCTATGCAGACTACTTCATATACATTGCTCGGAATGACATTGAGGAAATTATTCCTCTTTGCTGCCTTTGCGGAAAGCGTGCATGCTCCCTCAAAGCTCTCTGAGAAATATTCCTGTCTGTTCATTACCATTATCTCTTTGATGCCGCCGAAAGCCTGGGACAGGTACTGGAGCATCTTGCTGTCGCAGTCCTTGCCGATCTGTCCGAAGCGTTTAACAAGCTTCTTTAAACCGAAGAAAAGAATGAGCATACATGATCCCAGGATCCCCACAAGAGAGATCGCTAAGAGCGGGTCAAGAGTGATGGTATAGATACCTATGGCCGTAACCGTGAAAAGCTCCGCCAGTACTCTGAAGAGATAGAAGAATACTCCGAACACGCCTACAACGTCCTGGTTAATGCTTCTGATGAGCACAGAAGAATTCACACCCAGGTGGAATAGATATGAACTGCTCATGAAAGTCCTCTCCAGCTTAATGGAAAGGTCCCTCTGAACACCCGTAGAATACCATGCCTGTACATATGATGAAAAAACAAGATAGATGTTCTTTATGATATATACGAGTATTATGGCAATGCCCAGGGTAGTCATGACTTCCATAGGATCTTCTATATGGAAGCTGTCACGCAGTATTCTGTAATACCACTTATCCCCAAGCTTCTCGGGCGTCATTATGGATTCCACAAAAGGAAGCACCGCCGATACACCTAGCAGCTCCCATAACGATCCGATAAATGCCACAAATGTAACAAGGATATACTGGCGCTTTTGCTTTGCGCTCATGATATATCCCAGCTTATGTAATATATCTTTTACTGCCTTCATTTCTTCCTCTTTTTATCGGAATTCTTCTCGGGGTCGTATCCCTTACTCTTTAAATATTTCTTAAGTGCCGCAAAGCTTTCCGCACTTATCACATGCTCTATCCTGCATGCGTCGGAAGCAGCAGTCTCGCTGTCCACGCCGAGATCGGTGAGCCATGCAGAAAGAAATCTGTGTCTTTCATATATGGTCTCAGCCACTTTCCTGCCTTCTTCGGTAAGATAGATATAACCTGCATCCATGACCGTGATCATCTTTCTTTCACGCAGATGCTTCATGGCAATGCTGACGCTGGATTTTCTGTAGCCCATCTCGTTTGCGATATCAACGGAGCGCACTACGGGTAGTTTTTCACTTAGTATAAGTATTGTCTCCAGGTAATCTTCAGATGATTCATTAGACTTCATGGCAATCCTCCTTTTTTAGGTTCGAACGTTCTAACAAGTGTAACACAGGCGAACTCAAGTTTCAATCCGGAGGGCGTAGAATGGCCCGCTTTTGCCCTTCTCATACCCCACCACCGCTTCATAAACCGTAGGATAGATCTTGTCACCTTCATAATCATTATGTGTCTGAAATCCGCTCTCTTCCACGCTTATGCACATGGTATGTATCATGGAAAAGGGATTGTTCTTCCGATTGTATGTGGTAAATATATAAGCTCTCTTCCTGTTACCGGCAAGTATATCCCCTGCCGTTTCTTCGGCTTTCAGGCGCTCTATCCCGCCGCCTGCAAATTCGGTAACAATAAGGCCTCTTTTTTCAAAAAACTTCTTTACAGCCTTCGGATCTGTTCCGAATATCCCATGGAAGCATATCCCGTCTTCTGCATATTCTTTTAGCACATCCGGAAACGGTTCAGGCCTTCCAAGCGTTAAAAGCGCATTGTAGGTGGCCATTACTTCACAGGAGTTTTCTTTTGCGGTTATCTGTCTGCCTTTAAAGAAAAGCTTCTCCTGCAGTCTGTCTGCAGTTCCATATAAAAACCCCGAAAGGAGCCACTGTTCGTTAAGGAACCCTTCCGGGGACTTTTTCTTATTCTTCTTACTGAAATCTTTCCACTCAACACAATTAAGCCGATACTGTCTCTCGGCCTCTTCATCCGTCAGTCTGCCTTTAAGTGCCTTAAAAACAGCTAAAGTGATAACGGATGTCAGACTCACTTGCAGCACCCTTCGCCATGACAGCAAGACTCTTCATCTTTGCAATTGCAGCCACAGTCGTAAGAAATATTACACTTGCTGTTACCGGATGCAAAACAGTGCTTTGATGCAGTGAGTATTCCCACTACCACGCCTCCTAAGAAAAGTACTGCGCCTCCAAGGATAAGAGTATTCTTTCTGATCTTGAACTCATCCTTTGACTTCCACTTCTTCACATCCTTCTGAACCTTGTCCTGAACTATCTCAAGGTAATCTTTAAGCTCATCAAATCTGTCTTCCATTTTTACACCTCCATATATTCAGAGTTTTCTTTCAAGTTATTTCCTGCACTCACAGAATTCACGAAAGTGACTTCTATGAACCGGAGGAACGGTGGCTGTTCTTATCACGGTCCGTAATAAATCACCCTGTTGCTGGATATGTGAGTATCCACAGCTTTCTTCTTACGCATTACACCGTCACCGATTGCCGCATATTTATCTGCCACGGAAACTATCAGACTTTCTCTTGAAGTGGGCACCTTGGTCAGTGTCAAAGGCCACATGTGGCAGCGGATTATCTTCTCTGTATTGTAGTTGATATCAGGCACCAGACGTCTTGCCACATCAAGCGATCTCACAGGATGCTCGTGATAGCACTCTTTCCTGTTCTTAAAGCAGGTATCCCTGCCGAGTATCCCCAGATCATGACAAAGCGAACCCACCACCACATCGGACATATTGGTCCTGATATGCATCCGGTTTAACAAATTGCATAATCTGATGCTGGTTCTTGCCACTCTGATGGTATGGTCTCCTACAGTAGTGAAATTATGATGCGTCTGATTCATCGCACGCTTAAATTCCGAGGAGCGAAGTATGGAAGCTCCGTAGATCCTAAGCATTGAATTTATCTCATTTTCCGACATTCTTCTCTTTTTTCTCAAGATGACTGACAGGCCTTTCTTATCTTACCGACCTGTTGATCCTTATACTCAATTCTTCCCATTTTTGCGGGTATCAACTCCAACAAGCTCTATTATACTACTCCTGATTTTATAGTCCATACTGTCTCTTCACAGAAGTTTCACTGAGAAAACCCCTGTTCCCTTGACTAATTTCACAACTATTACGATCTGAATCATACGATCAATCTGTCCTACATTCAAATTATAATATATAATCATCAGTGGATCTGATGCACAATTGCATGTAAAGACCGCGAGGGATTGCAAGATACCTTCAGATCCGTCACGTACAACTGTGTACTAAAGCAATGCAAGGAGAACTATCATGAAACTTATCTTCATCAGACACGGTGACCCCGATTACGAACATGATTCACTTACTGATACGGGAGCAAGAGAGGCCGAACTTCTGGTTCCCAGAGTAGAGAAACTGGAGGCAAAGGAATTCTATGTATCCCCTCTCGGCAGGGCTCAAGCTACAGCAGCTCCGTCCCTGAAAAAACTCGGCAAAGAAGCTGTCACTCTTGAGTGGCTTCGGGAATTCGATACCAAAATAGAACGTCCCGATAAGGAAAAAAGCAAGAGCGGCATGGCATGGGACTGGCTCCCCGCTGACTGGATGGACAATAAAGACTTCTATGACAGAGACCGGTGGCTCGATCATCCCGTATTTACCGAAAAGAATCTTCGTGAGAAATATGATCATGTAGTCAAAAGCTTTGATGAATTTCTCGCAGATCACGGATATGAACGCACCGGACAGTATTTTAATGTGACACATCCCAATAATGATACTATAGTATTTTTCACCCATTTCGGATGTGAGACCCTGCTTTTGTCCTATCTCATGAATATATCTCCCATGGTACTCTGGCACGGGCTTTGCGCTCTCCCCTCATCCGTAACCACCGTTGTATCGGAAGAGCGCCGTAAAGGTATCGCACATTTCAGATGTATCGGTTACGGAGACGTATCCCACCTCTATGCAGGCGGTGCAGAGCCTTCTTTCTCCGCCAGATTCTGCGAATGCTATGACAATGAAAATGAGAGGCATGACTGATGTCACGCCTCTCATTTAATTAAATCCCAAATAAATGCTGATATAAAGCATGCAGCTTACAAGTCCGGATCACCTGCCAAATATATCCCGACGTTTCGTCAAAACTTTGCATCACTCTGCAGATACAAGAAGCTGATCTTCCACCGATTTAACCTGTTCAACAGAATAACCGCAAAAATCGACTATCTCTTCGACAGTTTTACCTGAAAGAAGCATGCGAGAGATTGCCTCATAGTTTCCTTCCTTAATACCAGCAGCTTTTCCCTCATGAAAAGCTCTTATCTCCGGGAGTTCCAATACTTTACCACCCATAAAATCACCCACTTTCTCCTGTAAATTCCTATGTTTCATCAGAAACTTATATATGACTTTATGTGTTAACCTTATGATAACACCGTATGATAGCGATGACAACCGTCCCACTTCATGCTCTTCATCAAGTCTTGACATGATGTCACGGTAGAGTCCTACCATCAATTCTGTTCTATCCGCATTTGCATTTATATCTGCCAACTCCTTCTCAAAATTAAATATATAAAACGGAATAAGAAGATATAATCGTTTTTCAAAAATACTATCAACAGTAAAATCTGACTCCCTTATCACTTCCACATGATATGAAGTACTGCCCTCAGGTGTTTCAATAATAATCTTCAGCCGTTCCGGAATATTCTTTGCTTCCCGCAAGAGAAACAGCCCCGAATTCGGTATTTTCACCTTAAGTTCTGCATAATTATTTTCAGCTCCGGACAGCGCTATCTGTGAGTCATACTCAAAAAATCTCACAAGTATTGTCCCATCATATGCTTTACTCTCACACTCAAGATGATATTTTTTTGAAACATCATATTGGCTTATCTCAAAATTTGAATCCGTAATTCTTTTAGAATCAGAATGATCACCATGCTCAATAAATTGTTCATTCCGCATACGGATTATCACTGCATCTTTACCGTAATCTTCTTTGAAAATATAATTCACAAACGGTATAAGTAGATCATTACATTCTGTTTCCATGGTTCTGAATGCATCATCATATGCAATATCAGAATACAGCCGCGCTTTCTTTGTTTTCTTTTTACCCATTCATTTTCCTCCGTACCAAAATCAGACTACCGTTTTCATAAAGTCCATCCAAGCACAAAAGAAAAATACAAAAATAACAGTTCATAAGCCAATCAAAAATAAATAGGGAAACTGAGCGAATTGCTCCGGCGAAATGCCAAACTGTACCCAAACGAACCTACTTTTATAATTTTAACACTTTTGAGAAGGAAATGAAAAGACCTGATTCACGAAACAGACTCCATAATGCAGGCAATAAAAAAGGCATAGAAGCTATGCCTTTTTTATTGTCTATATGTCTTGATACTCAGATCTTCACATTCTTTGTAAGTCGTACATCAGCCGATGATGATGCGGCATAGATCTTCATCTCGCCCTTCATCATTACCCAGTCGCCAATACTCTCATCATAATGCGAGAATGCCTTAACCGGAATGACTACACTTACCGTCTTCTCTTCGCCGGGCTTAAGCTCGATCTTTTCAAATCCGTTAAGTTCCTTTACGGGATTATCCTTGGAGGGATGAGCCTCACCGGTATAGAACTGAACCACTTCCTTACCACAGGTATCACCGGTATTCTTGACCTTTACGCTTACTACGAAGAGCCCGTCGCTCATTTTTCTCTTATCAACCGGCTTGCCGTTCACATCCTTTATCAACAGACCTCTGTATGTGAACTTTGTATATGAGAGTCCGTGACCGAAGGGGAACTGTACCGGAACGTTGAACTTCTCGTAATAGCGGTATCCCACAAATACTCCCTCATTAAAGTTCTGAGTGATATTTGCAAACATACGGGCACTCTCTTCCTTGGTAAGCTTCCTTCCCGGATACTCTCCGAAGTGGGCAACGGAGGAATTCTCGAATCCCATGGGAAGTGATTCCGCCAGCTTTCCTGAAGGATTAACCTTGCCGCATAATACTTCGCCGAGAGCGCTGCCGCCCTCCATACCGTTGTAGGCCATAAGAACTATAGCTTTTGCTCTGTCGGACCATGCAGTCATATCAACAGGACTTCCGGCAAACATGACGATGACCATGTTGGGATTGACATCAAGGAGTTCATTGATGAGTTCATCCTGTCCGAAAGGAAGCTTCATATCCTTCCTGTCTTTATCCTCCACATCATATTCATGATTCAGGCCGCCCACAAAGATGACCTCATCGTATTCCGCAGCAAGAGCGAG
Source organism: Lachnospiraceae bacterium (assembly GCA_024697065.1). Taxonomy (GTDB): domain Bacteria; phylum Bacillota; class Clostridia; order Lachnospirales; family Lachnospiraceae; genus NK4A136. The sequence continues at coordinate 33,003 of JAILGE010000018.1, forward strand.
AGCCTCGGCCTTAAGCTTCTTCATAAGCTTCTTCTCGTCAGCCGTATATGTTCTGCAATAGCGGGGATCTTTACCCTTGCCAAGCTTTATGTACTCATCCCAGGGCATCTGTTCGTCTTCGGCATATTTCTTTTCCTCCGGAACATAGTACCCTCTTGCGTAATCAACCTGAGTATTACCGCCATAGCTCTTTGTGATGCCAAGAAGCGGTGTGACCTCGAATAAAGCCTTTACCTCAGCGCTTCCACCCGCATCGGAATGCTTTCTGTTGGCATTATCACCGATGACCAGTATCTTCTTAGCTTTAGTCGGAAGGATGGGAAGCCTCTTGTCCTCATTCTTGAGGAGTATAACAGCTTCTCTTGCCGTTTCAAGCGCACGCATCGCATGAGCGGGATTGGAATATGTTCCTCTGTTTCTCTCGGGAACAGGCACCGCTCTGGCACTTTCCTTACCACCGGCGTTCTTCTTTATCTCTACGTCGATCTTTCTGATATTGATCAGGAATCTGATGATATTGCGGATCTTCTCATCGATAAGACTCTCATCTATCTCTCCGGCTTTTACCGCTTTAAGAAGAGGCTTTGCCATGTAGTAATCATCAAATTCGGGGATGACAGCCATCTCCACATCAAGACCGCTTTCCGAAGCAGCTTTGGTGTCGTGGATAGCACCCCAGTCTGAAACCACAAGACCGTTGTACTTCCACTCCTTGCGAAGGACATCCGTAAGGAGCCACTTATTCTGACTTGCATGTGAACCGCGAACGAGATTATATGCACCCATCAGACCTCTGGTCTTGGCTTTCTTAACAGCAGCCTCGAATCCCGGAAAATAGATCTCACGAAGTGCTCTGTCGCTGACTTCAACATTGACCATGAAGCGTTCGTACTCCTGAGCATTACATGCAAAATGCTTTACACATGCCGACACATCCGTCTCCTGGATCCCCTCGATAAGAGGGACCACCATCTCCGATATCAGATACGGATCTTCACTCATGTACTCGAAATTACGCCCGCATAAAGGATTTCTTTTGATATTGATGCCGGGTGCAAGGATCATATCCTTCCCGCGTCCTCTTGCCTCTTCACCGAGCATTCTTCCGCTTCCCCATGCCAGTGATCTGTTCCATGTGGATGCGATGGCAGTATTGCAGGGACCGCATCCAACTTCATCCGCGGTGGTTCCCTTCTCCTTCATCCTTGCAGGTTCAAAATCTTTTCTGACACCGTTAGGTCCGTCGGAATAAACGATGGGCGGGATCCCAAGCCTCTCCACTCCGGCGCTCTTAAAAAATTCAGACCCGTGTATCATGCCTATTTTCTCTTCAAGTGTAAGTTCGGAAAGCAGTGCTTCAACTTTTCTTTCACGTTCCTTTTTGTTCATACGGGCTTCTCCCTTTTTTATTTGCCGCACCGCGGCAGTTTATATTACATTAATTTTACTTTACACCACCGGCGTATGCAATCTCATCTCTGTTTCCCGCATTGATCCGACATGATCAATGCGGATGATGAACTCATATAACTTTTACTTCATGGTAATGAGCTCATAGTTCCTGGTACCCAGGCCGATCTTCTCACCGTGCTCTAAGGTCTCTTTCCAGCTGATATTCGGATTGTTATCCAGCCAATGATCGTGGTGATGCTCATGATGAGGATCTGCGAGATTGTCACCCAGCTGTGAATTTCTGATGGGTTCGGTCTTCTGGCACAGATCGGCGCATGCCATATCAAGTGCTACGGGATCGAAGGATGCAAGCATTCCCACATCCGGAAGGATGGGAGCATCATTTTCACCGTGGCAGTCACAATTGGGTGAAATATCCGTGATAAGACTGATATGGAATGTGGGTCTGTTATCGCAGATAGCCTGAGTATACTCAGCGATCTTGCAGCCTAATATGGAATTGGCATTGCTGTTATTATTTGATATGGCATCAAACGCACATGCGCCTATGCAGCGTCCGCATCCCTTACAGATGTCCGGATCGATATAAGCCTTTCCCGAATCATAGGAAATGGCATCACTGCCGCATTCCTTTGCGCAGCGCTTACAGTTACGGCAAAGTGCCTCATTAACATGAGGTTTTCCCTGATTATGCTGCTGCATCTTGCCGGCACGCGACCCGCCTCCCATTCCTATATTCTTGAGAGTTCCGCCGAATCCTGTTGCTTCATGGCCCTTAAAATGGGTAAGAGAGATAAAAATATCCGCATCCATGAGAGCACGACCGATATAGGCTTCTTTACAATATTCACCGTTTCTGACAGGTACCACAACATCATCGGTTCCTCTGAGACCGTCACCGATTATCACATGGCAACCTGTTGTGATCTCGTTGAATCCGTTCTCCTGGGCGCAGTCAAGATGCTCAAGCGCATTCTTTCTGGATCCCGGATAAAGAGTATTACAGTCTGTAAGGAAAGGCTTACCGCCCAGCTCCTTTACTACATCAGCTACAGCCTTGGCATAATTGGGTCTGAGATAAGCCAGGTTTCCAAGCTCTCCGAAATGCATCTTAATGGCAACGAATTTGCCATCCATATCTATATTTCCTATCCCTGCCATTCGAATGAGCTTCTGCAGCTTCTTTGTCAGGGGTACTCCCGACACTGTCCTGAAATCCGTAAAATAAACCTTTGATGCCTCTGTCATTTTGTCCTCCTTTAAAGTTTTCTCTCCCAACACATAACACATTTTCCCACACTACACTCTAGATTTTTTATACCATAAAACGCCTCTTAAGCCCATAAAAAACAGCTGATTATTGTGTATAAAAAAGAGGACATCCGACATGGGATGTCCTCTCTTAAAAAAGCTTAAATATGACAGGAATTACTTATCCTCGGGAGTATGCCACTTCCACTCACGTACCTCAGGAAGATCCTGACCGTACTCAGCGATATACTGATCGTGAGCAACAAGAGTATCTCTCATCTGCTGAAGGAGATATGCACCTCTGTTGCCGAGCTGAGGAAGGTGATTGATCATATCCATTACAAGGTGGTAACGGTCGATCTCGTTCTGAACTCTCATATCGAAAGGAGTTGTGATCGTACCCTCTTCCTGGTAACCGTGAACGCTTAAGTTGCGGTTGTGACGGTTGTATGTAAGCTCGTGTACAAGTGTAGGATAGCCATGGAAAGCGAAGATGATAGGCTTATCCTTTGTGAAGAGTGCATCGTAATCAACGTCTGTAAGACCATGAGGATGCTTGCTGTGAGGCTCGAGCTTCATAAGGTCGATAACGTTGATGAAACGGATCTTAACTTCAGGAAGGTTGTCTCTGATGATAGTAACAGCTGCAAGAGCTTCCTTTGTAGGTGTATCACCGCAGCATGCAAGTACGATATCAGGCTCTTCGCCCTGGTCGTTGGATGCCCAATCCCAGATACCGATACCCTGTGTGCAGTGCTTAACAGCCTGCTCCATGGTAAGCCACTGATGGCTGGGATGCTTGGAAGCTACGATAACGTTTACATAGTTCTTACTGCGGATGCAGTGATCAAATGTAGAAAGTAAGCAGTTAGCATCAGGCGGAAGATAGATACGTACAACGTCTGCCTTCTTGTTAGCAATGTGATCCATGAATCCGGGATCCTGATGTGTGAAACCGTTGTGGTCCTGCTGCCATACGTTTGATGTAAGGATAAGGTTGAGAGAAGCGATCTTCTGTCTCCAGGGAAGCTCGTTGCAAACCTTGAGCCACTTAGCATGCTGTGCACACATGGAATCAACAACACGGATGAAAGCTTCGTAAGAAGCGAAGAATCCGTGACGGCCTGTAAGGAGGTAACCCTCAAGCCAGCCTTCACACATATGCTCACTTAAGTAGGAATCCATGATCCTTCCGTCTACTGCAAGATCCTCATCCTTCTCATGGTAATCGCCGTTCCAGTCACGCTTTGTCTCCTCGAATACCTTGTAGAGACGGTTGGACATTGTCTCATCCGGTCCGAAGATACGGAAGTTGTGAGCATCCTTATTAAGCTTGAAGATATCACGAACGAAACCACCGAGCTCGATCATATCCTGAGCTTCTGTCTCGCCGGGCTTCTTGATATCAAGAGCATAATCCTTGAAATCAGGGAGGCGAAGATCACGAAGGAGCTTGCCGCCGTTAGCATGAGGATTAGCACTGATACGTCTGTCTCCCTTGGGAGCGATGTAACGAAGTCTCTCAACAAGGCGTCCTTCCTCGTCGAAGAGCTCTTCGGGATGGTAGCTTAAGAGCCATTCCTTAAGAAGATCGATGTGCTCGGGCTTCTCCATTGTGATAGGCACCTGGTGAGCACGGAAAGATCCCTCAACGGGAAGTCCGTCTACAACCTTGGGACCTGTCCATCCCTTAGGTGAACGAAGAACGATCATAGGCCAGAAAGGTCTCTTTGTCTCGCCGTTCTCACGTGCATTCTTCTGGATAGTCTTGATCTCCTTGATGCACTTATCTACAGCAGCAGCCATAAGCTTGTGCATTGTCATGGGATCGCTTCCCTCTACGAAGTAAGGCTTCCAGCCACAACCATGGAAGAAGCTCTCAAGCTCGTCATGAGAGATATGAGAAAGAACTGTAGGATTGCTGATCTTGTACTCATTCATGTGGAGAATGGGAAGAACAGCACCGTCTGTCTTGGCATTAAGGAACTTGTTTGAATGCCATGCAGTTGCAAGAGGACCTGTCTCAGCCTCACCGTCACCTACGATAACGGTAGCGATAAGATCCGGGTTATCGAATGCAGCACCGAAAGCATGAGCGATCGAGTAACCAAGCTCACCACCCTCGTTGATGGATCCGGGAGTCTCGGGAGCAACATGGCTGGAGATACCGCCGGGGAAAGAGAACTGCTTGTTTAATCTCTTAAGTCCCTCGATATCCTGGCTGATATTGGGATATACTTCGCTGTATGTACCCTCAAGATAAGAGTTAGCTACAAAGAAGTTTCCGCCGTGTCCGGGTCCGGAAATAAGGATCATATCAAGATCGAACTTGTTGATGGCACGATCCATGTGTGCATAAACGAAGTTCTGTCCGGGTACTGTTCCCCAGTGTCCTACGATCTTCTTCTTAACCTGATCCCTTGTCAGAGGCTCTCTGAGCAGGGGATTATCCAACAGATACAGCTGGGTTGCAGCAAGATAGTTTGCAGCACGCCAGTATGCATTCAGGTCGGATAAGTACTCATCCGTTGAAAATTTGTCTACTGCCATATTCCGCTCCTTCATTAAAATTTGAAAATAATATTTTTACGCGATTAGCATTTTATAACAAAATGCTACCCCGTAACAATGTGTATAATGACGAATAAACAACAGAATACGTTTTTTTTATATTAAAAAAGCATAATTTTTAATATTCAAAACGTCACAATTGCACGAACAGTTGTTTATCCCGTGTTGCAGCTCAATGTTCGATGGCTGCAGCCACAAGTCCGGCAAAAAGCGGATGAGGCCTGTTGGGTCTGGACTTAAGCTCGGGATGTGCCTGTGTGGCGATAAAGAAAGGATTGGCGGGATTCTCTATCATCTCCACGATACGGTTGTCGGGAGAGAGTCCGCATAATCTCAAGCCTCCCTTTGTCAGGGCATCACGGTAATCATTGTTGACTTCAAACCTGTGACGGTGGCGTTCGCTGATCTCTCTTGAACCATAGAGCTTATATGCCAGTGTCCCCTCTTCCAACACGCAGGGATATGCCCCGAGTCTTAATGTACCGCCCAGATCATCATCCTTACTGTGATCCGGCAGGAATGCGATAACGGGATGTGAAGTATCCGGATTGAATTCTATGGAATCCGCGTCATGAAGCCCCAGCACATTTCTGGCAAATTCCACTATGGACAACTGCATGCCCAGACACAGCCCCAGAAAAGGTACTTTTCTTTCTCTGGCGTAACGGATCGCGGTTATCATTCCCGGAATGCCTCTGTCACCGAATCCTCCGGGTACGAGTATACCGCTCACATCTCCCAGTATCTCATCCACAGTATCCTCCGTTACCGTTTCTGAATCCACCCACTTGATATCCACCCCTGCCTTTGCAGCTATACCGCCATGTTTTAAAGCTTCCACAACACTGATATATGCATCATGAAGCTGCGTATATTTTCCAACGATAGCGATCTTTACGGTCTTATCCAGGTTATAAAGGACATCCACCATGTGCTTCCAGTCAGCAAGATCCGGCTCTCTCTGCTCGAGCCCCAGGCAGGTGCACGCCGCCTGTGCCAGATTTTCCTTCTCCATGGCAAGCGGTGCTTCATAGAGGAACCGGAGGTCCAGATTCTTGAGCACATGACATGAAGGGATATTGCAGAAAAGCGCGATCTTATCCCGGATCTCGTCATCGAAGTCCACTTCCGACCTTGCAACGATGACATCGGGCTGAAGCCCCAGCCCCTGCATTGTCTTGACCGCAGCCTGGGTCGGCTTGGTCTTTAATTCCTCAGAGCACTTCAGATACGGAAGGAGGGATACCAGGATTATCATGGAATTCTGCGGACCCACCTCATGCTGGAACTGTCTGATGGCTTCCAGGAAAGGCTGTGATTCGATATCACCCACGGTACCGCCTACCTCGATTATTGCGATATGTGTCTCGTCATCCGTATTATTTCTGTAGAATCTGGACTTTATCTCATTTGTCACATGAGGGATGACCTGTACTGTATGTCCTCCGAAATCCCCTCGTCGCTCTTTTTGCAAAAGTGACCAGTAAACTTTTCCGCTGGTGACATTTGAATTCTTATCCAGGCTCTCATCTATGAATCTTTCATAATGTCCCAGATCCAGATCGGTCTCCGTACCGTCATCCGTTACGAACACTTCGCCGTGCTGGATGGGATTCATGGTACCGGGATCGATATTGAGATAAGGATCGAACTTCTGCATGGTAACCTTATATCCTCTTGCTTTGAGGAGTCTTCCCAAAGATGCCGCAGTGATACCTTTTCCGAGTCCGGATACAACACCGCCTGTTACGAATACATATTTAACGCTCATTTTTCTTCTCCCTTCTCCCGGACATCCGGATATACTCCCGTAAAACATCCCTCGCAAATATTCTTTCTTCCGTAGATTATGTCCTTAAGTCTTTCAACCTTCAGATATTCAAGCGAATCCGCACCGGTGATCTGTCTGATCTCTTCAATGCTCCTGTTATATGCAATAAGCTGCTTTCTTTCCGGGACATCCGTACCGTAGAAACATGGCCAGAGGAAAGGAGGTGAACTTATCCTCATGTGGACTTCCCTCGCCCCCGCATCCCGAAGCATCTTCACTATCCTGTATGATGTGGTGCCTCTTACTATCGAATCGTCTATAAGTACTACCCTCTTGCCCTCGACAGCATGCTTCAATGTATTGAGCTTAAGCATCACACTGTTCTCACGTCCCGTCTGGCCAGGCTTGATGAAGGTTCTTCCTATGTACGAATTCTTTACAAGGACCTGTCCGCAGGGGATCCTGGATGCGATGGAATATCCGAGGGCAGCGATATTTCCGGACTCCGGCACTCCCGCAACGATATCCGCATCAATGGGGCAGTCTCTGAAAAGATATTTACCCGCGCGTATTCTGGCATCATAAACACTTATACCGTCTATCACCGAATCGGGTCTGGCAAAATATATATATTCAAAGATACAGTGGCCGTGCTGTTCCGTGGGTATGCAGCATGATCTGTCTGAAAAGATCTCGCCGTCTGCCGTGACAGTCACTATCTCTCCCGGTTCAATATCCCGGACAAACTCTGCCCCCGTAACATCAAGAGCACAGCTCTCGGATGCGAAGACGTAAGCGTTGCCTCTTTTGCCCAGTACCAGCGGTCTGAAACCGTAAGGGTCTCTGGCTGCGATGAGTTTTCTAGGTGACATCACCACCAGGCTGTATGAGCCTCTCAGCTCTTTCATTGAAAGGGCTACTGCCGCTTCCACACTTTTGCATTCGAGTCTCTTTCTCGCTATGAGATATGCGATCAGTTCCGAATCGATCGTAGTCTGGAAAATAGCCCCTGTTCTTGCCAGTTCCCCACGCAGCTTATCGGCATTTGTCAGATTACCGTTGTGTGCAATGGCAAGTGTGCCCTTTATATAATTGATGGCCAGAGGCTGGGCATTCTCTCTTGTACTGGCACCTGCAGTAGAATAACGTACATGACCTATGCCGATATTACCGGTAAGCTTTGCGATATCTTCTTCCCCGAAGACTTCGGATACTAACCCCATGTCTTTCCTTAACCGCACCGCACCAAGCTCGCCGCCGGTATCGCTCACGGCTATACCGCAGCTCTCCTGCCCTCTGTGCTGAAGCGATGTCAATCCGTAATACACCGTTCTTGCAACATTCTCTCCCGATGTATCTAACATTCCGAAAACACCGCACTCTTCGTGGATCATTTTGCGCTTTCTCCTTTCAGAAAAACAAAAAAAGGCGACAAAGGTACCGAAAAAACCGGCGCCTTTGCCGTCTTTTTGATCAAACAACAAAAAAGGGTGCAAAGAGGAAAGCCTCTAAGCGCCCTTGCTTACACTATGGATTTTATAACCGCACTTTTCCCTTGTCAATGATCTTTGAAAATAATCACCTTTATTATTTCCGTCCATGTCAGAACATAAGGCGATAGATCTCTTTTACTTCATTCTCATCAAGAGTGACAAAGCCTGCTATACTGCCATCTCTTCCGTCACCGTAGCAGCACATATGAGCAAGAATATCCACATCCTCCGGTACCGCACCGAACTCCCTTATACTTGAAGGCATCCCTATCTCTGCGAGATATGCGCGGTATTTTGCAAGGCCTTCATTTATCACTTCTTCATCCGTTTTACCCTCTGCCTCACAGCTCCAGACTCTTTCCGCCCACTTTACAAGCCTCTTTACCCTGATCTCCTGCATGGCATCCGCAGCCCTCTCTGCCACGGCTTTCCCAGCCACATAGGTCAGGTAAGCGGGAAAAGTGACCGCAAGTCCCGCACCGTGTGCACAGTCATAGAGAGCCGAAAGCTCATGCTCTATATTATGGCGGTTCCAGTCCTGGGATCTTCCCACTCCGCAGGAATTGTTGTGACCGATCATACCCGCCCACATGATATTTGCTCTCGCCTCATAATCTGCGGGATCCTTTATGACCTTGGGGCCTTCTTCTATCATGGCAAGAAGGAGACCTTCCAGCAGCCTGTCGGTGGTAACCACATCAGGTGTGACAGTCAGGTATCTCTCGGTGAGATGAGCCATGATATCTGTGATACCGCAGGCCGTCTGATAAGGGGGAAGTGAAGTCGTAAGCTCGGGATTAAGTATGGAAAATCTCGGTCTGATGGCCTCTCCGCTTGTACCCCTTTTGAAATTTCCGTTTTCATTGGTAATAACGGAATCACCGGATCCTTCGCTCCCGGCTGCGGCTATGGTAAGGATCGTTCCTACGGGAAGTGCTTTTGTTACAGGTTGCTTTCCGTCATAGAAATCCCAGAAGTCCCCGTCGTAAAGCGCACCCATGGCGATGGCCTTGGCTGAGTCAATGCTGCTGCCGCCCCCCACCGCAAGTATGAAATCTATCTTTTCCTTCTTAACAAGTTCTATGCCTTCATATACAAGACCGCTTCTTGGATTGGCCTTTACTCCGCCAAGCTCTGCATATGCCAGTCCTGCACCGTCGAGACTTGCCTTAACTCTGTCGATGAGTCCGGATCTGACTGCACTTCCTCCGCCGTAGTGGATGAGCACTTTACTGCCTCCGAAACGCTTTACCATTTCACCGGCTCTTTTTTCTTCACCCTTGCCGAACACAAAATAAGTGGGACTGTAAAAAGTAAAATTCTCCATATTTTCCTCCGTTAATCCTTTCGACCAAATTCTCCAATAAGTGATCTCCGCCGCACTATTAATTCACTCTGATCCATACAATATTTACTCTGACCAGAATCCGATCTTTGACAGGATCTCATCCATCAGTCTGATATTCTTTAATGAAAACTGCGGCGAAATATGCGGCTGCTCCCCGTTTAATACATATCTGCTGAGATTCTCTATCTCAAGAGAATAATTCTGAGGCACTTCGATCCTGCGCTCCGTTACCGTATCGCCAATACATATCTTATAAGATACTTCACCCGCCTGATTGTATTCCACGTCAGAACGGATGGACCCCTTGGAGCCGTGGATAAAGAGACGGTCGTATCTTGAGTTGGTATTCTCCCCAAGTATCATACCCACCTGGAAAGATGCTCTCGCTCCGTTTGCGAAACGTATTATCGATGCTGTCGATACATCCACTCCCAGATCCGAGAATTCCGCCGACGCATTTACAAATACGGGATCTGAATCGATCAGCGAAAGGATCATGGTAGTGCAGTAGCATCCCAGATCGTACATCGCGCCGCCGCCCAATTCCTTATGAAGTCGGAAATCTTCCCTGTATCCCTGCGTCACAAAAGCAGTATCGATATAATCAACTTCACCGATGATTCCGGAACGGACATCCTTTATAAGACTTTCCACATAAGGGCTGTGCAGATAAGCATAAGCCTCCATAAGGATCACGCCGTTTTCTTCGGCGGTCTTATACATGATCTCTGCTTCTCCTGCATTCAATGCAAGAGGTTTCTCGCAAAGCACATTCTTTTTCTTCTTTAAAGCTTCCGTCACCCACTTAACATGGATATCATTGGGAAGAGGAATATAAACACAGCTCACTTCCGGGTCATCCAAAAGCTCATCATAGCTTCCGTAAGCTTTGGTGAATCCGAATCTTTCTTTGTAACTCTCAGCTTTTTCAAGCTTTCTTCCTGCTATGGCATACAGCTCACAGGAAGGAGCAAGCTTCATTCCGGGGATCGTTCCCCATGCTGCTACATTGGCAGTCCCCAGGACTCCCCATTTTACTTTACTCATTTATACCTCCACGAAAAATAATTACGAATGAAATCATTCTGAGCCGGGGAATCGGAGCGCACGCGCAGTGTCTACATTCGCACCAATTCCGGATTATCCTTATATTTCTGTGAGTGTTGCGCGGCAGGGTGCACCGTCGGCGCCTCCCAGATTAAGCGGCGCCGCATGAAGGAGATACGTGCCTTCCGATACATCCGCAAGCCTTATCCCTTCAAGCAGCACGATCTCTGCCCCCAGCATGATGAGATGCACTTCTTTCGGTGCATCTTCCGGACCCACAGTCTGTGATTCATTGCCGTATAAAAGGATGCCCTCAGCTGCGAATACCTTTGCAGCTTCCGCGGTCATTACGGCTTTTCCCTTAACAAGGATCCTCTTAGCCGCTTCTGCATCACACTCTTTTGCCTTTTCCAATATCTTTTTAGCATCAGCCTCCGTGACTTCTCCTTCATGAGCCGCCACATAAGCTCTGCCTATGAATCTCTCAAGGCTTACCTGATCTATGGTCTTACCGTCATTGCAGAAGTGAAAAGGTGCATCCACATGGGTACCGTTGTGAGCACACATGGAAAATTTCGTCAGATTGCAGATATCTCCATTATCTATGGAGAGCTTTCTTACTCTTACCGGGTTCGGATCACCCGGAAAAACAGCACATCCGAATACTTCCTGTGAAATATCATAGATCTTCATAGGCTGATCTCCATTCGTCAGATACGATAAACGTAATTCTCTTTTCTGGGAGCGGGAGCGGCAGGTGCATCTGCTGCATATCCAAGCGCGCAGTGTCCGATACCTTCATAGTCTCCTTCAATCCCCAGTTTCTTAAGTATCGCTTTACCAAAGTCTGATTCAAATTCTTCCTTTGCTCTGTGGATCCAGATGGAAGCAACGCCCAGACTCTCAGCCGCATTCATGAGATTACCCATTACAAGCGATCCGTCATAAATATGTGTCGCAACAGACTTATCTGCCAGTACGATAAGGATAACCGGTGCCCCGTAGAAAGGATCAAAGCCTTCCTTCCATCCTCCGATCTTTCGATTCTCTTCCGCTATCTCATCACGCAGCTTTTTGTCCGTGACCGCGATGATGATGGGGCTCTGCTTTCCCATTCCGGTGGCGGAATAGGTTCCTGCCTTTAGTATCATATCCAGCTCATCACCGCTTACCATATCCGGTTTGAACTTTCTGCAGCTTCTTCTGGACTCAAGCACTTTTAATGTTTCATTCATTGTAAATTTCCTCCTGTTAGATAAGTTACGAATTTTTTATTTTTCCAAAAAAGATTTTTTTGCATTTTCCAGTGTCTCTATAACTCTGTCGCACCATTCATCAAATTCGGGATCTTCAACCTGACATTCTTCCGGATGTGTAAGCACATATTCCACAGCTCTCTTTACACCTTCATCAAAGCTCACATTGGTTTTCATGTTCGGCTCTATGCGCTTTAATTTACTGTTATCGAACACAACGGAAACCGACTTGTCACCCATGAGAGAGCCCGTGAAATCAAATCCGTAAGGATCACCCAATGCCGCAAGCATCTCTGTTGATACATGATATGCATTAAGCTTAACACCCAGAGCATCCGCTACGGTTGCATAGATCTGATCCCAGGTGAGGGTCTCATCTGATGTGATCTGGAAAGCTTCGCCTATGGCATGTCTGTCTCCCATAAGTGCCGTATAGCCTATGGCGAAATCAGCATTCCATGTAACAGTCCAAAGGCTGGACCCGTCACCCTGAATGATAACAGGCTTTCCTTCGAGCATTCTCTTTATAACCTGCCAGAAGCCTTTCTTTCCGTGAACTCCGAGAGGTATGTTTCTCTCATCATAAGTGTGGCTCGGGCGCACAATAGTCACCGGGAAGCCTTCTTCCCTGTACTTCTTCATGAGGAACTCCTCACATTCGATCTTGTCTCTGGAATATTGCCAATACGGATTGCTTAATGATGTGCCTTCAGTGATGATATAGCCCGAAGCAGGCTTGTGATAAGCCGAGGCCGAACTAATATAGATATATTGCTTTGTTTTCCCGTTAAAGAGTCTGTGATCTCTCTCTACCTGAGAACGTGTGAATCCTATGAATTCACATACACAGTCAAATGTCTCATCTCCGATCTTTGCAAGGACCGCGTCTTCATCATTGATGTCTGCGGTTACGGATACGACATTTGCCGGCAGAACCTGCGGTCTGTTACCACGGTTAAGTACCCACACTTCCCATGCGGGATCATTTGCCAGTCTTTTTACGATAGCTGTACTGATGGTCCCGGTACCTCCGATGAATAGAGCCTTCTTCATAGATAATACTCCTTGTCCATAACTGATGTGAAAAACAACGTTGCAGATCTGTATACATCACATCATAACAGATTCCCGGGAAAATCAATGTATAAAATTGTACACAATTCTATTTTGGAAAATCTTATTTCGAAGAGCTATATTTGATATCACCGATACGGGAAAAACAATTGAGAAAAATATTCAGAACGGAGTTTCCGGAGGTGCATCGGGAATGATGTCATAGTGATCATGTATCTCTTCATTCAAGCCGGCTTTATCCGTACCCTTACCTATGGTTATACCATACAGACGTGATACAGTACCGCCATAGGAAAAGCTCCCCTTTTTATTTCCATACCATGTATCAACCGACAGGCATGAACGGGTAACAGGCTTCCATGAATCACTTCCCGCTTCCCTTACGTATATGTTTTTATACTCAAAGCTTCGGGGCTGACAGCAGGTATCGGTCTGATAATCTTCCATAAACTGACTGAGGCCGCCCCTTATGCAGGAATTATAAAGTCCCGTATCAAATACGCATAACTTTTTCCACTCACCTGCATCGATATCTTTCGCCCACTGTTCCACAAGCGTGTGTCCGCTTACGGGATCAGTATAGCATCCCAGATACATGCGATACCATTGATCGCCCTTCCAGTCGTAGTCACCGATATAATTGCTACCCTCACCTTCTCCGCCAAAGGAATTTGTCCTTGTATTCGGATAAAGCATCTTTGCTCTGTGGCTTTTCTTCGAGCCATCCGTATCGGTATATTGAACTTCCCAGAAAGACATAATGCTCTTGCGTCCGTCCACGGTATTCTGGAAACCGGCATATGCACCGCCGCCTGTCGCATCAGGATACCATTTCCTGAAATCAGACAGATCCATCCCCCAGTTGCACAACGCCCAATAGGTTCCCACCGGATCATAGTCCGCTTTAAAGTCGATCAAAAAGCCCGTATATTTTCCGGAAAACCCGTCCAAAACAGGATCGGAGTAGATATTATGCGCCATACGATGATCCGGATTCGTCTCTTCGGTAAGATCTGTCGGAAAGGAGATCACGTTTTTCCATGGAATATTCACATCATCAGGCTGATCCAAAATAAAAGTTTCGCTCCCTGAAGCGGCCGGCACACTTGCCTCAGCCTGTACAGATCCGACCCCGGAAGCGATCAAAACAGATGAAACAAGAACGGCAGATAAAAGAATTTTTTTCATAGTCACGCCTCAATCAGTCATAAACTTCGGATGTTTCTCGCAAAGATAGTCCGCAAGCTCACATTCTTCATCCGACATATCCTGAACAGTATAGAGATATCCGATGGTAAACGAATCGGATGTCTTCGTCACTCTTATCTGTTTCCATTCATATCCGCCATAAACATTTCTGACGCGAAATGCCTCCTGAATAAAGATTCTTCCGTTCATTTTGATACGTTTGTCCAATGTGGAAAGATCCATGAATTTCAGATATCTCACCTTATCCTTCTCACTGATCTCCCTCTCTGCGATCTGTGTGATGGCTTCATCAAGCTTCATATCGGCGTACTCATAATTAAATGTAGCCTGTGAAAACAGGACATCCGACCTATTGGTGGGCAGATACATGAGAACGACAATATCGTAGGTAAGAAAAACAGACTGATTGAATCTGAGAATATCATCCGTTTTCCGTTTCTCTTTGTCAGACTCAAAAGTATATAATGTTATAGCCATCATATATTTATCATTATGCTTTGAGATACACTTGGTCTTTATGGTGAAATAAACACCGTTCTCCACATAATCTATACGTTCAACCGAATTATTCTCGATGGACTTGTCAAGGACCGCTTCCATCATATTATGCTGCACTTCTTTTCTATCATTAAAAGACTTCTCAACCTCCTCTACACAACTATATCCCAATTGTCTGATACGATTATAGTATTCGTCGTTATAATATACACATTTGGTCTTCCCGTCTTTATATTCAAGCAGTGCCAGTGGTGTCTTTCCCTGTAAAAGGGCAACGGAATCTTCACCGTTAACACCCTTACCGCTGATAAACATCTCCAACGGGTTAGAACTCAAGAAATTGAAATTACCTACCGCGTCCCAATATGCAGTCTCGTCATCAGGCTCAATGGTCTTATTCTCTTTCTTTACGTGCATGATAAATTCTTCCGCAGACAGCGGCTTAAAGAAGTAGTATCCCTGTATAAGCTCACATCCGGCATCCAGCATAAAGCTGTACTGTTCCTCGGTCTCTATACCCTCGGTAAGGGTATGGATCCCCAGGACTTTAGCCATATTGATCACGGCTGTGAGCATTTGTTTTGAACGGTTTCCGAAATTCTTAAGGAAAGCTGCATCTATCTTAAGCAGATCAAAATTATAATCCTTAAGAACATTAAGTGAAGAATAACCGCTGCCGAAATCATCCATCCAGATATGAAATCCGGAATCCTTGAATTTATCCAGGATCTCACGAAATCTTCCCTGATCATCAAGCATAACGCTCTCGGTTATCTCTACACGGATAGCCTCCACAGGAACGTCATACTCCTTTAAGATCGCCATGAATTCATCATAAAGATCCTTATATTTAAAATCTATCCTGGAAAGATTTATTGAAAACTGAGGGACAATGCACCCCTCCGCTTTGATCTTCCGATAAGTATCGCAGATACATCTGAGCATGCAAAGATCAAGCTTTTGTATCAGCTTATGCTTTTCAAGAACGGGAATAAAATCCATGGGAGAGATCATCCCAAGTTCGGGATCCTCCCATCTGGCCAACGCCTCAGAATCAGAAATGTTCCTTGTGATAGAACGAACTATAGGCTGGTAATATGCCTTGATATATCCTTTATCAATCGCTTCATCAAAATTTTTGAGTATAAAATCTTCCGATACCTTTGTCATACAGCCCCCCACTAGCCCTTAGACACAAGACAACGTAATCAAAAATATTCAATTAAACGGATAATATAACTGATTTATATTATACCCCTAATAAGTCTTAGAGGAAAGTTGTTTTATCGGGAGCAGAAAATCCTCGATCTTTGTCGTATCAATCCTGTAATAATCCTCAGCATGGATTGTAATCTCGGTATGCCCCTTCGCGCTTCAAAGTCGTTCGAGCAAACAGCAGGTCTCTATCCCTCCGGTGAAGGGGAACATGTCTACCATTCCCCATCGAACTATACGATATCCCTTGGCATTTATCATCTCCATATCCCTTGCCAGGCTGGTCGCCTTGCAGGATACGTAAACCATATGTTTTACGCCATAGTTTAATATCTTAAGCAAAGCCTTGGGCCCCACCCCGTCACGGGGCGGGTCAACCACGATACAATCCGGCGAATCAAGAGAATCCGCATATGACTCAAGAACTTTAAAAACATCTCCGGCTATAAAATCGCAATTCTCAAGTCCGTTCAGCTTCGCATTCTCTTTGGCTGCTTCAACAGCCTCTTCGACTATCTCTACTCCCGTCACCTTTTTCGCCGCAGGCGCAAGGATCTGTGCGATGGTACCGGTTCCGCTGTACAGATCGAAGACCTTTCCACCCTTCACATCTTCGCTTATATACGAACGTACTAAGGAATACAGCACTTCGGCCCCGAGGGAATTAGTCTGGAAAAAGGAAAACGGAGTGATCTTAAACTTAAGCCCCAGTAACTCCTCCGTAAACCAGTCCTTGCCATAGAGCACATCCATCCTGTCACAGATTATGGCATCCGCCGGAGAATCGTTGATTATATGGAGCACGCCCGTAAGCTTCCCTTTGAATTTTAATGAAAGGAGACTCTCCTTCCAATCATTACATAAGCGCTCTATCTCATCGGAGTCAAGTCCCGCCATGGTATCTTTGCCGGATACCGTTACCAATGCCGCCATAAGCTCCCCGGTTTTTGCAGCCTTTCTCACAAGCAGATGTCTCAATACGCCGGTATGTTTCATGCGATGATAAAAATCCACACCTTTTTCGGAAAAGAATCCTGATGTATGACTGACAAGAAGACCGAAATCCTCATCGGCTATCCTGCAGTCCGATGCATCAACGATATCATGAAAGCTCCCTCTCTTATGAAGCCCCAGAACTTTGGGCCCATCCAGAAATTCATCGCCGAAGGTGTACTCCATCTTGCCTCTGTAGCCGTCACAGACAGGGCTTGATTTTATGCCGTCATAAATAACATCATCAGAGAGATAATTCTCCAAAAGCTTTTTAACCTGTGCTTCCTTTATCTCAATGGTCTTCTCATAATCAAATCCGGGATACAGGCAGCCGCCGCACTTTCCCGCATTCTTACATGCCGGATCTGTCTCAAACTCCGACTTTTCCACAACTTCCTTAAGCAGGCCTTCGGAATTCCCGTTTCTCTTCTTGGTCAGTCTGAATGCCACCTTCTGTCCCGGCAGTGCGTTCTTGACGGTAACCCTGTGACGTTCACCATCTTCATCAGTCACATAAACGCAGCCCTTATTGGGGAATCCGATGGACTCCACATATCCGGTATATACCTCTCCTTTTTTCAATGCCATTATTTTTCCTCCACGAAGGGAATTATATTCCCCCACAATATCAAGAAAAAGCGGGGGCTTATCGTCCCCGCTCAACATTTTTACGTCAAAACAAAACCGCATGCGCAGTCAAAATTGACTATATCATCAGATTAAATAATCCAGGCTGCTTATTCAGCGTCCTTCTTAGACTCATCCTCTACAAGATCATCATCATCGAAGAAGTCTTCATCGAAATCATCATCGAAGTCATCATCGAAATCATCGAGATAATCCGGTGTCATGAATTTATAGATTGCGAATGCGATCGCAGCTGCAACGGCAACGATACCCAGAATGATAAAAATAGTCTTTACTACATTCTTTGTTGCCTTCTCCTCAACTTCTTCCTCTTTCTTTCTGTTGAGCAGATCATTTAACTTAACTGCTGCCAGAACGTCCTCAACCTTAGCCATTTTATTTACCTGCCTTTCATTGATTGATTGTAATCCAACGTCTTTATTTTATCATAAAAGATTTTCATTTACTATGAGATAATGAACATTTTTACCACATGGTGAATTTACGGATCCTGCTTCCCCGAGCCGGCAGATTACCATGACTTGGAGTCATTTCCGCTTTCACCCTGTCCGCCTTCATCGCCGGAGCCTCCGCTTCCCTCTGACTTACCGTTCCAGTACTGATCCTCTTTAAAATCATCCTGAGCCTGTGTCTGCTCTTCCTTGGTACGGGACTGCTGCTGCTCAAGCTGATTCTTTACTTCATCTTCACGGCCGCTGTTTCCTGACGACTGGCCGGAGCCTCCACCGGAGCTGCCACCGCCGCCATCATTATTATCATCATTTCCGGAATCACCGCCTGAAGAAGGGGGTTGAAGCTTTTCCAGCATTTTCTTTAATTCTTCGATCTCTTTATCGATATCTTCATCAAGCTTCGCAGCCTCATCAAGCTCTTCCTGCGGAATGGAGAGATCGAGAGTTCCCTCCTCTCCCACACATCCGTTGTCTGACAGATCTTTCTTTGCATTTTCCAGAACCTTTATAGCCTGGTTTATCTTGTCCACCAGAACTACAACATCAGTTTCCTTTCCGTCTTCAAAATCGTCAAACCTTTCATAGATATCATCGAAGTCTATGGTCTTGGTACGGGAAAGCGACAGGTTGACGCAGGTTCTGCCCTTCAGCCGGCCTGTAACATTATCATCCAGAACCTGTTCATACATTTCCAGCGCATTCTCATAATTTCCGTTTGCATATTCTGCGTTTGCCAGATTATAGGTTGTTATGTACTTATCGATGAATTCGATCTTTGCAGCTTTCTCTTCTGCATCTACAGGATATTTGTCCTTCTCACTCATGAGAACAAAGAAACTGTTCAAACCGATTCTCGCACCGCAGACCGCAAAGCATGCAAATACAGCAAGACAGACCACCAGCATCAACAGCATCAATACTATAAGGATATTATATTTTTTTCTGTTAAATTCCATATGATCGCTTTACTCCTTAAAGAGAAGAAAAACCGCTAACAGCAATATCATGAATCCGGGTACGAACATGTAGTAAATATCATCATAGTTATCCAGATCATCTCTGTCAGTCTGGACTTCCTTTGCACTCACTATAGCCTTCTCGATCACATCCGATACATCTTTTTTATTCTTTACATGGATGCTCTCGAGTTCCAGATCCTTCGCCAGATTGTCCAAAGAATCCATATCCAGACATGTTACGGCATCACTCCATGTTGTATAGTCGAAGAGCGTATTCCCGTATTCGTCCTTCATTATGGAACCTTCCTTTGTGCCGAATCCCAAAACCGCCCCGCCGTCTATCATGGAAGCCATATCCGAGAAATCCGTCAATTCTTCATCGACAGTTATCTCTCCGTCACTTAAGATGAATACGATACGTTCGTGTCCCTCTTCCTTTCCCATATGACTGAGCATATATTCCATATTATCGAAAGGTGAATTAAGTGATGTTCCTCTGGCTACCCACCTGTTGGGCATATTGATTGACTTTATGGCATCATCTATAGACTGGGCATCCTGTGTGATGGGCATCCTCACTTCACTGGTGTCCCCAAAGGTAACAAGAGCAAAGGAACTGCCTTCCATCTCTGACATTATGTATTCGATGGTCTCTATGGCGCCGCTCATTCTGGTATCGTTATGATAATCCTCTGCCCACATACTGATCGTACCGTCCAATACAAAAAGCACATCAAGATTCGGTCTTGAATACCGGATGTCTTTATTTCTTATCATCGGACGCACGGCGATAGGTACGACGGACAGGCAAAGCAGCGCAGACATTATGATGGTAACCGTCTTATATATCACCGTACCGTGATTTCTGACAGCTCCTATCAGTAACAATATAAAAAGTATTACCAGCAGGACGGCAAGAACCGCAACTGGTACAACCGGTTGAAATCTCATCAGGCACCCGCCCCCTTTGCTATTACGAATAATATGAGTCCCAGGATACAGATCATTATTGCAAGATTCGGATCATCGGCCTGTCTGTTTACAGTGACCTCATCCACCTGCATCGCTTCATGAGCCTGTATCTGCTTTATCACATCTTCCGTATCAAAATCGGAACCGACAATATAGAATTCACCGCCGGTTTTTTTGATATTCTGCCTCATATCGGTACTTAAGTTATCAAAGTTCTGCCCCGGATCCAGCTCGCGAAGAGCCTCCTTGGGAGGAAAGATACCGAATACAGCCACATCTTTATCCTTACACATATCCACAGCCTCAGCCAGCTCTATGGTAGGAGGCGTATCGGCAGACTGCGCATTATCGGTGACCAGGATTATGACTCTGGTCCTTTCAGAATCTTCCAGATACGGAAAATTAAACAGACAGCTGGCAAGACCTTCTCCGATAAGTGAGCTTCCCTTTACCTCATTATCAAGCGTTACGGGTCTGTCGATAAGATCAAGTCTGTCCAGCATGTCAATGTATTCTTCATATTCTTCTTCCGTCATGGAATCGAAAAATTCATTGATCTGATCACCTGTCATATTGTTGAAGTCATTCTCATCGCGGATATGCATATATTCCTTTTGAAGGATAAAGTATTCCCTGAGTTCTTCAAGCTTGTCTATGGCGAAGTCCATATCCGTTGTGAGGGGCATATATTCCACTGTAGAGGTATTGAATATGGAGATACCCACTCGGTCTCCCTCAAGGCCTCTTACTACGTCTTCAAGATTCTCAACAAAATCAGCATTAAGCTCATACAGCGAATATGAAACATCGAGACAAAGATAGATATCCCTTCTCTTCACACCCGCATCGATCTTCTTGTTAAAGCTGGGACGTCCCATAAGATATGCAGCACTCAAAAGACTGGCGGCAAGTCCCACAAATCCCATTATCTTAAGCAGGATATAGAGCGCCAGTCTCCTCTTATACTGCGGAAGCTCCGAAGCTATCCACATAGCCGAATAGCCCCTGAAATGCTTCTTCTCTTTATCCTTTATGCTCCTCCTCATCCGGATTATCCGAAATACAAGGATGCTTACCGCAGCCAATATCACAACAGCCGCTGTAGCCCATGCCGATGACGGATTTCTTAAGCTTATTTCCATGTCATCACCAGCCTTCCTGCGTCTTTGAAGAATTTCGCAGTACTGTTAACCGATAAGGGAGAAAATTCCCCACCGTATATCCCCTCTACGAATTTCGCAACTTCCGGTCTGTTCCACTGTCTTATCTCCGTAAGAGTCTGACAATCGGCATTGAGTCCCCCTGCCTTTGAAAGGAATTCTCTCACGACCGCACTTATACCTATACATACTTCACGCGGCTTCATCCTTCCCTGCATCTGTTCGCTCTCGAGATATTTAAGCTTTGCAAAAGCAGTCTGTCGCAAAGCTTCGATAGCTTCCGGGCCCTTCTTCATTCCCACCTTTTTCTTGAGTTCCTTCATCCTGGCAACACGCATGGCATGCACCTTCAGGATGAGCCCTATAAGAATGGACAGAAAAAAGATCCCCGCAGCAAGGATGAAAAGCACTATTAAAAACCAGAACAGTCTGTCCCAAGCGGCAGGCTGTAATCCAACAGAATATTTCATCAGTCCGCAATCTCCCCGTTCAGTACACCGGTCACTGTTTCAGGTATCTCCTTCTTATCATCAAGATAAGCATAAAATACGCCGCATCTTCTGAGCTTGTCCCGTACCTGTGCCTGATACTCCGTTTGTTTCTTCCATATCTCTGCCGACAGTCCTTTGCTCCTGCTTATAAACTCAGGGATCATCCTGTCAGTCAGAACATCATAATAATTCCTTCTGTCAAAGCTTCCGTCCGAGATCTCAAATACATAGAACTCCCGCTCTGTAGCCGCGGTTCTCAGTATCCTCTCCGGGATCTCCAGGAGTCCCTTCATATCCGTCACCAGACAGATGGCCACACCTTTAAGCGGTGCATCCAGAATACCGTCCAGGCGCTTTTCCAGATCATATACTTCTTTACCGAATACTTCTTCCTGAAGTTCCGACAGTCCTTCTTCCAAAAATGCAGGTCCGTTTCCGAATCTCTTGATCCTGCTTCTCCAGTCTCTTCCACAGAGTATGGAATAATCCGCACCGCTCCTTCCCGCAAGGTAAGCCGCCGAAGCGATGGCGAGTATCCCGCATTCTCTCTTGTCTGTTCCGTCAGGCATTATGCCCCGCATGGTCTTGCCGGTATCAGCCATGAAGATTATCTGCTTGCGCTTATCGGCCACATAGTTCCTCACCATGGGGATACCTGATCTGGAAGATGCCTTCCAGTCCATATCACGCAGATTATCTCCCGGGATATACGGTCTTAAATCCTCAAATTCCATGCTCTGCCCTCTGAATACGGAAGGAAAAGCTCCGTCTGCGACAGACCCTGAACGACTGTATTGTTTAAATCGTATCCTCGAGCTCAGGCCGTTGAGCGACTCATAATCCGGCCTGATACGGGAGGTTTTATTTATCTTCTGGGCCATGGTTTTACCTCATCACGGAGTAGGTATCACATTCAACAGATTATTGATGATGATATCGGAAGTCACTCCGTCTGCAGCTGCGGTATATCTGAGTGCGATACGATGACGAAGTACGGCAAAAGCTGCATTCTTGATGTCATCGGGGATCACATAGCCTCTGCCCTGCATAAGCGCACCGGCCTTACCCATCTTAAGAAAAGCGATCATGGCTCTGGGACTGGCGCCGAGCTTAACATATCCCTTAAGTTCATTGGGCAGAACATTGTCTGCATTTCTCGTAGCCGTAACAATGGAAGAGATATACTGCTTCACAGAGTCATCGCAATATACGTCCTCTGTGATCTGCTGCAGTCTCACCACGTCTTTAACTTCAAGAACGGGGGAAGTTTTTTCATTCTTCTTCCTGCTTCTGTTTTCAAAGAGATTTAAGATTTCAAGATCCTCGCCCGGTGCGGGATAGAAAAGTGTCTCCTTTATCATGAAACGATCAGACTGAGCCTCGGATAAAGGATATGTCCCTTCCTGCTCGATGGGATTCTGAGTTGCTATAACTATAAATATATCCTCGGGCATGGGGTATGAAGTTCCACCTATGGTAACCTGACGCTCTGCCATAGCCTCGAGCATGGCGCTCTGCGTCTTCGCACTTGATCTGTTGATCTCATCCAGCAGAACAAAATTTGCAAATACAGGGCCCAAAACAGTTTCAAAATTACCGCTGTCCTGTCTGTAGATCTGTGTTCCCATGATATCACTGGGAAGGAGATCCGGTGTACACTGGATTCTGGAAAACTGTCCGTTAACAGCATCCGCCACCGCTCTTGCCGCCGTTGTCTTGGCAAGTCCCGGTACCGATTCGATGAGTACATGTCCGTCTCCCAGTAAGGCTGCCACAAGGGCTCTTTCAAGATTCTTCTGTCCTATTACTCTTGATGAGAAAAAAGAATCAAGATCAGCCAACGCGCTCTGGGACCATTTCATGTCCGCATCAGAGATGTTCATAACATTCTGCATTTATATTTCCCTCCTGCATAAATAATGATTATCATATTTTAATGAGCTTCGCGAAAGCGGCATACATTATCTTCTGCCCTACTCCGTCAAACTCAACTGTGACCTGATAGTCTCTGGGACCCTTGTCCACTGCTTTCACAGTTCCGTCACCAAACTTAACATGTCTTACCCTGTCTCCCGGCCCGTAATCCGGTGCTCCGAAGGACAGATCCGCGCCTCTGGTAAAGGTGCCGGCTGTGGTATTAACCTGCGCAGTTCTCTGCTGCGAAGCTCTTCCGGTATCGGACGCCGTCCCTGCCTTAACCCCAAGGAATGCTGCCGCATTCTTTTTTAAAAGCTTATTCTCTGCAACCTTATTACCATATGAACTACCGAATGAACTTCCATGCGAACCAAAGCCCGCACCGGTATCGGAGGCATTCTCCGATTCCATAAGTTCTTCCGGTATCTCTTTGATGAATCTGCTTACAGGGAGATATTGAGTCTCACCCCTAACCATCCTGGACTTTGCTGCAGAGATATTGAGCACATCCTTTGCACGTGTTATCGCAACATAGGCAAGTCTGCGCTCTTCTTCGATATCTTCTTCATTACCGCTGTTTATGGACATGAAGCCCGGGAATATCCCATCCTCCATACCGCATAAGAACACGTGGGGGAACTCCAGTCCCTTAGCGCTGTGTATGGTCATGAGGAGTACTCTTGAGGTTTCCTCATCAGCGCTGTCCAGATCAGAAACAAGGGCCGCTTCCTCAAGGAAATCCGAAAGTGTTGCTTCGGGATGATTGTCCTCATACTGTCTCACAGTGGATATAAGTTCTTCTATATTGCCGATACGGTCTTCCGCATCATCTTCATCCGCCTTCTTTATCTCATCAATAAAACCTGTCTCATCGATGATCTCTTTAAGTACAGCTGTCATCCCTTCCTGCGCCAGAACTTCCCGCATATTGTAAATGAAGGATGTGAATTTCTCTATCTTGGCTGCAGCCTTTCCGAGTCCCGGCACCTGATCAGCCATAGTGCAGGCGTCGTAAAAACTCATATTATTTCCGTCTGCAAATTCCATGACTTTCTGGATAGTAGTCTGCCCGATACCTCTCTTGGGAACATTGATTATCCTGGCAACAGCCAGATCATCCTGAGCATTTTCTATGGTCTTCAGATAGGAAAGGAGATCTTTTATCTCACGTCTCGAATAGAAGTTAACGCTTCCGATTATGAAATACGGAACGCCTTCCCTTACCAGCTGTTCTTCGAATTCTCTGGACTGTGCATTGGTCCTGTAGAGTATGGCGCAGTCTCCGAAATCCGCGATCCCTCTTCTCTTAAGCCTTATTATCTGTTCGGCCACATCTCTTGCTTCTTCTCTTCCGTTACCATATACGCGGAAAAATACAGGATCCCCGCCGTCTCTGTCTGTCCAGAGCTTCTTGGGCTTTCTCCCGTAATTGTGGGCTATGACCGAATTGGCCGCATTAAGGATATTCTGGGTACTGCGGTAATTCTGCTCAAGCTTTATTACCTTTGCTCCGGAAAAGTTATTCTCGAAATTAAGGATATTCTTGATATTAGCTCCGCGGAATTTATAGATCGACTGATCATCATCACCGACCACGCACAGATTCCTGTGCTTTGCGGCCAGAAGCTTTATCAATTCGAACTGTGCATTATTGGTATCCTGATACTCATCCACCATGATATAACGGAACCTGTCCTGATAATTGGCAAGCACCTCCGGGCAGCGCTCAAAAAGCGATACCGTAAGTCTGATGAGATCATCGAAATCAAGAGCATTGTTGTTCCTAAGGATATCCTGATACAGATCGTAAGCCTTTCCGATCTGAGCCATGCGATAGTCCCCCGCATTCTCACTCATGAATCTGTCGGGACCTATAAGCTCATTCTTGGCATTGGATATCTCTCTGAGAACCGTGGCCTCTCTAAGCTGCTTCGGATCGAACTGCAGTTTCTTATATACTTCACGCATCGCTGCCTTGGTATCATCCGTATCATAGATAGTAAAATTGTTGTCGTAGCCGATCTCGTGGATATGGCGTCTTAAGATACGCACGCAGGTTGCATGGAAAGTCATGACCCATACAGCCTCACAGCCTGAGCCTACGATCTTGTCCACACGCTCTCTCATTTCTCCGGCAGCCTTATTTGTAAAGGTTATGGCCATGATATTATACGGGTCGACATTGCACTCCTTGATAAGATATGCAACACGATGTGTGAGAACCCTGGTCTTGCCGGAACCGGCGCCGGCAATAATAAGAAGCGGCCCGTCAATATGTCCTGCCGCTTCACGTTGTCTGTCATTTAAACCGTCAAGTATACTCATTACTGTTCCAATCAAAATTGCAAAACAGGCGGACTAAAAAACGTCCGCCCGTAGTCTAACCATATCTGCTCAGCTCACTTCTTAAGCGGGCTCTTTCTCATGATGATATCCTCACGCGCAGGACCGTTCGAGATCATTGTGATGGGATATCCTATCTGCTCTTCGGCAAATTCTATGTACTTTCTGCAGTTCTCCGGGAGATCCTCATACTTTGTGATACCACGGATATCGCACTTCCAACCGGGCATAGTCTTGAGAACAGGCTTTGCTTTCTCAAGCAGTCTCGTTACAGGGAACTCTGTGGTCTCTTTGCCATCGATCTCGTAAGCCACACATACAGGGATCTCATCGAGATATCCGAGAACATCCAGAACAGTGAAAGCAACATCCGTAGTACCCTGGATCCTGCATCCGTACTTGGAAGCCACACAGTCGAACCAGCCGACTCTTCTGGGTCTTCCGGTTGTAGCACCGTACTCACCGCCGTCACCGCCTCTGTTGCGAAGCTCGTCAGCCTCATCTCCGAATATCTCGGAAACAAATGCGCCGCCGCCGACAGCCGATGAATAAGCCTTGCATACCGTTATGATCTGTCCGATCTCATAAGGCGGGATGCCCGCACTTACTGCCGAATAAGCAGCGATCGTATTTGAAGATGTTACCATGGGATAGATACCGTGATCCGCATCCTTAAGAGTTCCCAACTGACCTTCCATAAGAACTGTCTTGCCGTCACGGAGTGTCTGCTCTAAGAAAGAGGATGTATCCGCAACATAAGGAGCCACCATATCTCTGTACTCGGCAAGAGTCTTTATTATCTCCTCTTCGGAAATAAGAGGCTTGTGATAAAGATGCTCAAGAAGAACATTCTTCTGAACAAGTACTCTGTCAAGCTTGCCCTTTATAAGCTCATCATCAAAAAGCTCATTAACCTGGAAACCGATCTTGGCGAATTTATCCGAATAGAAAGGTGCGATACCTGACTTCGTGGATCCGAAAGCCGCTCCCGCAAGTCTCTCCTCTTCGTACTGATCGAAAAGGATATGATAAGGCATAACCACCTGACATCTGTCGGAGATCATGATCTTTGGCATGGGAACGCCCTTGGAAGTGATATCCTTTATCTCCTCAAATAATCTCGGAACGTTGAGAGCAACGCCGCTTCCTATAACATTGACGGTATTCTCCGAAAAAACACCGCTGGGAAGTGTATGCAGTGCGAATTTACCATACTTGTTCTTTATCGTATGACCGGCATTGGCTCCACCCTGAAACCTTACGACTACGTCCGCATCCTGTGCGAGCATATCCGTTATCTTACCCTTGCCTTCGTCACCCCAGTTAGCACCTACGACAGCCTTTACCATCGTGCACTCCTCCTTATCTGATACCGAACTCATCTGCGCTTACTTCGAAACATCTGTTCGCGCATAAAAAGACGTACCCGTAACAGGTACGTCCCTTTGCCCTATTACTGTCCTACTTTATCACAAAAGCGTTGATTTTTCAATTGACTAATTACCTGATCAACCTATTTTCGGTGGAATACGATTAATACCTCTTGCTTTATCTGTTTAATGGATAGCCCTTCCCGGTTAGTCAATATATCTGATGCAAATTTCACCATCTCGCTTACATTGATATTTTCATCTATATCCTTAATATCAGTACTTGCAGGTACATATTCCAGAGCGCCCATTCCGCGCTTTCCGGTGTAACAAAGTCTATCAATCGCAGAGAAATCAGATAACGATTTTCCAAGAGACATAAGCCACTGCTCTATAACTGTGTTACCAAATCTGTCGGGCAAGGAATCCGCTACCAATCCCGGCATTCCATAAAAAGGATCCCCTATCAAGCCGGGAAATTCATATATATTACTACTGAGTGGCATACGAAGAGGCGCTACTTCAATTCCACTATTCAAAAAATCCCTGTCATACTCAAAGGATGCATAAGACTTTGTATTATCTTGATGAATAATACCTATTCTGGTTCCCCATAAATATACTTCAGCTGTATCATTCATTATTCATCTCCCCACTTAAACTCGTTCTTCTTTGTCTTTTTGCGAACTCGCTTATTCTTGCTTTCTGACTTTTCCAAGTAATAGCTGGGTCTTTTAGTCTGATCCGGAACCAATAAATCAATGTTCTCTCCAAGATCTAATGCCAGGAGGATTTTGAACAAGTTATCTAACTGCACAGATTCGCCTTGTTCCAACCTGGATATACTTCTCTTAGAAACCCCTGTTTTATCCGCCAGGTCCTGCTGAGACATTTCTTTCATAATCCTATATAGCTTTATCTTTTGTCCTAATTCTTTTATATATTCCTGATAATCTTTTTGTTTATTCATATCAACGCGCCATTTCTGTCTATTTGATAAGTAGATTATAGCAGAAAGTGTCATTTGTGTCTATTTATTTATACGTAATAGTGCCACGTAAGGTAAATAGCGCTGAGTAGCAAGGCGAGATGCGATTTTGTACTTGGAAATGCAACTTTGTAAATTGAAAACTGAATATTTGTAAACGAGATGCCACTTTTGTCAGTGAGATGCTTGATTTGCAAGCGAAATGCTTGTTTTGTAAACGAAATGCAGCGTTGACATTTATTATTTTTTCGGTAGCGCCACTAATTCAAATATTTTTTTCTTTTGCTGAATTGGAATCCGAGGTTTCAGTTTGCAAAAGTAAACGCCTGTTTCAGATAACTCTTGCATCGTATACCGTTCCGCTAATTCCATATGCTGTTATATCCTAACTCAGCTTTCAGTTACACATATAAAAACCTACAGATAATCCTGAAGACAATCTGCAGGTTATAAAAATATAGGCAAATATACATCTGAAGTCTCTAAATTACAGATAATCCACAGCCGTTATCTTTACTTCACAGTTCGGTAAAGATTGCTTAAAACGATCTACAACCTCATCGCACTCCTGTTGTGATATATACTTATCAGAAATCCTTACATCCAATTTCTCAAGT
>JAILGE010000011.1 GCA_024697065.1 Lachnospiraceae bacterium
TTCGGAGTACTTCCTCCTGTATCTATCCTTACACCGGAGCAGACACAGTACTACTTCCTCAGCGGTTTCACAGCTAAGCTTGCAGGTACAGAGCGCGGCATTACCGAGCCTACACCTACATTCTCAGCTTGCTTCGGACAGGCATTCCTCGAGCTTCATCCTACAAAGTACGGTGAGGAGCTTGTTAAGAAGATGCAGAAGAGCGGAGCTAAGGCTTACCTCGTAAACACAGGCTGGAACGGAACAGGCAAGAGAATCTCCATTCCTGATACAAGAGGTATCATCGATGCTATCCTTAACGGAGACATCAAGAACGCTCCTACAAAGAAGATCCCTTACTTCAACTTCGAAGTTCCTACAGAGCTTCCCGGAGTATCTACAGAGATCCTTGATCCTCGTGATACATATGCTAATGCTTCTGAGTGGGAAGAGAAGGCAAAGGATCTTGCAGGAAGATTCATCAAGAACTTCAAGAAGTATGAGACCAACGATGCAGGTAAGGCACTTGTTGCAGCAGGTCCTCAGCTTTGATCTGAACCGGGTTTTGCCCGCGGTTTAAATTTATGAATTATGCCCCACAGAGAGCGATCTCTGTGGGGTTTTTTTAATAATTTTGATACATTGGAGCTGTTGTTTGGTATAATAACAAAAGGCGCGGACCGTCCCGGGAGGATTGGTTTTTGCGCACGATAAGAAGTTTGTGAGGAAAAATTGATGTCCGGAAAAATGATAGGGGTCATAGTAATACTTTCGCTTATCCTGGTGATCCTGATCATAATAATTGTCTCTGTAATGAGAGTCAAAAACAAAATGAATCGTTTCCTGAAAGATAATTTTCAGGTAGACAATTTAAGCGAAGCATTACGACAGACAAAACTTGAGGCATCCAGACAACAGCGTACGGTTACCGATGTTTCCTCGATCAAAGTTCCGCATATAGTGAAGGATTTCCCGGAGTTCAATGTGAACGAGATGCAGAATAAGGCAGAGAACGTCTTGAAGTCTTATCTCGTCGCAGTTGATGAGCATAATGTATCAAGGCTTACCGAAGGTAACAGTGAGCTTAAGAATGAACTTCAGAATCATATTTATATAAATGATCAGAAAGGCCGCAAGGAACACTTCAAGGATATCAAGGTTCACAGAACGGCACTTTCGAATTACGTGAAGGCTAAGGGTCGATGCACCATCACATTCCAGTCGGCTGTTCAATACATCCATACCTTTGAGGACGAGCTTAGTCACAAGACGGTGGAGGGCGATCCTGATCTTTATGCCCAGGACAAGTATGAGACAGATCTGATCTACATACAGGACAGAGAGATAGCCGAGAATGATATTGACGGTGCCATAGCTCTTAATTGTCCGAATTGCGGCGCACCTCTTTCGAGACTTGGTGCGAAGGTTTGCGAGTATTGCGGCACACCTGTTATAGAGATCAATATCAAAGAGTGGAGTTTCTCTGCTGTCAGAAAGATAGGCTGACAAAAACGTTAAGAGGGGTTATTACTATTGTTTGAGACATTGCTGCTGATAAGAAGAGACGAAGGCTTTATCGTTAGTACTGTTCGAAGAAATCTGGAGCAGAGAGCATATACTGTTCTGGAAAGCGGTTATGATCGCGATGAGATAGCTAAAGTCAAGGATCTTGCAGCTGTGATAATAGTATATGCCGATGAAGATCTGGATGATGTGTCCGCAGCACTGCTCTATCTGAAAGAAGTGTGCGTGGATGAAAACAGACAGATCATCGTACTTGGCAATCCTTATGAATTTGAGGCGGTAAGCAGGTTAGTATCTAGCGAAAATATAGCGGAGCTGATAGAAAGGCCCATCAACGTAGAAAGCCTGGTCGCGGCGATAACCACGATCCTCGATGAGCAGTCAATGCAACAGAGGAAGAGATGTATACTTGTGGTGGATGATGATACTACCTACCTCAGGACCATCAGAGGATGGCTCAAAGACAGATACAGAGTGGGGATGGCTAATTCCGGAATGCAGGCACTGACATGGCTTGCGGGAAACACACCGGACCTGATACTGCTCGATTATGATATGCCGGTCACAAACGGACCGCAGGTAATGAAAATGTTGCATGGTGAACCCGGGTCAAGCGATATTCCTGTTATGTTTCTTACAGGTAAGTCTGACAAACAGAGTATAATGGAAGTATTGTCATTGAAACCTGCAGGTTATCTGTTAAAGACCATAGACAGAAATTCACTGTTGGAAACACTGGATAACTTTTTCCTGGATCAGATGATGAAGCATTCCGAATAGAAAAAGAGGGAAAGTAATGGGACTCAGATTTCGTAAGAGCATAAAGCTTTGCAAGGGTGTAAAGCTCAATCTTGGCAGCAAGAGCGCCAGTATAAGTGTAGGCGGCAAGGGTTTTCATCAGACGTTTTCCACCACCGGCAGGACTACCTCCTCTGTAGGTATACCGGGTACAGGTGTGTCATACCAAAAGAGCGTGAACATGAAAAAAGGCTTTCTGGGGCTCTTTGGCGGGGATAAGGAAAATAAAAAATCAGAAAAAAAAGAAGATAAGAAGGATGCATCAAAACAGACAGTAGCTGCAACGGCGGCTCCCGCAGCAGCGGAAACGAATGCAGGAGATAAAACTGATATAGATATAAATGCGAGTGAAAGAGTTCGCGAATATGAAGAGGCGCTGAATACTCTTCGTACGATACATACGGAAAGCGATAAGGCCATAGACTGGAGCAATATCACAGATCCGGGGTTAAGAAGTATCGCGGACAGGATACTGAAAGGTGATACGGATGCATATCTTGAAGTGATATCTCTGAAGGAACCCTTTGCGGATCTTGTAGATTACGGAAGTGAATTTGAGATCGGAACCGACGATCCCGAAAAGCTTGAAATAGAATTTGATATAAAGGCAGATGAGACGGTACCCGTGAAGAGCCTGTCTCTTACGGCAGCCGGAAAGCTCACGGAGAAAGAGATGACAAAGACTGCATACTATGAGCTGATGCAGGATTATGTCTGCAGCGTGATGCTTAAAGTTGCAAGAGATTCTTTTGCACTTCTTCCCGTAAAGGAAGTTATAGTGCATGCGACAGATACGGTGCTCAACCCGGCCACAGGCAATGATGAGACCATAGCTCTCGTATCCGCTGTGTTTGACAGAGCATCATTTGAACAGATCAATTTCGAAAGGATAGATCCTTCCGAAACGGTAAAGTCATTCAGATGCAATATGGATTTTAAGAAGACAAAAGGTTTCTCACCGGTCGATCTTATAGAAGCATAGTATGGATCTGCAAAAGGATCTGAAAAAATAAAAAGGAGAAAGAAAATGAAGAAGTTTTTAAAAGAGTTTAAAGAGTTTGCATTAAGAGGTAACGTAATGGATATGGCCATCGGTGTTATCATCGGTGGAGCTTTTACGGGAATAGTTACGGCGTTTACCGATGACTTCATCACCCCTATCCTTTCACTTATCGGTGGAACCGAATTCGGCGGAAAGATAGTACTCGGTTCAGGTGAAGGTCAGGCTATCCTTTGGGGACATTTTGTTTCCGCAATAGTGAATTTCCTTATCATGGCACTCATTCTTTTCTGCATGCTGAAGGGTATAAATGCGCTGTTAAATCTCGGCAAGAAGAAAAAGGAAGAAGAGGCGGCAGTAGCAGAAGATCCCGCTGATATCAAGCTTATGAAAGAAATGCTTGCCATCATGAAGGAGACGAATCCCGAAGCTGCCAAAAAGGCTGAAGAAAAGCTTAAGGAAGAAGAAAAGAAATAATTCTCTTCGTGTGTGGGTAAGAACTCAGAGAATTTTTATACAAAAATTCTCTTCGTGGAGGTAAAAGTTTGAAAGAAAACTCTGAAGAGCTTTTCTTTCAAACCGGAATTGGCGCAAAAGAAGTACGCTTCGCGTAGGCGCCAATTCCCCAACTCAGAGAATTTTCATACGAAAATTCTCTTCGTGGAGGTAAGAGTTTGAAAGAAAACTCTGAAGAGCTTTTCTTTCAAACCGGAATTGGCGCAAAAAAAAGTACGCTTCGCGTAGGCGCCAATTCCCCAACTCAGAGAATTATTATGCAATAATTCTCTTCGTGGAGGTAGGAATGAGCGAGAAGGTCAGCATAATAATCCCGTGCTACAATGTGGAAAAATATATCGACAGATGTCTGGAATCTATAGTGAAGCAGACTATAGGTGTATCGGCGATACAGATAATATGTGTCAATGATCACTCTGCCGACAGAACCGGAGATAAACTTCGTGCATGGGAAAAGAAATATCCCGGTACTGTTGTTGTGATAATGTGTGAACGCAATAACAAACAGGGTGGTGCCCGCAATATCGGAATGCAGTACGCATCCGGTGAATGGGTATCCTTCATTGATTCGGATGACTGGATCGAGCCGGACTTCTTTGAAAAGCTGTTCAAGAAGGCAGGAGAGAATACGTTTGATCTGGTTGCCTGCCGTGCGATCGATGATACCTCTACAAGACTCCGCCTTTTCGCACCGGGAGAGGATAAGGGTTCCGGCGAGAGTGAGAATGTGTTTGTTACCGATGATATGATGAGAGTACAGGTACTTCGTTCCCAGATGTTCGGAAGAGTATATCCGAGCATCGTAAGAAGAAGCTTTCTCACGACCCACAGACTTATATTCCCCGAGAGACTCAGGTATGAAGATATTTTCTACAAAGAGCTTCTCCATATGGAGGTGAGCCGTGGTGCACTCATCCATGAAGTTTTATATCATCATTTCGTTGAACAGGAATCTGCCCCTGTTGTCGGAGAGGCATATTCGCATGTGGACTATATGACCATGCTCTCCAAGCTTTGGAGAGAGTGGGGAAGAAGAGGTTATTTCAACAGGTATGAGAATGAACTTCTTGCCGAATTCATGAAGGTGGGATATCTTGGATTCCTTCGGATCATTATCTTTGATTATGAGGAACCGCCCTATCCTTTATTCCTGCTGCTCAAGGAGATGATGCTCACTCTTACGCCTGCTGCGGACAAGAAACATTATCTGAGAAATTATCCGAATATAACTGTCAATCAGAAGGTTTGGATAGAGGCACTTTGGGGAGATGTGGACAAGGATGATTTTGTAATGCTTGCCAACAATACAAAGGAAGCCGGAAGCTTGTGATCACGGAGTAAAAATGGATATCAGAGAATATGACGGGCTGGTTGTAGTAACCCCGAAAGATTTTCAACGGATAAAACATCATCACAGCCGTATGATAGGAGATCTTCCTGTCAGACGGCTGTATTTTGTCGGCTCCGAAGAAGTGGGACGGCTTCTTGATGAAGAGAAAGCTTCCGGAGAGATAGAGGGAAGCATTTCGGAAAAAGCCCTGTTTCTAAATGAAAATGACATACTTCCCTATGATGATGTTTCGGATGTGATATCTGAAGCGATGAGGGATGTGCTTTTCGGAGAAACCGCGCCCAGAGGACTGGTCGGATGGTATTATCAGCAGTTCTTAAAGATCTCGTATTCGAAGCTTTGCAAAGACGAGTTCTATTTCGTGTGGGACGGGGATACCATTCCTTGTAGAGAATTTTCGATGTTTGACGCTAACGGTCAGCCTTATCTTGACTATAAGCAGGAGCATCATAAGGAATATTTCAACACCATAGAGAAGATCCTGCCGGGTATGCACAAGGTGATCGGACCCTCATTTATTTCCGAACATATGCTTTTTAAAACAGATACCGTAAAGCAGATGATGTCGAAAATAGAGAGCAATGACAGGATAAAAGGCGGACAATATTGGGAAAAGGTGGTCAACTGCCTGAACAGTGAGCTCCTTCAGAGTAACAGCTTTTCTGAATTTGAGACCTATGGAACCTATGTTGCGCTTACGGATCCCATGGCTTACAGGCTAAGAGAGTGGCATTCCATGCGCGTGGCGGGGATGTTCTTCGATATGGAGAAGATTAATGAGAGGGATTTTGCGTGGCTTGGAAAAGATTTCACTGCGATCTCCTTCGAGAAGAATCATTATGTGAGGGATGACTGCAAAAATCTTTTCGATAATCCCGAATATCAGATGAAGCTCAGCGCCAGACAGATGCTGGAGGTTGCCCAGGGAGCCTTCTACGGTGGATCTTATATTGAAAAGTGGGATTACAGCAACAAGGATGAAGCAACCCTGAAAAAAGAAAGGACTGTTTTCATCCTGGCCTGTGACAAAACGGAAAAGATCGCGGACGATCTGTCGGACAGACTGGTCCGTGTCGGTGAGAATATAGTGGTTTCCGATCATCATTATGGGGATTTCGAATCGGTTGACGCAGTACTTTCCTCAGACCTTAAGGCAGTGATCGCGATAGGATGCCTGATCCCGGATGAAGAGGGACTTCGAAAGAGAGGCATCATATGCCTGTATGCAGGAGAAGAAACGGGAAAAGAACCCGATATCATCCTTCCGTCTGCAGATGCTGATGAAAAAGAAGTCTGGGAGCCGGTAGTGGAACGGATCCTGGAGTTATTAAATCAATAATATCTGTTGGATCCCGGCTGGTGATATAACGAAAACAGTGAAGATATGACGGGGGCTCCCTTTTGTTGCGAACACATGTTTGTGAAAAATATTTTTCGCAGGGGGTAAAGTAAAGAGATCTTGTGCCGATACATAAATCAGAAGACTATGCTGCACAGGTTGCGGCATGATTGCAATTCCTAAGGAGGAAGCATTATGAGGATAGAAGCATATTCACAGATACAGAGCCTGTATCAGCCTTCTGCCACACAAAAGAGTGTTCAGGGCAAGGGTGGCGTAAGCTTTATGGATTCCCTCAATCTGTCGGGTACAGGTAAGGAACTTCAGACAGCAAAGGATGCTGTTGCGGCTGCACCGGATATAAGGGCCGATAAGGTTGCTGCCATTAAGGAAGCATACAAAAACGGCACATACAGTGTCAGTGCGGAAGATTTTGCCGACAGGATCCTTGAAAAGTATTCTGATAAGGGCGAGATAAGGTTCTGATAGAACGGAGGAGTAAGATTTGGCAAGCCTGATCGACAATATTGTCACGATCCTTAATAAGGAAAATGAAGAATATACCGTTCTTGTCGGACTGTCACGGGAGAAAACACCGATCATCATAAAGGGTGACCTGGAGGCTTTGAATGCCGTGACCGAAAAGGAGCAGATAGTGGTCGCGCGTATCCAGAAACTGGAGCGTGACCGTATAAGCACCATGAAGGACATTGCCGATGTTACCAACAGAAAGCAGGAAGAATTAAAGCTTGCAGACCTGATAGAAATGATGAACAATCGCCCTGCTGAGCAGAAAAAGCTCAGAGAGGTTCATGACAGGTTGAAGACAACCATGAAAAACATGGTAACGGTAAATGACCAGAACAGGGTATTGCTTAAGAACTCCCTGGACATGGTACAGTTTGAGATGAATCTGCTGCAGTCCATGCGGCAGGCACCGGAGACGGCGGATTACAACAAGGATGCGTATTCCACCGGAACGATAATGGGAAGCGGAACCAAACGTTTTGATGCGAAACAGTAGAGAGGTTTAAGCCTATGTCACTATTTGGAGCTTTATATGTAGGCACATCCGGATTACAGTCCAGCCAGGAAGCGCTGAATGTAGTCGCTCATAACGTGACCAATACAGACACCCAGGGCTATGTGCGCCAGCAGGTGTCTTATAATTCAAGAGAATATAACAGCCTTACCAAGGATATCACCGGCGTATCTCAGAAGCAGACAGGCTTAGGTGTTTATATTGCCGAAGTACGTCAGGTCAGAGACCGTTTCGTTGACGAGTCCTACAGAAATCAGTACGGCAGGCAGGGCTTTTATGATATTTCATCGGATGCCATCGAAGAGATCCAGGAAGTAATGGGCGAACTCGATGGTCCCATCTTCTACGAATCAATGAACAGTATCTGGAGTGCTATCGAGGAGCTGGCAAAGGATCCCGACAGTGAAGTCTGCCAGTCCATGCTCATCCAGTATGCGCAGTCATTTACGGAAGCTGCACATAATGTTTATAAGGATTATTCGGATTACCAGGATAAGCTTAATGTAAAGATAAAAGATTCGGTTGACCGCATCAACGAGCTTGGTAATAAGATCTACGAGCTCAATGAGAAGATCCGCGGAATCGAAGCCGGCGGTATTGAAAATGCCAATGACTACAAGGACGCTCTCAACCAGGCAATGGATGAGCTGGCAAACCTTGCCAATGTAACATACAGCAGGGATTACTACGGAAATGTTCTTGTGAGACTTGAGAATCATGACTTTGTAACAATGAACAAGGTCAATGAAATGGGTGTTAAAGCAGACGAAGAGAATGCCGGATTCTATGAAGTCTACTGGCCGGATTCGGCGAAGATGCTTGGAAGAGATAATTACGGAAAGCCGATCTATAATGCAGATACAGCACCTGTATTCGATTTTTCAATAGAGATATCGGCGTCCAAGAATACAGATGTGGGAGCACTGAAGGCACTTGTACTTGCAAGAGGTGATCACAGAGGTAATTATACCGATCTCGAAGGTAAGATGAGAAAAGTTGTAACTGACGGAAGCGGAAATGAGACCGTGACAAACTTTTCTTATACCGAACAGGATCTGGCGGATATTCTGGCTGATATTAAGGTGGGAGCACAGCAGACACCTCCCAGATATACCAATTTCTCCGAGAATACCGACAGAGCGGGAACCAAGTATTACAGCTATACGGATGAGGCAGGCAGGGATGTAACGCTGCAGGTGGTGGTATCACCGGAAGAGAATTATGCGAAGGTGGCAGATTCCGTAATGATGAATACCATGGCTGAGTTTGACGGACTGGTTCACAGCGTTGTGACCGCCATCAATCAGGCCCTTATAGATGCAGCTGAAAATGCCAGACTTGCGAAACCCAATTCAAACTATATGAGAGATGCTGCAGGAAATCCCATACTCTTATTTGAGCGTACTTCCTGTGATGAATTCGACAGTTCCCATAATGTAAATCCGGAAGATCCGACAGATTCACATACATGGTTCTCATCATTAAATATATGTGTAAATAAGGATCTGCTCCAGTATCCTACACATCTGGGGCTGGTAAAGGATGACGGATCCGTTGATTACGAGACAGCAGCTACTTTCCGTGATGCTTTTACCAAAGCAAAATATGTTTTAAATCCTACGCTTTCGAATCAGATATCCATACAGGATTACTATTCGAACTTTATGGCACAGATCGCCAATTCCGGCAATGTGTACCAGAGCCTTAAAAAGAATCAGGAACTGACGGTCAATCAGATAGAAGGTACCCGACAGGGATCTATCGGAGTATCGACCGATGAAGAACTCTCGAACATGATCAAGTTCCAGAATGCATACAATGCAAGCAGCCGTTTTATCAATGTGATAGATGAGTGCACGGAGCACATAATCACACAGCTCGGATCGTGAGGATAAGCCTATGTCATCTACTTTCCTTGGATTAAATACAGCATATACAGGTCTTCAGTCTTCCAATGCATCGTTGAATACGACTGCAAATAACATTTCCAATGCGGAGACAAAGGGTTACAGCAGGCAGGTTGTTACAACGCAGGCCGCTGAATCCATCAGATCATTTACTACTTACGGTTGCGTAGGCGCGGGCGTAGAGACAATTGCCATTGAGCGTGTACGTGATAATTTCTATGATCAGAAATACTGGAACAACCAGACAAAGCTTGGCGAATATGAAGCAAAACAGTATTACATGCAGGTTCTGGAACAGTATTACA
Source organism: Lachnospiraceae bacterium (assembly GCA_024697065.1). Lineage (GTDB taxonomy): Bacteria > Bacillota > Clostridia > Lachnospirales > Lachnospiraceae > NK4A136. The sequence goes on from JAILGE010000011.1 coordinate 9,762, forward strand.
CCGATGATGATACCGTTAACGGATTTACCACCGTTTATGAAGACTTTTATAAATCTGTTCAGGAGCTTTCCAAGAATGCCGGAGATACTACTGTAAGGCAGCAGATGATAGGTCAGGCGGGAAGGCTTACCACATACTTTAATGATATGTATACCAATCTGCAGAAGATGCAGTCGGATATCAATCAGGAGATCAAGGTTCAGGTAGACAGGATCAATTCTGTTGCGGAAGAGATCGCATCCCTCAATAAGCAGATCAATATCATCGAGATGAATACGGGGGCGGTTGCCAACGAACTTCGTGACCAGAGAGATCTGCTGGTGGATGAACTTGCTGAGGTCGTTGATGTGGAGGTAACAGAAGTTCCCATTGTTGATTCCAACAATGAAGAACGTACCACAGGCGGAAACAGATTCATGGTAAAGATCTGCGGGCAGCAGCTTATAGACGGTAAGGATTATAAGACCCTCACCTGTGTTGTTCGCGATGTGGATAATAAGGTATGCCAGTCCGATATAGACGGACTGTATGATATTTATTTCAGCGGCAGACAGGACTGGACCGATAAGGATTATCTGAGGAAAGGTGATGCCTTAAATATCTACGGAAACGCATCGGGAGGAAAGCTTTACGGGCTGATGCAGATGCGTGACGGTAATAACGGTGAAGGTTTTGAAGGTGAAGTTGTTAATACCGGCGCTGCATATGAGAGAAATATTGAGGGTAAAGGATTTTTCGACAGTGACGGGAACGGCGGATATGTTTACAATCCTGCGGGAACAGGACAGTATGACAAGCTTGATACCGTTAAGGTTAAGGTTACTGCGGATTATCTCATGGATATGAACAAGTTAAATCTTACCCAGTCGGGCGGTGTGATACAGATCGCCAGCAAGAATTATTATATTACCGGTGACTGGACCTTTGATTATACCGAGGGTCAGACAGATGCAGCCGGAAGACCTTATGCGGAATACACTTTTACGCTGGATCCCAACAGAAACAGCGGCAGTACTGTTATGAGCAGCGGATCATCTGCTTTTATCGGAAGATCCATTTCCTATCAGGGTATTCCTTACTACATGTCACAGATGAACGAGTGGGTAAGGATGTACGCAACTGCTACAAACAACATTTACAGCGAAGGTGTGACGGATCAGGGAACCGACGGTATCAATTTCTTCAATTGCGAAGATAACGGTGGTGTGGCATATAAATTCGGTCAGCCCGGAGATACTTATTCATACGAGCGCACGGGGACAGCAGGTCATACAATTTCGATCAAGTCAACGGATCCCAGCTATTATATGCTCACGGGTGGAAATTTCAGAGTAAATGAGCAACTGATAAAAGATGCGGATCTTCTTGCCACCAGGAAGAAGATCTATTCGACGGAAAACGGCGGACCTTATACCGACGGTGTCAATGAAGGTATAAGCAAGGATGATATAGTATCGGATATCATTGATCTTAAGACAAATAAGGATAAGATGGAATTCAGAGGGTGCGCTTCCGATCAGTATCTGGTATGTGTGCTTTCGGATGTAGCTCTCAATACCAACAGAGCAAACAATTTCACCAGCAATTATCAGTATCTTCAGAATTCTATCCAGAACCAGCGCCTGTCAGTATTCGGCGTGGACAATGATGAAGAAGCTGTAAATCTCACAAAGTATCAGCAGCAATATAATATGGCTTCGAAGATGATACAGACTCTTACGGAGATATATGACAGACTGATACTACAGACAGGAGTATGATAAGATCCGGTCGGGAATGATCCCGGCCGGTTTTTTTGGGTATAATGAAAACAGAAAGGTTTATTCTTTATTATGGATCATCAAAAAAAGATAAGTCTGATCATGCCGGTACATAATGCTGCGGAATATCTGGATATTTCCATAGGCAGTGTATTGAAGCAGACTGTCGGGATCGATGATGTGGAAATGATAATAGTGGACGATCATTCCGATGATGAAAGGACCGTGAAACGGTTAAAGGAATATGAATCGGCTTTTCCGGATAATATCATACTGATCCTAAACAGTGAAAATATGGGACCGGGAGGATGCAGGAATGTGGCAATGGGATACGCTACCGGAGAATATGTCATGTTTCTTGACAGCGATGACCGGCTGGATGAAGATGCTTTTGAGTGTCTCTATGACATTGCAAAGCAGCATGATGCCGATGTGGTTGAGTTCGGATTTGTCAGAGAGACTTCTGCCGTTTACGGAGTAAAAAGATCTGACAGACGCAAAAATGAGATAGTATATTCATATACGATCTCTTCCGGGGAAGAAAGACAGGGGTTCGTCCTGCCTTCGGATTCGTCCGTCGTATGTTGGGATAAGATGTACAGAACCGGATTGTTAAGAGAGAATGATATTGTCTTTGCCGAAAGGATATCATATGAGGAACCTCCTTTTTCGTATATGGTCAGATTCTTTTGTAAAAAATATCTGAAGATATCGGAAGCTTTTTATCATTACTACAAAAGAGAAGGCAGCTGTTCTGATATTGAGAATTATAAGAAAAACAGGTTCCATATCGTTGAAGGATATTTAAAACTTCATGAAGAATTTGTAAAGAGAGGGCTTGATAAACGGTATAAAGAAGAAATGGAATATATCTTCTGGTGTGGGGCTTTCTATCTGCCCCTGTTCAATATGGCTGCGGCAAATACTTTTTATGATGAAAAAGAATTCTATGATCTGCAGCGATGTGTAAAAGAGATCGTGGAGGATATCACCCAAAACCGGTATTTCAGGAGAGATTTCAAAGATCTGGGGATAATAGGTAAACTTACCTATGTACCGGAATACAAAGTACCGTTTGAAGATATCAGAGAACTTTTCTTTAAGATAGCCGGAACGTAAATTTTTTTAGGGATGTGTGTTAGTATTATAAGAAAGCATGCCGATATACTCTATGAAAGAAAACTGAAAATGGCTTTTCTCATACGAAAATTCTCTTCGTGGAGGTAAATAATGAGGATAACGAATAAGGTAATGCAGAATAATTCTCTGCGAAATATCAATAACAATAAGGTACAGCAGGATATGTTCAATACTCAGCTTGCTACAGGCAAGAAGGTTGATAAGCCTTCCGATGATCCCGTTGTGGCGATCCGCTCTCTGCGACTGAGAAGCGATGTTGCACAGATCGATCAGTACTACAAGAGAAATATCGAGGATGCTTCCAGCTGGCTTCAGCTTACCGAAGGCTCCGCAAAGCAGACTATTTCCGCTATTACGGGAATGATAGAAAAGTGCGAAAGCGGTGCGTCCGATCAGTACACGGTAGAAGATAAGCTCGTAATGATTGACAGTCTTATAGAGCTTAAGAATGAAGTATATCGTACGGGTGATTCGGATTACGCCGGACGTTATATTTTTACGGGATACAGAACAAACACATCTCTTTCTTTCGGAAATGAGGTGCCCGAAAATGAGACTTATCAGATAACGGAAGCCTTTGATTTCGATGATCTGGATGAGATGACATATGTGGATACCGGAAAGCTTTCCGATATCACATCATCCAACTATTCAACCTACGGAAGCGGAACGACAGATGAAGTAACAGAGCAGTCCATAGAATCAATGCAGTATTACAGATTCAGAGTAGGCTACGATAATCTGGACGGCACTGCGATTACACTTTCTGCGGTAGATGGAGATCCGCTTCCTGCGGGTATTCCCACTACGGCTGCTGTTGCCGCTGACAGAGACGCCGCTTACAATGCCGCAGCCTCCGGAACAGGTGTGTTCCAGCTTATCAAAGAAACCGGCGAAGTTGTGATGAGCCGAGATGTTTACGATGCCATCAACAATGCCAAGAATGCGGACGGCACTCACAGAAAGCTTTCCGTAACATATGAAAAATCCGAGTTCAGGAATACGGATCTGAGACCGGAGCACTATTACTACTGCAACAGATTCCCGCAGGGATCGGACAGCACTGATCCCGGAAATATAGAATTCAATGCCGATTATAAGAACAGCGGCGCCTGGGATCAGCCCATAGAATACCAGATAGGTTTTAATCAGAAGATTCAGGTAAATTCATACGCGGCAGATATTTTTTCAACATCCATAGGACGTGATGTCAGTGAAGTGACCGACATAGCAGACAGATTAAAGGATGTTATTAGTCAGGTGGATATGTTAAAGGGGCTGGCCGGGGATAAGACCAAGAGTGATGCAGAGCTTGCTGACATAAATGCAGAGCTTGATGCGGCGAAAAAGGCGAAGACGTATCTTTCCGATCAGCTTCAAAAGACATTCAGCAAATATATAACCAGGATGCAGGGCTATCTTGATATCGCGGATGAAGCCCTCACCCAGATGGGTAACAGAGGTGCGCAGTTAGATCTGGTAAAGAACAGACTTTCCGATCAGCAGACAACTTTCAAAGAGCTTCAGTCCAATAATGAAGATGCTGATGCGACAGAAGTTGCGGTACAGCTTTCAAGTGCTCAGGTGTCTTATGAAGCGGCACTTATGGCTACCGGAAAGATGATTCAGACTACACTTCTTAACTATTTATAAACACAACTTGTCACTTTGCACAAAAGATGATAAAATGAATTCGTCGGGATGTATATTTTTAACATGCCGGCGGATTTTTATCTCCAAATTATTACAAACGCGTGAGCGGAGGGAAGGTCAAATGCAGATAAAAACAAGGATTTTTGGGGAAGTTACAATTGATGACAGCAAGATGATAAAGTTTCCGAACGGTATAGTCGGATTCCCGGATCTTACGGATTTTGCGCTTATCCATGACGCCGAACAGGGTGATCAGGCAGGTATAAGATGGCTGCAGTCCGTACAGGAACCTACTTTTGCAATGCCTGTAGTTGATCCTCTTATCGCTAAGGAAGATTATAATCCACTGGTTGACGATGATCTTTTAAAGGTTATAGGAGAGGGAGAAAATATCCTGGTACTTGTTACCATCACAGTTCCTTCGGATCTTTCCAAGATGAGTGTTAATCTTAAGGCTCCGCTTGTAGTTAATGTCGACACGCGTAAGGCTGTTCAGGTGGTTCTGGAAGAGGATTATCCGGTTAAGTTTTATATTTACGATATCCTTAAGTCACGCAAAGAAAATGCCGCTGATAAAAAGTAACAGCAGATGAAAGGCCGGTGTTAATATGCTAGCATTATCCAGAAAAAAGGGCGAAGCCCTTATCATAAATAATAATATCGAAGTTACCGTTCTTGAGGTCAAGGGAGATCAGGTCAAGATCGGTATCAAGGCGCCTAAGGAAATCTCAATCTACAGGAATGAAGTATACGAGCAGATCCAGGCGGCCAACAGAGAGGCTATGACGGAACAGACTCCCGATGCATTGAACAAGCTGTTCAATTCATGATTTTATCGCGCATTGTATTATTTTTATCGACGTTATGACGATATAAATATTACGATGTGGAAATGTAAAAGTTATTATGCGGTGGCGAGCCGTCTAATATAAGTTACCGGTAGGCAAAACATTTTCACATGGAGGTGAGAAAAATGACAGTAGAACCATTAGGAAGTGCAATGAGTTACAATGCACAGACAATGCGCCCTGCAGTACAGGAAGCGCAGACATCAGAGACCATGGAAGGTCAGCCTATAGAGTCCAATGCTCCGCAGGTGGACAGTTCCACAATTTCGGTCGCAAAAACACAGACAGATGATGAGAGTCACGGAAATGACAACGGACAGAATAATGCTGCAAAGCAGAACTCTCAGCAGGTAACGGAAGAAGCTATCCGTAAGGCAATGAAGGAGCTGCAGAAGAAGAATACCAATTATATTTCCGAATTCGGTATTCATGAGCAGACCAACCGCATTACCATCAAGATAGTTGACAAGAAGACGAAGGAAGTCATCAAGGAGCTTCCTCCGGAAAAGACGCTGGATATGATCGCAAGAGTCTGGGAGTATGCCGGACTTGTTGTCGACGAGAAGAGATAAAGAAAGGAGGTCATGACCTATGGGAGCATCGGATCTTTTACGTGTTACCGGCATGAACTCCGGACTTGATACCGAGAGCATCATTTCAGCGTACACGTCAAAAGCAAATTTAAGGCTCAACAAGGCCAAGGGATCACTTACAAAAAATAAGTGGACTCAGGATGCATGGAAGTCTATGAACAGCAAGATCATGTCCTTCTACTCGGGGACACTCTCAAAGAACAGACTTTCAACTGCTTACACGAAGAAAAAGACCACAACGTCCAACAGCGCTCTTTCGGTTATTCCGGGAGCAGGTGCAACGGACGGAGTTCAGACTGCAAAGATCGTTAAGACCGCCAATGCGGCTTATCTGACCAGTGATGTTCTTAAGTATACCGAGGAAGGCGAGTCCAAGGTACTCGGAGCTGATGACAATCTGGTTGAAAAGCTTGGCATTACCGCAGGAAGTCAGTTCTCTTTCAAGACAAAGACAGGAGAAGAAAAGGTAATCCAGATCGGCGGAGAAGATGCAGGAGACGGAGCGACTGTTGTTAACAGCATGAAAGGTCTCGCTGATGCGCTCAAGAGCTCAGGCGTTAATGCTAACTATGATGCGGCTAACGGAAGAATGTTTATCAGTGCAAAGACCAGCGGTGAAAAGAGTGATTTCGCGTTCTCATCCGTAGGCGCGGCGTTCGGTTCCCTCGACAGCACTACAGCTGCGACTCTCGGTAAGCTTGGGCTTACCAAGGAATCCGGAGCGTCCAAAGTTGACGGATCAAATGCAAAGCTTATTCTTAATAATGCGGAATTTACATCCGAGAATAATACTTTCTCGATCAACGGAAGTACCTATACCATCAATTCGATGCCGGCTAATCCCAATGAGGAGATATCCGTTACAACGGGTACCGACTACGATGCTGTATACGATGTCATCAAGGATATGATCAAGGAATACAACAGCATCATCAATGAGATGTCTAAGGCATATGGTGCGGATCCTGCAAGAAAGTATGATCCTCTTACTGATGAACAGAAAGAGGAGATGACAGATAAAGAGATCGAAGAGTGGGAGAAAAAGATCAAGGACGGCCTGCTTTCAGGAAACAGTCAGCTTTATGATGTCAGACAGGCAATGATCAATGTAACATTGCAGGGCTTCGATACGGATAAGGACGGCAATGCGCTGTTCGGCCTGGACAAGAACGGCGATCCTATAAAGATGTATCTTGCAGATTTCGGTATTGCTACAGGCGGATACTTCGATACCGAAGAAAATGAAAGATATGCTCTTCATATCGACGGAAATCCCGATGATGAGAGTACTGCCGGAAAAGAAGATAAGTTAAAGAGTATGATAGCGTCGGATCCCGAGAAGGTAACCAAGTTCTTCCAAAAATTCTCGGATACCATGTACAACACTCTCTTTAAGCAGATGTCAGGTAATTCGAATCTGTCCAGTATCTATAAGGTGTACAACGACAAGCAGTTATCCAAGGAAGAGAGCGATTGGGAGACCAAGATCAAGGATATCGAGCAGGAGATATCCGACATCGAAGATAAGTGGTACGATAAGTTCACTACGATGGAGAAAGCTCTTGCCAACATGAACAGCAATCAGAGCGCAGTATCTTCTATGCTGGGAATGAGATGATAATGATTTTTATGGAATGAATACAAGCCGTCAGTCTGTGTACAGGCAGGCGGCTTGATTTCATCCTGTGGAGGTAAAATTATGACTAGAAATCCTTACGAGCAGTATAAGACCAACTCAATATCAACGGCAACTCCGGCGGAACTGACGCTCATGCTCTATGAGGGGGCTATCAAGTTCGGAAATATCGCTATACAGGCTATTGAAGAAAAAAATATAGAAAAAGCACATATCAATATCACTAAGGTACAGCGTATAATCACGGAATTCAGAAATACTCTTAATTTCAAATATCCTGTGGCGCAGGATTTTGACAGAGTATATGTTTATCTTGAAAAGCGACTGGTTGAAGCCAACATGACCAAAGATAAAGAGATCATGGAAGAGGTTGTAAGACATATCAGATCCATGAGAGATACATGGAAAGAGGTTATGAAGAAAGCAAAGCAGCAGACACCGCAGGGGTAAATGCATATGCCGGAACAGTACTTAAAGACTCTTATTCAAAGTATGGAAGAAAAGAAGGCTGTCCTGAAGGCCATTCTTGACGGAACGGATAAACAGCGCAGTGCTCTTGAAGCTGAGGAGCCGGACTGGGAGGAATTTGACCGGATGCTCGATGAGAAAGGAAAGCTCATCGAAGAACTGATAAAGCTGGATGACGGATTCAATGCCGTATTTGACAGGATAAAAGATGATCTTGTAAGCAATAAGGAAAAGTATAAGAACGAGATAGCTACGCTTCAGGAGCAGATCAGATATGTTACCGAGCAAAGCAATGCCATCCAGGCAGCAGAATCCAGGAACAGCTCTCTTGTGAAGATAAAGCTGGGTGAGAGCAGAAAGAAGATAAAACAGACTAAAGTTTCCGTACAGGCAGCGAGTCGTTATTATACGGCAATGAACCGTATAAATCTGGTGGATCCTCAGCTGATGGACAAGAAAAAATAGTGTACAAAAAAATATACTAAAAATCTAACAAAAAGAAGTTGAAACGACTTTCGATTTTTGCTAATATTGCATTAGCAACTGAAAAGAAGTTTTTTAGTTAATCAAAAAATTTTATAAAAAAGGTATTAACTATCGGATAATTTATCCGATATAATTAATACAAGCAACCGAGAGGTTGTAACAACCAATAAGCGTGGCAAGGATGCCACATAATCCAATTTCAAGGAGGAAAATATTATGGTAGTACAGCACAACTTAACAGCAATGAACAGCAACAGAATGTTAGGCCTTACGACTAGCGCTCAGGCTAAGTCCACCGAGAAGTTATCTTCCGGTTACAGAGTCAACCGTGCAGCCGATGATGCAGCAGGTCTCGCAATTTCCGAGAAGATGCGTCGACAGGTCAAAGGTTTAACACAGGCCAGCAGAAATGCACAGGACGGTATTTCCGCAGTGCAGACCGCTGAAGGTGCTCTTACTGAAGTACACGATATGCTTCAGAGAATGAACACTCTTGCAGTTCAGGCCTCTAATGAGACCATGACATCAACAGATCGTGCTTATCTTGATCAGGAAGTTCAGGCCCTTAAGTCTGAAATCGATCGTGTAGCTTCAACAACTACATTCAATGAGCAGAATCTTCTTGATGGATCATTCGTTGGCAAGAACCTTCAGGTAGGTGCAGAGTCCGGTCAGTATATCGGTATCTCGATCGCTTCAATGAAAGCATCCGGTATCGGTGTAAGCGGTGTATCCGTATCCGGAAACACTAACGTAAATGCTGAATCTGCAATCTCTACTATCAAGAATGCTCTTAAGAGCGTATCTTCTCAGAGAGCAGATCTCGGTGCTGTTCAGAACAGACTTGAGCACACAATCAAGAACCTCGACAACGTTATAGAGAATACAACGGCTGCCGAGAGTGCTATCCGCGACACGGATATGGCAACAGAGATGGTTGCATACTCGAATGCCAACATCCTTGCACAGGCTGGTACATCGATGCTTGCTCAGGCAAATCAGTCCAACCAGAACGTACTTTCAATTCTCGGCTAAGACTGAAATTCGAAATCGAATTAAACTACCAAAGAAGGGGCTGTCCGAAAGGGCAGCCCTTTCATGTTGGCTTAAAAGCCCTCGCTGATCAAACCGATTGAGATTATGCAAAAGATTTCCGGGATCCGGAAAAGAGATTTCGGAAATTTTTTAATTTTTTTGATAATTACTGTAAACTAATTTGTTAAAGCACCGATATATGTATTGTAAGGCGCAGGGAACGCCTGAAAAGAAAAAATAACGGAATGAAAGATCCCGCAGTATATCATTTAAGGAGAGAGAGATGGTAGTACAGCATAATTTGATCGCAATGAACAGTAACAGAATGTTAGGTCTTACGACCAGCGCACAGGCTAAGTCCACTGAGAAGTTATCTTCCGGATACAGAGTAAACCGTGCAGCCGATGATGCAGCAGGTCTTGCAATTTCAGAGAAGATGCGTCGTCAGATCAAGGGCCTTACACAGGCAAGCAGAAACGCTCAGGACGGTATTTCCTGCGTACAGACTGCTGAAGGTGGTCTTGGTGAAGTACATGATATGCTTCAGCGTATGACAACTCTTGCGGTTCAGGCTTCCAATGAGACGCTTACAAGTGCTGACAGAGGATACCTCGATCAGGAAGTACAGGCTCTCAAGAGTGAGATCGACAGAGTTGCTTCTACTACAACATTCAATGAGCAGAATCTTCTTGACGGATCATTCACCGCTAAGAACCTTCAGGTTGGTGCAGAGTCAGGTCAGTATATAGCTATATCAATCGCCGGAATGAGTGCATCCGGAATAGGAATAGATACAGTCAGCGTATCGGGTAGCGATAACAGTCTTGCAGAGAATGCGATCTCACAGGTTAAGGCCGCACTTGCAAGTGTATCTTCACAGAGAGCAGATCTCGGTGCTGTTCAGAACAGACTCGAGCATACGATAAAGAACCTCGATAACGTTGTTGAGAATACAACATCAGCTGAGGCAGCAATAAGAGATACAGATATGGCTACCGAAATGGTAACATACTCGAATGCAAACATTCTTGCTCAGGCAGGCACATCAATGCTCAGCCAGGCAAATCAGTCCAATCAGAATGTGCTTTCTCTCCTCGGATGATAATAAATCACCCGATGAAAAAACTGCAGTATCGAAAGATACTGCAGTTTTTATTTATAGCGGCACTTATGATAAAATAGTAATGTCGTCACATCGCGACAATTTCCCGACTCAGAGGATCTTTTCGAGATTTATTCGACAGTTCTCTTCGTACAGGTAATTGTTTGAAAAGATATCTTGCAGAGGTAGATAATGAAACCGAGATTTTTATATTTTCAACAGACGATTACCATCACTACCCTTAGCGGTATTCTTTGGGGACTCATTGAAACAGACCATGAGACCAGACAAGGGCAGGTGCTGGTGCCCGATGCAGAATATGATGAAAAGACATTGTCACTGGTCAAAAGCGAGATAGATAACGGCGGTAAGGATGAGATAGTCATCACTCAGGATTTCTGCGCCGTTGTGGCAGAGGCATGCCATGAAAAAGGACATATATATATATCCTGGGTTTATGATTCTCCGCAGAGAGCTTTATATATGAGAGAAGCTCAGTATGATACAAATATCATTTTCGTATTCGATAAGACACAATATAACAGATTAAAAAATGAAGGCCTGAAAAATCTTTTCTATGAACCCCTTGCCGGAAATATAACCAAAGCGGATATGTTCGATCCTGCGCAAAACGAACTTGCGGAATACAGGAGTGACATTTCTTTTGTCGGAAATCTTTACAGTGACAGTATCAGAGAAAAACTTTTTACCGAGTTCGGGGGCGCGATGAAGGAAGAGGCAGATGCTCTCATGGATTCGGTGGTGGGAAGATGGGATAAGGGATCCGGAGTATATGATAAAGTTTCGGATGCATTTATCAATGCGATATATACAGGGATGTCCCATAAAGGGGAAGACAAATACAGCATTTCCCCGAGATTTCTGGTGGAAACACTGATCCTTGCCTACGAAAAATCATCCAGGGACAGGATCACTGTATTAAGAAGACTTTCAGAAACAAAACAGGTCGCATTATATACATCAAAGGCTGTCCCGGAAGTGTTAAGAGAAAGATTGATAAGAAAAGATTTTGTGACCTATGATGAAGGAATGCCTAAAGTATTTCTGGCATCAAAGATAAATCTGAATATCACAATGGCGGGAATAGAGACGGGAGTCCCTCAGAGAGTTTTTGACATAATGAGTTACGGAGGCTTCTGTCTGACCAACTGGCAGGAAGAGATGGAAGAATTGTTCGAGCCGGGGAAAGAACTGATCACGGCAAATAGTACAGATGAAATGAATGAAAAGGCGGACTTCTATCTCAGACATGATAAGGAAAGAGCTGCAATAGCATACGCAGGATACAAGAGGGTTAAGGAACAATACAGCTATCCGATGGCTGTATCCAGGATCATAGCTAAAACAAAAGAAGTTTTTGATATTTAGGATGAGGGGTTATGTATTTTAATTTATCATTTGAGCCGGGACAGATAAAACAACAGACAAGAATGCTTGTTGATATGGGCGAAACAGGAAAAGATTTCCCGGCAGTCTATATCGACAGAGGAAGCTATATAGTGAGCGCATGCCTGGAAACCGGAGCCAACATGAGAGGCGGCGGGATTTGCGGTCTGCATATCGGACGATACTCTGCTCTTGCAGAGAATATCCGTTTTCTCGCGGATATAGATCATGATATCGATTCGGTATTCCAGGGAGAAATAGAAGGAATAAAGAATGACTCTTATAAGCATAAGAGAAAAGGTCAGATCATAATCGGAAATGACTGCTGGATAGGATACGGAGCAGTCATAATCGGAAGTGTATATATTGGAGACGGAGCGGTGGTGGCGGCAGGCGCGGTTGTCACGAAGGATGTTCCGCCCTATGCCATAGTTGCCGGTAATCCTGCTAAAGTTGTGAGATACCGCTTTGAAGAAGAAATCATTGATAAACTCATGCGTATCAGATGGTGGGAGTGCCCTGCAGAAGTTCTGGCCACAATGTCCGAGGATCTTAAGGGGGATGTTGAAGATTTTGCGCGAAAGTATGGGAGGATGATCTCTCATAAAGAAGTTGCAGACTGTGGATCTTCTGTCGCCGTAATGGGAGAGAAGGTACCTGTATATACATATATAGCGGACTGGAAAGAAAGATATTGCACCTACAAAAATGTTATCAGGGGATTCTGCGAAGCCTTTCATAACGAGGATGCGCAGCTTGTGATTTTTATACAGGGAGAGTCTGAGCAGGAACGTCAAAAAGGGTTTGAGCTGATAATGGCGGAACTGGAGAAATACAGTGAATACGACAGTCTTATCCTGGTGATAGATGATCCTGCTGTGGATCCGGAATCTGTGATCATCAATTCAGATCATGTGATCACGTCAAGAGACGGCAATGCAGTGGATTTGTGTTCATTGGCATCGCTCTATGGAAAACACATCATATTCGGGACGGACAGTCCTATTTTCGATGAATCAGATCATAAAAACAAAAAAATAATAAAGATACAAAGGGAAGAAAGGGCGGCATCCTATATTAATGAAGGGCAGTGGGATAAAGCTCTTGCCGAAGTAAGGGACCTTTTAAGTGATAAGCCCTCCGTTAAAAGTCTCATAGAGGCTTCAGAGCTTATGTTCAGAGCGGGGGAAGATGAAAGTGCTTTATCAATGCTGTACAGAGCATTAAGGAAGGATCCCTATGATCATGAACTGTACTATATGCTGGCTTCTTATCTGAGAGACAGGAATCCGGACCAGGCATATCTTTGTTATGAAAATGCATTATTCTTCTGTGATAATGAAGGTGATAAGGAAATAATAAAATCAGCCCGGAATGAACTTAAGCAAACAAAAGAAATAAATGTTAAGCCTGCATCGATCATCATTCTGGCACATAACAATGTGGAAGAAACAAAGAAATGCATAGAAAGCATACGCGCAAACTGCCACGAAGACGCATACCGGATCGTGGTAGTTGATAATGCTTCCATAGACGGAACTGCAAAATATTTGAGAGAGCAGGCAGATATATTAAGTATATTCAATGAGGAGAATGAGGGCTTCCCACGCGGTTGTAATATCGGAGCACGAGCTGCCGAAGCCGGTAATGATATTTTTCTGCTCAACAATGACACTGTTCTTTTGCCGAATTCACTTTTTAATCTGAGGATGGGGCTTTATTCGGGAAATGATGTGGCGGCGGCCGGTGCTGTTACCAATTATGCCGCAAATGCACAGATGGTGACGGCGCGTGAGACCTCCTTTGAAGCGTGCAGGAATCTGGCGGTGAATATTAATATTCCGGCTCCGGATGCATTGGAGGACAGGCAATGGCTTGTAGGATTTGCATTATTGATAAAGAGAAAAGCTTGGGATGAAACAGGCGAACTTGACGAACGCTTTTCGCCGGGGAATTTTGAAGATACGGATTACGGTTACAGAATAAAGGAAGCGGGATACAGAAACGTGCTTTGCAGGAATGCTTTTGTGTATCACCATGGAAGTGTCAGCTTTGGAAAAGATAATGAAAAATACAGAAAGCTGTTGGAAGACAACCTGGTAAAGTTTAATGAAAAATGGAAAGGGAAAGTTACTCTTCCGTAAGGGCTTTTAAGCGCGCAAGAGAGCGGGGATAGTCACCGGCTCTTCTGTAGAAATCGACTGCGATCTCCCTGTCTCCGAGGATCTCGCTGATGGCTCCGAGATTATGGAAAGCGAAATAACTTGTGATACCCCTGGTACGGTTTTCCTTCATGGAAAGACATTTTACAAAGCTTGAAAGTGCATCACCGTACATTTGATTGTTCATATAGATAGTGCCCATCATAAAGATATATTCGGGAATGTTTCCGAACATATCCTGATATTTTGAGAGTTCGAGAGCTTTTTTATTCTCTCCGCAGGCTATGAGGCACTGACCGTATCCGGTGACAAGCATATTCGAATATTCGATTTTCGGATCGATGTTAAGGTTAAGTCCCTGTTCGAACCAGGGAAGAGCTGATCTTTCATCACGCATCATCAGGTAGGACTGGCCAAGCTGGAAATATATATACGGATTTTCCGGATGAAGGGACAGCTCATTTTTCAACAGTTCGATGTTGCGCAGGGATTTTGCTTCAAGCTTTTCGGGACTGAGACAATATCCCGTGTGGGTGATCTCTAAGGGTATACGGATATAAGAAGACGGTCCCTCCAGAGGAACAAGCTGTTCGTGTACGGAGTATTCGAAGTGTGTGGTATGCCTGTTATAAAAGCGCTCCAAAGGACTGCTCTGGATATTTTCAATACCATCTGCACGGATGATATTGTGACAGATCAACTGTCCTATGGCTGATGGAGACGCCTTAACCATTGAGGCCAGAGAGTCGCCGTCGAAGGCTGTGATATATTCATCCGCATCGAGAGCGAGTACATAGTCCGTGTGAGCCAGAGAAGCCGCATAATTTCTGGCCTCCGAGAAATCATTGTTCCATTTATGCAGGTAAGGAGTAATACCGAAGGATTCCGCTATAGATACGGAAGAATCTGTGGAACCGGTATCGACGATTATGATATTTGAAAGGGGAATATTGAAGTCTTTCAAGGAAGAAAGACATTTACCTATAACACTCTCCTCATTTTTCATTATCATACATACGGAAAAGTCCATGATAACTCCTTTTGGACCGGAGCAGGATTTACGGCCCGATGAACAGTAATTAAATGTAATGATTGATATAATCTTATCATAAAACCGGTGAGATAAATACTGATGCGGATTTCTTTCGCCCCGGGGGGCAGTGCAGATAAATACGATTCGCATGAGCGCAGATGTTTGATCCGGAAAATAATCATTTGAAAAGGAAAAAGATATGGGTAAGCCGATAGTAAGTCTTTGTATCCCGACTAAAAATGAAGTACTCAGATTAAAAAATACCATCGCCACTATAGTTGCGGAGAAATGCTTTATTAAGGGGGAGCTTGAGCTGGTGATCTCCGATAACTGTTCTGATGATGACACGGAAGCAGTGTGCAGAGAGTATGCTGAAAAATATGATAATTTCGTCTATAACCGTAACGTATCGGATATCAAGGACAGGAATTTTCCGCGGGTAATGAGATGCGGAAACGGTATCTACAGAAAGCTGTCGAATACGTCCAACTGCTTTTGCCCCGGTAGCCTCGATCTTCTTGTTGAGTTGATTAAGAGCTGCCTGGATGAGAGACCCGTGATCATAACGAATCAGGAATTGGGACGTAGGGAACCTGATATAAAGGCCTGTACCACTATGGATGATATTCTGAAAAAGATCAGTTATTATGTGACATGGATAGGCGAATTCGGACTGTGGGAGGATGACATTCCCTATCTCGATGAGACGGAGGAAGAATGTGATACAAATTTATGGCAGATCCCGACGCTTTTGAATTCTTTTAAAAGAAGGGGCGTATGTCTTATACTGACATATGACTGGATAAGGGTTCAGGACAGAGATAAGAGTAAGATCTATGATACTTTTTTCCGGATCTTTTATAAAAATTATACCGAACATCTGAAGAAATATCTTATGTCGGGAGATCTGGGGGCAGAATGTTATGAATGGCTGGAGAAGGATCTTTTATATAATTTCCTGACGCCATGGATGATCAGATGCCAGCTGGATCAGTCGCGTATCGCCAAAGGCGAACAGGACATGATAAGAGAAAAGGTTTTTGAAACCTATAAGGATAAGCCGTATTTTAATGAATACCTTGAGTTTTATGTGGCAGTCCTTAAGAAAAAAACATATGATATGATGGTAGAGATACAAAACAAATTAAATAATTAAAGCTTTATAAGAAATAATCCTATATGGGGGGAGTCACCAAATTCCCCGGATCAGAAAAAAATATCTCATTTGCGGAGGTATTGATCTGAAAGAAAACACGGATGCTGTTGAGGAGGTTGAAGATGAAAGTCGTATTGCTTGCAGGTGGTAAGGGAACAAGAATATCGGAAGAATCGGGATTCAGACCCAAGCCCATGGTAGAGATAGGTGGTATGCCCATATTATGGCATATCATGAAGGAATACAGCTATTACGGATTCCATAATTTTATCATCTGTGCCGGATACAAACAGCATATGATAAAGGAGTGGTTTGCGGATTATTTTCTTTCCACATCGGATGTTACTTTTGACTTCACCAGAGAGAATTCCGTTATCTATCATGACAAGAGGACTGAACCATGGAAGGTGACTATAGTTGATACGGGGCTGGAGACCATGACGGGCGGACGTATCAAGAGAATACAGAAATATATCGGAAACGAGCCGTTTATGATGACCTACGGCGACGGTGTAAGTGATATCAACATCAGCGAGCTCCTGGCATTCCATCAGAGACACAAGAAGATGGCAACACTTACAACTGTTTTCCAGGAACAGCAAAAGGGAGTTCTGGATATCGATGAGGCCAATTCCGTAAGATCTTTCAGAGAAAAAGCTTCTGATGACAGCATTCCCATCAACGCCGGATATATGGTACTGGAACCTGAAATATTCGATTATATAGATGGTGATACTACTGTTTTTGAAAAAGGGCCTCTTCAGAAGATCGCTGAGGAAGGTGAATTAAAGAGCTATCCTCATCACGGTTTCTGGCAGTGCATGGATACTTTAAGAGAAGAGAAAGTGCTGGAACAGCTTTGGATGAGCGGAAATGCACCCTGGAAAAAGTGGGATTGATCCGGGGATTCAGATACTGTCGATGATGATATCTTCCGGGGAACCGAAACCGGCCGGGCCGTGCTTCCATTTACACGGATCGCCGGGCTGTTTGCAGTAGGAACAGAATTCGATGGGGACATTTAACCGTCGCATGATCTTTTCGGTTGTGAGATCTGCTTCATTAAGAGAGAAGCTTCCGCTTTCGGGAAGCCGGTATTCGGTATAATATTCATTAAAATACTTTGTCAGAAAAGAAAATGCACACAGGCCCAATCTGTCATCACGAAGCATCGTACAGTAACGCCATGTGCATTTTTTAAAACTGTCGGCAGCGTTCTGTGAGCCTGACGGATCGGTCACTTTGCTGAATTCACTTATCATGGGAGAGACAAAATAGGGGATGTTTAAACTGTCGAGATGAGCAGTGACATCCGCCATCCTGTCTTTCATGGCGGGATAAAATGAAATATTCATCACTATGCGGTTTTCCTTAATGGAGCGGATAAGAGCATCCGGCATTTTATTGACAAGTATGCCGTTGGTGACTATTTCTATCCTTGAATCGGGGAATATCTCCCTGTTCATGGCGATATATTTATCAAGCTCCGGATTGATAAGGGGCTCGCCGCCAAGGACTCTTATGAGACAGATGTTGTCTACATATTTTTTTAGACTTAAGAAACCGTTGCGGGTGCTTTCGAGATCCGAGAGAACATTTCCTTTTATCAGATTGGAATAATGCGAACAGGATGAGCAATTCATATTGCAGTTGTCCGCAACCTGGTATTCAAGGTAAGAAAGTTCACGGCGTTCGAAGAATGGCGTTATATCATAATTCTGTGAGACATACCAGATATCATTCTCCGACACACCCAGTCTGAGAAAAGAATATGCAGTAGCATCCGCCTTGAGTTTTTCGCCGGGAGTTACATAGAAGTGATCGACCTTGCCGGAACGGTACAGAAGGATACCTTTTTCGTAGGAGAGAACCGGAAGCCCGGAGCACTCTTTATCCGTTGATTCGGTTGAGAGAAAACAAAGAATATCCTCGTCGGGAATGGTTCTTAAGATCTCATATAACTGTTGCTCGGATTTGCCGTTTCCCGCGATTATTCCGCTCAAGACTTTTCTCCTTTTGTGCGAATAACAGATGTTTTATACAATTATACATTATGTAAAAAAAAGGTCAAAGACATGCAGATATTTATAAAAGGCGGTAATATTCATTTGAATCTGTTTCTCGATGCCATGGCGGCCGGATGCGAAGATGGTGTTTTTTTGGATTACAGCAATAATGATAGTTTTACCAGAGAACTGATCAGACTGGATCCGGAGATAGATCATTCCACGAGGGTAATATGTTTCAATAATATAGGCGTGAGTGCAATTCTCCCGGGACATGATATGTTCTATTGGGCAGAAAAAGATGTTGAAGTGGTTGATATCCTGGTGGATCATCCGTTGTATTACTTTGAATCATTTTCTATAGCATTATATATAAAACGCCTGAAATTCTATTGCGTGGACAGACATCAGGCCGGATCGATAGCGGAGAGTTTCCCTATATTAAAGGGCAGAATAGGATTTCTACCCCACGGTGGTTTATCGGAAGAAGATGTCGATGTGATCAAGGGACTTGGCGAAAAGACATATAGAGGAAAAGCAGAAAAGAACATTGACGTGTTATATCTCGGCACGGGTCATCGCATGGATGTGAATCATCCCGCAACCGGCATTCCGGGGATAGATGATAAAGAATTCTACGATATGGCATTTGAATCTCTGATATCGGATCCGTATATGCAGGAAGATATAGCCGTCGGCCGGTATGAAAAGGAGAAGGGGCTGACGCTTAATGCGGCGGAGAGGATGACACTTACCGCAGTATTGCTTAAGACTGTGCACTATACGGCATTGCATCATTTGAAAGAACAGATGATAGAAGCCTTGGCTGATGAGGGGATAAGGCTTGAGATACATGGAGAAGGATGGGAAGATATCGCAGGAAAGCACAGGAATAATGTGACTTTAGGAGAGTATTTGGATCCCGTCTGCTGTCCGGCACTTATGGAAAGGGCAAAGATAGTGCTTAATTTCCATCCCTTCTTCTCGGAAGGTTCACATGAAAGAGTATTCGGCGCAATGAGATGCGGGTGCGTTTGTGTGAGCAGCAAAAGCAGGTATCTGGAGTCAAGATTCGAAGACGGGAAGGACATCATATATTACGATATAAGAGATCCTAAAGCATCGGCAAAGCGGATCAAAGAGCTCTTAACAAATGAAGTTCTTCTTAAAGAGATCGCGGAAAACGGAAAAATGAAGACGGAAAATGACAGCTGGGCAGAACGCCTGAGATCACTGTGACCCCCGCATGATACATATACCGGAAGCCTGTACAGGAAAGGGCGGAGGTAATCATATGATCTTTATGCAGGAAATATCTGTCCGCCGGGGAGCAGATATGAACCGTATTTTTCCATCATCATATGTGAATTTAAAACAGAGTCGGAGTCTCTGTTTTTTATTATGATGAAATCAAAGCTCCTGCGGGGGAAGGGAAGCCGGTCATTATTTTCAAGGAAAAGAACCGTGGCGGAATCCAGTGAAAAAGATACGGCGGTCTCATCCGATTCAGCCCCAATTATAAAAGCGTTGGGGTATTTGTATTTAAGGCGTGAGATAAAATCTCCCGTGCCGGCACCGATCTCTATAAGTCGGAAATGCATATCCTTGGGATCTGTCTGGGAAGGATATCTTTCTTTTAAAAGTTCTTCGATCTGCTTTTGAACCTCTGTCTCGGAATCTGATGTTTCCTGCCAGATCCTGCAGTCATAATTCCATTTACGTATAAAGCTTAGATGATTACGCTCATTGATTGGCTCCAGGTCAAACTGTCTGAAGCTCTTGGAGCCTGCATGATAAATATAGGAATTATGAACCAGCATTAGTCTGTATCCCTGCAGTCTGATACGAAGACACAGATCGTTATCATCAAAATATCCGGGAAAGAACTGTTCATCAAAATATTCGGTGCGCTCAGGAATTTCAATACCGTTGTCATCTGTGATGATATATCTGATCTGTTCCAGAACATCTCTCTTTATCAGCATCGCAAAGGCACTCAATATGCTCTTTTCCTCAATGGGATTGAGGGTGGGAATGTTGATGGAATTACCGTATTCGATATATTCTTCTACCGATGCAACAGTATAATTAACAACAGTATCATTTGAACCATAGTTGGAAACAGCGCCTACAGCACCGATAAGGGGACTGCGGCAGAGTGCTTTTTGCAGGAAGCTTAAGGAATTGTGCAGCAGTCTCGTGTCATTATTGAGCAGGAAGATATCGCTCCTGGGTGAAGCGGCCCTGATACCGACATTGCATCCTCCGGGAAACCCTGCATTCTTTTCCATGAGCAGGAGGAGCATGGCGAAGGGATAATCGTTTACATGATCGCAAAGCCATTGGTCGGAACCGTCTGAAGAAGCATTATCGATCACGATGACTTCTATGTCTTCTGCATTGCAGTGAGCCGCAATGCTATCCAGACAGTCTTTGGTAAGCTCGTATTGTTCATAGGATACGATGATGACAGAGATCTTCGGATGAGATTTCCTGTTTTGATATCCGGTATTTTCGACACGTCTGAATTGTATATTGGCAGAGCTTACGGCTTCATCGGAGAAGCCCTTGTGAGAACCTGACGACAGCTCGTCACGGACGATGTCCTCCACCTGTTCGCGGGTGAGCTTCCCGGCGTATCTGGGATTGTTCATTATATCTTCAACTATTTTATTGAACTCTGTATTGTCCATATCGATCTCCGTAATAATTTATCCGGGAATTATAAGAGCCATACCGGTATCCGCTAACACACATTCGGTATTCCCGCCGTCTGAGAGGGCTTTGCCCGAAAAAGTAAGCCCGGTGCCTTTATTATTTATGATACTTATCAGTTCGCTGTGGGGGATCTTCCATGCCTGAAGATCCTTTTCTCTGGCAGGTTCAAGATAGAGATTATCCTGATCATGGAAAATGCCGCACCTGATCACGGAAGGAGAATAGTTGTGAAGAAGGTCAAAAAATTCTTTTATGGTCCTTGCATGATCGACATGGATCCGGTCTCCGGGTTTAAGGAAGGAGAGCAGAGGTGCTGTCGAATATTGAAGCACACTGCCCAGTATCTCTGTGCCGGATGTATTTCTGTCATAATCATCTGCTTCGAGTACAAGTATATTATCCGGGGATTCAGTCTCCCAGGTTCTTATCTGATCAAAGAGGGGAGATCTTTCCCATTCTTTGTGAGAAAGACAGACAAAGGTCACCATTACATGATCAAAGCCCACAGTCTGGTCTTTCAGCAGATTCATTGAAGATCTCACTTTATCCTGATCGCTATCGGCATCGCATATAATGATATAGTTATGGAAAAAGGTCTTTTCCCCGCACCCTTCGCTTTTGAGCTTTGTCTTAAGAGCCGAGGCCCTGTCTGCCGAATATTTATGACCGGCTTTGTCTGCGGCTGTAAAGTGTGCGATGGCTGTCGGATAATCTCCAAAGCCTTCATATATACATCCGAGATTGTGATGGGGAAGTGCATCTGCCGCAGCGGTCAGATTATGTCTCGGAGCGGTGAGAGCTTTTTTGTAATAATATGCGGATGTCAGATACTTTCCTGCCTGAAGAGCAGCGAAGCCTAGCATTGTAAAGTAGTCTGCATAATCGTCTATGTAATCCGCATATCTGTCCAGTAAGAGGGCTTCCGAAGGCCGGCCTGAATCAGTAAGCGCATTGCCATAGTTAGTGATCATCATCTGAACATAGGTAAGTGTCGGATCTAAGGGAAGCTTAAGCCCCAGACTGTAATATTCGACGGCCTTATCCTTATCTGCCATCAGCGTACATGCCTGGCCTAACTGATAGAAGATATAGGGGTCATCGGGAAGATCCCTCTTCCTGTTTTCTTCCAGGTCTTTAAGAAGGAGCGACAGATCCCGCTCGCCTTTTTTCTTCTTTTGCTCCGGAGTCCCCAGATATCCGTCATGTGAAAAATACATGGGAAGGTGATAAGCGGAAGGCATGGAACCGTCACGCCTCACAGGTTGTTCATGGATGCTTCCGGTGTATTTAAAGAGTCGTCTGTCAAAGAGCCTTTCTACCCGGTCTTCATAGATCGTCTGCCCGCCATTTCCGTCATCGCAAAGGTTACGGCGGAGTATCTGCCCCAGAGCATCGGGATATCGCTCCATGAGAGAAAGGGCTTCATCTACGGATGAGTCTTCCTCAAGGTATTCATCACAATCCACGAAGAAGATCATATCTTCCGATGCCTGCTCCATGGCAAAGTTTCTGGCCGCGGAAAAATCATTTATCCATTCAAAGAAAAAGACTTTATCGGTAAATTCTTTTGCAACGGCAACTGTATCATCGGATGAGCCCGTATCAACATAAACGATCTCCTGCCCGCATTTTTTTAATGCGGGCAGGCAGGAACGTATGTGTGATGATTCATTTTTTCCGATGATACAAAATGAAAAATTCACGTTTTACTCCATCCACATTTTAATGAGCTTGTCGTATATTGGAGCATAGTGCTCATCTGTCAGACCGAAGTCCATCTTCTTGTATGTCCAAAGTGCAAATCCGATATCGTATTTCTTAAATACTTCATTAACATCGACAAACCATCTGCAGGTATCTTCTATGGGAGCTCTGTCTATAACACCGAATTCGCCGCAATAGAGCCCCACACCTGCTGCTTTGGCAGCGGTGATGGCTTCGTTGATCATTTCTTCGATGAATTCAGAACCCATGGTACATGCTTTGGATTCTCTGGCAACATCTCCCTGGAATCCGAGTCTTTCGGACTTATCGGTGTAGTAGCTCATGGTTTCCGGATAGAATATGTCTTCATCCGGATCCATACCCTTAACCCAATATGCTTTCTGATGAGTGAAAATGAGTGGTTCATAAAAATGGAACGTAAAGAGCACGTTTTTATCGACAGGTTTTTCAAGGAGTTTCAGTGTCTTAACACTGTTCCAGTGGATACCTCCGTAGATGATAAGAGTGTCCCTGTTAACCTTTCTGATAGCTTCGACAGATTTGGAGATCAGTTCATTCCAGAGATCTGCATTTTCCTTTTCAACGACTTCGTTAAGAAGCTCAAATGCCACATGGGGATATTTCCCGTATTTCTCTGCTATCTTTGTCCAGAGCTTTAAGAATCTTTCCTTAAGATCCTCTCTTGTAAAGAGATTGTT
Organism: Lachnospiraceae bacterium; assembly: GCA_024697065.1. GTDB lineage: Bacteria > Bacillota > Clostridia > Lachnospirales > Lachnospiraceae > NK4A136. Next base: position 33,388 of record JAILGE010000011.1, read on the forward strand.
CTTTTCGCTGTCTCCGGCATCATTAAAGTCATAACCGGGAGCTTTATGAAGGTCAAGAATGATGGAGAGACCTGCGCTGCCGGCCCATTCAACAGCCATGGTCACATACTTTATCCATGCGGTATTTTCGCTTCCGTCTTCATTCTCGAAAATGTTATAGTCAACGGGAAGCCTTACATGATCAAAGCCTGCGGCGGCAATTTTCTTTATATCACTTTCTGTGATGAATTCTTTAAAGTGATCTTCATTGTAGTCACATTGCGATAAAAATCCCCCAAGATTGACACCTCTTTTAAGCTTCATACCTTCCTCCTGATCTCTTAAAGTGTTTTGACTCATACACGCCAAAACAGCAACCATTAACCCCAGGAATATTATATCAGATTGGGGATGCAAAGCGAATGATACGCGATGATGCAAAAAAAAGAAAAAAATTAAAAAATTCCCATAAATTACCGGAGGCAGGTCCGTATATATAACAGCGGAGGAAAATAACGGCTGGTGAAACGGCAAACAAAAAACAGACGCGCAAACAAATTATAAAAACACGTTGTAAAAAGCTAAACAGAAAAAAGGGAGGCATTAATATGAAAAAGAGAATGTTCGCGATAATGATATGTATGACAATGGCAGTGGGGATGCTTTCGGGATGTACCGGAAAGCCGGAACCTTCCGTAAGCGACGGTCGTATCGTATCGGGCAAAGACACCGGAGAGAACAAAGGAGGGGATCTGTCTGCATGGGACGATGAGGAGGAACTCCCTTCACAAAGGGAAATGGAAAAATTCAACTCCGGGGATTCATACGGTAAAAAAGGCATGCTCGGTTTTCTCTCAAACCAGAATTCGGTATACGAAGCAGAATGTGGGACAGAAGAGGCGTGTGTTCAGAGTGTTGATAATTCATATGCCGGGAGTACATACTGCGGTGATCTTGATGCCGAAATCCCGTTCAATACCGAAGAATATAATGCAATAAATGAAAACGGATTTTTAAACACATCAATAACACCGCTTTCAACCTTTGCGGCAGATGTGGATACAGGGTCATATGCTAATTTCAGACGTATGATCAATGATGGATACGATCTGAATTCCATTCCTTCAGGAGCCATCAGAACCGAGGAAATGCTTAATTATTTCGACTATACCGTAGATGATGCGAATATTTCTTCCGGAGCGTTTTCGGTACAGTATGAGACCGGCACCTGTCCATGGAATAAGGACAATACTCTCCTTATGATGACAGTTCAGGCCAATCAGGTGGAGAGCACCTATGAGGGCAATAACTACGTATTTCTGATAGATACATCGGGATCCATGGCACAGTCTGATAAGATAGACCTTTGCATACTTGCGTTCAAGAAGCTTGCAAATACATTGACTGATGCCGACCGTGTATCGATAGTAACATATTCCGGATCATCATCCACACTTCTTGAAGGCGCGGAAGGAACAGAACAGGATGATATAGATGAAGCGCTGGATGAGGCTTACATGCATTGCTATTGCTACGGTGGCGGAACCAACGGCTCCGGCGGTATTGAGGCTGCGTACAAGCTTGCAGAGAAGAATTTTATCGAAGGCGGTAATAACCGCGTCATCATTGCCTCCGACGGTGATATGAACCTTGGTATCACAGATAATTCGGGATTGGTGGATCTGATCGAGGAGAAAAAGGAGAGCGGCATATTCCTTACCACGCTCGGATTTGGAAGCGGAAATTATTCGGATGCGAATATGGAATCCATAGCAGATGCAGGTAACGGAAATTATTTCTATATCGACTGCATGGATGAGGCTAAGAGAGTGTTATGTGACAAAATGGCCCAGACATTTGTTACGGTAGCGAAGGATGTTAAATTCCAGGTTGAGTTCAATCCTGCGGCAGTATCCGAGTACAGGCTTATCGGTTATGAAAACAGAACAATGGCAGCCGAGGATTTTACGGATGATACCAAGGACGGCGGAGAAGTAGGTGCGGGAGCACAGGTTACGGTTCTTTACGAACTTGTTCCTGCGGGCGAAGGAACAGACATTGATCTTAAGTATCAGGAAGACAGATCTCTTACCGATGCGGCTGCATCCAATGAGGTGGGCACGGTTTCCATCCGCTATAAGGCTCCGGACGGGGATACAAGTACTGAAGAAGACTATGCTGTATGTCTTACAACAGGAAATGCATCTGATGATTTTAATTTTGCATCTGCAGTGGCTGAAGCATCCATGGTGATCACGGGAAGCGAATACAAGGAGAATTCCGATATTTCGAATGCGGCACAGCGTGCAAAGGACAGTGCCGGCGGAGATGAGGCAAGAGAGCAGTTTGCTGAACTGATCGAAAACCTCTGATACATTGAGGATCCGGCTTTACGTCATTGAAGATCTCACAAAATAATAAAAGCGCTCCGCCGTTAATGGCGGGGCGCTTTCTGTGTTTTGCAGGCGATCAACACTGCCTTGATGTTTTGAGTGACGCAATGTATCGTTATTTCATCTCTGCAGCCAGGATATAGATAAAAGGCGAATTCCAGTAGATCGCTATCTCGTTGGTGGAGTAGCTTTGGGAATTATCCACATAACACATGGAAGGAGCGGCTTCCGAAAGAACGGATTCCGCGTAAGGATCTTCCAGTCTGTTATTTGCGCCTCCCGCAAGGAGACCGGGCATGGCTTTGCCGGCTGCCAGCGAAGGACGGTGGTGGATATCCTTCGGATAGAAGGTTCCGTAACCTGTTATGAATGAATATCCGAGAGCGTTGGCACCAAGGAGATAATCAAGAGCTCTCGAAGCAAGACCTCTGTATTCGGCTGCTTTGGCCTCATCGGATATGTTGGCCGCCATGTATAAGAGCTCTGCATCAGATGCTATTCCCATGTTGCTGCCCCAGTAATAGTTTGTTCCGAGACACATAAAATATCTGTCTTTGGTCGAAGCCTCAAGCATTCTGTCTGCTTCTTCCGTAAGCTTTGCTTTTGCGGCAGATGCAAATTCGGTATCGGATCTTGCCAGATCATACCATGCGTATGAAATGATATCTGCCCAACCCAGCCTGTTCTCCGGATTGGAATCATCGCCATGAACTGGATCGGTGTGAGTAGCCTTTTCTTCATCATACTGCTTTGAAAGTTCATCCAGATGACTGCTGTATTTCGCAGGATCGTCGTTCTCGGACCCGGGAGCACCGGACAGGCACGCGAGATAAAGTTCAGTGGATGCCCAGTATCTCTCATCCGCTGTTATGGGATCGGGATATTCTCCGGTCTCGATACCTTCGGGGTTAAGGAATCCCACTGTATCTTCATTATCGATGATATATTCCCAGGCTTTTGCAGCTGCGCTGTAGGCCGTAGCCGCAAATTCGGGATCTTTGTCTTTGTAGAGAACGGAAGCTTTGGCCATGACAGCCGCAAAGTCTCCTGTTGCGGTAACGGATATGGGAGAGATGATGAGTTCCTCAGTCTCTTCCTCGGGAGCTGCATCCATTGCAGGGAAATTGCTGCAGGTTACTTTGTGATATACACCGCCTGTCTTTTCATCCTGCATCTTGAGCATCCAGTCAAGCTCGTATCTTGCTTCGTCAAGGAGATCGGGGAATCCGTTTCCGCTTTCGGGGATACCCATATCATCTGAATCAACGGAGTAATCCTCGTATGCCGCAAAAAGATCTGCGACAGTCTTGGCACCGGGAACTACATATCTTCCGTAATCGCCTGCATCATGCCATCCGCCGCTGACGTCCTTCGTCGTCTTGGTTCCGTAGATGACAGCGGGAGATGTATGACATGCTTCATGTGCATAGTCGCCTGCCGATGCGCTGTCCAGAGCCATTCCGCATCTCTGTCTGTAGAGCATGGAAACCGCATCTTTATAAAGATCGTTATAAACATCTTCTCCTATCGCAAAGGGGTAGGATACTCCGGATGCGGTATAAATAAAGTAGCTTCCCGGCCCGGTTACTTCCGAAAAGTCTCCTCTTGCTGTTTTGGTATTGCTTGCAGGATCGTCTTCGGATCCGGAAAGTTTTCCCTGCCATACGATGGAGGAATCGGATGTTTTACATACGAAGAAATCCTCACCGTCATTCTCTGTCTTTACAAATACGATCTTGGTATCATCCGGGCGGAAGCCTAACTGATTGGTATTTACTTTCAGATATGCAGGGAGTGATCCGGCTCCCGCAAGGGAGGCATTATCCGCATTTTTGATCTTAAGCTTTATATTGTCCACAAATACGTGGTGATCGCCGGGATCGGATGACATGTCATCCATTTTTCCCATATTGAATACCAGACGCGGTGAAGGATCGGAAGCCTCCTCCATGGTGAAATCAACGGAAAAATGCAGGACATCGGGTGAAATCTGAATATAATCACCCTGATAAGCGTGGTAATCACCGCCGTTAAGCTGAAGTCGGTATTCGACTTTTCGTGCGATATCGGAAGAAATATCGAAGCTGTAAGTGTATTCGCAGCCCTGTACCAGTTCAAAGCCGTCGAGATAGGCCTGGTTGCCGTAGTCGACACTTCCGCATTTGGAGATACTGCAGTCAAGCCGGCCCTCTGAATTCTCCAGATCGAAGCTTCCGCCGTTGGTGAAAGTCATAAAGCCTGCGGTATTACCGTCATCAAAATTGATGTTTAACAGCTCATCGCCTGTTTTGGGTGCGGCTGCCGCTCCTTCCTCGGGAACGGGGATATTATCGTCCGTTGTAGCGGCACCTCTGGGAGCAGTCTGACCCACCATCGGTCCGTTAAAGCCGGTGCCGTTGTCTGATGATACTGTTTGAGTTGCAGCACTCCCTTCTGAAGCAGAGCTTCCGGGAGGTGTCGGATTTTTGCCCGCAGTACACCCTGCGGTGGTACATACAATAGCAGTCACAAGCGCAATACCTCTCAATTTTGTCTTTTTCATAATCTTTAGTTACCCCATTACAGATAGTTCACATTTTCATCCGCCCTGTCAGGCATCCCCGGATGATATTTTACCATAATAGTAAAGAATAAAGTGTCGCATCCGTTCATTCGGTATATATTTTTGGAGAGTGTATACACTATGTGGTATTATGTCCTGGTCAGAAAAAAGGAAGATTAAAGTAAATAACATGGATGATAAAGAAAAACAGCAATATATCAAAATGACACAGGTTCCGCCCGCAAAGCTCATAACGGGACTTGCGATACCTGCGATAATCAGTATGCTCACCACCATGATATATAACCTGGTGGATGCTTTTTTTGTAGGAAGACTTGGAACTTCGGCAAGTGCAGCCATAGGAATAATCATGAGTCTGCAGGCTATGTTCCAGGCGGCGGGCTTTATGTTCGGACATGGGACAGGAAGCATAATAGGAAGGAAGCTTAGCGAAGGAAGGACGGATGATGCCAACAGATTCTTGAGTCTGGCTGTGACGGGCGGTATAACCCTGGGGTGCGTTATGATGATAGCAGGGCTGGCTTTCAGAACCCCGCTGGTATATATGCTGGGCAGCACTGATACCATACTGCCCTATGCAAAAAATTATGCTTTCTACATTCTCATTGCAGGACCGGCAATGATGGCAAGCTGCATATTGAATAATGTCATGCGTTACGAAGGAAAAGCCTTTTATGCCATGATAGGTCTGGTAAGCGGCGGCGCCATAAATATGATCGCGGACCCCATATTCATGTTCGGACTTAAGATGGGAATAAACGGAGCCGGACTTTCGACCGCTATCTCACAATATATAAGCTGTTTCCTGCTGCTTTCAATGTTTTTAACGGGAAAGACTATCTCGAGATTTTCGTTTTCAGGGTTATTTAAGAGTAAAAGAGCGGCATTTGCCGATATTTTACTGATAATCAAAACGGGTATACCGAGTCTCATCAGACAGGGACTTGGAAGTATTTCCACCATAACACTGAATCTCTGTGCGGGCCCCTACGGAGATCCGGCTATCGCCGGAATGACAATAGCCGGACGTGTGATGATGTTTATGGGCTCGGTAATGATAGGCGTGGGGCAGGGGCTTCAGCCGGTGTCGGCATTTAATTACGGAGCAAAAAAGTTTAAGAGACTCAGGGAGAGCTTTAGATTTACCTGGCTGGCAGGCACGCTGCTCATGATAGTCATGGGAACTGCCGGATGGATATTTTCGGGTGATATAGTAAAGATCTTCATTGACGATCCGGATCCTGCAATGATCAGGCAGACGCTGGATTATGGTACGCCGGCGCTTAAATGCATGTGCATCGCGGTGATGATCCAGCCACTTAGCATCATAACCAATATGCTCTTTCAGAGTGTTGGAAAGAGTAAGAACGCATCGATACTTGCTACTCTCAGAAGCGGTACATGTTATATCCCCGTTCTGGTTATACTGCCGTATTTTATCGGATTTGCAGGCATACAGTCCGCGCAGATGATAGCGGATATGCTGGCCAGTCTTATCAGCATACCTTTCCTGGTACGGTTTATGAGAGAGATACCTGCAAAAGATGAGCTGACAGACATGGACAGAAAGTTGGATTTATCCGCATAATATGGTAAAATTATGCACGATAATGCTCGTTCGAAATTTTCTTCGTGGAGGTGGAACGTAACAATGAAAAAGACAATGCGAATGTGTTTTGCTGTTCTTTTAAGTGCACTTATGTACGGAATGCCTGTTATGGCAGCAGATACGGGTGCGCAGGCTGTTGATAATCAGGGTTCTCTTTTCTTCCTGCTTGCAGGCGGCCTCGTTGTTATAATCATAGCGGTAGTAGCCTCAGTAGTAACATCGGTAATAAGTACTATAGCATCCGTTGTGGATGACGCTGATTCGGAAGAGTGATCTTTTCGGAAATATGCAGATGAAAGATATTGGGGCTGCGATAGCGGCTCCTTTTATTTTTTACACAGATACAGATGAGGAAAGGTCTAATGTCACAGGTAGAAAAGCAAGAGAGCAGGAAAACGGGAATAAAGATCAAATTCAAAGAACCGTCGCTTTATGATGTGATCATGTTGAATGATGATATCACAACAATGGATTTTGTCGTGACGATACTTACGGAGATCTTCGATAAAAACCAGCCGGAAGCCGTGGAACTGATGCTTAAGGTTCATAAGGAAGGACAGGCTGCTGTGGCGAGATATCCGTTTGATATAGCCGAGACTAAAAGAAGAGCTGCGGTAGACAGGGCAAGAGCTGAGGGATTTCCGTTTCAGCTGAGACTGGATAAAGTGTAAAAATTTCTTGGGGAGAAGGAAAGTAAATGATACTTGATGAAATATCGGAAAAAGTTATGCATCAGGCACTTATGCTTGCTGCCAGGGTCGGCAGCGAGTATGTCACACCGGAGCATATAATGTATGCGGCGACGGAAGTGCCTTTATTTCAGCGCACCGTAAAGATGATGGAAGGAAACATCAATGATCTGAGAAATAATCTTACGGAGTTCATAAATGACAAGATCCCGAAACGAAAGGATCTGTCGGATACGAATATGGAAAACAGGATCTCGGATTCTTTTGCATCCACAATTGAGATCGCAGTCGAAACTGCCCGGGAAAGCGACGAGGATAAGGTCAGGCTCGATCACATAATTTGGGGTATTTCCCAGCAAAATGAGAGTTTTGCCATTTTCTATCTTGTGTCGGAAGTGGGGAACATTGAAGAGTTTCTCAATACCATGCAGCTTCTTGCCCGGGGAATTGAAGAAAAGGATTACAAGGATAATGATGATTTTACGGACAATCCCGAGGAATTCATCCTGGACTATGCGGATGTGTTAAATGAAAAGGTAAAAAACAGGGATGAGCTCATAGGACGGGATAAAGAGATTGACCGTATGATACGCATACTTCTCAGACGTGAGAAGAACAATCCCATCCTTATAGGTGAACCGGGAGTTGGCAAGACAAGTATCGTATATGGATTGGCCCGACGCATCAACGAAGGGCTGGTTCCTGATGCTCTTAAGGGATCAAAGATATACAGGCTGGATGTAGCAGAGCTCCTTGCCGGGACTCAGTATCGTGGTGATTTCGAACTCAGGTTCAAAGAGCTGATGGATGCTTTCGGTGAAATGGATTCGCCCATAGTGTTTATTGATGAGATACACAGCATAATCGGAGCAGGACAGATGGGAAACGGATCTTCCGATGTATCGAGTATGTTAAAGCCCTATCTTGAGGAAGGGAAGATACGCTTTATCGGAACCACAACCTATTCCGACTACAGGAGATATCTGGAAAAGAATACTACTCTCGTCAGACGCTTTCAGAATATAGATGTGAAGGAACCTGATGAAGAAGAGACGGTAAAGATACTTGAGGGATTACGTCCCGGATATGAGAAATTCCATGGCGTTAAGTATGCAAAAGATGCGCTGCCATATGCGGTCCGACTCAGCAGGAATTTTATCGGAGGAAGATTCCTTCCCGATAAAGCTATCGATCTGATAGACGAAGCGGGAGCGTACAGACGCATGCATCCCATCGATGGTCAGAAAAGACAGACTGTGGGTAAAGATGTTATTGAAACAGTGCTTTCAGAGATCGGCAATATACCCAAGGCTACGGCGGAACAGTCTGAAGTTGACAGATTAAAGGATCTGTACGGAAGGATCACAGCGAAGATATTCGGTCAGGATGAAGCGGTTCATAAGATCGTGGATGCAATACTCATGAGCAGAGCAGGTCTCGTCGCAGACAATAAGCCTATTGCATCCTTCCTCTTCGTGGGACCTACAGGTGTCGGCAAGACAGAAGTGGCAAAGGTTCTGGCTTCGGAGCTTGGTATAGGTTTTGTGCGCTTCGATATGAGTGAATATATGGAAAAGCATACGGTATCAAAGCTTATCGGATCCCCGGCCGGATATGTGGGATATGAAGACGGAGGGCTGCTTACGGATGCCATAAACAAGACGCCGAATTGCGTGCTGCTCCTTGATGAGATAGAAAAAGCTCATCCGGATATTTACAATGTGCTCCTGCAGGTAATGGATTATGCTTCTCTCACCGACAGCAGAGGAAAGAAGGCGGATTTCAAGAACGTCATTATCATCATGACATCCAATGCCGGAGCTAGGCTTATCGGAAAGCAGTCTATAGGATTCGGAGCACAGACATTCAATGACGGTGTGATGATGGAAGAGGTAAAGAGAGTATTCTCACCCGAATTCAGAAACAGGCTGAGTGCTATCGTAAGCTTCAACCATATGAGCGAGAAGATGGCAGGACAGATAACACAGAAGAAGCTTGATGAGCTCATTGTAAAGCTTACTGCAAAGAATATTAAGATCACTGTCGATCAGAAAGCTGTCAGCTATATAAGGAGCAAAGGGATCACGAGAGAATACGGTGCCAGAGAGATCGAGCGTGTGATAGATACTCAGATCAAGCCTTTATTCGTATCCGAAATACTTTTCGGAAAGCTTAGAAACGGAGGCAAAGCGGTACTCACTACCGGTGTGGATGAGACTTCTAAAAGATCAAATGCTGAGAAGGGCCGTGTGAAAAAATCGGGTAAGACAGATACGGAGAGATTATCGGTAAAAAAAGCGGATCGTTCTTCGGATAAACCACTGCTCATAGTTGAGAAAGCGAAAGTCGCTGTCAGAAAGAAACAGGAAGATAAAGTTTGAGATTTCTCTTCATGGAGGTTTGAAAATGAAATTTATATCATGGAATGTGAACGGCCTCAGAGCCTGTGTCGGAAAAAACTTCATGGAATATTTTAATGAAGCCGATGCAGATATATTCTGCCTGCAGGAGACCAAGATGCAGGCAGGGCAGCTTGAGCTTGATACTCCGGGATATCATCAGTATTTTAATTATGCAGAGAAGAAGGGATACTCGGGAACAGCGATATTTGCAAAGGAAGAACCGATAAATGTAACCTATGGCATAGGTGTGGAGGAGCATGACCACGAGGGAAGAGTGATAACCCTCGAATATCCGGAGTTTTATTTCATAACCGTATACGTCCCCAATTCCCAGGATGGGTTAAAGCGTCTGGATTACCGCATGAGATGGGAAGATGATTTCCTGAAATATATAAAAAAGCTTGATAAAAAGAAACCGGTCATCTACTGCGGGGATCTGAATGTGGCCCACAAACCCATCGATCTGAAGAACCCTACCACCAATCATGAAAATGCGGGATTTACGGATGAGGAGAGAGGGAAGTTTTCGGAAGTATTAAAGGCAGGATTTGTGGATTCTTTCAGATACTTCTATCCCGACCTTGAAGGCGCATATTCCTGGTGGTCCTACAGAATGAAAGCCAGGGAAAGGAATACCGGGTGGCGCATAGACTATTTTGTGGTATCCGACAGGATAAAGGATAAAATGAAGGATGCGAAGATACACAATGAAGTCTTCGGATCGGATCATTGCCCGATAGAGCTGGAAATAGACCTGTAATTTCGTAAAAACAAAGATTTACAATACAAATTAAAGTAATTGTTTGCATTATGGCTATGAAATAAGCGGAAGAATGATGTATTGACCAAATTGGATTTATACACAGATTTTTGCTATCATTGCTTAAATGTTCATGAACTTTTGATTAAGGAGAAATATATCATGCAAAACAAAGGAAACTATTATCTTACTACGGCAATTGCCTATACATCAGGTAAGCCGCATATCGGCAATACCTACGAGGCGATCCTTGCAGATGCCATCGCAAGATATAAGAGAGCTGATGGATATAATGTACACTTCCAGACGGGATCCGATGAGCATGGCCAGAAGATAGAGAGCAGGGCTATTGAGGCCGGATGCGCATCACCTAAGGAATTTGTAGATGAGGTATCCGGTGAGATAAAGCGCCTTTGGGATATGATGGGTACTTCTTACGATCGTTTCATCCGTACTACGGACGAGGATCATGTGAGACAGGTCCAGAAGATGTTTAAGAAGTTCTATGATCAGGGTGATATATACAAGGGCTCCTACAGCGGAAAATACTGTACAGAGTGTGAAGCTTTTTACACTGAGTCCCAGCTTGATAACGGCAGGTGCCCCGTCTGCGGCGGAGCCGTTCATGATGCCGAGGAAGAAGCTTACTTCTTCAAGATGAGCAAGTATACACCGAAGCTCATCGAGCATATCAACAGTCATCCCGAGTTCATCCAGCCCGTATCCCGCAAGAACGAGATGATGAACAATTTCCTGCTTCCCGGTGTTCAGGATCTTTGCGTATCCAGAACAAGCTTTAAGTGGGGCATCCCTGTTGATTTTGATGATAAGCATGTCGTATATGTATGGCTTGATGCGCTGGCTAACTACATCACCGGCGTGGGTTACGATGTTGACGGCAACAGCACTGAGGAGTATAAGCAGTTCTGGCCGGCAGACCTTCATCTTATAGGAAAGGATATCCTTCGTTTCCATACCATTTACTGGCCTATATTCCTTATGGCACTGGGAGTTCCGTTGCCTAAGCAGATCTTCGGTCATCCCTGGCTGTTACAGGGTGGCGAGAAGATGAGTAAGTCCAAGGGAAATGTTATCTACGCTGATGATCTTGCTGATATATTCGGTGTTGATGCAGTCCGTTATTTCGTTCTCCATGAGATGCCTTTCGATAATGACGGAACCATCACTTGGGAGCTGATGGTAGAGCGTTTCAACTCGGATCTTGCAAATACTCTGGGAAATCTCGTAAGCCGCACTATCGCCATGTCCAATAAGTACTTTGGAGGCGTTGTAGAGGATAAGCATGTTACGGAAGCTGTTGATGAAGACTTAAAGAAGGTTGTTACCGGAACATACGCGGTAGTTGAAGAGAAGATGAATGAGCTCCGTGTTGCTGATTCTCTTACCGAGATATTCAACCTCTTCAAGAGATGCAATAAATATATTGATGAGACGGAGCCCTGGGTACTTGCCAAGGATGAGGCAAAAAAGGACCGCCTTGCAACAGTTCTTTACAACCTCACCGAATCCATAGTTATAGGTGCGTCACTCCTTGCGCCTTTTATGCCTGAGACAGGAAAGCATATTTCTGAGAATCTGAATACAGAGCTCAGAGACTTCGATACACTCGGCGAGTTCGGAAAGTATCAGAATGGCAATAAAGTATCCTCAGAGCCGAAGATGCTTTTTGCAAGAAAGGATATGGAGGAAGTCTTAAAGCTTACAGCCGAGATCACACGCAAGCAGAAAGCGGAATTCATCGAATCACAGACCAAGGCTGCGGAAAATCTCGAGAAGGCAGGACGTGCTCAGGATGCGGAGAAGATCCGTCAGAATCTTAAGGCGATCACAGGTGAAAACGGCAATGCGGATGCGGAGTCCGGTGATGCCATTCATGTGGAGCTTAAGGATCAGATCACATATGATGATTTTGCAAAGTGTCAGTTTGTTGTAGGTGAGATCGTTAAGTGTGAGGAAGTGCCCAAGTCCAAGAAGCTTCTTTGCTCACAGGTTAAGATAGGCGATACCACTAAACAGATCCTTTCAGGTATAAAGGCGTGGTATTCTCCGGAACAGATGGTTGGCAAAAAGGTAATGGTACTTCTCAATCTCAAGCCTGTTAAGATGGCAGGTCTTGATTCGGAAGGCATGCTCCTTTGTGCAGAGGATTCAAAAGGAAATGTCGTCCTCATGACACCGGAGACTCCCGTAGAGAGCGGAAGTGAGATAGGCTGATGGATAAGAAGACCGGTGCAGGTATAATCTTTGTGATCATCCTTGTGGGAACGATCACTGCGATAATAATAAACGTTTGGTCGGCAAAGCAGGAAGTAAAGCATTATCAGGAGATGCAGCAGACCATCAGTGCCAATGCGAAGAATGTGGACGAGATGGGTGATGCGATGCAGGATATAAAGAAGCAGACGGAAGAGGGTTATGAAAACCTGGATCAGCAGATCGGCAATTGATAATTCAAAGGATAAAATCCATAGCATCCGCCGGGGAGGACTCCCGGCGGATGTTGTTATACGCAGGGCTTTCCCGGAGGAATGGGAAGCTGCCATGGCATTCGCATGGACTGTCTTTTCCGAATTTGAGGCACCGATCTACAGTAGGAGAGGAGCCGAGAGTTTTATGGAATTCATCTCGGATGCACGTCTCAAGAGCATGTTCCTGCATGGAAAATATCCTCTTTTTCTGGCTGTTGAAAAAAATACGGAGGGGGAGAGCCTGGGAGGCGCTTTTGAAAACAGGACTGTCGGAGATAAGATAGTTGGGATAGTTACTTTAAGACAGTACAATTTTATATCCCTCCTTTTCGTGGATGGCAGATATCAGCATCGTGGGATCGGAGAAGCGCTGATAGACAGGGCCTGTGAATATGTAAGGACTGACACGGAAGAAGCAAGGATCGACCGGAATAAAGAAGAGGATTACCGCTATGAGAGGGAAAGCGGGGGATTTGTCACGGTCTTTGCTGCGCTGAATGCCGTGGGATTCTACGAGAAACTTGGGTTCTACAGGACAGGACCCGAGAGCGAGAATGACGGTATTTCCTACATTCCCATGAGGCGTGACCGCGCAGGATAAAGGTTTCGTCGGATTGACGAAAGAATGACCGGATATTTCGGCGTGCGGTCAATGGAAAAAAACCGTATGCAAAAGTATAATGTTGATGTTTAGAAAAACCAACCAATCAGGAGGAAACAAAAATGGCAAGTCTTTCTTTAAAGAATGTCTGCAAGGTATATCCTAACGGCTTCGAAGCTGTTAAGAACTTCAACCTTGAGATAGCAGATCAGGAATTCATCATCTTCGTAGGTCCTTCAGGATGCGGTAAGTCAACAACTCTCCGTATGATCGCAGGTCTCGAAGATATTTCATCCGGTGAACTTCGCATCGGTGATCGTCTCGTTAACGATGTAGAGCCTAAGGACCGTGATATCGCAATGGTATTCCAGAACTACGCTCTGTATCCTCATATGACAGTTTACGATAACATGGCTTTCGGTCTTAAGCTCCGTAAGGTTCCTTCAGACGAGATCGACAAGATGGTTAAAGAAGCTGCTAAGATCCTTGACCTTGTTCCTTACCTTGAGAGAAAGCCTAAGGCTCTTTCCGGTGGTCAGAGACAGCGTGTTGCCATGGGTCGTGCTATAGTTCGTAATCCTAAGGTATTCCTTATGGACGAGCCTCTTTCAAACCTTGATGCAAAGCTTCGTGTACAGATGAGAATTGAGATCGCTAAGCTTCATCAGCGTCTCGGCACCACTATCATCTACGTTACACATGACCAGACAGAGGCTATGACACTTGGTACCAGAATCGTAGTTATGAAGGATGGGGTTATCCAGCAGGTTGATACACCTCAGAACCTTTATGACAGACCTCAGAACCTCTTCGTAGCAGGTTTCATGGGATCACCTCAGATGAACTTCCTTGATGCTGTAGTTGAGATCCAGGGAGAGACAGCATACCTTAAGGTTGCTAACAAGGCTATCCCTCTTTCACCTGAGAAGAGCAAGAAGCTCATCGATGGCGGATACGACGGAAAGACAGTTACATTCGGTATCAGACCTGAGGATGTTTACGATTCAGAGATGATGGTTGAGGCTTCTCCTACCAGCGTATTCGAGTCAACTATCCGTGTATACGAGCTCCTTGGTGCAGAAGTATTCCTGTACTTCGATCTTGACGAGTTCCCTATGACTGCAAGAGTTGATCCTCGTACAACAGCAAGACCCGGTGATGTTGTTAAGTTTGCTTTCGATACAGAGAAGATCCACGTATTCGACAAGGAAACAGAGCAGATCATTACCAACTAATCCTGATTTACAAAATAGAATTATTATCAGCCGGGAGAATATCCCGGCTGATTTTGCGTGATAGGGCCGTCAAGCGAGTGCGGCACCGAAGAGGCAAAGCCACGAGGTGCTTGTTGACGTAATTATTGATTAAGACAGGGATTTTAAGTATAATTAAAAATCGTGAATGAAGAAGTCAGAAAAATTGCAGTGATAGTACCGAGGTACGGCGAAGATGTGAGAGGCGCCGTGCCTGAATTTGCGTACCATCTTGTTAAGAGACTCAAGTCTTTTTATTCAATAGATGTGCTTACTTCCACAGCTACGGATTTTGAGACCTGGGATAACAGCATGGATGACGGGGAAGTGGTGGATGATGACGTACATATCATCCGTTTTCGCACGACCCAGACCAGAGATATGGCTTCCTTTGAGAAGCTTGATGAGCTGAGGAGAAATCTCGGGATTGCCGGGGGCATGCTGGATCAGAAGAGGATCTACGAGCAGGGGCCTGTAGTAAGAGGTCTTATTGCATATCTCAGAGAGCATATTGATCATTACGATAGGTTTTTATTTATATCATTTCAGTATTTTCCTACAGTTTACGGTCTGCCACATGTGGCAGAGAAGTCTGTGCTTATCCCATTTGCAGATCCTGTAAAGGATGAGAAGCATGTTAATTACAAGATCTACAGGGAGCTCTTTGACAGCACGAGAGTACTGATCTTCCGCGATGAGAACGAGAAGAAGTTCGTATCAAGGGTGGTTAAAAAGAGTAATGTGGGAAAAGTAGTAGCCGGATCAGGTATAGAGGTTCCGGATTATCTTGCCGACCCTGATGAAAGGATCGATGCCATCGCACGTTTCCGCAAGAAATACGGTATATCCGGAGATTATATCATCTATAACGGAAGGATCTGTAAGGAAAACGGATGCGATGAGATGTTCAGGATATTCAGGGCATATCACGAGGTTCATCCCGACAGTCCCTTACATCTCCTTGCTATCGGTAAACCTGATGCGGATATGGCACTGCCTCCCGGAATAGGTGCATATTATCCGGGATTCGTATCCGAGAAGGAAAAGCTCTCGGCTATGGCCGGCGCGAAGTACCAGTGGATCCCTTCAAAAGAGGATTGCGCGCCTGTGGCTTTTCTTAACGGACTTATACTAGGTGTGCCAGGCATCGTTAACGAGGCGGCAGGGCGTACTGCCAGAGAAGCAAAGCTTAGTGAATCTGCATATATTTACAAGACAGCCGAGGATTGTGTTACCCTGATCGAAGAGGCGGAGAAATCTGCCGGAGAGGGATATGATCTTTTAAGTGTACGCTCAAAGATCTACGCAAGAGACAACTATGGCTGGGGATCCGTAATGAAGACGGTGAGAAATGCCATTGAGGCATAGAGGTGTCGTGTGAAAAAGAGTGAGGCGCAGAAGGCGCTTGAAAATCTGAAAAAATATACAGGTGCTGATCTTAAAGTGACCGGAGTCAAAGGACAGATGCTTACGGTGGATGGCACGATACCTGTAGAAGTGCTTGAAACCCTGCTTGACCGGGTAAAAAATTCCGGAAGCAGGGATAATTTTTTTAAGGGTATCTTATCCGGTGAGCTGTCTGAGAGCGAGATCAGGAGATATGCAGATAAGCTGGGAATAGATGATGACAGCAGGAGAAGTGTTTTTCTCATCGAGCAGGGATCGGCTTCTCTTTCCATTGAGGTGATAAGACAGATCTTTTCGGAAGAGGATCAAAACGACATACTGCTGATCAATGATGATACTATCGCTTTGATACGCACCATAACCGGCAAGAAAGAATCGGAACAGTTAAAACATGATGCGGAGAAGATAATTAGTACCATAAATACCGAGCTTATGGAAAAGGCAAGGGTTGCATACGGAAGAAGTGCAGGATCGCTGGCGGCGCTTAGAGAATCCTATACCGAAGCCAGAACAGCCATGGAAGTGGCTGCTATCTTTTATGATGAGATGAGTGTTGCATCTTTTGCCGAGCTTGGAATAGGCAGGCTTATCAGAGAGCTGCCTTTCTCTCTTTGTGAGCTTTTCCTTGAGGAAGTATGCGGTGAAAAGAAGCGCTTCAGATTAAGCGAAGATGAACTGCAGATGATCAATAAATTTTTCGAGGAAAGCCTCAACATCTCTGAGACGGCAAGAGACCTGTATCTCCACAGGAATACGCTGGTTTATCATCTGGAGAAGCTTGAGAAGAAGACAGGTCTTGATATAAGGAATTTTGACGATGCATTGACACTTAAGATCGCATTGATGGTAGGGCAGTATCTGGACTATATAGAGACTCATCCGGGCAGCAGAAGAGATTGATGATCTAATCCACACCGCGAAGCCGGGCAGAAGGTATCTTTTCTTTAACTATATCGAGAAATTCGTCTAACTCTTTTCTTGAGAAGCTTTCGAAATGCATGTCGTCTTTATTCAGAACGCAAAGTATGTTGTCATTTTCCGAATAGGACTGCAGGAAGTATGCTTTCGCTCCCTCAAGCCACCGGGCAAGATCTTCTATCTGTTTTTTATCGTGAAGTCCCTTAACCAGTGTGGTGCGGAATTCATAATCGATACCGGAACTTCTTATGAAATCAACAGACTCTTCTATATTCTTTAAAAGATCCGGATGACTGTCGGGATCGAGCCCGCAGACTTTAAGATAAGCAGATTTCGATGACTTTATATCCATTGCTATCATATCGATCAGACCGTCTTTATACAGGTCTTTTAAGATCTCCGGACGGCTGCCGTTGGAATCCAGCTTAACAAGAAGGCCCATGTCCTTTATCTTTGCAAGAAATCCGGCGAGATCAGGCTGATTGGTAGGTTCACCGCCGCTGACGCAGACGCCTTCAAACATTTTGGATCTGCTTTTTATCTTGGCAAGGATCTGCTCCTCATCCATAATATCATCGAAATATTCGGGCAGGACCAGTGATCCGTTTTGACAATAGGGACAGCGAAAATTGCATCCCTGTGTAAAGACAGTGCATGCAAGGTGTCCCGGATAATCGAGAAGTGTGGTTGATTGAAAGCCAGCAATACGCATTTTGACCGCCTCTTTACAAATAATCTGATATCATTATAGCACAACGAAAAACTGATTTTTTACGGAGGAAGAAATGGCCGGTAGAAAGAGAGCCAGAAGAGCCGCGAGAAGAGCTGAAAAAGAGATAAATACCGCAGCTGCCGCCAGGGAACAGGAGAAGCTGGACATAAAATACATGAAGGAAGCCATGAAGCAGGCTAAGAAAGCGGCTCTCCTGGGTGAAGTGCCCATAGGCTGTGTAATAGTTTACTATGGTGATGAGGAAGAACCTGAGGCAGGTCATGTAAAGAAGGGACGCGTAATCGGGCGTGGATACAACAGGAGAAATACGGATAAGAGTACCCTGTCACACGCAGAGATCACGGCTATCAGGAAGGCGGGAAAGATCCTTGATGACTGGCGGCTTGAGGACTGTACTTTATATGTGACTCTGGAGCCTTGTCAGATGTGTGCCGGTGCCATAGTGCAGGCGAGGATACCAAGGACGGTCATCGGCTGCATGAATCCCAAGGCAGGCTGTGCGGGATCCATATTGAATATCCTGGAGATGGATGGCTTCAATCATAAAGTACTTGTTACCAGAGGCGTATGCGAAGAAGAGTGCAGCCTCATGCTGAAGGAATTCTTCAAGGGACTGCGCCAAAGACTCAAAACAGGGGATGATAAATCCGGTGAGAGTTGACAATTCATCATTCTAAAGGATATACTACGAAAAGCCGTGTGGTCGGCTGGGCTTTGGCCGGTATGGCTGCCCGGTATAAGTGACGTTGATCTCCGGGTCTTGCGCAATGCGTGCCTGCGAACCGTGTCAGGGTGGGAACACAGCAGCACTAAGTGGGAATGTCGCATGTGACGTGAGGGTTCCTGGAAGGAGTTAACTGTACCGGTAACGCATATCGGTGTCACTCGCCGGCCGCATGGTTTTTTATTTTCGAAAAATGAGTGTGGGATTGAAGGTTCATGGAATCTAAAAAGCAGGGGAAAAGTATAGATCTTAGACCTATCATATATCTGTACGTGTATCTTCCGGTACTGGTATTTATGATCGGATGGTTTAAATGGTATATAGGGATCCCTGTATCTGCTGCTATTCTGTATGCGTTGTATTATGCGTTGTATGGTTCTCCGGAAAAAAAGAACAGGATAAGTTTTGAATTAAACGGAGTAAATCTTTTTTCTTCCGTATTGATAATAGAGATGCTTTTTATCTGGTGCCTGTATTCGGGACAGGGCGGATATGTGGAGCAGGCCGGTGACTGGAATAAGCATAATTCTGTATTGCGTCTGCTCACAAGCAACGAATGGCCGGTGAGAGGCGGGTATGAAGGTGAGACAGGAGTGCTTACATACTATGTTGCCGGTTATATCATTCCTGCTTTATGCGGCAAGATATCCGGCGGTTTTCTTGTGGCACAGAAGATGACTTTCGTCTGGACTCTTACAGGACTCTTTCTGATAATCAATCTTATCGCAGACGGTCTTAAGGTAAAGAACCCGTGGGTAAAAGTGGCGATAGTCCCGTTGTTTATCTGTTTCTCGTCTTTTTCGTGTTTGCTGGGCGGAGTATACGGCTATGCGGTGCCGGGAGATGTCTACAATCCCACCCACTTTATGAGCTTTAGCCTGCCGATCCAGTTTACTTCCAATATCATCAATCTGGCATGGGTTTATCCCCAGGCACTTGCGGGATGGGTCACCACGCTGCTGCTTCTCAGGAATGTTAGGAAAGTGGAGAATTGGGGGCTGATCATCGCACCCTCGATCCTTTATTCGGCATTTGTATTCGTATCCATCGTTTTCACGGCTTTCGTTCTGTATGCATGGAATATGGCAGATGTTTGGTCGAAGCATGGATTTAAGGACGGAGCGGCTCCAATGTTTAAAAAGCTTATGGACAGAAGGATGCTTCTGGCGTTTGTATTTATTCTTCCCCTGGGATTATATCTTTCCACATCTGTATTCCAGGATAAGCATGGATTCTCGGAAATGGGATTTTCCTTTGTGGAATATCAGGGGAATTACAAGGGACTTGTGATAGTGAACCTGATGTGGGGGCTGTGGATGTTACTTCTCCTTAAGAAGGAAAAGGGCAACATGTTATTGTATGCGGCATCCATTGTTTTCTTTGTTCTTTCATTGGTAAAGTTTGGGACATTTAATGATATATGCATGAGAGGAAGCCTCGTGCCGATGACCGTATTCGCTGTCCTGGTTATAAAGAATGTGATCTATTCCGGGAAAGACAAGTGGTACAGATGGCTTCTTGTTGCCTGTCTTTTGCTGACGGCATCCGGAGGGATGAGAGAACTGGTGGATCTGTATTCCGTAAGAGGTTTGGACTTTGAAGATGTAGAGCGCGGCGAGTCTACCGTAGAGGGATTTATCAATATGATGGGAGACGGATGGACCGACTTGTATAAGTATCAGTATTTTTACTGGGGCGGCGGCGGATTGTCGGATATGCTCCTTAAGTAAGTATTTTGTCATTGAAAGGCATGGAAATGGAAAAAATTAAAAAGGCTGCAGGCCCGGGAATATCAGCGGTTTTATTTATTGCGATGTTGATCTTCGCACATGTAACTTTTGGAGATGAATTCTCAAAGGTCATTTCATGGTATCTTGCAATGTTATTGACCGGAGCCTTGATATATCCCGCGGTGATGATGCTTTTTCCGGATTTTGCCGACAGAGGATGGGTATTCTCCAAGGTATTTGGCATCCTGGCTCCGGGGTATCTGATGTGGTTGCTGTCCTCGCTGCATATCCTTAAATTCAATTTTGCTTCCAGCTGGATATGTGTGATCATTACCCAGGCTGCGATATTTGCTTTTTTATATTGGAGGAGCAGGAAGAAAGGAACTTCCGGCATCATCCCGGGGAAGATACCGGTAAATGCTGTTCTTTTGCGGGAGATCATTTTCTTTGCATCATTCCTTTTCTTCTGCTATTTCAGGTGCTTCAGACCGGAAGCATTCGGACAGGAAAAAATGATGGACTACGGTTTTATGAACCGCATGTTCTATACGGATTATTTTCCGCCTGAGGATTTCTGGTATGCCGGTGAGAAGATAAATTATTACTATTTCGGTCAGTATATTTTTACATTCATAACACGTATCTCAGGTAATAAAGTTGATATCGGATACAACCTCGGTATGGCAACCGCTTTTGCTTTCTATATGATGCTTCCCTTTGAGCTGGCTTTTGAGCTTACGGGATGCGCAAGAAATGTAAAAAACTGGCACAGGCATGCAGCGGGATTTGCCGCAGGCTGCATATCTTTGTTCAGCGCAAATATGCAGTATGTGATATACGGCAAGGTAGTTCCCGTAATATGGGATATCCTCCAGATCGAGGGTGAAAAGCCTTCTTACTGGTATTCCAATGCATCGAGATACATAGGAGAATTCCCTGAAGTCGAGGATAAGACTGCCATAGAGTTTGGTGCTTATTCAATGGTAACAGGAGATCTGCATGCCCATGTGGTGAACCAGCTTTTTGTAATGACTTTCTTAGGCCTCCTTCTTGCCTACATGATCACGAGGAGCAAGGAAAGTCCCGATGAGAAAAAGAACATTTGGAAGATAAGCCTTTTAGAGCCCAGGGTGATCCTGTGTGCCGTATTGATGGGAATCTTCAGCATATGTAATTCATGGGATGTCGCTATCTATTATGTTGTAGCGGGATCTGTTCTCCTTGCGGTCAATATAGTCAGATGCAGGAAGCCGTTGGAGACTGCGGGGGTGACTGCGGCCCAGGGAGTGCTTTTTATAGCTGTGATGTTTCTTCTGACACTTCCTTTCATGTTGCAGTTCAAGCCCATGGCAAGCGGGATAGCAAGAGTATCCAGAAGATCGCTTTTCTATCAGCTTGTGGTTTTATGGGGATTGCCCTTTGGCATGTTCACGGGATTCTTTGTTAATCTCTTTAAAGGAAAAAAGGGACTTAAATTCAGGGGATTTCTGGAGTCGCTTTCGGTTGACGAGATGTACATCATGCTTACGGGGCTGTGTGCTTTCGGACTGGTATTGATTCCTGAGTTTATTTATCTTAAGGATATTTACGCCGGCGCGTATGAGAGATTCAATACCATGTTCAAGCTGACGTACCAGACCAACAGTATGCTTGCTGTATTTTTCGGATATATCCTCATCCGGTTCATCTTCAGACCTGAGATGCAGGGCCAGAGAAAATGGGGGATCATCTGTTTAGTACTTCAGCTCGTATCCTGCACATATTTTTTTGCCTATGCCAAAGCGTGGTACGGAGATTACACAAAATACTCGGAAAGAGAATCGCTCACCGCAGATCATTTTGTTGAAAGAGAAGCTCCTGCGGATATGGAGGCCATAAGATGGATCGAAAGAAGTATCGCCCCCGGCGCGGTGGTGCTTGAATCCCAGGGGAGCGGTTATTCCCTTGATGACAGGGTGTCGGTATTTGCGGCTACAAGAACAGTCATCGGATGGCATACCCATGAGTGGCTGTGGCATGACAGTCTGGATGCGGTAAGAGACAGGGAAGCCGATGTTAAGAAGATATATACTTCGGATAATATCAATGAGGTAAAGATGCTGCTGGATAAATATGATGTGGAATATATATTTGTGGGCAGCAGGGAATACGAATGGTACGGCGAAGAAGGTATGGATCCGGAGTTCCTGTGCTCCCTGGGATATGTGGTATACACGGGAGAAAATGATATAAATGACGAGACAGTATATGTCATAGATGTGGATTGAAAGTGATGCTTTTGCAAGGGATCTTATGGAAGCTGTATGTGAATTTGAACAAAAATGGTTTATGTAAACGTCACGAAATAAACAAAAATCGGCATCAATAGTCGTGGGAAAACGTTTACATTTTAGAAAAGTATAGTACAATAAAATAAATTATTCACATTCTGAGTTATATTCTAAAAATATTACGCTGAAAAATAAAAAAGGTTTTATTAAATTGTACAGAGCCGCTTTGTCTGCGGCGTGTTGGAGGAAGAGATGAAGAAAAAGCAGTCATTAATGAAGAAGATCATTGCAGGGTCTTTCGCTGCGGTATTGACCGCTGGAATGGTGATCGCTGCACCAAAGAGAATGGTTTCGGCTGACGGAACGGTTTTTGGTGATGATTATTCACTGAACAGCATACTTACAAAGTATGATTTCTTTGTTGAAGGTGATATGACAGGAACAGGTCATACCGTAGGTGCCTTTGTAGTAGGTGGTACGCTGGATATCGAACAGGGCGTCGGAAGTGCTGCTGCAGCTCCTTCATACGCAGGTACTGTAGCCGGAATGCACGGTGAGGCTAACAGAGGAGAGCTGCTCAAGAATCTGGAAACGAATTTTGACCTCTACGTGAGTGATTCTTCATATGATGAGAATAAAGCTAATATGGGGCATTGGGCCGGAGTTCATAATGTTACTTCCAATTTCAGTGCAGATGAGTTTATAAATGCATCTGCAGCGTGGAGTGCAGTCAGAAGCGAGTCGGCAGCTCTTGCAAAGACAGGTGATACCGCTAATGTAAAGAGAAACGGAAATACTCTTGTGATAGACCTTACGGATTATTATTCCGCTACAATAGATGCAAATCCTTCGGATTTCGCAAGGATCGAACTTAAGGGTGTTGAACCTCAGGATGTCAGAAAGAATAAATATGTGATCAGTTTCCTTGGAAATGACTGTTCCGAAAATTCCCAGAGTATATACTTTGGAAATAATACACTTGGAAATTCCGCAGCGAATTGCATGCTTTCCGGCGAAAGCAGAGAGGCTAATGATAGCGGCTTTTATCTGATATGGAACTTCCCCAATGCTACTCAGGGAACACTGGATTGGCATTTTGGACATATAGTGGCTCCTAATGCAGACGTAGTATTAAACGGTGGATCTTCAGACGGTGCGGTTATAGCCAAGTCTATAGTAACTTACAACCAAAACCACTTCTGGTCTGCATACGGAATAGAGAATGCTCCTGAAATGTCTGAAAATGCAAAGGCTACAGAGGCTGCCGAGAAGGAAGCAAGTAAGGAAGTAGAGGCAAGCGAGTCCGCGAAGGCAAGTGAAGAAGCTTTGGCAAGTGAATCAGCAAAGGCAAGCGAAGAAGCTTTGGCAAGTGAGTCTGCAAAGGCAAGCGAAGAAGCGATAGCAAGCGAGTCAGCAAAGGCAAGCGAAGAAGCGATAGCAAGTGAGTCTGCAAAGGCAAGTGAAGAAGCGATAGCAAGCGAGTCTGCAAAAGCAAGTGAATATGCAAAAGCAAGCGAGTCTGCAAAGGCAAGCGAAGAAGCGATCGCAAGTGAGTCTGCAAAGGCAAGTGAAGATGCAAAAGCCAGCGAGTCCGCAAAAGCAAGTGAAGATGCAAAAGCAAGCGAGTCCGCAAAAGCAAGCGAAGATGCAAAAGCAAGTGAGTCTGCAAAAGCAAGTGAAGCAGTAAAGGCAACAGAGTCCGCGATAGCAAGCGAGTCAGCAAAGGCAAGTGAGGCGGTAAAGGCAACAGAATCCGCAAGAGCCAGTGAAGACGCAAAGGCAAGTGAAGCAGTAAAGGCAACAGAGTCCGCCAGAGCCAGCGAAGACGCAAAGGCAAGTGAAGCAGTAAAGGCAACAGAGTCCGCCAGAGCCAGCGAAGATGCAAGAGCAAGTGAATCCGCAAAGGCAAGCGAGACTGCAAGAGCCAGTGAAGAAACATCGGTAAGAGCCAGCGAAGAAGCAAGGGCAAGCGAAGCTGCTAAGGCAACAGAATCCGCAAGAGCCAGCGAAGACGCAAAGGCAAGTGAATCCGCAAAGGCAAGCGAGTCTGCAAGAGCCAGCGAGGATGCGAGAGCAAGTGAATCCGCAAAGGCAAGCGAAGATGCGAGAGCAAGCGAAGACGCGAAGGCAAGTGAAGCTGCTAAGCCCAGTGAGGCAGCACAGGTAACTGAGACGACCCAGGCTACAGAAGCAACAGCACCCAGTGAGTCTACACAGCCCAGCGAAGCAGCACAGGTAACTGAGACGACCCAGGCTACAGAAGCAACAGCACCCAGTGAGTCTACACAGCCCAGTGAGGCAGCACAGGTAACAGAGACAACCCAGGCTACGGAGACAACAGCACCCAGTGAGTCTACACAGCCCAGCGAAGCAGCACAGGTAACTGAGACGACCCAGGCTACAGAAGCAACAGCACCCAGTGAGTCTACACAGCCCAGTGAAGCGGTACAGGTAACAGAGACAACCCAGGCTACGGAGACAACTGAACCCAGTGAGTCTACACAGCCCAGCGAAGCAACACAGGTAACAGAGACAACCCAGGCTACAGAAACAACTGAGACAGCTGAGCCTACACCTACTCCCGAGGCATCCGAGCCTGAAACAGTAGTCGTATCGGTACCTACACCTACACCGACACCTCAGCCGGATGACAGCTCAGTATCAGACGGACCTGTTCAGCCTTCACCTGCACCCGTACAGGTACAGTCTACAAGGGTTGGCGGCAAGGTTAAGGTTAACGATTCGGACAATACAGGAAGCACAAGCACTAAGACCTATCAGTGGGAGCGCTCCACTGACGGAGGAAATACCTGGAGTGTTATCGACGGAGCAAATGACAGCACTTATGTTACAGGCGACGACGATGAGGAATCACTGGTGAGAGCAAAACTTACAGACGGAGATCTGGTATCATTTACAGATTCCGTATGGGTAGATGCAAAGGATAGAAGCAGGAAGACTACAGATACAGACTCGGATAAGTCTGATGATGTACCTAAGACAGGAACAGATGAGACTCCTGCAGCAATCTTCATCATAGTAGGTCTTGCAGCAGCAGGCGGCCTGGTTTACACAGGAAAGAAGAAGAGAAATTACAGATAATGATCCAACACGGAATCCCCTCCTGCAGTGATGCGGGAGGGGATTTTTAATGTATCACTTTACCGGCTATTTGGGTTATAATTACACGTATGAAAAAGAAGATATTGATCACTGCCGGCGGTACAGGATCTGCCTGGCAGATAGCAGAAACGATAAAAAAATATTATTCGGACAGTTTTGAATTATTCATCACGGATACAAATGAAAAATGGCTGGTGGCATCCGCAGCATTAGCGGATCATTTCTTTACGGTCCCTCCGGTGAAAAGCAGAGGTTATGCTGCATATATGTATGATCTCATTGAAAAAAACGGGATAGATATAATCATCCCCCTTATTCCATGGGAACAGAGGTTCTTTGCACCGGATAATAAGCATTTCGCGGCTCTTGGTATCGTATCCACAGCACCTTTAACCGTTACGGAGGAATTGCTTAACGATAAAAACAGTCTTTACGGATTTTGCGTTTCAAATAAAATACCGACGGTCAGGATTGTGGATATTAAGGATGTAAGCAGGGATAAAACCTATTTTATAAAAAGCAGCTGCGGCTTCGGATCTATGGGGGCAGGCAGGGTCTCAGGTTCCGATATCCTTAAAATGGATAAGAAAGAGATCGCATCCATAGTGATCCAGGAGGACTGTACAGGTAAGGGTACTCGAAAAGGTGCAGTGGAAGAAGTTACTGCCGAGTGTTTTTATGACGGCAGGAAGTGTCATGTGGCTGTCAGAGAACGACTGGAAGCAAAAAGCGGAGTGTGTACAAAGGCGGGTTTTCGTAACGAACCTGAAATAGAAGAGACAATAAATAAAATATGTGAAATGGTTGAAATGCCAAAGGTTTTCAATATCCAGTTCATACGTAAAGGAAAAAAATGGCTTGTTATGGATGTTAATCTAAGACTTGCGGCGGGAACAGGACTTTCGGCAGCTGCGGGATTTGATGTTGTAAGAGCTCTGCTTGCTGACTTATCAGGAAAAAAAGTCAATCCGAAGTGGCTGAAGATAGATCCGTCTGTTGAAACCGTGCTCAGAGTATACAGAGAGGTTACGATTAAAAAGTGATCATGACAAGAGATGAAAAACTCCAAAAGAATATTTTCCTGATCGATCTTGACGGGACTATCATCGATTCGGGAAAGAGGCATATTGATGTAATGGAAGCAGTTCTTGCTTCCGGTAATCCGGAATATGCTGACGGAAAAGCACGAGCTGATTTTGACGGTAATGAATATCTGACCTACAAGGCCGATGGTCATACCGGAAAAGAATATCTGACTGAGATAATTGGACTAACGGTAAGCTCGGCTGCGGAGATACAGAGACTGTGGACAGAGCAGATAGAATTCTCTGCAAATCTAAATAAAGACAGACTCTATGATGATGCTGTTTTTTTCCTGGATAATATATATGAGAGTGCCGGAGTTGTATTTTTGACGGCAAGAAAAAATGTGGACGGACTAAAGGGTGAACTGCGGCGTTTAAGTCTGGAGGCCTATGCCGACTATACCATAGTTGCCGATCCCTTTGACGCAGCTGCGCAGAAGGCACTTGCATATGAGGCATTGAAAAAGATGTATCCGGCAGCTTCCTTTACCATAGTAGGGGATACGGAGAATGAATATGATCTGTCGGTGAATAAAAAGACAGATCAAAGACTTTTAAACAGAGGCTTCAGAAGCAGGAAGTACTGGGATGGAAGAAAAGTCAGATCTTATGATGATCTGGTCGCTGTTTATAAAAGTTTAAAGAAATAAAGAAGTGAGTTTTCCAAACTCATCATACCATGGAGGTAAAAAGATGAAATACGATCTGCTTATAGTAGGAGCAGGGCTGTATGGAGCCGTGATCGCACATGAAGCTGTGAATATGGGAAAGAAGGTTCTCGTTATTGAGAGAAGAGACCATATTGCCGGAAATATGTATACGGAGAATATTGAAGGGATAAATGTCCATATCTACGGACCGCATATTTTCCATACATCCGATAGGAAGATATGGGATTACATCGGACAGTTTGCGGAATTTAACCGCTATACCAACACACCCGTTGCCCGTTATAAAGATGAGATCTACAACATGCCATTTAACATGAATACATTCAGCAGGATGTGGAATGTTAAGACTCCGGCGGAAGCAAAGGCAAAGATAGCTGAGCAGATTAAAGAAGCGGGGATCACGGACCCTAAGAATCTGGAAGAGCAGGCGATATCTCTTGTCGGCAGGGATATATATGAAAAGCTGGTAAAAGGATATACACAGAAGCAGTGGGGAAGAAAGTGCACGGAACTTCCTGCCTTTATCATAAAGAGACTACCTGTACGTTTTACTTACGATAACAATTACTTTAACGATCTCTATCAGGGAATACCCATCGGAGGCTTTACACAGATCGCCGAAAAAATGTTTCGCGGTACGGAAGTCCGTCTGAATACGGATTATTTTGCTGACAGGGAGACCTTTGATAACTGTGCGGAAAAGATAGTTTTTACCGGTATGATCGATGAATTCTTCGGATATTCCGAGGGAGAACTTGAGTACAGAAGTCTTAGATTTGAGAGAGAGATCCTGGATACGGATAACTTCCAGGGGAATGCTATCGTGAACTATACGGAGTATGAGATACCCTATACCCGCGTGATCGAGCATAAGCACTTTGAATTCGGTTGCAGGGGTGACAATGTTAATCCGAAGACTGTCATCACACATGAATATCCCGCGACATGGAAGCGCGGTGATGAACCGTATTATCCCATGAATGATGAGAAGAATAACTCGCTCTATGAGAAGTACACAAAGCTTGCGGCTAAAGAGCGCCCTGATGTTTATTTCGGAGGAAGACTCGGAAAGTATAAATATCTCGATATGGATAAGGTTATAGCAGTTGCGCTTGAAGATGCAGCGACAATTCTATGTAAATGATATTTTCGGTATGTTTTGCCCTGATCCGCAGGGAGAGAGTGGGGCAGGGATGCCCGATACCTGCGGATTATGTTATAACAGGGATTATGATATAATATACCGGTTGTAAACGGTAATTGATATGAATGAAATAAAAATAGGAAACAGGATCATTGGACAGGATCGTCCGGCTTATCTGATCGCCGAAATGAGTGGCAATCATGCGGGCGATTTTTCGCGTGCGGTGGAGATAATCCATGCCGCGAAGGAAGCCGGAGCAGACTGTATCAAGATACAGACTTATACACCGGATACCATAACGCTTAATTGCCATAATGATTATTTTACACTGGGTAAAGGTACATGGGAGAAGGAAAATCTTTACGACCTGTACGGCAAAGCCTATACCCCGTGGGAATGGCAGCAGGGGCTGAAAGAAGAAGCCGACAAGGCAGGGATAGACTTCTTCTCTACGCCATTTGATCTGACTTCGGTGGATTTCCTCGAGCAGATGAAAGTAGGCTTTTATAAGATCGCATCCTTTGAGTTGGTGGATATACCCCTCATAAAAGCTGTTGCCCGTACAGGCAAGCCCATCATAATGTCGGTGGGTATGGGAAGTCCCGAAGAGATACAGGAAGCCATTGATACCGTAAAGGGAGAAGGAAACGATCAGCTTGCCATACTTAAATGCTGCAGTGTTTACCCGGCGATCTCGGATGATATGAATCTGAGAACGATACCCGATATGATAAAACGTTTTGATGTGCCCGTAGGACTGTCGGATCATTCAATGGGACATGTGGCAGCTCTCACTGCCGTATCCATAGGGGCCTGCATAGTTGAAAAACACTTTTGTCTCTCCAGAGAGATAGAGAACCCTGACTCTTCATTTTCCATGGAACCGGCGGAATTTGCTGCAATGGTAAAGGATATACGTGAGGCGGAGAAAGCTCTCGGACGTGTGAGTTATGAGCTTACGGAATCTGAACGGGAGAGCAGAAAGGTGAGAAAATCCATCTTTGTATCGGCGGATATTAAAAAGGGCGATATCTTCACGAATGAGAATATCCGTGTTGTAAGACCTGCATACGGAATGCATCCCAGGTATTACGAGGGGATAATGGGGAAGAGGGCTGCAAAAGACATAGCATTCGGAACCCCGTTGTCAAAGGAAATGATAGAGGATTTCGAATAACGGGAGAAACGATTGGAGCTTTTCATAAGGACAGAAGCAAATGAAACTACGGCATCGGGACATATGACCAGATGCCTTTCTGTTGCGGAAGCTGCCCGAAAAACAGGGGCGGTTCCTGTCTTTATAGTTGCGGAAGAAGTCTCGGCTGCAATGCCGAGGGAAAAAGGTTTTGAGACAATAGTCTTAAACCGGATATTTGATGATTATGATAATGAGATTGCCGTAATGGCAAAACTCGTTGAAAAAAGAGGGATAAAGACACTTCTTATAGACAGCTATTGGGTCACGGAGAAATATGTCTCCGCCATGACGAAGCTTACAAATACGGCATATTTCGATGATCTGCACGAAAAGATATGGGATGTTGATATTCTGATCAATTATGCGGTGAATGCCAAAAAGTATTCATATGAAAAGGAATACAAAGGCACGAAACTCCTGCTGGGCTGTGATTATATGCCGCTTCGCGGAGAATATAATGAAAACCTGCCGGAGAAGATAATAAATGATGAAGTGAAAAATATCCTTGTGGTAAGCGGCGGCGCTGATGAACCTCATTTTCTTTACGGGCTGACAAGGCGCCTTAAGGATCATGGAGAATTTGCCGGAATAACATTTACTGTGATAACCGGAAGATTCAACAATGATCATGAAAGGATAGAAGAGATCTCAAAAGAGAATTCCTCGGATATATCACTTCCGCACATCAGAGTATGCAGAAATCTTCCTTCCCTTAAGGATGAACTGTTAAATGCAGATATATGCATAAGCGCCGGCGGTACTACATTATACGAGCTGGCGGCAACCGGTACTCCGGGTATCTGCTGTATGATAGCTGATAATCAAAGGGACAATGTGGAGGGCTTTTCTTCAAAGGGATTGCTTGAATATGCGGGCGATGTCAGAGAAGAAGGATTTTTCAAAGTCCTTTTTGAAAAGCTTACATATCTGAAAGAAAAAAAGGACATCAGAGAGAAAATGTCCGCAGAGCTGAAAAGAGTTGTTGACGGTAAAGGTGCAGCACGTATCGCATCTGCGATAACGGATAAGATATTATGAGATTATCTATTATAGTCCCTGTTTACAACATGGCGGCAGATGATAAATTGAAGCACTGCCTGGATTCGCTTCTGGCACAGGATCTTGACGATTATGAGGTGATCGCTGTTGACGATGCGTCGACGGATGACTCTCCGGTGATACTCAGGGAATATGAAGAAAAGTATGCAGAGGGCAGAAAAAAAGTATTCCGTGCGATCTATTGCAGTGAGAATCACCGACAGGGCGGCGCCAGAAACAGAGGTATGAAAGAAGCCTCCGGTGAATGGATCGGATTTATGGACAGCGATGATTATGCGGCTCCGGACATGTTTAAAAAGCTTTTGGAAAAAGCAGAAGCTACGGGAGCGGATGTTGTTGGCTGCGATTATACCATCGTTGATCATCACACATTTACGCCACAGAAAAATGTGGCAAATAACAATCCCGGACAGACGGGCGTACTCAGCGAAGAACAACATAAAAGTCTGATATTAAGGACAGGAAGTGTTGTTACAAAGATCTACAAAAGAAGCCTTCTGGAAGAGAACGGACTGGATTTTCCGGAGGGGATCTTCTATGAAGATAATTGCGCGGCACCGTTATGGTCAATGTATTTTCATCATTTTGAATATGTTCCGGAACCGCTGTATTTTTATCTGACAGTATCCGGCTCCACGACTCATTATGTGACATGGGAAAAGTGCGAGGACAGGATAAAAGCCGGTCTGATTTTCCTTGAAGAATGTAAGAAGCGCGGGCTTATGGATAAATACAGAGATGAAATAGAATTCAGATTCAGTGAATTGTCTTATGTGACAACTCTTTTCTCCTATATGTACAGCGGAAAAAAGAGAAAAGTCAGAAATATTATTTCGTTAAGCCGGATGATAAAGGAAAATGTTCCGGGATTCAGAGAGAATCGGTATTATAAGGAGTTTGTCAAAGAAGAGGACAGAAAGCTTATCGATCTTCATATGAAGAATGCTCATCTGTTCTTTGTATGGTATGTAATGCTCTTTGGATACCGTAAGATAGTAAACAGGATACGTGGAAACTGATATGGGTATTTTTTTAAGAAAAGCACTTGAGACGGATTGCAGATTATATTTCAACTGGGCAAATGACAGTGCGGTACGTGCGGCATCTTTTTCACAGGATGAGATCAAATGGGATGATCATGTAAAGTGGTTTAAGAAAAAGCTTAAGGATGAAGACGCAGAGCTTTTTGTTTGCATGGATTTCTTAAGGCCTCTCGGACAGGTGCGTATAGAGAGGGATGAAGATGATCCCGTAAAGGCATATATCAGTTACAGTATCGATGAAGCTCTTCGCGGGAGAGGCGTTGGAAAGAAGATGCTGATCCTTGCGGAAAAAGAGATAGGCGGGGCGGATAACGGTATCAATAAGCTTGTTGCCAAAGTTAAGCCGGAGAATAAGGCGTCGTTAAAAGTATTCGAAGCACTTGGCTATGATGTGGTCAGGAGTGAAGACGAAGATTGTGTTACTTTTGAAAAATGGATCGGTTCCGGAAGCGATATAGAGATAAATAAGGACAGAAAGCCCAGAGAAGCGGGACTTGAGCTGCTCCGTATACTGGCGATGATGATGGTGATAACACTCCACTATCTTGATAAGGGAGGACTGCTGGCAGACTGGAAAGAAGGTGTATCGGGCAAGGCATTACCGTTCTGGATACTTGAAGCCATGTGTTTATGCAGCGTGAACGTATATGTCATGATAAGCGGATATTTTTATGACAGATCCCGTTTTTCTGTCAGGAAAGCCGTGATGATGTGGCTGAGAGTCCTGTTCTACAGCCTTGGGATAGCGGTGATCGTTTACTCGACTGCCTGCTTAAGCGGGACGGTTGGCTTCTCGAAAGAGTGGTTTAGTCTGCACAATGTGCTGTTTTATGCATTCCCTGTAGTTAACGGCCATTACTGGTTCGCAACATCATTTATATTGCTTTATCTTATGACGCCGTTTCTGAGTGCGGCGATAAACAAAACAGATAAGTTTACCCACGGGGCAGCAGTGGCGGGACTTTTGATACTGTGCTGTGTCGCTAAATCTTTTATCCCCTATGAGATAGTAGACGACAGAGGCAACGGGATACTCTGGTTTATAGTTCTGTATATCACCGCAGCATATGTAAAACGATACGGAGTACCTTTTATAAAGAAAGGTATAAGTGCTTTTGTATGGTACGTTGCGGCAGTTGCGGGAATTATCTTTTCATACCGTGTGTTCGCACTGGTTGGTGCCGGACTTCACGGTGCGGAATATCCGGTTATGATCCCCTCTGCATATAATTTTATATTTGTTTTTCTGGCATCGTTGGCATTGCTTGTTTTATTCGCCGGAATGAACTTTGGTGACAATATCATCACAAAGTGCATAACATCCGTATCTCCGTATGTATTTGGTGTATATCTGCTGCATGAGCATTACCTGATAAGATTTAAATGGGTAAGATGGCTCGGTGTGGGAAGAGAGTATGGACCGGCGGGAAGGATCAGAAATTATATCCTGTCCGTCCTGGCGGTATTTGTGATCGGTATAATTGTTGATCTTATCAGAGATCTCATATTCAGATTATGTGAGAAGATCACGGATATATGCATGAAGATATATTTCTCAAAGAAGGAAGCCTTTGATTATCTCATCACCGGCGGACTGACCACAGTACTTAACTGGGTCGCATATATCATGTGTGCCTATGTTGCTCTTGTAAATATCATCCCGGGAGAACATGCAAGAGAAAATATTTCGAATGTCATCGCCTGGGTGGCAGCTGTTTTATTTGCATATGTTACCAACAGGATATTTGTCTTCCACAGCGACAAGACGGGATTTGTTCCTGTCATGAAAGAGTTCTTCGCGTTTGTGGGAGCCAGAGTTGCATCTTTCGTTGTGGAGCAGCTTCTGTTCATGTTTTCGGTTTATATAATGAATGATATTGTGGCAAAGCTTTTGATCGGTATTATCGTAATAATACTGAATTATTTTTTCAGTAAACTCTGGATCTTCAAGAAGAAGCAGGGAGAGGAAGCGGAATGAACAGACTGTCTTTAGATGATAAATACATACTGATCACGGGAGCTGCGGGGTTTATCGGTGCAAATCTTGTGACCCGTATCCTGGGAGAAAAGGAACATTGTCATATCATAGGGGTGGACAGCTTAAATGATTATTATGATGTGAAGATAAAAGAATACAGACTTGCGGAAATAGAAAAAGCAGCAGAGAATTCGGGGTCTGACTGGGAATTTGTAAAGGGCAATATTGCGGATGCGGGGCTTATCAAACAGCTCTTTTCAAAATATGAATTTTCTGTAGTTGTGAATCTGGCTGCACAGGCCGGTGTCCGTTATTCGATCACCAATCCCGATGTTTATATGGAATCAAATATCATCGGATTCTATAATCTGCTTGAAGCGTGCCGTCATTCCTATGACAACGGAAAGACAGGAGTGGAGCATTTGGTTTATGCATCGAGTTCTTCGGTATACGGGAGCAACTCAGTCATTCCCTACAGGGTAGAAGATCCTGTGGAACATCCGGTATCGCTCTATGCTGCCACAAAGAAATCAAACGAGTTACTGGCGCATGCGTACAGCAAGCTTTATTCGATACCATCAACGGGACTCAGGTTTTTTACTGTATATGGTCCCGCAGGAAGACCGGATATGGCTTATTTTGGATTCACCGATAAGCTGAGAAAGGGTGAAAAGATAAAGATATTTAATTACGGTAAATGCGAGAGAGACTTCACTTATGTGGATGATGTTACCCTGGGCGTTTACAAGGTTATGAAGGGGGCTCCGGACAGAAAGAACGGAGAAGACGGTCTGCCCATACCCCCGTACTCTCTCTACAATATCGGCAACAGTGCTCCTGTCGGGCTTAAGGATTTTATAAGCATCCTGGGTGAGGAATTAAAGGAAGCAGGAGTTCTTGCAAAAGATTTTGATATGGAGGCTCACGAGGAGCTTGTTCCCATGCAGGCCGGTGATGTTGCCGTGACTTATGCGGACACGTCCGCCCTTGAGAGGGATTTTGGCTATAAACCCGAGACGCCATTACGCGAAGGTTTGAGAAGATTTGCAAAATGGTACGGAGAATTTTACTTATAAGGAATTAATAACATGAAAAAACTTATTGCACAGATAATTAAATTCGGATTAGTGGGAGTGATATGCTTCATCATTGATTTTGGCCTGTACAACGGGCTGAATCTTATTGGAGTCCATTATCTTATATCGGGAGCAGTAGGTTTTATCGTTTCCGTTGTGGTAAATTATATCCTTTCCTTTAAATTTGTTTTTGAGAGAAAAGAGAATCTGGATCGAAGGGCGGAATTTATTATATTTGTAGTGCTTTCTGCCATCGGTCTCGGCGTAAACGAGCTTTTTATCTGGCTTTCCGTTGATGTGGTATATGAAGGAAGCGCACTGTTACAGGGCCTGATGGGAGAAAATCTGGCGAAGGCGGCAGGTAAGATATTTGCCACAGGTGTCGTCATGGTATATAACTTTGTGACGAGAAAGATATTCCTTGAGAAGAAGACGGATAAGAATACGGACAATAAAGAAAATGAAGAACAAAAATAAGGAAAATCATAATAAAGAAAAACATAATAAAGAAATCCGGAATATAAAAACTCCTAATAAAGAAACTCAAAATAAAGAGACTCACAATAAAGAGACTCACAATAAAGAGACTCCTAATAAAGAGATTCAAAGTAATGAGATCGGTAATGCAGAGAGCAAAACCACAGGCCGGAAAAAAATACCGGATAAGATATTGCTTGCGGCAGGAAGTCTGATACTTCTGATCTTTGTAATGACAGGGATCTTCTCGGGAGCTGATCTTTCGGATACAACTTACAGTCTTGCAAATTATAAGTATTTTAATTCTCTTGAAGGCAGCTGGAAGTATGCCACTTTTCTTGCAAATCTGACAGGTTTCTTACTTGTTAAGGTGTTTGGAGGAAACATGATAATGATGAACATGGCTACATCCATGTTTATAGTTATCACTGCAGGAGCAGTTATGTTTTCTCTGAGGAAGATCATTCCGATACCCGTTCTTTTTGCGGGAGAGGTCATAGCTATAGGCTTATGCTGGTGTCCGTCGGTGATCCTTTACAATTACCTGTCATATCTGCTTTTGACCGTTGCATGTCTTTTGCTGTTTTTCGGAATGCTTGGTGACAGGAAGGGGTTTCTTTTTCTTGCAGGTATTTGTCTTGGACTTAATTTTTTCGTAAGGATCTCGAATGCCGCTCAGGTGATATTGATACTCTGGGTAGTATTTGCTTACTATGCAAAGAAAACCGCGATCCGTCGCGAGATCGGCGGAACGGGACTTTTAACTGCCATAGGTATGTGTGTTTTGGGATATCTTGCGGGAGTTTTGAGCGGATTTGTTATACTCTTTATTTATGAAATGAGCATGGGCGGAAATGCCGCGGCAAGGCTCGGGGAAGTGTTCTCCTGGATCACGGGACTGCTTGGGATCGGAAAGGATGAAGGCAACTCTCTTTCAAGCGGTACAGGCTACTCCTTTGCGGATATGCTTGGTTCCGTGCTGGAGAATTATAAGGGAAACCTCACATGGGCCGGAATGCTGGTGGGAGAGGTGCTTTTAGGTTCTGTCTTCTTTGATCTTGAATTCATCGAAAGGTCGGTAAAAGGCAAAAATAAAGCAGGAACGGTTAAGGCCATAGGTATAATAAAGCGTATATGCTACACGGTTTGTGTTGTATTACTTTTCGTCTACTATGAGAGAAACGGTATATTTAATCTTACTTACACGAATACCGGAAGCGTGTTCAGGATAAGTGTGGTATTCATACTGGTCACAGTGCTGGTGGTGCTGGCGGATATGACAGCGGGATTCCGATGCAGCCCGGAAGAGAGAATGTTGGCATGTATGTGTTTTATCCTGATAGCGATCACTCCTATAGGAACGAACAATCATCTCTTTGCCGTTATCAATAACATGTTCATTATTGCCCCTGTCAGCCTGTATCTCATGATACAGTTGCTGGGAGATATCAGGGATAAAAAATTTCACTATCCTGTTGCGGTGATGTTTTTCGCACTGATTGCCGTGATGATAATCCAGAGTGCAATATTCGGAGTGGTTTATACATTTAAAGATGGTGAGGACGGAACAAAGCGGTCTGCAGTGATAAGTGAGAAGATACCCACTATGAGTGGAGTACGTACAACGGCGGCTCATGCAGAGGCGCTGGAGGGATTAAGCGAATATATTGCATCAACGGATGCCGCTGACAAGGGACTGATAGTCTGGGGGAATATGCCCGGTCTTTTCTATATCCTTGATCAAAAGCCGGAACTTAATACCCTCTGGCCTGATCTGGACAGTTATCCTTACGATGATTTTTCGGCCGGGCTGACGGCTTTGCAGGAGAGTAAAAAAGATCCGTTACTTATCATCTCTGCAGAAGAAGCGGAAGCTTTCGGCGGTGCGAAGGGATATTCGTACAGCGCCGGTGAGGAAGATGATCTTCAGATAATGCTTAAGAGAATGGCACTTATGGAATTCATGCTGCTGGGAGGCTACAGATGCAGCTACAGCAATCAGGAATTCTTCGTATACGAACCTTATCACATCGAAGATATCTGGCAGAATATGCAATGGAATGAAGAGGAATGATATCTCTACGCGGAGGAATACAGGAATGATTAATTTTAATGTACCGCCTTATACAGGCAAAGAACTTGATTACATAAAGGAATGTGTCGAATCCCAGAAGATCTGCGGAGACGGAAAATATACCAAAAAATGTAATGAGTGGATAGAGAAAAAGACGGGTGTATCAAAATGCCTGCTGACAACCTCCTGCACTCATGCCACCGAGATGGCTGCTCTTTTGGCTGATATCCGGGAGGGCGATGAAGTGATAATGCCTTCGTATACTTTTGTATCAACTGCAGATGCCTTTGTTCTCAGAGGTGCAAAGGTTGTTTTCGTGGATATCAGACCGGATACCATGAATATAGATGAACAGAAGATAGAAGCTGCGATCACTCCTAAGACCAGAGCTGTCGTTCCGGTTCATTATGCCGGCATCGGTTGTGAAATGGATACCATCATGGATATAGCTTCAAGGAAAGGACTTGTGGTAATAGAAGATGCCGCACAGGGAATAATGTCTGCCTATAAAGGCAAGGCTCTTGGTGCCATTGGCGATATGGGATGCTTTTCTTTTCATGAGACCAAAAATTACAGCATGGGTGAAGGCGGAGCGCTTCTTATGCGCGATAGTAAATATATAGAAGAGGCTGAGATCATCAGAGAGAAAGGAACGGACAGAAGCAGGTTCTTCAGAGGACAGGTTGATAAATATACATGGGTCAATTACGGCTCATCATATCTGCCCAGTGATATGAATGCGGCTTATCTGTATGCACAGCTTGAGATGGCCGATGAGATCAACGATGCCAGAAAGAAGATATGGAATACATATTATAAAGAGCTCAAACCGCTTGAAGAGGCAGGTCTCATAACTCTTCCCACTGTGCCGGGGGGATGCGTTCATAATGCTCATATGTTTTATATCAAGGCAAAAGATTTCGAAGAACGCACAAAGCTCATAAGCTTCCTTAAAGCAAATGATATACTTTCCGTGTTCCACTATATCCCGCTGCATTCGTCTCCTGCCGGATTAAAATTCGGACGCTTTAACGGGGAGGATGAGTATACCACAAAAGAAAGCGAAAGACTTACCAGGCTTCCGCTTTACTACGGATTAACGGAAGAGCAGAATATGTATATCATCGGCAAGGTGAAGGAATTCTATAAATGTTAAAAAAGACAGATTCCGTTGAGAAAAAAAGAAATGTTGCGGTAATAGTTCAGAACGGGGATGGAGGCGGTGCGGAACGCATGGCTGCCAACATGACTCTCGGCCTGGAAAAATACTGCAATGTTTTTTTTGTTTTATTTGACGGGAGCAATATCATATATGATCATGCAGGAAAGGTGATAGATCTTAAGATACCGCCTTTGAGAGAGGCAGGAGCCTTTAAAAGGATCGCTAATATATGTAAGAGAGTAAAGGCTTTGCGCGATATCAAGAAAAAATATGATATCGATGCTGCAATCTCCCATCTCGACGGAGCAGATCTTGTAAATATCCTTTCGGGAAGAGGGAGAAAGGGAAAAAAGTGCAGGATCATTTCGGTATATCATTCGGTACCTTCGGTAAATGAGAGCTGTTCTCTTCCTCATCGTCTGTTCCACAGATTTATAGGGGCTTTTTCCGACAGATATATCATGGTCTCAAAACCGGCAGCCGGAGATATGGCGGAAAATTTTGGCGTGAATGCGAATAAGATTTCCGTGATCTACAACTTTTCCGATCTGAAAAGGATCGAAAGATTAAAGGATGCATCACTTCCCGAAGAAGCAGATAAGTTTTACGCTGATCATAAAAAGATGATCATGAATGCAGGAAGGATGGAAAAGGTCAAGAGACAGGAGCGGCTTGTAAAGATTCTCAGGTCGTTACGTTCCGAAAAGGGGATGACGGATACAGGCCTTGTGATTTTAGGAGACGGACCGGAGAGAGCAAACCTTACAAGGCTTGTTAAAAAATATTCTCTTGAAGAACATGTATTTATGCCCGGGAATGTTGACAATCCATTTATGTATATGTCACGTTCCGACGTATATGTGCTCTGCTCCGACTACGAGGGCCTTCCCATGGCTCTTACGGAAGCGGCTGCCTGCTCCTGTCCTGCCGTATCCTGCGATATGAGATCCGGTGCAAGAGAGATCCTTGCGCCAAAGACCGAGTGGTCGAAACATACGGACAGTATTGAGATCGCTGAATATGGTATACTCACAAAACCCTTTGACTATCCCGGCGGGGAGAATTTCACTCCGGATGATGGGGATTCCGCTCAGAGCTTCCTTACGGATGCCGTCGGCCGAATGCTCACGGATGAAGAGCTTCGCAAGGGGTATATAGCTAAGAGCCATGAATGTGCTTACAGATTTTCACCCGAGAGGATATTAAAGAAATGGATGAAGCTGATCGCAGAATAAAATCGGATAAACTGATCACGGTGATCGCTCTTGCTGTCACCGCTTTTGTTTTTATACCTGTATTCATAAGAAGAGATATCATATTTGCGTTGAACGACGACGTGATGATAAGGGATATCTTAAGCGGAAGCTATACGGGAGACACTTCATGCATGACAGTGTATATGAGAGTACCGCTTTCTTTCGTGCTTTCGCTGCTTTATCGGATCCAGCCCTTTGTACCATGGTTCGGAGCGTTCCAGTGCGGCTGTTTTATCGCTTCTTTTTTTCTTATCCTTGCCCGTATTTATGGTATTACTTTTTCGAGGTACCGTGATCGGGATGACGGGAAAAGCAGGATTAACCTCGGCGTAAGGATAATCGTTTATTCCATACTCTGTGCTGTTTTCTTTTTCTGCGTCATCTATCCCAGATTTGTTCTTATCCATTACACGATAACTGCGGCCGTAACCGGAGGAACAGGACTTTTT
The DNA here is from genome assembly GCA_024697065.1 of Lachnospiraceae bacterium. Lineage (GTDB taxonomy): Bacteria > Bacillota > Clostridia > Lachnospirales > Lachnospiraceae > NK4A136. The sequence continues at coordinate 73,703 of JAILGE010000011.1, forward strand.
TTGCTTATAACCTCAGCAGAGCCTCAGGAAAATGAGAGAAAGACCCTGTGGGCAGATGCGGCGGTGATGCTGATACTCTGCGACCAGATCAGATCACAGGTATTTATCATGATTCTTCCGTTTATCTTTGTCTCTGTTCTGTTTCTTATCATGATCAAAAGAAAAGGCGTGATCAGATGGTTTATAGTAAGTGCCCTGATATATGCAGCTTTACTGGGCATACATACAGCATGTTATGCCGGGGGATCATGGAGAGAATATAAAGACTACAACGCAGCAAGAACGGAATTATATGATTATGCACTTGTGTGGGACACGGATGATGCCAGGGCGTTCTACAGGCAAATGGGGATATCGGATGTAGAGTATCCCGTATTGAAGAATTATGATATAGCTCTGGATGAAGCTGCGGATGCGGAGCTTTTCAGAAATATGGCAGCCTTTTCTTCCGGTAATGATCAAAAGAGTTTTCAGGTAAAACTAAAGGAGACTGTCTGGATGATAAAGCACAATATCATCTCAAAGGGGACGGAAAGGTCGTATGCCCTGCTTCTCCTGTCGGGATATGTGCTTATCACTGTTGCTATCTTCATTAAAAAGAAATATGCATTTTTCATACCGGCAGCATCCGGTCTTATCCTTCATTTCGGATTATACGGTCTGTTGTTATGGCGCGGACGTTTTCCGGAAAGAGTGATGATATCTCTGTATTTCGCGGAGTATCTGATCATAGCAGCTCTTTTTGTCGGACTTTTGCGTTACGGAAAGACAGACAGAGATGAAAAGATCTGGTGCGGAACCATAATCCTGTGCGCGATAATGACTGTGGAACTGACATATATATATAGATCGGCGGATTTGATAAGAGTCTTTGACAGAACGTATGATCGCCAGCTTTCTGTAAATAGCGACTGCAATATGTTATACTTGTATCTGGCTTCCGAAGCGAAAAAAGACGCATGTTACCTGACAGATATCTACACCTGTGTGGATGCGACCGGAAACGCGCTGTCGGAAAACTGTCCTCAAAAAGGCGGGGCTTGTATTCCTGAAATGTTTACCGCCGGAGGATGGATAACGGGAAGCCCGCATATGGAAAAGAGACAGGAGTCCTTTGGACCGGATCCGAAGAGGATGTATGTCTGCAGAGAGAATACAGGGCTTTCACCTGAAGATTTTGCAAGATTTACAGGGTTATATCTGACAGAGATCAAAAGGATAGAGACGGGCTACGGCACCTTTGTGATATATGATGGAAATTGACCGTATAGAAGGAAACAGAATATTCTTAAGACAGATGAGGGCAGATGACACAAAGGATATACTCAGGTGGCGCAATAATCCTTCGGTCGTCCGCCGTTTTATTTACAGGGAAACCGTAACTGAAGAGGATCATCTGAAGTGGATTCGCGAGAAGGTTGATACAGGACTTGTAAAGCAGTTTATTATCACCGTCAGAGAAACCGGACGGGGAATAGGAAGTGTCTATCTTCAAAAGATAGATATGGATAATAAGACCGCTGAATTTGGGATTTTTATCGGCGAAGATGATGAAAATGGAAAAGGCTACGGTACAGAGGCGCTGCAGCTGATCACAAATTATGCTTTTGAAAAGCTTGGGCTGGTCAGGCTAACTCTCAGGGTTCTTGAAGATAATAAAAGCGCAAGATCGGTATACGAGAAAAACGGATGGATAATGGTTCCTGACGACTGCGGAAGTATTATGTCGGATGGGAGAGAGGTCCGTATACTTGATATGGAGAAGACAAATGGATGACAAAAAACTACTGAGCTTTGTTATACCGTGCTACAGGTCGGAAAAGACCATAGGTAGTGTTGTGGATGAGATCAATTCCGCAATGGAGAAGCTTTCGGGATATGATCATGAGATCATTCTGGTAAATGATTGTTCTCCTGACGGGACCATGGATGTGATCAAAGAAATATGTTCACGTGATAAATGTGTAACAGGAATTGATTTTGCCAGAAACTTCGGACAGCATTCGGCACTGATGGCCGGCCTCAGGCAGACCAGGGGAGATATAGTCATATGTCTTGATGACGACGGACAGACTCCGGCTGATGAGGCACATCTCCTTATAGAAGCTCTTGAAGACGGCGCTGATGCCTGCTATGCAAGATACATGGTAAAGGAACATTCCCAGTTCAGGAATTTCGGGACATTTCTTAATGAGAAGATGGCGGAGTTTATGCTGGAGAAGCCGAAGGAGCTTTATGTCTCCAGCTATTTCGCGGTTAAGAGATATATCGTTAATGATATGATAAGGTACGAGAATTCTTATCCCTATGTTATAGGACTTGTTCTCAGGACCACGAGAAATATCGTTAATGTCGATATCAGTCACAGAAAGAGAATGGTTGGAAATTCGGGATACACTTTTTCAAAGCTTCTGGGACTCTGGCTTAACGGCTTCACATCCTTTTCGATCAAGCCGTTGAGAGTTGCGACCATAATTGGAGCGCTGTCGGCATTTTGCGGATTTATCTACGGAATAGTAGTAATAGTTCAGAAATTTGTGCTTCCCGATCGTGTATTGGGATTTTCATCATTGATGGCCATGCTGATATTTTTCGGAGGCATGATAATGATCATGCTGGGACTCATCGGAGAATATGTGGGGCGTATTTATATCAGCATGAATAATTCACCGCAGTATGTAATCAAGGAGATAATATCTCCGAATAATGAAAAGAAATGAATTTATTTAAGAATATAAAAGAAAATATCACCTCTTCCGATAAGAAAGTCTTTCTGACGGCTTGTATTGCCGGATTCATAGCGCATGGGTTCAGACTGACCAACAAGTTCTATTGCGAAGATTCATTTAACTATCTTAAGTCAATATCTGCTTCCTGGACAACCTCCATAGGAAGATTTCTGCTGAGGTTTGTTGAAAATGTCAGGGGACCCTATGAAGTCACCTGGCTCATCGGTATTCTGTCTATCCTGTGGATAGCCATTGCCTCAGTATTGATGGTAAGGACACTGGATATTAAGAAAGAATCCGGGAGGTATCTTGTTCCCTGTATCATGGCATGCAATCCTGCGGTGACTGCAACTTTTGCATATATGTATACTGCTGACGGATATTTCTTCGGCCTTATGATGTCGATTCTTGCGGCTTATTTGGCCTGTATAAAAAGAAGAAAGAGAGATATTGCATATGCAGCCGTGGCCCTTGCGGTTTCAATGGGATTCTATCAGGCTTATCTGTCTGTTACGATCGTCGCACTTATGATATCCCTGATGATCATGACGCTCGATCCTGCGAAGACCGTAAAGGATGTGGGAAAAGAAGCGGGACGATATACTCTCATGGGGATTATCGGGATGGGAATATACTATCCGGCCATGAAGATCGCCATGAAGCTTGCGGATCTGGAACTTGTCAATTATATGGGTATCGCGGATGGACAGAAATTCGATGCATCCCGTATCAAAAATATCTTCGTAAATTCATATATTGAATTTGCGAGATTCTATCTGGTCAGAAAAAAGATTACTTTCTATAACGTATCCAATGTTGCAGTATTTGCGATCATCGGGATACTCATTGCGGCACTGTTTATAAAGGGGTGGCGCGGAAGCAAAAAGAAAGATTATTCTCCTGCCTGGAGGATAGCCGTTATCCTTGTTTTATTACTCTTACTTCCCGTGGCAACCCATATATTCTTTGTGATATCACCGGATGTTTCCTATATATCTGCGATCATGGCTTACAGCATGTGTCTCGTATATATACTTCCGGTTATCTTATGGGAGAAGATAGATCCGCTTAAAAGTGAAAGACTTAATGGCGTGCGGACTGTCGGATTGATTTTTCTCTGGGTGATAACCTTTCATTTTACGGTTATAGCGGGACAGGCTTATGAAAGCATGTACAGAGCAAATGTCAATGTGATGAATGAATTAAACCGCATCGTAACAAGAATGGAAATGATCCCGGGATATGACCCGGAAATGGAGATCGCCGTATTCGGAAATACTTATCAGGAGCCTGATTATGTTAAGAGCGCACCCATGATGCCGGGGGTGGTATCAAATAAATTCCTGACATATCCCGATACGTATGTGAGTGCCATCAACTGGTTTATGTCTGCCCGTTACCAAAAAGCCGATAAAGACAGAATGAAAGAGCTTGCGGCCACAGATGAATTCTCGGAAATGAAAAGATGGCCTGAAGACGGCTCCGTAAAGATAATAGATGGGACCATGGTGATATTCCTGGATGACAATGATCTGTACGAATATCAATAAAATGTGTGGATCCGGTATCTCCGTTCCGGGAAGTATCTGAATGTGAGAGGTCGATATCCCTGTTCCGGGAAGTATCTGAATGTGAGAGGTCGATATCCCTGTGCCGGTATGTATCTGAATGAGAGGAACTATATCTCCGTGGTGCGTAAAGACATATGGGAGAGAGCATTTGATATTTCTGTATTGAGGAAAATGATTTGAGAAAGATAACCATAAGAATTGATGATGTTACTCCGGGGATGAATGCCGGTAAGATGATACGTTTTGCGGAACTGTTGGACAGATATGATATCAAACCGCTGATAGGGATCATACCCGAAAACAGAGACGGATCCCCGGAAGTGGTTGAGGATAGGTGTGACGAAGAAACGCAAAGCTCCATCGATTTCAAATGGATCAGAGAACGACTGGAGGGAGGATGGATCGCGGCCCAGCACGGTTGTTATCATGTTTATACTACGAAAAGCGGCGGACTGTTTCCGTTGAATTCGTATTCGGAATTTGCGGGCCTTTCTTTTGAAGAGCAGGAGAGACTTATCTCTCACGGGAAAAAAGTGCTGGGAGAAAATGGTATAAATACAAAGATCTTCATGGCACCTGCACATTCCTATGATAAGAATACGCTGAAGGCGCTCAGGGCCAACGGTTTTGAATTTGTCACCGACGGATTCGGAAGTCTTCCCTACAATATGGGGGGATTGGTTTTCCTTCCGATATCCTTTTTAAGATCGCGAGAGCTTAAGACGGATAAGGATGGTATCACAACCTTTGTTGTACATACGGGAATGATGGAAGAATCTGATTTTGAAGAATATGAAGGATTGCTTGAAAAGTATCGGGATCGATTCGTTGATTATTCCGAATTCCTTAAGATCCCGCCTGTAAGATGCAGCAGAGGAAAGCATTACGGTGAATACCTCATGGCAAAGGGCAAGCATACAGCTGCGAAGATATTTTAAGACATGGAAAACGGAAAGATAGTATGTCTTCAGGTGATCGGCGGACTCTCAATGGGCGGAGCCGAAAGCCGTGTGATGGATATCGCAAGACATATCGATAAAAACAAGATCTGTTTTGATTTTTTATTGGATGAACCGCCGGGATTCTATGAGCCGGAAGCATTGGAGCTTGGCTGCAGGATCTACAGAGTGCCGCGGTTCAGATTTTTTAATTGGTTTCAATATGCGGGTGCAATGGACAGATTCTTTGCGGAGCATAAAGAGATCGATATAGTTCAGGGAAGTCTTACAAGTACGGCATCGATATATATGCCTATAGCAAAGAAAAACGGTGTCCCGGTCACAATGGGATATGCAAGAAGCGCAGGCGTGGATCCGGGGCCTAAGGGATGGCTTACAAGATACTTGAGACGAGATCTGTTCAACAGATGCGATATCGCTGCCGCAGTGTCGTCCGAAGCAGGCGATTCCGTGTACGGAAAGGGAAGATCGGCGAAGGGTGAAGTGATGATCATTCCGGATTCGTTTGAGCTTGATAAATTCATTCCGGATGAGGAAAGATGCGCAAAAGGTTCGGCCATCAGAAAGAGATTCGGACTTGATGATGCCTTTGTTGTGGGGCATGTCGGCAGATTTCATTATGCAAAGAATCACGAATTCCTGCTTAAGATATTTGCGGAGATAAAGAAGAAAAAAAAGAATGCCAGACTTTTGCTGGCCGGAACGGGACCGTTGTTTGGAACAGTACAAAAACAGGCTGCATCCATGGGGATCGATAAAGATGTCATATTTGCCGGGCAGACGGATGAGCCGGAATCATTTTATCAGGCTTTTGACATATTCGTATTCCCTTCAAGATATGAAGGCCTCCCGGGAACCGTGATAGAAGCCCAGACAGCAGGTGTCCCGTGTCTTATGTCCGATACCATAACAAAGGAAGCGGCGGTGACCGATCTGGTGAGAGTATGCGGTCTCGGGAAGAGTGCGGATATTTGGGCAAAGGAAGCCTGTGATCTGTACGATATGTGGAAGGAAAAGTACGGAGATAAAGAGCATGCATCCCGGATCGATGATCTGAAGAAAGCGGGCTTCGATGTTAAGACAGAATCGGTACGTCTGGAAGAACTTTACGGAAAGCTTTTGGAAGAAAGTAAGAGAAATTGACAGACAGAATTGCCGGTCATAATAGTGGCTTGTGATTACGGTGATAGAAAATGGGAAGAGATCTTTGATGAAGGAGTATTGTACAGTCATACCTGCATATAAAAAGCAGTTCGATGCTGATGAAAAAGCATGTACGGATGGCTTTTTCAGAACTCTTAAGAGCGATAAATTCTTTTTTGTGCCGGAGAGCCTTGACTTATCATGGTATGAATCCAATTATCCTGATGCTCGTTTTATCAGATTTCCGGACAGTTATTTTACGGGGACCAAGGGATATAACAGGCTCTTATTGAATGAGAGATTCTACGATAAGTTCGCGGATTATACATATATACTTATAGCGCAGCCTGATGCCGCCCTCTGGAGCAGTCAGGATCGCATACCGGAATTTATAGCAAAGGGGTACGATTATATAGGTGCGCCGTGGGAACCGGAACGCCGTATCTGGGAGTGGACATTTCCGAAGAAAAAGGGCGGGCGCATAAAGTGTCTTAAGAAAAAGGGACAGGGTATAACCATGGGAAACGGAGGCTTCTGCCTTCGAAACGTAAAGATGTGTAAAGCGCTGATCCATGAATTCAGATGGAGAAAGTGTTATTGGTTCTTTAAACGAAGTGAAGATATATTCTTCGGAGTATTCGGCCCGGATAACAGATGCGGATTTAAAAATGCGGACGTAAAAACCGGAAGAAGTTTTTCAAGAGAGTATGGATTAAGGGAAAGCGTCAGGAACGGCGATGTTCCGTATGCTGTTCACGGATGGTCAAAGGATTTTGAGAGTTTTACCGAAATGAGATCATTCCTTGCGGAATACGGTATCAATATTTGAAAGGAGTGCGGGTGAATGGGGGAAAAAAATCTTGTCAGCGTGATCATTCCTGTATATCAGGCAAAGGATAATCTGGAGACATGTCTTGCAAGTGTACTTGCACAGGATGCCACTGATTTTGAAGTTGTCCTTGTGGATGACGGATCCACGGACGGATCGGCAGAGATATGTGATGAATTTGCGCGGAAGCATGAATGCGTTAAAGTATTTCATACCGATAATCACGGAGCTGCCGCAGCAAGAAATTACGGTATTGATAAAGCAGAGGGAGAACTTATCTGTTTTATAGACAGTGATGATACGGTTACCAAGGATCATATTTCATACCTGAGAAAGCTGTTGACGGAAACCGAATCGGATATAGCTGTAGGCTCCTTCGGAAAAATTTATGAAGAAAAAAACAAAGAAGGACAAAAGAGTACGGCAGACAGTATTCGCAGTACTATGAAGGATATCTTTGCGGAAACCAAAAGTGTTTCTTCCAGAGTTTTTTCGGACGTGAAAAAGTTCGCGGATAAAAAAATGGGAAAGGATGACACGGACAGTGTCTCTGAAAATGCCGAAGATATATTATTCTATTCCGGTAATACAGCTCTGGAAGATCTCCTGTATCAGAAGCACTTTATGTCGGTTCCATGGGGAATGATCTCACAGAGAAAGCTTTGGAATAGTGTCAGATTTCCGGAAGGTACTGAAGCGGAAGATATGGGAACGATATACAGGCTGTTTGCCGCGGCAAACGGGATAGTATGGGGCGGAAGGAAGACCTACAGGTATTATCAGAGATCCGGAAGTACCATGTATTCTACCGGTTCCACCAGAAACAAAGCATACTACAGACACAGCAGGGAGATGCTTGTTTTCATAAAGGACAGATATCCTTCATATTATCCCGCTGCTCTTTCAAGACATTTTTCAACATGCTGTCAGATATTATCCGAAGCGGAAAGCGGTATCGGTAAGTCACTGGAAATGCATGTCAAAAAGGATATCACTCTTCTTGCACCTAGGATAATAAAAGATGACAGGTGCAGAGTGCAGAACAAGTCTGCCGCATCCATTGCGCTTGTCAGTGTGGATGCGCTGGCAGGGTCACTTAAGGTGTACGACAAAGGAAAGAGATGGTATCTCGGATGAATATACTTACTGTTGCCGAATATCAGGGCAGATGCGATGAAGCGGGAAGAGCTGTGGGGCATGCGCCGAAGGTCCTTACGGAATACCTGTCATGTGTCCATGAAGGAAGAGACGTGCGTGTATTTGCGCCCAAAAACGTTATAAGATCCGCATGTTGTATCGCCGGCGTCAAAAAGAAGGAGACCGCTGAGGATGGCGATAAGGCACTTCTCTGGAAAAAACTTATCAGAGAACATAAAGTAAGGGTACTTCCTCATCATATAGTAATGAAGGGGCATACCTCATTCTGCGGCAGGATAATGAATAAGCTTCGGATGTTTGCCAATATCAGGATGGTTCTCAGAAACTCCCCCGGGAAAAAGGTATGGTTTTTTAATACTGAATATTATCTGATGCTGTATCTTGCTCTGTTCGGGAATGGCGGGAAAGAAATATATATCACTACCTTTATGGAAGGCTTCAGGGCCGGAAAGAACGGAAGGTTTGCTTACTTTAAACAAAAGATTTTTGAGAAGGCGCAAAAGAAGATTAAACTTATCATAGCAACGGGGCCGGGGTATGAGTTTAAAAATGCCGAATCTGTTTTTATTCCGGATTATATATATGATCCGGGATTATATGAAAAGTTCCGAAAGGATAAAAACGACAGAGAACTGAAAAAGTATGCTGTCTGTCTGGGAACCATGAATCCGGAAAAACAGCTTGAGGAAATGGTGGAGGCTTTTACAAGGACCGGGTATCCGCTGATCGTTGCAGGATTTTTTTATGATAAAGACAGGCTTTTGAAGTTAAGACAGATGGCAGGAGACAATGTGGATATCCGTGACGGATATCTGTCAAAGGATGAATATCTGGATCTCCTTGCGGGAGCGGAGTTTGCGGTTCTCCCGTATTCGCCGGACCAGTATTCCAATCAGACATCCGGCGTGCTTCAGGAGGCGGTATTTCTTGATACGGTCCCGTTATCTTACAATGCAGTACTTGATGGGAACAGGGTACCGGGTGTGGGCTTCGATTCCTTTGATGACATAGATACGGATATGTTAGAGATCTCTGAAAAAAAGAGAAAAGAATTTACCGCTCATTATATGCACCTGAGGGAAGAGATATATGACAGTTCTGTTGTGGAGACAAAGCTTCAAAAATGTTTTGATCAGTCCGAAGAGGCAGACGCCTGATAATTCAGATCGGGTTGCAGACGGAGAAAGTAAAGATGGGAAAAGACATCAAAAAAATAATGTTTCATATCAACAGCCTTGAAAGAGGCGGCGCAGAGCGCGTGGTAACTGTTCTGTCCGCTGAATTTGTAAAGATGGGATATGAGGTTTCCATAGCGACAGAGTGGCAGAAAGAAAATGAATATCCGCTTCCGCAAGGCGTAAGCAGGATAGACGTGGGGCTTGGTGAAGCGGAAAGCGGACTTTCCAGATCTGCCAGGATACGGAAAAGGATAACACTTCTTCATGAAGCCATAGTCAAAGAAAAACCGGATGTGCTTTTTGCTTTCTTAAGAAACAATAATTACAGAGCTGTGGCTGCTGCAAAGGGGACGGATACGGAAGTGATAGTCTCCGAAAGAAGCGACCCCAGAGCGGAATACGCATCAAAGGCACAGAAGCTTCTTGCTGCTTATTATTACGGTGCGGCAGCGGGATGTGTTTTCCAGACAAAGCAGGCACTGGATTTTTTCGGAAGCGGCATCAGGAAAAAATCCTGTGTGATACTTAATCCGCTGGACAGGAAATATCTGGAGGCTGATATTGATGTTCCAAAGAGGAAATCAATAGTATGTGCGGCCAGGATAGCATATGTAAAAGATCATATGACGCTTTTGCGTGCATATGAAAGAGTGCTGGAAAAGCATCCGGATCATGTGCTTGAGCTCTACGGCGGACGAGGTGAAGACAATGCCGTATTTCAGCTTAAGGAGCATATCAGGTCTCATGGACTGGAGGATAAAGTAAAGCTTTTCGGAGCATGTAATGATCTTGAAAAAAGGCTCCCGGGGGCTGAAGTGTCTGTACTGGCTTCAAAATTTGAAGGTATGCCAAATTCCATAATGGAAGCCATGGCCATGGGGATACCCTGTGTTGCAAGTGACTGCCCCGGAGGTGTACGTATGCTAGTTAAAGACGGAGAGACGGGACTCTTATTCAGGACAGGGGATGATGAGGAGCTTGCCGCAGGAATATGCAAAATGATAGAGAATCCGGGTGAAGCTGCAAGGATCGCGAAGACAGCCCGTGAGTCTGTTCTTAAGTGCACACCGGAAATGATAGCAAACGAATGGCTGGAATATGCGCGGAAGGTACGCAAATGAGTGCAAAGAAGATTCTCATCGCGGCAGAGACTCCGGTCCTTCCCATAGACCGCGGAAACAGAAAAAGAATATGGAATCTGATGAAGCTTTTGGAACAGCATGGCTGTGAAGTTGATTTTCTATATCTGGATACTTATGATGATGCGGATATAACCGAGACTCGTGAATGGATCGGGGAAGAGCATTTTTACAGTATACAGAATAAGAAAAGGTCGTTTCCCGTATTTGTAAAGCGCAAGATCAGGAAGATCATGGAGATACTTCATTGTCAGATAGCTTTCAAATATTTCAGCCTTGATGAGAGAGTATCGCCGAAGCTGGATGATGATCTGAAGGAATTCTTTGACAGTCATCATTACGATCAGGTGTGGGTTGTATGTATATATAACTCCAGGGTGTTCCTCTCTGTGCCGAAGGGGACGTTAAAAGTTCTTGAGACTCAGAACGTGTCCTGCGTAAAAAGGCAGGAGTACGAAGCGGTAGGATACCGCAATTATGAGTTCGCTTTAAAAAAAGACGTTGAAGCAAAGGGCCTGGCCCGTGCTGATGTGGTGATAGCCATACAAAATGAAGAGGAAGCATTTTTCGAAAGCATTCTTCCGGACTGCGTAAAGGCTGTCACCATAGGAGAAAACATGCCTGTTCATGAGCCGCATGTTTCTTCGTCGAAGATGGTTTTATTCCTTGGAAGCACTTATGTTATAAACAGGGACGGGCTTATGAATTTCATTGATAATGTCCTTCCGGTTCTTAAAGAGAAGTGCCCGGAGGCGGAGGTTGTCATTGCAGGGTCGATCTGTAAGACCATTCCCGACAGTGCCGATTACAGGAAGATGGGGTGGGTGGATGATCTGGATGAGATATATAAACAAGCCAGAGTGGTGATAAATCCCGTAAGACACGGTGCAGGGCTCAACATTAAAATGGTGGAAGCACTGTCACAGGCAAAACCCATAGTCTCTGTGCAAAAGGGAATGAGAGGACTGAAAGGCTGCGGTGCTTCCGTAACCGATGATCCTGTGAAATTTGCGGAAGAGATAACGGCCGTGATAAGAGATGACAGGAAAGCTCTTGAGATGTCAGAGCGCGCTGTTGATTTTATGAAAGAATACGAAGAAGCCAACAGTCTTGCACTTAAAGAACTGCTGGATATATCTGTATGAGAGACGACGGAAAATGAGTGACGTAAAGAAACTGAAGAAAATTGCTGTAGTTGGTCCGGTTTATCCCTATGCCAGCGGGATATCTCACTATACGGGCCTGCTCATAAAAGCCCTTAGGAAAAAGTATGATGTGGAAGCATTTTCATATTCGCTTCAATATCCGAAGTTTATGTTCAAACGTAAGCAAAAGGATTTCAGCAACAGGACTTTTGAAATCGACGGAGCACACTTTATGATAAATACTGCGAATCCTTTTAACTGGTTTGCATCGGCATCTAAGATAAAGAAGACAGATCCGGATCTGGTCATTGTTCAGTGGTGGCATCCTTATTTTGCACCCTGCTATCAGATGATGCTCGCAGGAATGAAGAAAAAGATTCCGGTGATATTTGTCTGTCATAATGTGCTGCCTCATGAGAGATTTCCCATGGACAGATTCCTCACAAAGGGGACATTGAAAAAGGGAAGCTTTTGCATACTCCATTCAAAGGGCGATGAAAAGGATCTGAAAGATCTGTTGCCGGACATGCCGTATAAGAGAACTGTTCTTGCTACATACAATGCTTTTAAGCTTACCGGTATGAGTAGGGAAGCGGCAAGAGAGAAACTGGGTATTTCGGAAGATGAAAAGCTGATTCTTTTCTTTGGCCTGGTAAGACCCTACAAGGGACTCAAATATCTTATACAGGCATCGGGGGAGATCGTGGAAAAGATCCCCAAGGCGAAGATACTCATAGCCGGAGATTTCGGAAACAGCAAAGATGAATATATGAAGATGATAGAAGACAGCGGAGTGAAGGAACACTTTATGATCCGTGACGGATACGTTCCGGATACCGAAGTGGAACCTTTCTTTGCCGCAGCGGATGTAAATGTATGTCCGTATATCTCGGCGACACAATCGGCAATAGTCCAGATAGCATTCGGCTTCGAACTTCCTGTGATCGCTACGGATGTGGGAGGCCTTCCGGAAGCAGTGACTGACGGGAAGACGGGCATGATCGTTCCGCCCGAAGACTCTTCCTTGCTTGCCAAAGCTGTTGTAAAATACTTTGTTGAAGGTAAGGCAGAGGAATTCAGAAAGAATGTTAAGGATGAGGCGTACAGGTTTTCGTGGGAACACCTTACCGAGATATTTGAAGAAAGTTATGAAAGTATAAGGAGATGATCCAAATGGATATTCTGGAAAAACTTAAAAAGGGTGAGACTAAACTTTCCCTTGTAGGCCTTGGATATGTGGGAATGCCTATTGCTGTGGAATTTGCAAAGCGCGGTATCAAAGTAATAGGATATGATCTCAATGAGGAAAAGATAGAGCTTTACAGGAGGGGGATCGATCCTACAAAAGAAGCAGGAGATGAAGTGATCAAAAACACAACGGTGGAATTCACGTCCGATCCGGAAAAACTTAAGGAAGCTTCTTTTCATATCGTGGCTGTACCCACACCCGTAAACAGTGATCATACTCCGGATCTTCGCCCTGTGGAAGGAGCGGCAAGAATACTGGGACAGCATATAGCCAGAGGTTCGGTCGTAGTATTTGAATCTACCGTGTATCCCGGAGTTACGGAGGATATCTGTGTTCCGATCATTGAAAAGGAATCGGGACTGAAGTGCGGCATTGATTTCAAGATCGGTTATTCACCGGAACGTATCAATCCGGGAGATAAGATTCACAGATTAAGTTCTATCAGGAAGATAGTGTCCGGTATGGATGAAGAGACTCTTGAGACCGTGGCAGGCGTTTACAGCATTGTTGTGGATGCGGGAGTACATAAGGCAGAGTCCATCAAAGTTGCAGAAGCCGCAAAAGTTATAGAGAACAGTCAGCGTGATATCAATATCGCATTCATGAATGAACTTTCCATCATATTCGGCAAAATGGGGATCGATACTCTTGCGGTCCTTGAAGCTGCGGGAACAAAGTGGAACTTTCTCCCCTTCAGACCGGGACTGGTGGGAGGTCATTGCATAGGCGTGGATCCTTACTACCTTACCTACAAGGCTGAAGAACTGGGATATCATTCACAGGTCATACTATCGGGACGCAGGATAAATGATTCTATGGGTAAGTATGTTGCGGAGAACTGTGTTAAGCAGCTTATCGCCGTAGAAAAGCCCGTAAAAAATGCCAGGGTAGCCATACTTGGATTTACATTTAAAGAAAACTGCCCCGACACCAGGAACAGTAAGGTATTCGACATTGTTGAAGAACTCCGCGAGTACGGTATTGAGCCTGTCATAGCAGATCCTCAGGCGGATCGGGACGAGGCAAAGAGACTTTACGGAGTTACGCTTTCGGATATGAAGGATGTAAAGGATATGGATGCGGTCATTCTTGCTGTAGCGCATTCCGATTTCGAATCCCTGACGATTAAAGATATGGATGGTTTCTTCGGAAACGGGACAAGACTTCTCCTTGATATAAAGGGAACGAAGAACAGAAAGGAATATGAAAAAGCAGGCTACCGTTATTGGAGACTGTGAGGAATAGGATTATGGGATATAAAGATTTAAAATTTCCGGAGAACTCCCTGTTTCTGGTAACGGGCGGAGCAGGTTTTATAGGATCAAATCTGTGCGAAGCGATACTGGGACTGGGCTGCAGAGTAAGATGTCTTGATGATCTCTCTACAGGCAAGCAGCGTAATGTGGATATGTTTGCCGACAATCCCCGATATGAATTCATAAAGGGTGATATTAAAGATCTGGAAACATGTATGAAAGCCTGCGAAGGAGTGGATTATGTTCTGAACGAGGCGGCATGGGGATCTGTCCCCAGATCGATTGAGATGCCTCTCTTCTATTGCATGAACAACATCATGGGAACGCTCAACATGCTTGAAGCTGCAAGACAGAAGGGCGTAAAGAAATTTGTCTACGCATCGAGTTCCAGCGTATACGGTGATGAACCTGTATTGCCCAAAAAGGAAGGCAGGGAGGGAAATCTCTTATCTCCCTATGCAGTCAGCAAGCGTGCTGATGAAGAGTGGGCAAAACAATATACAAGACACTATGGTTTGGATACCTACGGGCTCAGATATTTTAATGTGTTCGGAAGAAGGCAGGACCCGGATGGCGCATACGCAGCTGTTATCCCGAAATTCATAAGGCAGCTTCTTCGCGGAGAGACTCCTGTCATTAACGGCGACGGAAAGCAGAGCAGAGATTTCACCTACATAGATAATGTTATAGAAGCCAATCTCAAGGCATGCCTTGCGGGGCACGATGCCGCAGGCGAAGCTTACAATGTAGCTTTTGGTGGAAGAGAATACCTGATAGATATCTACAAGGGTCTTAACGAAGCACTGGGTATAAATGTGGAGCCCAAGTTCGGTCCCGACAGAGCGGGAGATATCAAGCACAGTAATGCGGATATTTCGAAGGCCAGGGAGAAGCTGGGATACGATCCGGAATGGAGCTTTGAAAGAGGTATTAAAGAAGCCATAGACTGGTATAAAGCAGATCTGGGTTAAGAAGGCTGCGGAAGATCCCGGAAAATACCGGATACGTTTTCGGATCAGGAAGCAACAGGTGATAATGTGACAGTTGCTATGAATGGCAGTGAAGTATAGAGAGCATAAGCATAGCGAAGTTCTCCGAAAACAGGTGTGGCAATAAGCAGTGTAAATATTATTGCCATGAGTGGAACACACATAGCGGGGATGATATTTCCGTTTCTGCGGGAGATAAAAGAGAAACCCGCACAGATGACGATCGCCCACGTTGCAAGACCTATAGAACAGAATATACTACTCTCAAGAACGTTTCCCATTATTTCCGCCAATGAAAGAAGGAAAGGAATAAGGGGAGCGTTTTTAATTTTCATATCATTGTCCATGGTGACGCCGGCAGCTGTGACCCAATGCGTATAACCGGCGTTCCAGTAACCTCTTGTCTGCAGAATCCATGCTTTCAGATATGTAAGAGGTGCCCTTTTTCCCACATCAAACCACAACTTAAGGTAAGCTGACGTGTTGGCTGAAATGGCT
Organism: Lachnospiraceae bacterium; assembly: GCA_024697065.1. Lineage (GTDB taxonomy): Bacteria > Bacillota > Clostridia > Lachnospirales > Lachnospiraceae > NK4A136. Next base: position 89,546 of record JAILGE010000011.1, read on the forward strand.
TCGTTTCCATCATAGCTCCTGATAAGATTTTTGACAGGGTCCGAAACACCGGGAGTGTATACTTTACCTATCTCATCAAAATCAGCTGTTTCATTGATAAGTGATATTTCTTCTTCTGAAAAAGGAATACCGTCTGCTATACATGCAGCTATCTGTTGTTCGGGAATAGAGAATACTTCGGCGCTGTCGGGAGGAGTAACATGAAAAATATTTCTTATGGCGGATTTCCAGGATAAACTCAATATAAGTGAGACGAAGCAGATCGCTACTATACGTTTTTCTTTTTTTATGAACATTAACAAAAATATGACAGATGTAAGAATGAGAGCGTAGGCTCCGTTGCTTCTGAATATTCCGAAACCAATACCGGAGAATAACAGCATGATAAGATTGGGCTTATCTTTTCCGATATGTCCGGAAATACGAAAAATGCTGATGATAAAAAGGAGTACGGAGTCTGCAAAGAGTACATCCTTCCAGACTGTGACCGAGAACATGCAATAGATCGGGACCAGTGCATAGGCTGTGGTGATTAGTCTGCATTTGAAGCCGGAGATACCTGCCTGTTTTAAGGTCATGATACAGAATGAGAAAACAGCAGCCTGAACGAGAAGCTGAAAAATACAATAAAGAGCAACACCGAAATTGATATCGTGAAAGATATTATTACCGATATTGATAAAAATGCCTACAAGCAAAGTGTGAGCAAAGGGGTGATGATCGGTATATACTCCCGATAATACCTGCCCTATCTGTGTGAAGCTGTCTCTTGATAAACTTCCGGGATATACAGCAAGAAACAGGTAGAGAAGACTTTCACCGGAAAGGATAATAAACGGTTTGAAGAAGAAAGAAGTCATTTTATCCTGCTTTTCTTCTGAGGAAGGTTTTATCTTCAGAAAAACATCATACAGGTAATGGAGCGCTCCCGCCCACATAAAAAACGTGCTTATCGGGAAGAATAGTCTTCTGGAATATGCAATATAATCCGAATCAGGGTAAATGTAGAGTTCAAAATCAGCTAGCGAAGAGATAAAAGAAAAGAGGATAGTCATCAATAACAGAGAGTTTTTTTCTTGTCTGCTCCCGGAGATTGATATGCCGGATATCATATTCAGATAAAAAAGGAAAGAAAAAAAGGCGGGAAGAAGCGATGCATAACGGTTGGCATCTGCATCCGTCACTGTTCCCGCAAAATATAATGTAAAGATAATTCCCACTCCGGCTATGAGACGGATTTTATGCTTATAAAGATGATCTTTCATAAAATCTTTCATACCCTGTGATTTATATAACTTTCTGTGGCGTTATCCCTGTGATGGATGACTGCGGGATTGCCGATGACCACGCTGTGGGAGGGAACATCGGTATTTACAAATGCGCCCGGGCAGATCATGACGTCGTCACCGATGGTGATCTTGCCGACTATGACAGCGTTGGTCCCTATCCAGACATCGTTCCCGATGACGGGAGTGCCTTTACGCTCTCCACGATTGGCCTGCCCGATGGTAACCCCTGTTGCGATATTGATGTTATTGCCGAGGGTAACGTCGGGATGTATTATAAGGCGCCCAAAATGACCGATATAGATACCGGAACCGGCCTGAACTTCTCGTGGAAGGGTAATCTGTGTCCTGTTCATGGCCCGGTCAAGCCAAAAACCGTACCATTTGCGTAAAAAACCGCCTTTTTTGCGGTAATATGCGGCTTTCCTCCAAAGGATAAGATATCTTACCTGGGGAGGCAGGCTATAAGCCCCAAAAAGAGGCAGGGATTTAATATCCAGTCTGGCCAGATCAGAAAGTATAAGGTTTTTGAGCTCTTTATCCATAGCACACAATATAACATATTTCCGCCCCTAATGCGATACTGTCAAACCGCAATGCACCGATGGCAGAAGTCGATGACAGGCACCGACTGATTATGGTATAACAAGGATGTTTTGCCGTAATCAGGAGGGAACCGCGAGTCAAGGATGACGAGCACCGACTGATTATGGTATAATTACCAAGTTAATGACTTGATTTTCGGAGATTTTTTATGAATGTATACCGCAGACTTAAAACTCTGCTGGATAAAAAACAAAAAAGACAGTTTTTCGGATTACTTATCCTTATTTTTATAAGCGCCCTTCTTGAGACGGTGGGTGTATCTGTTATCCTGCCCATCGTATCTGCAGTGGTGACTCCGGAAACTCTGCTTTCCAATGAAGTCGTCAGATCCGTGATGGGATACTGCGGGATAGCCGGAGATGATAATGACAGCTTTGTAAAACTGTTGCTGATCTTTGCTATTGCTGTGTATGTATTTAAGAATCTGTTTATGCTCTATTTGTACTATGCACAGTCGGGATATGTTACAAAACTTGAAAGCAGGACATCTCAGCGGCTGTTAGGGGACTATCTTAACAGGCCTTATGAGTTTTATCTGAATGCGGACGTTAATGCCATATTTCAGACGATCAACAAGGACATACCACACGTATTCATACTGCTTCAGGAAGTTATGATGCTTCTTACAGAGGCTGCGGTCGCTGTGTGCCTGTGCGGATTTCTTATTCTTGTGGATTTTAAGATGACGATATTTATCGCCATCGTGATGATAATACTTGTGGGCATCATCATCTTTTTCATAAAACCGAAACTCGGTAAGCTCGGTCAGATGAGAGTGGCACAGCAGGTCAGGACCATGAAGTGGATGCAGCAGGGTATCTTTGGTATCAAAGATGTCAAAGTTGCAGCCAAGGAAGGTCATTTTTTAAGCGCCTTCAGTGATGCTTACGACAAGCTGGCCTATGCTAACAGGCGATTCACGGTATTCAATAATACTCCGAGACTTGCCATAGAGGCTTTTTGTATGGTGGGGGCTCTCGGATATATGTATCTGTGCGTTATCCGGGGAAGGGATATGAAGGGGATGTTCCCCATGCTTTCGGCATTTGCCATGGCAGCAGCCAGACTGATGCCAAGCGTTAACCGCATTTCAACGCATATGTCGTCCATAGCGTATTATGAGCCGTCTCTTAATTATGTATGCGATAACCTTGATATCTCTGGGCTTAGAGATGAGGTTAATGTCATCCGGGAAAAAGAAAATGAAAGATCGTTAAAACCCGAAAAAGAGATCGAGATCAAAGATATCACTTACAGATATCCGAATACCGAGAAGGCTATCTTTGAGGATGCGTCAATGAACATACCGGTCGGGAAGAGTGTTGGTGTAATAGGTCCGAGCGGTGCAGGTAAGACTACAGTTATAGACATACTCCTTGGACTGCTTGTTCCTGAAAAGGGAAAGGTTCTGGCTGACGGAAAAGACATCAGGGATAATATGACAGGGTGGCTTAACAATACCGGATATATAGCACAGAATATATATATGTTGGACACATCCATCCGCGATAATGTGGCATTCGGGATAAAAGAAGCGGATGATGACAGGATATGGGAAGTACTTAAAGAAGCCCAGATGGATGAGTTTGTAAAGAGTCTTCCCGAAGGACTGGATACGGTAATCGGAGACAGAGGCGTCAGGATCTCCGGTGGTCAGAGGCAGAGAATAGGTATTGCCAGAGCGCTTTACAATGATCCGGAACTTCTGGTATTTGATGAAGCGACAAGCGCGCTTGATAATGATACGGAAGCTGCGATAATGGATGCCATTAATTCATTAAAAGGCAGGAAGACTCTGGTGATCATCGCACACAGATTAAAGACTGTGGAAAACTGCGATATTCTTTACAGGGTTGAGAACGGGAAGATCAATAAGACTTCCCTTTAAAGGTGAGACGGGAAATTGGATAAGTCGGGTGAAAAAAGAAAACTTAAGATAGCATTTATTCTTCCTCATTTCTATCCATACGTGGGTGGGGCTGAGCAGATGTTCTATGATCTGGCGAAGAGACTTGCCGCTTCGGGACACAGGATCCATGTTGTGGCCGAGCAGGTGGATGATGAATACAGGGGAAAAAAGGAGTTTGACGGCATCAAAGTATGGTATTGTCCATGGAGATCACTCTTCGGTCATCCTTTTCCCAGAAGAAAAGATATTGAGAGACATATAAAATGGTGTGATATCGTTCACACTTCAATATTTACTACAGCGCCGGTAACAAGCTTTCTTGCACAAAAATACCATAAGCCTTCGGTCATGACGGTTCATGAAGTGAGAGGCAGCAAGTGGTTTTGGACCGATGCCTGGTACAAAGCCGCTATTTACTGGTGTGTTGAGCAGTTTACTTGCAGACAGAAGTTTGATGTATATCATGCAATATCCGATTCCACAAAGAGGGATTATTATCGCTATATAGGAAAGCGCAACGTAAAAAGAGTATACATTGCCATAGATATAGGTAAGACTCCGGAATTCACCGGAATGAGAAGTGATTTTTCACTTAGAGAATATTTCGGGGTGGATGATGAATTCGTATTTCTGTATTACGGACGCCCCGGAAGGACAAAAGGCGTTTTCGTGTATGAGAATGCGTTAAAGAAGTTAAAGGATAAGGGATTCTTTGCTGACAGAAAGGTGAGATTCTGTTTTGTCCTCGGAAAAGAACCGGCCGCCCCCAGAAAAGAGCTGCTGGATAAGATAAAGAAGGACGGTCTGGAAGATATCGTTACCATCAGGGATTCCGTGGAAAGGTCAGAGCTTTCTGCATGCATTAAGGATGCAGACTGCATTGTTGTGCCGTCCCTTACGGAAGGATTCGGATTCAGTGCATTGGAAGCATGTCAGTCGGGAACACCGCTTATCTGTTCCGATGGAGGCTCACTTCCCGAGGTTGTTTATGGAAAGTGTGCATTCTTCAGAAACCGCGATTCGGCAGATCTTGCAAGAGTCATTGAGAAGACGCTGCTTCACGGGGATGAGGCGTTTGCCATGATACCCGAAAAAGTATTTTCTTATGATGATATGCTTGGCGGGATCCGGAAAATCTATTATGATCTGATGAATACGAGGGAATGGGATAAGTGATGATCATAGTTTGCTTTATACTGGGAATTGCTGCTGCGTGGTTTATGACTGCGCAGATATTCAGAAAAACAGATCTGGTTAAGATCGCTGCCCTGGGGACAGGGTTTTATTTCAGTGCTTATACAGTCCTGTCGGGTTTGATGATATGGATAAATCATTTTTCTGTAGTACGTGCTGTGATATGTACACTTATCGTAGCCGTCATCACAGATGTATTTCTCTTTGTTACCAAGACGGGAAGGATCCACAGGATAAAGTTTAACTGGAAGTCTTACATACCCCTTGCAATAATGCTGGCCCTTGCAGCATTTTTATCATGCAGGAATCATGCAGAGATGTATTACATGGGACAGGATTCGGGACCTTATGAATCCCGCGCCATGTTTTATTTGGGAGGATATAACGATAATGTGATCTCTTTTCCCGAGATCGGTGACAGTTTAAACGAGTGGGAGAAGTGGCATTATATCGATGAATTAAAGGATCTTGACGGATTCTATGCAGAATATCCCTCGGACGAAGCTGTGGCCGGCACCGTGAACGTGACCGGCGTGATACACGGTATCAACACTTTCCCTGCAGTCATGGCTCTCTGGGCGATGATGTTTGGGCTGGATAGTATGCCGGGAATCCTTACGGTATTCTATATGCTGCTGATCGCATATATCTGGTTTATATGCGTGAACCTTAAATTCAAGACTTCCGTGAGGACCATCATAACGGCAGTAATGGTTTTATGTCCAATTATCCTGTGGAATTCGCAGAATACTCTTCCGGAGATACTTCTTGCGGCATTCCTGGCGATGTCTTTTGAACTTATAAGCGAGGGAACAAAAAAGCGTGTGACATTCATGTCCGCTGTCCCGCTGGCTGCTTTTGCATTCCTGCATATTCAGATGACGATACTGATGCCGTTGTTTGTTTGTATCTACCTGATCAATTATTTCTACACCAGGCACAGAGGATATCTGAATGCATTGCTGGTAGTGCTTGTATCCTACGTTTGCGGATTCATCATGATGTTTACTACGGCAAGGGTATATGTTAATAAGAATTTCGCGGCTATCTACAATAAGACTTTCGGGCTGGTCACAGAGAAAAATATTGTAGTGGTTATATTCATCACATCCATCATAGCTGCGGCAGCTGTTGTAATGATGAAGCTTGTCGGTAAGAGATTCTTTGCGATAAGAATTTCGCAGATTCTCAAGAACAGTAAAAAAGCAGGAACGAATGCACGTGCTGTTATTGCCGTTGTGCTGCTCATATTGACGGGAATATATGTATATAAAGCTTTTACGTCCGTTATTCCTTCGGATATGCGAATAGCCAGGATGTCTGTCATGGGACTACTTCAGATGACCGGATTTGTGATACTTCCTTTTGCGCTCATCGCGATGATATATAAGGGAAAAGATTTCTTCAAAGACAGATTGTTTGCATCGTCAGTGATCTCGATGATATATGTTCTTATCCTGTATTGCAGGGTGGTGGTACCGCAGGTATATTATTATTTTTACTTTGCAAGATATCTTACTCCGTTTATCTTCCTGGTACCGGTCACGGCCGGTTTTATACTCAACAGGATAAAGCCCAAATATATGATGCCTCTACCTGTTGCGGGAATACTTGTGATGATATGGCAGAGCAGGATCCTTTATACTGAACGGGATCTTACATATTCGCAGTATGAGATAATGGAGAGTATCGCATCCTGTGTGACTGAAAAAGATGCCGTGCTTATTAATGAGCAGGGATACAGATGCCAGAGGATCTTCCTGTTGCCCTTAAAGGCGCTTACAGGTGCAGATATTTTCTTTGTTGATCAGGACAATATAGATACACAGCTGGCATATTATAAATCGAAATACGACGATGTATTTTGCTTTACCTATGATATAGGTCACATTAACGAGGAGTCGGGAGTGTGGAGGGCTGTATATAAGGGCGTGGCACACGGGTCAATTTATGAAACGTACTATGAATATATTCAGCCTTATCCGCTGAAAACGGATAAGCTTGAGACACCTGTCGTATTGTATATTGCTCAGCACTGAAGAGCTTATATTTCAAACAGGGATTGGCACGGATAATAATTGCTGCGCATGCGCACTGATTCCGCAGCTCTGAATATTTTCTGACGAAAATATTCTTCTTGGAGGATAATATGAAACTAATAATTCAGATACCGTGTTATAACGAGGCTGAGACACTGGAGATCGCACTTAACGATCTTCCGAAAAAAGTTGAGGGTATCGATGAGATCGAATATATGATAATCGATGACGGCAGCACGGATAAAACCGTGGATGTGGCATTGAAATGGGGCGTGCATCATGTCGTGAGCTTCACCAGAAATAAAGGCCTGGCCAAGGGGTTCATGGCGGGTATCGAAGCGGCTCTTTCATATGGCGCTGATATCATTGTAAATACGGATGCGGATAATCAATATGCAGGCTCTGATATAGAGAAGCTGGTAAAGCCGATCCTTGACGGAGACGCTGATATAGTTATCGGTGAGAGACCGATCGATGAGATAAAGCATTTCTCGTGGCTTAAGAAGAAGCTTCAGCATTTCGGCAGCTGGGTTGTCAGAAAAGCTTCCAAAACAGATATTCCCGATGCACCGTCAGGCTTCCGTGCTTTTTCAAGAGAAGCAGCGATGCATATCAATGTTGTAAATGAATATACGTATACATTAGAGACTATAGTTCAGGCGGGAAGAAATAAGATGGCTATAACGTCCGTTCCCGTACATACCAATCCGGAACTTAGGAAGTCCAGACTGTTCCACAGCATGGGAGCTTATGTTAAGAAATCCATGCTTACGATACTTAGAGCGCTTCTCATGTACAGGCCGCTAATAGTACTTACGATTGTCGGTGCGATACCGTTTATCATGGGTTTTGCCATAGGATTCAGATTCCTGTTGCTATACTTTTCGGGAAGAAGCGCAGGGCATGTACAATCGCTGATACTTGCATGTACCCTTATGATAATGGGTTTTATGACTTTCGTAATAGGTATGTTGGCTGATGTCATCTCAGCAAACCGCAAGATACTTGAGGATGTTCAATATCATGTGAGAAAACTTACCTATGATGAGTCCACTGCCAAAGTATGGCAGGAGGCCGCGAGCAATAAGGTGGAGAAGGAAGCGGTGGCAGAAAATGCAGACTATTCCTCGGATGACTGATGAAAGATAAGAAACCGTTAGTAAGTCTTTGGATATTGATGTACAACAACAGCTCGGATCTTAAGGAGACGGTAGACTCGGTACTTATGCAGGACTATGATGAGATCGAAGTGATCTTCAGCGATGACGGATCCGCAAAGCTTGATAAGGAAGCTGTTGAAAAAGAGGCTGCAAGAGTACGTGAAAAATATTCCGAGGTAAGAGTTTATTTCAATCCGGAGAATATGGGTACGGTAGCCCATATCAATTCCGTTGTGGACAGATCCAAGGGTAAGTATTTTGTCAGTTGCTGTCCGGGAGACAGATTTCATTCGCCGGATACTGTAAGACGTATAGTGGAAAGGATGGAAAAAAAGCATTCCCTCATGCTCACCACAAGAAGGAATGATATATATCCGGATCGCATCAGCGTAAAGCCGCCGGCCATTACCGGAGTTGCGCTCAGATTTGCTCCGCGTCTTTTGTGTGATTATATGCTCAGAAAGAGGAATCTGATAAGCGGGTGTTGTACTTTTACGGCTAAGGAACTGTTTGAAAGATACGGAAAATACGATACTGATTACAGATTGCTTGAGGATTATCCTTATGTGGTAGATCTGCTGAGGAACGGAGCAAGAATAGATTTCATGAACCTTGTTACAATCGACCATTCCATCGGTGGAGTTTCCACGGGGAAGATACATCCGCTGATCTGGAAAGATATAGTGTGCATGAGAAAAAAACTTCTTAAGGATCCGCATGGTCTTATGAAAAAGACGGTGAGATTCCTTGAGGAGACATCAAAAGAAACAGATTGATTATGGATATTAAGAGATACAGGTTACAACAGCATGGCGACTGGAGAGGACATCTTGTCGCACTTGAAGAGATGAAGGATATCCCTTTTGAAGTCAAACGTGTCTATTACATGTATGACACAAAGCCCGGGATCATCCGTGGTATGCATGCGCATAAGTCTCTTGAACAGTTGCTTGTTTGTGTAAACGGATCCGTGGATGTGCTTCTTGATGACGGTACCGAGAGGCAGCATGTGATATTGAATGACCCCTGCGAAGGCATCTACATCGCAAATAATATCTGGAGAGAAATGTCGGATTTTACAGAGAATGCTGTTCTGATGGTATTTGCTTCAAAGTATTATGACGAGAACGATTACATCAGGGATTATGATGAGTTCCTTAGGTTTGTAGGAAAAAAATAAACGGAGAGCTGCATTAAATGGATCGTATAGCGGTATTGATCCCGTGTTATAACGAGGAGAAGACAATCAAAAAAGTTGTGGAAGATGCAAAGAAGGTTCTTCCGGAAGCTTCTGTATATGTCTATGACAACAATTCCACTGACAGGACTTATGAGATAGCAACTGCCGCAGGGGCTATTGTACGAAAAGAAACCAGACAGGGAAAAGGCTTTGTTTTAAGAAGGATGTTCAGGGAGATAGATGCTCTTTGTTATATCTGCGTGGATGGGGATGATACATATCCTATGGAGTTCGCACGTGAAATGGCGGACAAGGTCCTGAATGAGAATGCCGATATGGTTGTGGGAGACAGGCTTTCATCAACATATTTTACAGAGAACAAGAGACCTTTCCATAACGCGGGCAATTCCATGGTAAGGAAATTCATTAACAGTTTTTTTAAAAGTGATATCAAGGATATAATGACAGGCTTCAGAGCTTTGTCTTATGAATTTGTCAAAAGTTATCCGGTTCTCAGCAGAGGATTTGAGATAGAGACTGAGATGACTATACATGCCGTTTTTAATGAGATGGTAATAGAAAATGTAGTGGTTGAATACCGCGACAGACCTGAGGGAAGTGAGAGTAAGCTAAATACCTATTCCGATGGAGCGAAGGTCATTGGCACGATCATCAAATTATACAAAAATTATAAGCCGTTGAGCTTCTTTTCCGCACTTGCGGCAGTGATGCTCATTGTTGCTGCGGCAATGTTTTTGTGGGTATTTGCCAGATTCCTGAACACGCATCTTGTTGAAAACATGCCGACTCTTGTGGTAAGCGGCTTTATAGCGCTTGCTGCCATTCAGGCATTCTTTTCGGGCCTCATCCTTTCCGATATGGTAACGGAGAAAAGGCGCAGTTTTGAGATGACTTTAAACAGGATACATGAGAGAAAGATCGATCTGATACAAAAAGATGAAGAAGGAAAGTGAAAATAAATCTAAGATAACAATACGCACGCGGATCATAGAGCTTTCGGTCTGTGTGCTTTTTTATATGTTTTTTTGCGTCGCATACGGTGTTTATATCGGTGCGGATTCCAAAGGATATATGGAGATGATAGCGGCAAGGGAACCGGTATATCCATTGTTGCTCGCATTATTCAGAAAGATATTCGGAAAGGATGATTATCTGTTTCCGGTGATAGTTTTTCAGAATCTGTTACAGGCTGCGTCTGTTTTTTTCTGCGTGGACTATCTGAGAACAAGATTCAGACTTCCTGAATTAATATCTGTCATGATGTATGCGGTTAATTTCGGAGTGGCTTTTCTTTGTCAGTTTGCATCAGAGAGAGGCGCGATATATTCCAGTAATATAATGACGGAAGGCATTACGGTTTCTTTATGGCTGGTATTCATGACGCTGGTTTTGAAGGGGATCGTTGATGATGATAACAGGTCGATCTTTCTTGCACTTATTATTGAGACTATACTCGTAGATACCAGAAAACAGATGGCAGTGGGATATATAGTTATTTTCCTGGCGGTGCTCATCTGCCGTGCCGGCAGGGATAAGAAAGGAAAGTATTTCGCAAGACTCGCACTGGTTACGGCAGGGATAATATTGAGTCTTGTTACGGCTGTCTGCGGGACCAGGCTCTACAATCTGATACTCAGGGGTGAGTTCGTTCAGAATGTAAGAGATATGAACCTGGTTCTTACCACATCTCTCTATGTTGCGGACAAAGAGGATGACAGGCTCATAGAAGACGCAGATGCGAGAGAACTGTTCCAAAGAACCTATGTGCTCCTGGAGGAGACGGAGAGTAATTACAGCTTTGCAAAGGGCGGCCTCGCCGGTCTGGAATCTCATTATGAAGAACATTATGATGTGATAACCATAGAGATCACAAAGAATCTTTTTGAGGATTTCGCTAGAGAAAAAGGGGCTGCGGATGAACTTGGTGCTGCCATTGAAGCTGACAGATTAAGCGGAGTGATCGTAAAAAGTCTGTTAAAGGATAATATAGCAACATATGCAAAGGTTTATCTTTCATCCGTCATAAACGGGCTTGTAAACACCGTGGCTCACAGGAACAGGATCCTCGATATATGTGCTTACATCGCATACGGAGCATATATTGTCCTGTTAGTGATATGCAGGTTCAAAACCGGGAAAAGGGACGTGGCAGATGTTTCGCTGACGGTGCTTGGTGCGCTCCTTGTTAATGTTGGAGTTACAGCGGCACTTATCTTTTGCCAGAGCAGATATATGATCTATAATATGGCATTATTCTATATGGCCGGAATCTTAATGGTCTATGAGATCTTTCTTCATCATGAAACCGCACAGACCGCCGCGCTTTCTGGCAGTGAATCTGTGAGAGAATAGGAGATCCGGATTGCAGCATGTGCAGATGTCAGTAAGATGGATATTCTCAGCGGGGACTCCCGAATCTATCAGATTCAGGAAGCATGCATGATGCAGATCTAAAAGATATTTGTCATTACTGTCGGGTATAGGAGTTACTACGTTTAATGATCCTTTTGCAGGGAAGGGATCATTTTTTTCTTTTTCGGAATATACCCTGATAAATTCATCTGCGACATCTTTGCTTACTTCGTAATGCTCTCTGCAGATGCCGGGACCGATATATGCAGTGATATCTTTGGGTGAAGAACCGAAATCTTCCTTCATTTTTCTGATGGTGGCGCCTGCTATATCGGCAATGGTTCCGCGCCAGCCGGAGTGGGCAAGCCCGATGGCTTTCTTTACGGGGTCTGCGAAAAAGATGGGGATACAATCGGCAAAACCTGCCACAAGGCAGACATTGGGAGTATCTGTTACCAGAGCATCGATATCGTCAAAGTCACGTTCTCTTGTGACTCCCATACCGCGATGTCTCCCGGTTACATGGAGAACATTGGCTGTATGCGTCTGTTTTGCATATACCATATCGTCTGCAGGAATGTCACCCAGAGATACGCCCATCCTCTTAAAGTTTTCAAGGATGTTATCCGGTTCATCACCTCTGCCTGATGCGAAATTAAGACTTTCAAAGATTCCCTCCGAAACACCGCCCAGTCTTGTGGAGAATCCGTGAATCATAAATGAAAAAACTTTGCTTTCATAAGGTATAAATGAAATGAAGGGAGGCAGACTGCTGCCTCTCTTTATGATCTTAGTGGTTCTCGGGCGTCCCGGGAGATATTTGATCTGTGGAATTGTTATTTCAGCCAACCCGTGTCACTCCAGTGAGTCATTATATATAGCGCGGGCGCCGCCGACATATTTGGGCCTGCGTCTTGCGGCGATGATGGTTGCTTTGCAGATATTTCTCCGGGTTATCTTAAGGGGAACGACTACAGGTTTGATATGCATGCCGATGAGCACACCGCCTATGTCGATCCCGGCGTCTGCCTTCTGTTTGAGGCTCTCTGCAACAACGGGATCTTTACAGTTCTTGTAAACGGTTGTGCCGAAGGATCCGCCTGCCTTGGGCTGGGGGATCACATTTACTTCGTCCAGATCAAGCTTTTCCAGGACTTCGCGTTCCATTACTATGGCACGGTTTAAGTGTTCGCAACACTGAGCGGTAATGATGATCCCTTTGGGTGCGGTGATCCTTGTGATGCCTCTGTAGAGAGCGCCGGCTACATCCATGCTGGAGTGTGTGCCGACACGTTCACCGACAACTTCGCTGGAGGAACATCCTATGACCAGGACCTGTCCTTCCTTTAATTTTGCAAGCTCACATACTTCCTCGGTGACTGCGGCTGCTTCTTCTTCGATCTGTTTAAGATCTACATCGGGATCGTTTTCATATGTTTTTAATTCCATTTTCGTGCCTCCGTGAAAGGGATTTCTGTATGGAAAGACCGTTTCATTACTTCTATATTCATAATATTTTTACGCTGTTTTGTATGGGATCGATCTCCACGATATCGGAGAAAGACTCCATAAATGATGCGAATTTGCTGTACCCAAGCTGTTTGGCTGAAAATCTGGGGTTCCATGCTTTGAGCTCTTCATTGATGATAGCCATATTGTTTATGGAACCGTCATGTTCTTTTAATATCCTGATGATCTGTTCTTTGATATCATCCTTGGAGATGTCCTCTTTGCGTATGGTCACGATGGTGGAACCGTTCTTTTTCTGGAGAACAAAGTTCTTAAAGCTTCCGTCTATGAAAGTGGTAAGCTTCGTGCAGCCGTAGTTGCGGACATCGAAGTCGGGATATTTGTTTCCGAGCCTGGAACCGATCTCACCGATGAAAGTCTCTTTTCCCTTGTTGGAATTCTCGTCGATGATCTTGTAGATAGAGTCTTCAAGTTCTCCCAGGGGGGTGAATGCGACTGTATCGAAGTCGTTATTTTCTGCCACACCGGATTTTTTTGATGTATCGGATCTTGTACCGGCGCCTGCCCTGCCTGTATCCTTTTTCTTATTCTTAGCGACTGTTTTTATATCTTCTCCGGAGAGAACTTCCAGTACTTTAAAGGCATTGCAGGCTGTTCTTAGAGCCATGGGTGTTTTGGATTCTCCGACACCTACCACGTATTTTCCGGCTTCACGAAGTCTTGCGGCCAGTCTTGTGAAATCACTGTCGCTGGTAACCAGATAAAAGCCGTCAACATTTCCGGTGTAAAGGATATCCATGGCATCAATTATCATGGCTGAATCGGTGGCGTTTTTTCCAATAGTATAGCTGTATTGCTGGATGGGCATTACGGACAGCTCAAGCATTACCTGTTTCCACTTTTCGCGTCCCTTGGCTGTCCAGTCGGAGTAGACACGTTTGTAGGTAGCCACACCGTTGTCTGCCACCTCGTCGAGTATTGTTTTTAGATACTTGGGCGAGACATTGTCACCGTCTATCAGAACGGCAAATTTCATATCATTGTTCATTAATCGGTTTTATATTCCTTTCATCAGGTCATTTCATAAACATATCAATGGCCTTATTCATTCTGTCTATGGACTCCTGGTCATTCTCAGCCACAGCTTCCACGATACAGTGCTCCAGATGTTCCTTTAAAAGAGCTTTCCCCGCACTGCTTATCTCTGCTCTTATCGCAGCAAGCTGTATCAGAACATCGGCACAGTCCCTGCCGTCTTCAAGCATGTGTTTGGTGGATTCAAGATGCCCCGCCGCTTTTGAAATACGGTTTATGATCTTCTTTATCTCACGGGGATCGTGTGTATGAGAATGAGAGTGGGTATGGTCATGAGAGTGCTCATGGCCGTCAGCGTGCTCATGGCCGTCGGTGTGCTCATGGTCATGAACATTCTCGTATATATGTTTTTTGCTCATATTATTTTTAATATTACTCATCCGGATATGCCATTCCTCATGGGGGTCGATTATTGAAGTATAGCACAAAACGGTGTTTTCTTTAATTATGGTGGATGTAAAGCGCAGGAAAATATGATAAGATAGTCTATCATTGTGAATATTATTCTTAATGGGGGGATTATGGTAACAGGAACAATGAGTCTTAGGTTTGATACTCTTCCGCAGAGCATTGAAGACATTAAGGCGTCCGGGTATGGTTCGCTCAGCGAGCCGGAGTATACTGCAGGTCTTTTTGTTGCTGCAATGATGATGTACGAGAAGAATAAGGAGCTGGCATTTGAAATGGTTAATTTCCTGAAAGGGCCGGATCCGCTTAGTAATTTTAAAATATCTTTTATTAACGACCGCCTTGAAAAAGGAGCGAAATTCTATAAGATCCGTTCATATTTTGAAGGATCATCTCCCGATAATGACTATACACCGACAGTTCCTTATACAACAGTGCCTATCATGCGCAGAGAGGATACTTTTGATAATGAAGGCTGGGCAAGAGTTTTTATGAAATCTACCGGAGCTGATACTGAGAGGGAAGTAAGGCTCAGACTTAAGAAATCCACCAATCAGTGGTTCCTTAACGAGGAATATCTGCTTCCGGATATAAGAGTGCCGAAATCGGCCGATCCGTGGGCTTAGATTACAGAAGGAACGATTGATCCTTTGAAGAACTACATCAGAGAAAAATGTATGGATATTGTCATAATGGCAGTGACTGTGGTCACGGTTGTATTTTTTGTGCTCAATATCACTCATGATCCTGTCTTTCTTGCTTTCGAATCTGATGAAATGCAATTATTCGATAAGGGATGGAGAACGGAAGCCGGTGATGAGGTCCGGCCGGATAAACTAAGCGATTACGTAAAAGATAAAGGTATCATATCTGATATAACCATTATAAATACTCTTCCCGGAGATCTGACCGGTAATGATTCTTTTAATTTCAGATCGCGCAATCTCACCTACAAGGTTTATATAGATGGTGAACTGATTGAGGATTTTGATCCTCATATACCAAGAATTGCCGGAAACTCCTATGGCACGGCATTTCATCACATACTCCTTCCCGCGTCGGCGGCGGGAAAAGAGATCAGGATGGAGTGTCACTTCCTGTATGAAGACGGTCATTGTTATTTCGACATGATACGTTTGGGCGACGGAGGTGATTACTACCATTGGCTTATGACCAGCCGACTTCCTGCCTTCCTTGTAAGTATAGTGATCATTATTTTCGGTATGGCCATGTTCTTTTCATCTTTTCTGGTTAAGGAAAAGAGTTCGGAGCGAAGCATGTTCTATCTGGGAATGCTCGGAATAGTGGTTGGATTCTTTACGCTGAGTGAGACGCTTTTTATGCAATTGATGTGGGGTGGAACACTTTTTTGGCATTGCATGTCATATTTCGGGCAGATGCTGATGGTATATCCGGGATTCTGCTACGTTAACAGCATAATGCTGCGACCGGAAAAAATGTATGACCGGCTGGTATTTATCATCACCATGATCCAGATCGCGGTATGTTTCATCGCAAATGCTGTCGGAATAGCCGATTATCACGCAATGCTTCCTCTGGTTCATGTATATCAGGTTGTAATCCTTGTGGCTATCGTTGCATTTCTGGTAAGCGATGCCATCACATATAAGAAGCTGAAGACATCCAATCCCAACAGCCTTGTTTATGTTGCTTTTGGTATCTTTCTTCTCAGTGCATCGATAGATATGATCACTTACGATCTGTCTATAGGATCACAGAGCGGTGATAACAACAGAAACATGCGGGTAGGGATAATGATATTCATCTTTGTTCTTTCCATAAGATCGATCAGATCTTTCCTGATAAAGATGAAGCTTGCAAACGAATCTGAGGTACTCAGCAAGATAGCTTTTTCGGATCCCCTTACAGGTATCGGAAACCGTGCTGCCTTCATTCAGCAGGAAGAAATATATGAAGAAAAGATAAAAGATGGAGAACTCAAGGGCGTTCTGGTCGGAATGTTTGACCTTAACAGATTAAAGCAGGTCAATGATAATTTCGGTCATTCGGCGGGAGATGATTTTATCCGCGGAGCGGCAGAGGTTATCAAGAGCTCTTTCGGACCTGATTGCGGATGGTATCGTACCGGCGGAGACGAGTTCATAATACTCATGCCAGGGGGCGCTGAGGAAACAGATGAAAAATACCGCCGTGCACTGGAAGCCATGGAAATGGCGGAAGAGGCATATAATGCGACTTCTTCCATAAAAGTCCCTATGTATATCGCACACGGCCATGCATATGCGGGAGAAGGTAACGGGGTCTCCGTTCTGGAGGCAGAGCGCATAGCCGACGGCAGGATGTATGAAGATAAGAAGAAGTCAAAGTCTGAAGACACATCCCGAAATTAAAGTTTTTAATAACCGAATACATAGTTTTTAATACCGTCTCATCTTGATTTTATGGGGGAGCTGACTTAAAATCATTATTGTCTGTGCGCCGGATAGGCAGCAGAGACGGCGAATAAGATAATAAAAGCTATAATAAATATGAAAGAGGTGTAATGATGAACAGAGGTTTTGATGATCTGCTGGCAAAGGTTTCACAGGTAAGCAGAAAGAAAGTATCGGTTGCATGTGCTCATGATTCCGCAGTACTTGAAGCGGTTGAGACAGCAAGAAAAAGAGGTATTGCTGATGCTGTGCTTGTAGGTGATGCTGCCAAGATGAAGGAGCTTGCCGCTGCAGATGGTATTGACCTTTCAAATTTTGAGATCATTGATGAGCCGGATAACATCGCTGCAGCTCATAAGGCTGTAGAGCTTGTTCATGAAGGTAAGGCTGATATCTACATGAAGGGCCTCATCGATACAAAGTCATTTTTAAAGAGCGTGCTTGATAAGGAAGTTGGTCTCCGTACTGATAAGACACTTTCACACGTATGTGTATTTGATATCAAGGGCGTTGACAGACTCCTCTTCCTTGCGGATGTTGCTTTCATACCTTATCCTACACTTGAGAACAAGGAAGCCATCATCAACAATACCGTTGAGATAGCACATGCATGCGGAGTAGAGTGCCCTAAGGTTGCGCCTCTTGCTGCTGTAGAAGTCGTAAATCCCAAGATGCCCGTAACTGTTGAAGCAGACGAGCTTACAAAGATGAACGCAGAGGGAAAGATCACAGGCTGCGTGATTGACGGCCCCCTCTCTCTCGATATAGCCATCGACAAGGAAGCTGCTTCACACAAGGGAGCAGATGGAAGAAAGATCGCAGGCGATGCCGATGTTCTTCTTTTCCCGGATATCCATTCCGGTAACCTTGTTTACAAGACACTCACACATCTTTGCGATTGCAGAAACGGTAATATCATGACAGGTACTTCCGCACCTGTTATCCTTACAAGCCGTTCCGACTCAACAGAGGTTAAGGTTAATTCCCTTATACTTGCCGCAATAGCTGCAGAACACGTTAAGTAATCTGATAAAGATCAAGAAAGGACGTAAAAATGGCTAAACTGCTTGTTATCAACCCCGGTTCAACATCAACAAAGATCGGTGTATTTGAAGATGAGACACTTCTCTTCGATGAGACATTACGTCATTCTACCGAAGAGATCTCAAAATATGAGACTATAGTAGATCAGAAGGATTTCCGTCTGGGGATCATCATGGATTTCCTCAAGTCAAAAGGTCTTGAAGCTAAGGATTTTGACTGTGTAGTAGGAAGAGGCGGAATGCTTAAGCCTATTCCCGGCGGTACATACCCTGTAACAGACGATCTCCTTGAGGATCTTAAGATCGGAAAGCAGGGACAGCATGCTTCCAATCTCGGAGGTATCCTTGCCAGAGAGATAGCTGATTCCGTAGGAAAGCCTTCTTATATCGTTGATCCCGTTGTTGTGGATGAGATGGAGCCCCTTGCAAGATACTCAGGCGTTCCCGAGCTTCCCAGAACTTCCGTATTCCATGCTCTTAACCAGAAGGCTGTAGCTAAGCGCTACGCTAAGGAAAAGGGTGTTAAGTATGAAGATCTTAATCTCATCGTTGTTCACATGGGCGGCGGTGTTTCTGTAGGACCTCACAAGAAGGGCAAAGTAGTTGATATCTTCAATGCTCTTGACGGAGACGGTGCATTTTCACCTGAGAGAGCAGGAGCAGTTCCTTCAGGCGCACTTATCAAGATGTGCTTTTCCGGAAAGTATTCCGAGAAGGAAGTATATAAGAAGATCTGCGGAAACGGCGGATTCAATGCATATCTTAAAACAAACGATGCAAGAGAAGTTGAGAAGATGATCGAGAACGGTGACAGAGAGGCTGAGAACGTTTACCGTGCATTCATCTATCAGGTTGCAAAAAATGTTGGTGCCATGGCAGCAGTTCTTGACGGTAAGGTTGATCAGATCATTCTCACCGGCGGAATAGCTTATTCAAAATGGGTAGTTGCAGAACTTACCAGAAAAGTTAGCTGGATCGCACCTCTTACGGTTTATCCGGGTGAAGACGAGCTTCTTGCTCTTGCACAGGGTGCACTTCGCGTAATGAACGGTGAAGAAGAGCCGATGAAGTATTGATCAAACAGCTGTTTATCAACCCGTCTGCGACATCGATCGCAGGCGGGTTTTTTGTCGCCTTCTATTAGTTGCGATTAGGGACTCATTCTGATAAAATAGCCCTTATGGTCTGTCTGCGCACAACGCATACGGGCAAAAGGCGTTCTTTAATTCAGAACGCCAATGCAACAGGATAAGGAAAGGAAAAGATATGTCTTTTATTGAAAAGATATTCGGAACACATTCCGATCGCG
The DNA here is from genome assembly GCA_024697065.1 of Lachnospiraceae bacterium. GTDB lineage: Bacteria > Bacillota > Clostridia > Lachnospirales > Lachnospiraceae > NK4A136. The sequence continues at coordinate 109,032 of JAILGE010000011.1, forward strand.
AACTTAAGCGTATAGAACCTATTGTTGACAAGATAGAGAGCTATCGTTCTTCCATGCATGAACTCTCGGATGAGGATCTGAAGGGCAAGACGGAGGAATTTAAGAAAAGGCTTGCTGATGGGGAGACTCTGGATGATATATTGCCCGAGGCATTTGCTACAGTAAGAGAAGCTGCCAGACGTGTCCGTGACATGGAGCATTACAGAGTGCAGCTTATCGGTGGTATCGTTCTTCATCAGGGCAGGATAGCCGAGATGAGAACCGGTGAAGGTAAGACACTTGTGGCTACTCTTCCGTCCTATCTGAATGCACTTGAGGGAAAGGGCGTATGTGTTGTAACGGTTAACGAATATCTTGCAAAGCGTGATGCGGAGTGGATGGGAGCGATTCATGAGTTCCTGGGTCTTAAGGTCGGATATGTTACTCACGACATGAAGAGCGAAGAACGTCGCGCCATGTATAATTGTGATATCACTTATATCACCAACAATGAACTTGGATTCGATTACCTTAGAGACAACATGGTAATCTATAAGGAACAGTTAGTTCAGAGAGGTCTTAATTATGCCATCATCGATGAGGTTGACTCCATTCTTATCGATGAAGCAAGAACACCTCTTATCATTTCCGGTCAAAGTGGAAAGGCTACCAAGCTTTATGAAGTATGCGATGTACTCGCCAAACAGATGAAGCGTGGCGCCGATGAAGAGATGGTTTACAAGCTTGATGCAGTCATGGATACCATGATGGGAACAGACAGTAAGCCGGAAGAGACCGGAGACTTTGTTCTTAATGAGAAGGATAAGATCGTAAACCTCACAGCCCAGGGTGTTACCAAGGTAGAGAAATTTTTCCATATCGATAACCTCGCTGATTCGGATAACAGTGAGATCCAGCACGGCGTGATACTCGCACTCCGTGCAAATTACCTGATGTTCAAGGATCAGGATTATATCGTTAAAGATGATCAGGTTGTTATCGTAGATGCTTTCACCGGACGTCTTATGCCCGGAAGAAGATTTTCGGACGGCTTACATCAGGCTATTGAAGCCAAGGAACATGTTAAGGTTAAGCGCGAGTCCATGACTCTTGCTACTATCACTTTCCAGAACTTCTTCAATAAGTTCGAGAAAAAAGCCGGTATGACAGGTACGGCTATGACCGAGGAACAGGAATTCCGTGATATCTACGGAATGGATGTTATAGCTATCCCTACCAATAAGCCTGTACTCAGGATCGATCGTGATGATTGCGTATATCGTACGAGAAAAGAAAAACTCCATGAGATAATCGAGCGTGTTAAGGAAGCTCATGCTACCGGACAGCCTATCCTTGTCGGTACCGTAAATATTGATGCGTCCGAGGAATTGAGTAAGCTTCTTAATAAAGAGGGAATCAAGCATACAGTACTTAATGCAAAGTTTCATGAAATGGAAGCTGAGATAGTTGCTCAGGCAGGTACCCACGGATCTGTTACCATTGCTACAAACATGGCAGGTCGTGGTACGGATATCAAGCTTGATGATGAGGCAAAAGAAGCGGGTGGTCTGCTCATAATCGGTACGGAGAGACATGAATCCAGACGTATCGACAACCAGCTGCGCGGACGTTCCGGACGACAGGGTGATCCGGGTGAGTCTGTATTCTATATCTCTCTCGAAGATGATCTGATGAGACTCTTCGGTTCGGAAAGGCTCATTGATATATTCAATTCTCTCGGAGTTCAGGAGAATCAGAGGATAGAGCACAAGATGCTCTCCGGCGCTATAGAGAAGGCTCAGAAGCGTATTGAGAGCAATAACTTCGGCAGACGTAAGAACGTGCTTCAGTACGATCAGGTAATGAATGAACAACGTGAAGTGATCTATGCCGAGCGTCGCAGAGTTCTTGATGGCGAGAGCATGCGAGATGTCATCTACAAGATGATCCAGGATATCATAGAGGGTGCGGTTGAGACTGTTGTCGGTGAAGAGGCTGATGCAGAAAAATGGAATCTGAATGAGTTAAATTCACTGCTTATTCCGATCATTCCCATTGAGCCCCTTACTCTTGATAGAATAGAACATAAGAAAAACGGTCTCATGCAGCAGCTTAAGGAAGAGGCTGTCAAGATGTACGAGGCTAAGGAAGCGGAATTCCCCGAGCCTGAACAGATAAGAGAAGTTGAGCGAGTGGTACTTCTTAAATCCATTGACCGCAAGTGGATGAATCATATCGATGATATGGATCAGCTGGAGCGTGCATCCGGACTTTCAAGTCTCGGTCAGCAGGACCCTCTTGCAGAGTACAAGCGCAGTGCTTTTGAGATGTTTAATGCAATGGAGCAGTCTATCAAGGAAGAGACTGTCAGAGTGCTTTACAGGATAAGGATCGAGCAGAAGGTTGAACGTGAACAGGTTGCCAAGATCAGCGGAACCAACAAGGATGATTCTGCGCAGAAGCAGCCGGTTAAGAAGACTGCGAAGAAAATCTATCCCAATGATCCCTGTCCTTGCGGAAGCGGAAAGAAATGCAAGAATTGCCATCCGGAATATCTGCAGAGACAGTGATGATCACCTGTCTTGACTGCAGTAAGAATGGTTTTTAAGGAGAATATCCAATGGTCGAACTTGATCAGATGAAAATTGAACTGGGGCAGTATAAAGAGCCCCTGGCAGAGGTGAGGGATGCTCTTCATCTTGAAGATAAGGAAAAGCGGATAGAAGAGCTTGATATGGATATGTCATCTCCGGATTTCTGGAATGATCCGGATCGTGCCAACAAGCTTTCAAGGGAATCCAAGAATCTCAAGGATACTGTGGAAGAGTGTCGTGCTATGGAGCAGGCATATGATGACATTGAAGTCATGATCGAAATGGGTAATGAGGAAAATGATCAGTCCATGATCGAGGAAGTCCGCAGGGAGCTTGATGATCTTGCAGACAGGATCGAGAAAGTAAGGCTCAGGACATTGCTGACAGGCGAATATGACGGAAATAATGCCATCCTTAGTCTTAATGCGGGAGCCGGAGGAACAGAGAGCTGCGACTGGTGTGGAATGCTCTATCGTATGTATATGAGATGGGCTGAGAGAAAGGGATTCACTTTTGAAGAACTTTCCATGGTTGAAGGTGATGAAGCAGGTGTTAAGTCAGCGGATTTCCAGATAAGCGGAGAGAATGCCTACGGATATTTAAAGAGCGAGCAGGGTGTTCACCGTTTGGTACGTATATCTCCCTTCAATGCTCAGGGAAAGAGACAGACGTCATTCGTTTCGCTGGATGTACTTCCCGAGATCAAGGATGATAATGTTATCGAGATAAAGCCGGATGATATAAGGATAGATACTTACCGAAGCAGCGGCGCCGGTGGACAGCATATCAACAAGACGTCTTCTGCTATACGTATCACGCACTTCCCTACGGGAATAGTTGTCACATGTCAGAATGAGCGTTCACAGTTCCAGAATAAGGATAAGGCGATGGAGATCCTTCGCGGTAAGCTCCTTCAGGTTAAGCAGAGAGAAGAAGATGCGAAGCTTAAAGGAATTCAGGGTGATCTGAAAGCTATCGGATGGGGAAGCCAGATCAGATCATATGTGCTTCAGCCTTATCAGATGGTCAAGGATCATCGTACCGGCGAAGAAACCGGTAATCCGGATGCGGTACTTGATGGTGATATAGATCGTTTTATAAATGCTTACCTTAAGAATTTGAGTCAGGGAACATTGAAGACCGGAGATACCGGCGAAGATATGTAAAAAGAACTTCCGGTTAGCGACTGACCGTCGCGCCGGAAGTTTTTTATTTAAACCACAGATTCATATCAACTTTGCCGTTGATGCCGGGAACCTGAGCTTCGGTGCTGTACTGCCAGATGCTCATGGCATACGGATAATAGATGTAATTATTGTAGAAAGCGTACCATACGTCGTACCTGCTGATCTCTCTGGGGTCGAGCATGGCTGCAAAGGTATATGTATTTCCGTAGATCATGGGTTCATAGCCTGCGGATTCGATCCTTTCGCAGAATGCTTTTACTACAGCGGTACGCTCTTCCCTGGAAATTTGATTTCCTCTTGCGGTACTGTCATCGGGATGTTCCACATCTATAACAACGGGAAGAGTGACGTTATAAGGGGCTATGTTTTCGAGTACGAATTCAGCTTCTTCGACAGCTTCTTCCTCGGTTACAGCCTGTGTATAAAAATATACACCGACTTTAAGGCCTGCCTTAAGTGCGTTGATAATATTGTATTCAAAGGTATCGTCGAGAACAACCGCGCCGCTGCCGTAACCACGGAAGCCTACGCGTATGATGGCATATCGGATACCGGAATCGTAGACCTGTTCCCAATCGATCTCGCCCTGATGCTTGGATACATCTATCAGTGCCTCGGCAGGAACCCCTGCTGCGGAGGTATACGTTATGGATCCGTTTGCTGAAACCGTCAGGCGTGAATTGTCGATCTCGTTTGCCGGAAGATCCGCTTCCACAGGAACGAAGTGATAACCGGATCCGTCCTGATAGAGCAGATACTCGGGATAAAGATTTCTGATGACGTCATTTACACTTGTCTTTTGCCCCGAATCTGAAAGTTTGATCCTTATATCATCGCGCAACTCATCCGCGCCTTTATCTTCACCTTCTTCGCGAGCGGCTTCAATAAGGTTGTTTACTGTATCCTGAGTATATATCCGGACCGCATCCTGAGAAGGGGATGGCTCGCTTTTGCCGGGTTTCATGCAAAGATGCAGTGTTACACCGAGAGAAGCAAGCGTAGAACCTGCAAGTATCACACAAACAGGCGCAAGTGGATTGCGACTGAACTTCTTTTTCTTTCTGGGTTTCTTTTTACCGGATGGTCTGTCCTGATCCCCGCTTTTGTTTTTTTCTGTATCGTTATAGTATTCCATATAACGGTAAAGTTAACATAAATGTGATGAATAAACAAGGAAAAAGTATTCTTTCTTTTGATATTGAGTGATGATATAATTAAACCAAATACATTTAAGGAAAAGAAGATGGATAACGGCGGCAATTATAATAATGCGAACGGACAGATGCCGGGTGGAAATAATTTCAACAACGCGAACGGACAGATGCCGGGTGGAAATAATTTCAATAACGTGAACGGACAGATGCCCGGCGGCGCAAGGGTCATAAGACTCAATATGTTTTCCGTAATGGCTGTGATCTTTGCCATGCTTGCGGTTTTAACGGTGCTGATCGGGTTTTTACCTTTGTTCTTCGGTAGTATGGCAATCATATTTGCGGTGCTCTCCAAGGGCGGAGACCTCAGGATGAATTCACTTGCGAAATCATCTGTGATAGGTTCGATACTTGCGATGATAGCCGGAGCGGCGATATTGGTATCCGCTTATAATTCATTAAAGAATGATCCTATGGTAAGAGAAGCTGCGGATAAGATGATGATGGAATCTTACGGTGTGACTTTTGATGAATACTGGAAAGGAATTGAACAGTATCAAAAGACAGGTGAGGTCCCGGAGTTCATCAAACAGCAGGGAGGTGGTCTCTGATGGAAATAGGAAGACTTAACGGACCGGGTTACGGTTTTAATATGCCATGGATGTATCAGGCAGGCGCGTCATTGGGGGTCAATACCGGTGATGCGGGAAGGATCGGCAGAACTTCGGAAACAGATGGAGCTCGCGGAGCTGATGAAGTTTCGGGAGAAAAGGATGTTCAGAAGGGCATAGACGATCCTGTTGCAAAGTCCACAGGGAAAAAAGAATGTCAGACCTGTAAGGAACGCAAATATGTTGACGGATCCGATGAACAGGTTTCATTCAAATCGGCTGCAAGGATCAATCCTAATGCGGTATATGCACGTGTGCGTGCTCATGAGCAGGAACATGTTACAAATGCTTATGATCAGGCGATGGAAAAAGGCGGCAAAGTCAGACAGGCCAGTGTTTCCATTCACTATGCGATATGTCCCGAGTGCGGACGCAGATATGTTTCCGGCGGTACCACCCACACCAGTATTTCATATCCGAAAGATAATGCGTACGGTTCAAACAAGAAGGCTTTCGAAGCGGAAGCTACACGCGGAAATAATATAGATATGGCGGTTTAAAATGAAGATAAAGAAAAACGCGGAGATCAGAGCTGCCGCCAGAGAACGTCTGCTGGGTCAGTACAGCAGAGTTATATTGGTTCAGTTATTTTATATTTTCCTGGTATTCGGAATAATGATAGCGTCAGGCAGTGGCACCGGAACGGATATCGGTGCCATAGTGCTGTATTATGCCATCACTTTTATATCATACATAATCCTTCAGGTATTTATGTTTGGGCTGAGTAAGACATATCTGAATGCCTGCTGCAGGATGCCTTACGGCGTTGGAAGCCTTTTTTCGGGTTTTGGCGATAACAGAGTTGTTGTCAGTGCAATCATGTTTGCAACACTTCAGTTTATTTTTTCCATACCGGGTCTCATTATGGCGGAAAAATATTTAAGCAGCGGCAACGGGATCTATGAAGAATATGCGCTGCTTGCTTCTTCTGCGGGAACAATTGTTTACTATATAGTTTGGCTGTCATTTTCACAGCTTTACTATGTGTTGCTTGATTTTCCGGAGAAGAGTCTTGGTGATTGCATAAAGATGTCAATATGGCTTATGAAGGGGCAGAAGCTTAAATTTGTGGGAATGCAGATAAGCTTCTTTCCACTTTTGCTTCTTACCATTCCTACGCTTGGACTTGGGCTGTTGTGGGTGATGCCATATATGCAGGCTTCGGAAGCAAGTTTTTATCTTAGTCTCACCAGCGGAAAAGCGGCAGGAACGAACTGATCCTGCGCTTTTTGTGAAACTGCTTGACATTAAACGTGATAATGCGTAAAGTATTTCTGTAACATGAATAAGGATCTTCGGGGCAGGGTGAAATTCCCTACCGGCGGTGATTTAAGTCCGCGAACCTGCAACCTTTGCAGGCCGATCCGGTGAGATTCCGGAACCGACAGTAAAGTCTGGATGGAAGAAGATGTAATGACAGGATGTTTGTCTGGTCTATGTCCCCGTGTACCGTTGTACATGGGTTTTTTATTTTAGAAGATCCTTACAATAAACGCGGATATCCGCAGCAAAAGAAAGAGAGGATCTTAAAAATGAACAAAGAAATCGGAAAGAGTGCAGTTTTGAACGAGAAAACTTCTGAAAAAAAGTTAACAGGTTCGGGGGTATCAAGAACAAGGTATATCGCGGTGGTCGGAATGCTTTCTGCCATTTCGTATGTACTTATGTTTCTGGAGTTCCCGCTTCCCATGCTTATACCGGATTTTGTAAAGATGGATTTCTCAGATCTTCCGGCGCTTATCGCGGCATTTTCACTCGGCCCTGTAGCGGGTGTGCTGGTTGCGCTTGTAAAGAATCTCCTTCATCTTTTTAACACGCATTCCGGCGGTGTGGGTGAGCTTGCAAATTTCATGTTATGTGCTTCATTCGTCTGGACTGCAGGTATGATCTACAAGTTTAATAAGAACAGAAAGACTGCGATAATAGCTGCTTTTGTAAGCGCAGTGATCATGGCTCTTATCTCTGTTCCTACGAATTATTACATCACTTATCCCGTATATCAGAACTTTATGCCTATCGAAGCTATCATCGGTATGTATCAGAAGATCAATCCTTCCGTAAACGGACTTCTCGAGTGTCTCGTAGTATTCAATATGCCCTTCACGTTAGGAAAAGCTCTGGCTTCCGCTATAATAACGATCTTTGTATATAAGCCCCTTTCACCTGTGATAAAGGGTTTTGATAGGTAATAAAATTAAGTCAGAGTTAAGAATATATTAATGATTTAATGAAGTCGTATGTGATATCATAACAACTTGTAATGGTCGTTTGGTTGTTATGAACGCATAAATAGCAGTTTATACACCGGAACGGTCAAGGGTACCGTTCCGTTTTTTTTAAACAGAATAAGTGTAAATCAAGCAAAATACAGTGTAAACGGGACTTCAGGACATCCTGTCCCTTATATTACATAACATACGCAATAATTTTTTAGGGGGAAGTGATTTATCATGGCTTCAGAAAAGAAAAAGAAAAAGAAGAAATGGGTGAAATGGGTTGTTATCGCCGTTATAGTCCTTGTGTTAGTGATAGTGATAAGAGGATGCTCAGCGAATGCGGCACAGGCGTTATATACTCCCGAGACTGTTGAGAGCAGGGATATCCAGAATTTCCATACTTTTACGGGAATAGTTGAACCTGTGAAAGAGGAAAAGGTATGCCCGAAGATCGCAAATCTCAAGATCGAAGATATCGCTGTTGAGGAAGGCGATGAGGTTAAAGAGGGCGATGTCATAATGTATCTCGATAAGGAATCCATTCAGGATCAGATCGATGAGCTTGAGTTATCCATGTCTTTAAACGAGGCAACATCGGATCTGAATATCAAGCTTGCAAGGAACAATTATTACGATTACAGGAATAATCTCAACGACGGTTATAATTCAAACATAGTTACGGCATCACAGAATCTTGCTTCAGCACAGAGCCAGATGGATACGGCCTTCAGAAAATTCGTTGATGCGACCGAGTCATATCAGCTCTCTGCAAGTCTTAATGCTGCCGGAAAAAATATCAATAAGATCAATGCACAGAACAAGATAGATTCGGCATATCAGTCAGTTCGTATCGCTCAGGATTCACTTGCCGAAGCAGATCATGCAAAGAGAAACGGTGAGACTGCCGCAAGAGATCAGGAAACACTTGATCTTGATTACGATACTGCAGAGCACAGACTTGAACAGGCATGGCTTGATTACAATAATGCGGTGGCGGCACAGAAGGCTACAGAGATAAATGAAGGCGTAGCGCTGGATGATAAGTTCACGGCGGTTCTCGATGCACAGACGACGTATCTTAATTCCATAGATGCGTTTAATGCGGCACAATCCGCGTATGAGATTGCGCTTCGAGGTGCGGATTCACAGCTTTCAACATACAGGATCCAGTATGATCAGGCTATAAATAACGGAAATGCTTCGCTTAATGAACTGAAGCTTGCGGAATTATACGAGAAGCTTGATGACTGTACCATCAGGGCTTCAATGGATGGAGTCATCACTGAACTGCCCAAGAAGAAGGGTGATACAACCGAGCTTATTGAGCCTGTAGCGACAATAACAAGCTTTGACAAGATGAAAGTTGCCATCAAGATCAATGAGTATAATATGATGGGTACATCGGAAGGTGAGCAGGTTACAGTTACATTAAATGCGATTGAAAAGGATTACGAGGGTACGATCTCTAAGATCAGCCGTAATGCCGAATCCAAAAACGGAGTATCTTACTTCAGCTCGGAAGTTGATTTCCTTGCGGATGAAGATGTTCGTGTGGGAATGAGTGTTGAGATAAAGCTTATTACCAAAGAAGTTAAAGGCGTTCCCTCTGTAAAGACTGACTCGATCCAGACAAGAGATGACGGCAGCACATACGTTAATGTTTACGGTGAAGACGGAAAGACCATAGAGGAGAGAGATGTTGAGATAGGTATATCAGATGAAATGTATACCGAAATTAAATCCGGCCTTTCTACGGGTGATACGATACTTGTTTCACCATTATCATCGATGGATATGGGGCTGGAAATCGGGTAAGTTATGATGATGAATGAAAGCACAGTGGGAGAAGAAATTCTCCGAATGGAAGGAATAACAAAAGAATATCAGATGGGTGATGAGGTTTCGGTAGTATTAAAAGGCATCGACCTCACAGTATACAAAGGTGAGTTCCTTGCGATACTGGGACCTTCAGGCTCGGGAAAAAGTACGCTGATGAATATCATCGGATGCCTCGATGTACCTACATCCGGAAAATATTGGCTTAACAATCGCCTTATCGAAGACGAAGATCAGACAAGTCTTGCGCATATCAGAAGCAAGGAAGTGGGATTCATATTCCAGTCATTCTATCTTCTGCAGCGTCAGGATGCATGGCATAATGTTGAACTTCCTCTTATTTATGCGAATATGCATGAGAAGGAAAGAAAAGCTCGTGTTGAGGAGATGCTGACCAAGGTAGGACTGGCTGACAAGATGCATCATTTTCCGAATCAGCTCTCCGGTGGACAGCAGCAGAGAGTGGCTATAGCAAGAGCTATCGCAACCAATCCGACCATACTTCTTGCGGATGAGCCTACGGGAGCACTTGATCAGAAGACAGGCGCTGCAGTAATGGATCTTTTCCATGAGCTGAATGATGAAGGACGTACGATAATCATGATCACCCATGATGCAAAGATCGCATCCCATGCCGGAAGGATCGTAAGGATACTGGATGGCGATATCAGCGAAGGAAATCTAGAGGATGCGTAAGCTTTTTAGAGGGGAAAAGAAATGCTCAGTTTAGCTGTGATCAAGCAGAGCGTGGTAATGGCTCTGCAGAATATAAAATCAAATAAGATGAGATCGTTCCTGACAATGTTGGGAATAATGATCGGTGTTGCGGCGGTAATAGGTCTTATCACTATAGTTCAGATAGTATCGGATAATGTGATGAACCAGTTCTCAACTCTGGGCGCCGGCACCCTTAACATTATGACATGGTCAACGCCTCTTAAGGATGGTCTGACAGAAGGTGATCTAAGATCTATCAGTAATATCGAGGGTGTGGACGGTGTATCACCGACAGTAACTTTCACAACAACATCCGTAGTAGATAATGAAGTGTATGAAAAAACGGATATCGCGGGAAAGTCGTTTATTTATTTTGAAAGAAATAAAGATATCATCGCCTACGGAAGATCTTTTGTTGAATCGGATATGAGCGGAGACAGTTATGTCTGCATAGTCGATCCCGTATATGTTAAAAAAGTCCTCAGAGGAAAAGATATCATCGGCAGAAAGATCCTTGTGGGTGGATATACCTATACAATCATAGGCATCAGAAAAAAGGATGAAAGCATAAATTCTTATATGTCCGACAACAGTCAGAAGGACGGTACCATCATCATTCCTTATAAGAATGCTCTCGCGATGAGCGGAAAGAACAATGTTGAGAATGCTGAAGTCTATATCAGTTCCGGTGCTAAGATAAGTGAAGTGGAGAGTGCTTTAAGAAAAGCGCTTAACAGGATCTATAACGGAGATGACGATTTTTATGCAGTCATCAATATGGACTCTCTCATGGAGATGATGGATAAGGTCTACGGACTTCTCGGGACCATGCTCGGCGGCATTGCATCCATTGCTCTTGTGGTAGGCGGTATCGGTATCATGAACATGATGCTTACAAGCGTATCGGAGAGAACAAAGGAAATAGGACTCAGAAAGGCCCTCGGCGCCGAGCCTTCCCGGATACAGGCGCAGTTCCTGATCGAATCAGTGGTACTTTCCGGAGTCGGAGGTGTGATAGGAATAGTTATAGGACTTGTCATGGCGCTTGTGGCAGCGAGCCTCATGAAGGCGCAGTTTACGATATCATTCGGCGCCATTGCACTGGGGTTTGGATTCTCGGCTGCTGTGGGTATCATATTCGGATGGATGCCTGCAAAACGGGCAAGTAATCTGAATCCTATAGATGCACTCCGATCGGAGTAAAGTTATATCGGGGATGCTTATCGGAGACGGCCTTGAATTGAATTCGAGGCCGTTTTTTGTTATCATAAACTGTTAGTATTGAGTATTTATGCGCTTTTGAAGGAGATGGACGGAGTCGTTGTTATGGAAGCTGATAAAGAAGTAGGCAGTGAAGCGGAAATAAAAGCTGAAGATAAAGAACCGGATATGCATTTTGAGATCCTGATGAATGACAAGATCCTTTATGATTATCTTGTCTATCATAATTATTCCAAGTTTTCGGGAATCCTTTCTGTATGTTTTGGAGTACTTGGCCTGTTGTTTTTTGCAAAGACCATGGAGCCTGTATATCTGGCTCTTGCTATATTGCTGATCCTCTATCTGCCGATCAATCTTAAGTATCGTTCGAAAGTCCAGATGATGAACAGCGTATTTAAGAAGCCGTTGGTATATGATATCGGAGAAAACGGTATAACTGTTTCACAGGATGATGTGGTTACCTGTGCCGAGTGGGATAAGTGTACAAAGGCTGTATCTACGAGACAGAGTATCGTGGTTTATACGGGAAAGAGAAATGCATGCATTTTTCCCCGCAGGCAACTGGGAGAGAATCTGTCCGGATTCCTGGCACTGCTTGGCAAATACATGGATCCGAAGAAGATGAAAGTCAGATATTGATGAATATGGATAATGCAAAGATGATCGAGACATACGGCGCCGAAGAGACATTTGCCCTTGGAGAGAAGATAGGCAAAGAAGCTGCTCCGGGACTGGTGATCACATTAAAAGGTGATCTCGGTGTGGGAAAGACGGTGCTTGCACAGGGCGTCGCCAGGGGACTCGGTATAGAGGAACCTGTCAATTCGCCGACGTTTACAATACTGCAGGTATATGATGAGGGAAGACTCCCTTTTTATCATTTTGATGTTTACCGTATTGAAGATCCGGATGAAATGTATGAAGTGGGTTTCGAGGACTATTTTTACGGAGAGGGTGTGTGCATGATCGAATGGGCAGAACTCATAGAGGATCTTCTGCCTGAGGATGCAATGCATATAACTATAGAGAAAGATCCCGGGAAGGGTAATGATTACAGGAAGATAACCATAAGATGAAGATAATAGCCATTGATTCTACGGGAATGACGGCCAGCGCTGCGATCTATTGTGACGGCCGTCTGTCCGGAGTTTACAGTATCAATCATAAAAAGACACATTCGGAGACGCTTCTTCCCATGCTGGATGAAGTGAAGAGGATGACGGAATTTGATCTTGGCCAGGCAGATGCCATAGCTGTTGCGGCGGGACCGGGATCATTTACGGGACTCCGTATAGGTGCTGCCACGGCGAAGGGAATGGCAGAAGCATTGGGGATACCGATAATACCGGTCCCGACACTTGATGCCATGGCATATCAGTTCTGCGGTACGGATAAAGTGGTTTGTCCCATGATGGATGCAAGACATGCCCAGGTTTACAGCGGCATATATGCTTTTGATAAGTCAGACGGAGTCACACTTGAGATCATAAACGAGAGCAAAGCCGTTGATGCCGGAGAACAGGTGGGAAAAGCCTGCGAGGCCGCAAAGCAGAGAAACTGCGGGATAGTTTTTCTCGGTGACGGTGCCGATGCATACAGAGAATTGATAAAAGAAAAAGCAGATGCTCCATACATATTTGCTCCGGCTCACAGAAATACGCAGGATGCAGGATGTGTGGCTGTCCTTGGAGAGATCTATTTCGGTCAGGGCAGATCGGTCAGTGCGGATGCATTTGTTCCGGAATATTTAAGACCTTCTCAGGCAGAGCGGGTTCGAAATGAGAAGGCGGATGATGCAGGGACCTGAAAAAGAAAAAACTGATATAGAAAAAACTGATATAGAAAAAACTGATATAGAAAAGTTTGAGATGAATAAAACCGAGACCGGTGATCTGGAGTTCAGAAGACTGGAACCCGGGGATCTTGACCAGACTGCAATTCTTGAAAGTGTGTGCTTTTCCACCCCGTGGAAGAGAAAAGATTTTGAAGATGCGCTGACTAATGTATCGACATATTTATTCTATGGTGCGTTTGATGGTGAAAGACTTGCGGGACAGGCCGGGCTTGTGATGACACCGCCGGAAGCTGATATAACTAATGTTGCGGTAGACCCTGCGTACCGAAGGAGAGGCGTTGCGACGAAGCTCCTTTCCGGATTGATGGAAGCGGGGAGAGAGCTTGGGATAGAAGATTACACTCTCGAAGTCAGGGCGGGAAATGAGCCTGCTATTGCGTTGTACGAAAGCCTCGGTTTTTGCGAAGAGGGAAGAAGAAAGAATTTCTACAGTAAGCCGGTTGAAGATGCGGTGATAATGTGGAAGAGAAAATAGGAATTTAAAGAATGCTTGATATTTGCCTGCTGGGCACCGGCGGAATGATGCCATTGCCCAAACGCTATCTGACATCCATGATAGCAAGATATAATGGACTCAGTATATTGATAGATTGCGGCGAGGGAACGCAGATCGCACTTCAGAAAAAAGGATGGAGTGCCAATCCCATAGGTGTGATGTGTTTTACCCATTACCATGCGGATCATATCAGCGGTCTCCCGGGGATGCTTTTAAATATGGCAAATTCCGAAAGAACCGAACCGGTGCTGATGGTGGGCCCCAAGGGACTTGAAAGAGTAGTCAATTCCCTCAGGGTGATAGCAAAGGATCTTCCGTTTGAGATAAGATTCCACGAGCTGTCATCTCCGGAGGAGAAAATAGAGCTGGATGGCGGATACATACAGGCTTTCAGAGTAAATCATAATGTTATATGTTACGGATACAGCATCGTTATAGAGAGAAAAGGCAGGTTTGATGCCGAAGCGGCGAAGGAAAAGAATATCCCTCTTAAGTACTGGAACAGATTGCAGCACGGTCAGATCATAGACGAGGAAGGAATGCATTTTACCCCGGATATGGTCATGGGACCGGGACGCAAGGGACTTAAGGTGACATATGCCACAGATACCAGGCCTACGGAATCCATAGTTGAGAATGCCAGAGGATCGGATCTTTTCATATGCGAAGGCATGTACGGTGAAGATGATAAACTGGATAAAGCAAAAGCCAAAAAGCATATGACCTTCAGAGAAGCTGCGGAACTTGCGGCCAGAGCGAAGCCGGGAGAAATGTGGCTTACGCATTACGGGCCGGCTATGACAAGACCCGAACCTTTTATGCCGATGGTACGTTCTGTTTTTGAGAATGCATACGCCGGGAAAGACGGAATGTCAAAGGAATTCGTATTTGAGGATGAACAGGAAGACTGCGGTTAAAACAATCATCATAATGATCTTTGTGGTTGGGGCGCTGATGGGCTTCTATTTCCATTTGACTTCCCGCAACAAGGCTGCGGTGTCCGCGCAGCATCTGGAAGATACTGCGGTAAAAGAGATGACCAGGGTACAGAAGATCCTTTCCGGAGCACGCTACAAGGAATATCCTCCAACGCCGGTTCAGGTGGTAAAGTATTATAACGAGATAACCCAATGCTTTTATAACGAAAGCTACACTCCGGAGGAGCTTATGAGCCTCGCGGTCCTCTCCCGTTCTCTGTTTGATGATGAACTCAAGGCGCAGCAGACGGATGTCGATTACAGAGTGGCGCTGGAAGCAGATATAGATACGTTTAAAGCGGGAAATATCACAATCCATGACAGTGTGGTATCGCCATCTACGGAAGTTGAGTACTATACCCATGATGGGTATGAATGTGCCAGACTGTATTGCACATACAGTCTGAAATCGGGTAATACATATACGGCAACAAAGGAAGTCTATATTCTCCGTAAAGATGCGGAGAACCATTGGAAGATCTTCGGCTTCGATATTGCCGAAGATAAAAATACACAGGAATGATCGAAAAATGAAAGATACACTGATCCTTGCAATTGAATCGTCATGTGATGAGACTGCTGCGGCTGTTGTTAAAAACGGCCGAACGGTTTTATCGAATGTTATCTCTTCACAGATAGATATTCATACGCTTTACGGAGGCGTGGTCCCTGAGATCGCTTCAAGAAAGCATACGGAGAGAGTTAATCAGGTAGTGTCGGAGGGGCTTAAACAGGCGGGAGTCCGCTTGCAGGACGTGGACGCCATAGCAGTGACTTACGGTCCGGGACTTGTGGGTGCACTCCTTGTGGGAGTTTCTTTTGCAAAGGGGCTTGCTTTTGCTTCGGGAAAACCTCTTGTGGGAGTTCACCATATCGAAGGGCATATATGTGCTAATTTCATAGACCATCCGGAACTGGAGCCGCCCTTTCCCTGTCTTGTTGTGTCCGGAGGACATACACATCTGGTGAGAGTGCTGGATTACGGAAAATACGAGATCCTCGGAAGGACCAGAGACGATGCTGCAGGTGAAGCTTTTGATAAAGTGGCAAGAGCCATAGGCTTAGGTTACCCCGGCGGACCCAAGATCGATAAGGTGTCCGATGAGGGAGATCCGGATGCTATAGTTTTTCCTCGCGCAAAAGTCGGAGATTCGGTATATGATTTTTCTTTCAGCGGTTTAAAGAGCGCTGTATTGAATTATCTCAACTCCTGCAAAATGCAGGGGATAGAAGTCAATCGTGCAGATGTAGCGGCTTCATTTCAGAAAGCGGTTGTTGACGTGCTGACGGATCATGCCATGACTGCGCTTGATGAAGGTGGGGAAAAAGTCTTTGCCATCGCCGGAGGTGTGGCTTCCAACCGGCATCTCCGTACGGCATTTGAGGAAAAGTGTAATGCCCGCGGTATAAAATTCTACCGTCCCGCACCCATCTTTTGCACGGATAATGCCGCCATGATAGGCGCGGCCGGATATTATGAATTCATGAAGGGCGTGCGCAGCGATTACAGTCTGAACGCGGTGCCTAATCTTAAGCTGGGAGAAAGATGAATACAGTGAAAGGAAAGAAAAAAATACGCACCGCCGCGATAATACTCGCAGGCGGATCGGGAAAGAGGATGCATTCGGATGTTCCGAAACAGTACATGGAAGTGTGCGGTCGTCCTCTTATTTATTTTACATTAAAAGCTTTTGAGGAAAGCTCTGTCGATGACATAGTCCTTGTGGTCAATGCCGGCGATGAGGAAATGGTAAGGGATGAATATGTATCTGAATACGGCTTTAAGAAAATCGGAGCCATAACGGCAGGCGGGAAGGAACGCTTTAATTCTTCCGCCAACGGATTAAAAGCTGTGAGAGAGATAGAAGCAGGATATCTTTCCGACAATGACACGGAAGTTATCGTTCTGATTCATGATGCGGCAAGAGCGATGA
Organism: Lachnospiraceae bacterium; assembly: GCA_024697065.1. Lineage (GTDB taxonomy): Bacteria > Bacillota > Clostridia > Lachnospirales > Lachnospiraceae > NK4A136. Next base: position 125,866 of record JAILGE010000011.1, read on the forward strand.
TCACGCCTGAGGTGATAGAACGTACCGTTTGTGATGCTGCGGAATACGGCGCATGTGCGGCGGGAGTGCTTTCGAAAGATACCGTAAAGATAGCCGGGGAGGATGGCTTTGTTTCATCCACACCCTCCAGGGATCGGGTATGGATAGTTCAGACACCGCAGTCTTTCAGGTATGAGCTGATAAGCAAAGCATACGAGAGGATGTTTGAAGGGGGCGATACGTCTCACATAACAGACGATGCGATGGTAGCGGAACAGTTTTCCGACGTCAAAGTAAGGCTTACCGAGGGCAGTTACGAGAACATAAAAGTGACTACTCCCGATGACCTGATCACAGCCGAAAAGATACTTTCGGCAAGAGGATAGAGCTCAGAGAACCTGGTCATGTCGTGTGCCTGCTGCGGGGTTGAAAAAGCTTTATGCCTATGTTAACATAACAAGCGGTTGTTTTTGTCTGAGAAATGATAACAACATATTGCACAATTGGCATCAGAAAGATCTTAAGACAGATCTTTCAATGCAGATTTCTCTTTTGGGAGGTTAAAAATGAAATCAAAATTTGTATTACCCATGAACATGCTCATTGCACTCGTATTCATTTCGGCAATACTCGGACCTGTTCCCTTTATTGCTGTTCTGGTTTATGTATCACTTGTTGAGAGTGATGAGACACTCAAGTCAAAGGCGAAGTTTGCCGGCGGCATCTATATCATCTACAAGATCATCGACGAGCTTCTTGGTCTCGGTGCAAGTGTATTCAGACTTCCCGTAACAAGAGATACCGATTATGACAGCTTCTGGTATTCCGCTGAGGCTGTTATGAACAAGATCGATTCATTCATAGGGATCGTATTTGTAGTATTTTTCCTTGTTATGGCTGTAATATCACTTTTCGGAGTTGCGGTTAACACTCCCGACATCCCTGATCTCAGCAATATCGGACAGGCACAGGCTAAACCTGCTCCCCAGGCGGCCCAGCCCGTTCAGCAGCAGGCGCCTGTTCAGAATCCTGCTCCTCAGGCGGCACAGGTACAGGCAACAACGGGTAAGACCTGCCCTAAGTGTGGTGCTCCCGTATCCGATGGAACTGCTTTCTGCACAAAGTGCGGCAACAAGATCGGCTGAGTATCGGCAGAGGAATGATGTATCAAGCGGGTGGCATGCGAGCTGCCCGCTTTTTTATTTGAGAAATGAGGGTATGTTTCTGTGATCTTTTGCGCTGCTTAGTAACAAGATTTTCAGTTTCTGAAAAATCTCGTTGACACCGATATTTGATTTTGATAATATAAACGTTGCGTGACGGAGTAAGCTCCTGAAATGCAAATGGAGAGGTATCGAAGCGGTCATAACGAGGCGGTCTTGAAAACCGTTTGGCTTCACGGCCACATGGGTTCGAATCCCATCCTCTCCGTTTTTCCTTTTATAGGAGAATCACATATAACCAATTTTGTTTGGACATAGGGTATATGCAAAGTGGAGAAGTACCCAAGCTGGCCGAAGGGACACCCCTGGAAAGGGTGCAGGTCGTTAATAGCGGCGCGAGGGTTCAAATCCCTCCTTCTCCGTAAACAGTTCCCGGAAATATGAGGGAGCTGTTTTTCATTCAGAGGACCATTATTTACATAATACTGCGAAACAGTTTACGTAATTGCCCGAGAGCAGCTTAAAATAAGGGTTTTAAAAAATATTTTAAAATTTCTGAAAAAAGTTGTTGACAAGATCGACACTCGGTGGTACTCTGATGAAGTCGCGCGGAAAACACCAAAGCGACAGGAACCTTGACAAAAAAACAGTAATGCAACCCCGAAGATTTCTAAAAAAGATATCCTATTTTCGAGGGATATAACGGTTGAGATCGTAAGATCAAGATCGAAGAAATTATTCGGAAGAACGGTTCAACGAACCAAGTAAAAAAGGAAACTAAAGCCAGAATTAGTCTGGACAGTTTCGAACACTTTAATCGAGAGTTCGATCCTGGCTCAGGAT
>JAILGE010000032.1 GCA_024697065.1 Lachnospiraceae bacterium
CAATAGTTGAATATATAGATTACTATAATAACCAAAGAATCCAGGCAAAAACAAAATGGATGCCGCCCGTAAAGTACAGGCATGCATCCAATTGTTTCGCTTAAAAATTATATGTACGTCCAGAATTCTGGGTACATATCATTCCCGGAGCGGTTTTCTTTGGGGCTGCTTTCATCCTTCCTGCCTGTTTGTTTCACATAATATACATACTATACTGCAGTATTTTGATATCAAAGCTGATAAAATTAAATTGTGGACTTTGGATTTTTAATGCTTTTCGGGAGTGACAGATACATGAAGACTACAGAGAAAAAATATGAGTTTTTAAAAGATGAGATAAGAAAGATGGGGAGAGTTGGTATCGCATTTTCGAGTGGAGTTGATTCTACTTTTTTGCTAAATACTTCACTTGAAGTACTGGGAAAGGAAAATGTGATCGCCTTTACGGGCATTTCAGCATCATTTCCGGAAAGAGAAAAAAGAGAAGCTAAAGCATTTTGCAAAGAGAAGGGTGTGAAACAGATATGTTTTGATCCGGAGATGTTAAAAGATGCTCAGTTTGTCGTAAATCCCACTGACAGATGTTATCATTGCAAGAGCAATATTTTCGGTAAGATAAAAGAACTGGCCGGGGAAAATGGTATTAGCCATATACTTGAAGGATCCAATGCAGATGATAAGAGTGATTACCGTCCGGGATTTAAAGCCATACAGGAGCTTGGGATTGAGAGCCCCCTTATGACAGTTGGACTTACCAAGGATGAGATCAGGATGCTTTCAAAGGCGCAAGGGCTTTATACCTGGGATAAGCCTGCATATGCATGTCTCGCTTCCCGTTTTGTATACGGGGAGACAATAGATAAGAACAGACTGGAAATGACAGACAGGGCGGAACAGCTGCTGATAGATCTTGGGTTTAAACAGGTGAGAGTCCGTGTGCATGGTATGGGAAAGAATACTGTTGCAAGGATCGAGACGGAGCCTGATGAAATAGCGCGCATAGTAAGAGATGATATCAGGAACGAGATATATACAAAATTCAAAGAATACGGCTTCGCTTACGTAGCTCTTGATATGAAGGGATATCGCATGGGAAGCATGAACGAGACTATTAAAATATCGGATAATAAATCGGGGGAATGATATGACTGAGATACAGGAATTACTGAGATCGGTTGCGGAGGGAAAGATATCTCCGGAACAGGCAGAGCTTGAACTCAAAATGAAGCCCTTTGAAGATATGGGATATGCCAAGCCGGACCTTCACAGAAAGATAAGGCAGGGTATTCCGGAAGTTATATACGGTGAAGGAAAAACCGCAGATCAGATAACAGGCATATCCGATAAGCTTTTAGCTGATGGACAAAAGAGCGTTATCATTACGAGACTTTCAGGAGAAAAGGCAGAGAGTGTATCTAAGGGAATAAGTAAATTTAAATATTTTGAAACGGCGCGTATCGGAGTGGCGGGAGAGATCCCCGGGACCGATACAAAGGGAAGCATCGTGGTGGCTACAGGCGGAACCAGTGATATACCTGTTGCGGAAGAAGCTGCGGTGACGGCTGAAATGCTGGGGAATCGCGTAAACCGATTGTATGATGTGGGAGTTGCGGGTATTCACAGGCTTCTGTCCCATAGTGAAGAAATAATGAGTGCCAATGTGATAATCGCTATCGCAGGTATGGAAGGAGCTTTGGCCAGTGTTATCGGAGGCATGGCCGACTGTCCCGTTATAGCAGTCCCCACAAGTGTGGGATACGGAGCTTCTTTTGGAGGGCTTTCAGCACTTTTGTCCATGCTTAATTCCTGCGCCAGCGGAGTGAGCGTGGTAAACATAGATAATGGATTTGGGGCGGGGTATCTTGCAAGCATGATCAATCATATTGAAAGGAAGGGTTAAATATGAAGACTTTATACATTGAGTGCAAAATGGGTGCTGCGGGGGATATGCTGATCTCTGCGCTCTCAGAGATCGCAGGAGCTTCGGAAGTAATCCAGGATAAGCTCAATGCCATCGGTATAGAAGGCGTAAGATATGATCTTATGCCGGCTTGTAAATGCGGTATAACAGGTACTTATACAAAAGTATCCGTTGACGATGAGGTTGAAGATGAAGATATTCATGATGATCACGTTCATGGTGACCATGATCATCATCACACGACGCTGGAGGAAATACATGAGATCATAAGATCTCTTAACCTTAGCGATAAGGTAAAGAGAGATGTTATGGAGGTATATAAGATCATTGCGGAAGCTGAGAGCAAAGTCCACGGAACAAGGGTGGAGGAAGTTCATTTTCATGAAGTGGGAATGAAGGATGCCATCGCGGATATAGCCGGAGTCTGTCTGCTTATGGAAGAGATAAGCCCGGAGATGGTAATAGTATCACCTATACATTTAGGGAGCGGGACAGTAAAGAGCGCTCATGGTATCCTCCCTGTTCCTGCACCTGCCACAGCAAGTATCATCAGGGGCATCCCCGTTTATTCAAGTACGATAGAGGGAGAGCTTTGTACTCCTACAGGGGCGGCACTTTTAAAATATTTTGCCGGCGGCTTCGGAAACATGCCTGTGATGACCGTAGACCAAATAGGATACGGCATGGGAACGAAGGATTTTGAAAGAGCCAATTGCGTAAGAGTGATGATCGGCGAGACAAGCGATAAGCATATAGGTGTAAGGGACAGCATTGCAGAGCTTAAGTGCAATATAGATGATATGACTGGTGAAGAGATCGGTTTCGCCACTGAGACACTTTTAAATGCAGGAGCGCTTGATGTATTTACAACTGCCATCGGTATGAAGAAGAACCGCCCCGGAGTCCTGCTCACCGTGTTATGCAGAGAAGAAAGCGTCAATGAATTTGCGGAACTTATATTTGCAAATACAACTACCATCGGTATCAGAATGAGCATTGAGGATCGATTTATACTTGAACGCCACGGTGATGAGATCATGACGGAATACGGAAGGATCAGGACAAAAGTCTCCGAAGGCTACGGCGTGAGAAAAGTCAAGCCGGAGTATGAGGATATAGCCGGGGCACTCAGGAATAACAATAAGGATTCATGAGATCGTAAGAGAGATTTTTATGATTGAAAAAAAGGCTGAGAATAAGGTCTGCTGTAAGGTCTGTTTCAGACACTGCAGTCTGGCGGACGGTGAAACGGGCGCCTGCCGCACCAGGAAAAACAAGGCCGGTGAGGTCGTCAGTATAAATTACGGGGTGCTTACAAGTCTTGCGCTGGACCCGATCGAGAAGAAACCCCTTTCAATGTTTTGCCCGGGCAGCATGATACTGTCGGCGGGAAGCTTTGGATGCAATCTGCGTTGCCCTTTTTGCCAGAACCATGAGATCTCCTATGCGGGAGAGAGGGAGGCAGGATCTCTCGGAGTGAGATACATATCTCCCGAAGAGCTTGTTGATACAGCGCTCAGATTAAAAGAACGCGGAAATATAGGCATCGCATTTACTTATAATGAGCCCTTGATGTCATGGGAATACGTAAGGGATGCGGCAAGTCTTTCACATGAGAAAGGGATGAAGAATGTACTTGTCAGTAACGGGACTGCGGAGCCTGAAGTGTTAAGGGAGATACTTCCGTTTATCGATGCCATGAATATCGATCTGAAAGCTTTTGATAAAGATAAGTATTCAAAAATCCTTGGGGGCGATCTTGAACAGACTCAGGCTTTTATCAGTGAGGCGGCAAAGCATGTTCATATGGAGATCACAACGCTGGTGGTACCGGGATTCAATGATGATAACAGTGAGATAGAAAATGCGTCAAAGTGGATAGCGTCTTTGAATAACGGAAAGAATATACCGTATCATCTGACCAGATTTTTTCCGGGATTCAATATGACCGACAGGGACGCCACACCGGTGAACAGGATATTTGAGTTAAGGGATATCGCAGCCAAATATCTTGATAATGTATATGTCGGTAACGTATAATGATTATCGGAACATTTCGGCAGCAGATAAATGACCGTTTACACATCTGTGGGACAGCTGGTTGTCCCCGGATGTTTTTTTATTTCTGTTGTATATGGAGAAGCATATGGGTAAAGAGGTATCAAAAGCTGAATTAAATAAAGCGGACAGGGATAAGATGATCAAGAAGATATCCTCTGTTGGTATCTTCGGTAATATCATGCTTTCGGCATTCAAGCTTTTTGCCGGAGTATACGGTAAGTCAGGTGCGATGATATCTGATGCCGTTCATTCTCTTTCTGATGTATTCGCCACATTTATCGCATATCTTGGCGTAAGACTTTCCATGAGACCCGCAGACAGAGAACATCCCTACGGACATGAGCGGATGGAATGCGTAGCGTCATTGATACTGGGAAGTGTATTGGTCGTAACCGGTATCGGGATAGGAAAGAGCGGCCTGACGAATATCTTTTCGGGTGATCACAGCAGACTGGCTGTACCGGGAATGGTAGCTCTCGTTGCGGCTGTGGTTTCAATAGTAAGCAAGGAGGGGATGTTCTGGTATACCAGATATTACGCACGGGTAATAGATTCTCCTGCTTTTCTTGCCGATGCATGGCATCACAGGTCCGATGCACTCTCATCTGTCGGTTCGCTTATAGGTATAGCGGGCGCAATGCTGGGATTTCCGGTGATGGATTCCGTGGCGAGTGTTATTATATGTATATTTATATTTAAGGTTTCGTTTGATATCCTGAAGGATGCCATATCCAAGATGCTCGATACATCCAGCGGAGAAGAATATGAGAATGGTTTAAAAGAATTTGTATTAAAGCAAAGTGATGTTGGACGGGTCGATGTGCTAAGGACCAGAACCTTCGGAAGCAAGATCTATGTGGATATGGAGATCGCTGTTGATGGAGATAAGACTCTGAGAGAAGCGCATGCGGTTGCGGAAAACGTACATGCAAAAGTCGAGAAGAATTTTCCTGAAGTCAAACATATAATGATTCATGTAAATCCAATGGACTGAGCAGTAAAACAAATAACAAATAAAGAATGATCATATGGAATTACTGGATATAGTTGATGAAAACGGACAGCCTACGGGCGGGACCGTTGAGAGAACAAAAGCACATGCAGAAGGGATCAGGCATCGTACGTCGCACGTATGGCTTGTAAGAAAAAGAAACGGCCATGTGGAAGTGCTGCTTCAGAAACGATCGGATAATAAAGATTCTTTTCCCGGTTGTTTCGATATCTCAAGTGCGGGGCATATACCCGCAGGGGTGGATTTTATCCCGTCGGCAGTGAGAGAACTGAAGGAAGAACTGGGCATTGATATATCCGGAGATGAATTGATCCTTTGCGGCAACAGAGATGTGGCATGGGATACGGAATTCTACGGGAAGCCCTTTCGCGACAGACAGTATTCCAGGATCTTTGCTTTATGGTGCGATAAGGACGAATCGGAATTTGTCCTGCAGGAGGAAGAAGTATCGGGAGTGATGTGGATGGATCTTGACGAAGCCATCAAAGCCGTTGAGGCGGGAACTATCCGCCATTGCATCTATACCGAGGAATTGATGATGGTAAGGAGAACGGTGATCGATGAACTCTAAATCAGTTAAGGCGGATGAATTAAAACCGGGTTTTCTTGGAACTATCACGAAGGTTGGCGGAGAGGGCGCTTTAAGACAGCATTTTCTTGATATGGGTCTTATCCCGGGGGAAGCTTTGTCCTGCGTGAAGATCGCACCTATGGGAGATCCCGTAGAATACAGGATCAGAGGATACGAGCTGACGCTCAGACTTTCCGATGCGCAAAAGATCGAGCTTAAAGATATCAAACCCGTAGCAAAGGAAAAAACATCAGAGCGTCCGACACGTATAATGCATGTCAGATTTGAACGGCCTCATCCCCGTATCGGTGAAGATAATGTAAGCGACAGGCAGAAGAAAAAGAATAAAGACGGCGCAAGCAATAATACCGAAAAGCAGAGCGAAGAGAAAAGAGAAAGTGAAAGATCATCAACAGGTAAAAAGATCGTTTTTGCTCTTGCGGGAAATCAGAATTCCGGCAAGACCACACTCTTTAATGCTCTGACCGGCTCAAACAGACATGTGGGAAATTTCCCGGGTGTTACGGTTGACAGGAAAAGCGGAGATATAAAGGGGCATCCGGAAGCTGAAGTGGTGGATCTGCCCGGTATCTATTCCCTGTCACCTTACTCAAGTGAGGAGGTTGTTTCCAGACAGTTCATACTTGAAGAGAAACCTACAGCCATAATCAATATCGTTGATGCTACCAATATCGAGAGAAATCTTTATCTGACACTGCAGCTTATGGAGCTGAACATTCCCATGGTACTTGCCATCAATATGATGGATGAGCTCAGAGGAAACGGAGGATCCGTTCGTATCAACGAGATCGAGGAACTGTTACGTATTCCTGTTGTGCCCATAGCAGCTGCAAAAAATGAAGGAATAGAAGAGCTGATAAATCATGCGATGCATGTGGCCGTATATAACGAAAAGCCGGAACGGACAGACTTCTGCAGTAAGGAGGATCACGGCGGAGCGGTTCACAGGGCAATACACGGAGTGATGAACCTGGTGGAAGACCATGCCGAGCGTGCTGAGATCCCTGTAAGGTTTGCGGCTTCCAAGCTGATAGAGGGTGACAGCCTGGTCAGGGAGAGCCTTAAGCTTGATGAAAATGAGACGGATATGATAGGTCATATCATCTCGCAGATGGAAGAAGAAAGAGGACTTGATCATGCTGCGGCTATGGCGGACATGCGTTTTTCATTTATCAGAAAAGTGTGCGATGAGACTGTGATCAAGCCTCATGAGAGCAGAGAACATGAGCGAAGCAGAAAGCTTGATAAGATCCTTACAGGCAAGTGGACCGCAATACCGATATTTATCCTCATAATGTCATTGGTATTCTTCCTTACTTTCAACGTGATAGGTGCTTTTTTACAGGGGATACTCGAAGCCGGCGTAGGAAAACTTGATGAGATAACGGACGCCATGATGACAAAGGCCGGTATAGCGGCACCTCTACATTCGCTTGTTACAGACGGTATATTCGGCGGAGTGGGTTCGGTGCTTAGCTTTATGCCCATAATAGTTGTTCTGTTCTTTTTCTTATCGATACTTGAAGACAGCGGATATATGGCAAGAGTAGCTTTTGTCATGGATAAGCTTTTGAGGAAACTTGGACTTTCGGGACGAAGTGCCGTTCCGATGATAATAGGATTCGGATGTTCGGTTCCTGCTGTAATGTCTGTCAGAACACTGCCTTCAAGGCGTGACAGAAGGATGACTACACTCCTTGTACCCTTTATGAGTTGCTCGGCAAAGATGCCGATTTATGCATTCTTTGCTGCAGCATTCTTTCCGAAACAGGCTTTTCTCATAACTCTGGGGCTTTACCTGGGAGGCATAGCGGCGGCCATACTTGTGGCACTTTTGATGAAACGTACGGCATTTAAGGGAGAGGCTGTGCCTTTTGTAATGGAACTTCCGAATTACAGGATGCCCGGAATGAAGAATGTCTCAAGACTCATGTGGGAGAAGGCAAAGGATTTTTTGCAGAGAGCTTTTACGGTGATCTTTGTTGCAACTATCGTTGTATGGTTTTTGCAGAGCTTTGATTTTACTTTCAGTCTTGTGGAAGATCCTGAATCAAGCATGCTGGCGGGGATAGCGGGCCTTTTGGCACCTGTATTCAAACCCGTGGGACTTGGAGACTGGAGGATAGTCACATCACTTATCTCCGGATTTATGGCCAAGGAGAGCATAGTATCAATGATCTCCGTCCTCTATGGTGAGACGGCTGCACTTACGGCAGCATTATCTCCGGCACAGGTACTTGCGTTTCTGACATTCAGTCTTCTTTATACACCGTGTGTGGCTGCTGTTGCGGCCATTAAGAGAGAGCAGGGAACGAAGTTTGCGGTGATCATAGTCATATTCCAGTGTGTGGTCGCATATCTGGCTGCATTTGCGGTCAATCTTATCGCCGGATTTTTTGTTTGATCAAAACAATTAATCATTATGTTCAATTTCTTTAGGTTTACAATCTCTGCGGATTGTGGTAATTTAGACTGAAAATAAATAAATTAAGATTAAATATAAGAGGGATAATATGGCACAGCTTTGGGGCGGACGATTTACAAAAGAAACGGACAGAAATGTTTACTTATTTAATGCATCCGTTGATTTTGACAAGAGACTGTACAAACAGGATATAGAAGGAAGCATCGCGCATGCGACCATGCTCGGAAAGCAGGGGATCATCACTGAGTCCGAGAAGGATCAGATAATTAAGGGACTTGGCAATATCAAGGCAATGGTGGAAGACGGATCCCTTGAGATCAGCGATAAATATGAAGACATCCACAGCTTTGTGGAAGCTACTCTTACCGAGATGATCGGTGAGGCAGGTAAGAAGCTTCATACCGGAAGGAGCAGAAACGATCAGGTAGCTCTTGATATGAAATTATATGTCAGAGATGAGATCGCAGAGACCGATGCACTGCTTAAGGAACTTCAGGAAGTCCTCTATCGTATCATGAGTGAGAATCTCGATACTTTTATGCCGGGATTCACACATATGCAGAAGGCACAGCCTGTGACCCTTGCTCATCACATCGGTGCATATTTTGAGATGTTCATAAGAGACCGTTCCAGACTTGCTGATATTAAGAAGAGGATGAATACCTGCCCTCTGGGATCCGGAGCACTTGCGGGAACAACATATCCTTTGGACCGCGAGTACACAGCAGAGCTTCTTGGTTTCGATGCACCAACAGGCAACTCGATGGATTCGGTTTCCGACAGGGATTATGTTATAGAATTCCTTGATGCTCTTTCGATAATAATGATGCATCTTTCAAGATTCAGCGAAGAGATCATCATCTGGAATTCCAACGAATACAGATTTGTTGAGATAGATGACGGATTTTCCACAGGATCATCCATCATGCCCCAGAAGAAGAATCCCGATATCGCAGAGCTTGTCAGAGGCAAGACCGGAAGAGTATACGGAGCCCTCATGGGAATGCTCACCGTTATGAAGGGAATACCTCTTGCTTATAATAAGGATATACAGGAAGATAAGGAAGGCACTTTTGATGCCATAGATACCGTAAAAGAATGTCTTGCGATGTTCACCGGAATGGCAGATACCATGAGATTCAGAAAGGATGTCATGGAAGAGAGTGCGAAGAAGGGCTTTACCAATGCCACAGATGCGGCGGATTATCTGGTTAAGAAGGGAATGCCTTTCAGAGATGCCCACAGCGTCATCGGCAGGCTGGTCCTTTCCTGTATCGATAAGGGAAAGAGCATCGATGAGATGGAACTTTCAGAGTTAAGAGAGATCTGCAACATGTTTGATGAAGATATCTACGATGCAGTCTCACTTAAGACCTGTGTAGAACGCAGACTCACTGTCGGAGCGCCCGGACAGGCAGTAATGGAAAAGACTCTTACCGCTTATCGAACTTACCTTGATGCGTGACAGGATAAAACAGTAACAGTTGTTAATACAGAGCGAAAAGCTCAGGAGATAATAAGGAGAAAAACTATGGCAAAGTTAAAAGCAGCAATACTCGGTGCAACAGGAATGGTAGGACAGAGATTCATCTCTCTTCTTGAAGATCACCCCTGGTTTGAGGTGGCAGTAGTGGCAGCAAGCCCCCGTTCTGCAGGAAAGACTTACGAAGAGGCAGTAGGTGACAGATGGAAGATCGATCTTCCCATGCCTGAAGCTGTTAAGAAGCTTGTAGTAATGAATGTTAATGATGTTGAAGAAGTAGCATCCAAGGTTGATTTCTGCTTCTCAGCTGTAGATATGTCCAAGGACGAGATCCGTGCCATCGAAGAAGCTTACGCTAAGACAGAGACACCTGTTGTTTCAAATAACAGCGCTCACAGATGGACACCTGATGTTCCCATGATCGTTCCCGAGATCAATGCGGCTCATACAGATGTTATCCAGTACCAGAAGAAGAGACTGGGCACAACACGCGGTTTCATCGCTGTTAAGCCTAACTGCTCCATTCAGGCATATGCTCCCGTTCTTACAGCATGGAAGGAGTTCGAGCCTTATGAGGTAGTAGTTTCCACATATCAGGCTATCAGCGGAGCAGGCAAGACTTTCAGAGAGTGGCCCGAGATGGAAGGCAATATCATTCCTTTCATAAGCGGCGAGGAAGAGAAGTCCGAGAAGGAGCCCCTTCGTCTTTGGGGTAAGATCGAGAACGGCGTGATAGTTCCCGCAGAAGGACCCGTTATCACAAGCCAGTGCATCAGAGTACCGGTTCTTAACGGACATACAGCTTCCGTATTTGTTAAGCTTAAGAAGAAAGCTACTAAGGAACAGCTTATCGAGAAGATGGTTAACTTCTCGGGCGAGCCTCAGAAGTTAGGTCTTCCCAGCGCTCCCAAGCAGTTCATCCAGTATCTTGAAGAGGATAACAGACCTCAGGTAACTCTTGATGTTAATTACGAGAGAGGCATGGGTGTAAGCGTTGGCCGTCTCAGAGAAGATACTGTTTATGATTGGAAGTTCGTTGGCCTTGCTCATAACACACTCAGAGGTGCTGCAGGCGGTGCTGTTCTTTGCGCAGAGCTTCTTAAGGCACAGGGATTCATTGAGGCAAAATAAGAGAGGTTATATAAGTGTTTGCAGGCCGTAAAAAAGAACTTTCCTATCTTGAGGAAAGCTACAGTCAGGACGGAAGCAGAATAATAGTTATGTATGGATACAGGGGCGTGGGCAAAACCACGCTCCTTAAGCGATTTGCGGAAAAAAAGGATCTGACATACTTCCTCGCCAGACCCTGCTCGGATGAGGAAGAGAGACTCATCTGGAACAGAGAGTGTGGCGGTGAAGCCATCGATCCCGAGATGCAGGACGTACCAACATATACAGATATATTGGGCAGACTGATAAATACAGGTTCGGGTAAGAAGATCCTTGCTATCGATGAATTCCAGAACATAATCAGATATTCGCCCGATTTCATGGAACAGCTTGTGAATTTTATCAATGCTTCGGATACGCAGATATTCTGCGTACTTTTGTCGTCTTCCATAAGCTTTGTGGAGAATGATCTGGTTTCCAGGATCGGGAAATATGCAATGGCTTTGAACGGGTTCTTCAAGATCCCTGAGCTGTGCTTCCTTGATTGTGTAAATTATTTTTCAAAGTATTCGACAAAACAGTGCATGGAAGTATACGGGATACTTGGCGGTATACCGGCTTACTGGAAATATTTTTCCGATGATAAGGATTTAAAGAGCAATATAATAGCTGCATTTTTAGCAGACGATGCACCTCTCAAGGAAGAGGGCATGCGCGTGGTGTCGGATGAGCTGAGAGAGACCAATGTTTACTGCACCATACTGAACTGCCTTGCGGCGGATGTCTGCAAGTTGAATGATCTGCATAAGCACACGGGATATACGAGAGCCAAGATAAGTGTATATCTTAAGACCCTTATGGAGAGGGGACTTGCAACCAAGGTGTTCCCCTTTGACGGTGCATCATCAATAAACGCAAGGAAGGGAATATATCGTATTCCCGTGCGTTTGCTCATCTTTTATTTCAGATTTTTATATTCCAATGCATCTGCTCTTGAGATGATGAGTGCAGAGGATTTTTATGAGAATATAGTTTCACCCGGATTATCCGAGATCTTCAAGGGTAATTTCAGGAGGGTCTGCTCCGAGTATCTTGATATCTTAAGTTCACGTCATGCACTTCCTATTGAGGTGACATCATCCGGAGAGTGGCCCGGTAAGGACGGAGATATAGACATCATCATGCAGAATGATGAAGGTGATTCTCTTATCGGCTTCTGCAGATGGGATAAAGATGAAATGCAGGTGTCCGATATGGACGTATACTACAGGCTGATCAAGAGTGCCTCACTGCACCCCGATCATATCTTCGTTTTCAGTGCGGGAACATTTTCCGATGATCTGAAAAAATCAGCGGATCTGGAAGGCAACATCAGGCTCATAGCTACAGAGGATCTGTAAGATGGCGGATAAGTCCCTGTTCATAGCCGAAAAGCCTTCTGTGGCCCAGGAGTTTGCCAAGGCTCTTAAGTACAACATGAAGCGCGGTGACGGATACCTGGAATGTGATGAAGCTATTGTAACCTGGTGTGTGGGTCATCTTGTTACAATGAGCTATCCCGAGGTATATAAACCTGAGCTTAAGAGATGGAGCTTTGAGACCATTCCTTTTATCCCGGATGAATACAAATATGAGATCATACCTGCTTCTGCAAAGCAGTTCAAGATCGTAAGCTCACTTCTTAACAGATCTGATGTAAAGACCATATATGTCTGCACCGACTCGGGACGTGAGGGAGAATATATCTACAGACTGGTTGCCCAGGAAGCTCATGTAGAGGGCAAGGAGCAGAAGAGAGTCTGGATAGATTCCCAGACCGAGGAAGAGATACTTCGCGGTATCAGGGAGGCAAAGGATATATCGGCATATGATGCCTTAAGTGATGCTGCTTATCTCCGTGCCCAGGAGGATTACCTCATGGGTATCAATTTTTCCCGTGTCCTTACTATAAAATACGGCACCAATGTGAAGAATTATCTGAAGGCTGATAAGGCTGTCATCTCTGTCGGCAGAGTTATGACATGCGTATTGGGCATGGTGGTATTCAGGGAAAGAGAGATCAGACAGTTTACAAAGACTCCGTTCTATCGTGTGACGGGGAACTTTAATCTGGGCGGGCAGAACGCAGAAGCTGAATGGAGAGCGGTGGAAGGCTCCGAATATGCGGGTTCACCTCTCCTTTACAAGGAGAACGGATTTCTTAAAGAAGAGAGTGCCAATGCTCTTATCGATAAGATAAAAGCCGATCAAGGGACCGAAGGCGGCAGCAGGGGGAAAATATTAAAGACTGAAAAAAAGACGGAAAAGAAGAATGCACCGCTTTTGTTTAACCTTGCGGAACTTCAGAATACCTGCTCAAAGTTTTTTAAGATATCACCTGATGATACTTTAAAGATCGCTCAGGAATTATATGAAAAGAAACTTACCACTTATCCCAGAACAGATGCGAGAGTGCTTTCCACAGCGGTTTCCAAGGTGATAAGTCAGAATATCAGGGGATTACAGAACTATCCGGTATGCGCGGATATTGCTTCCGATGTAATGAAGGGTGATGCCTGGAAGAATATCGCAAAGACCAGATATGTCAATGACAAACAGATAACGGACCACTATGCCATCATACCCACGGGGCAGGGATTTCAGAATCTTGCATCGCTTTCTCCTGTGGCGGCAAAGGTCTATGAGACGATAGTAAGAAGATTTCTCGCCGTTTTCTACCCCCCTGCGGTTTGGAAGAAGGTCGCACTTCAGATAGGCATGGGAAAGGAAACATTCTTTACCAGTTTTAAAGTCCTTGAGGATGAAGGCTTTAAAAAGGTTATGAAGTACAGCTTCTTTAAGGACAAGGATAAGGCGGGCAGTGACAAAGGCAAAGCTGATGCAGCGGATGATACTGCAGATGAGAAAAAGAACGATTCTGAGAATGAGGAATTTGTCTGTGGGCCTGAGTTCTTAAAAGTCCTTGAAACGCTAAAGAAGGGTACGGAGGTTCCCTGCACGGGACTTGGTATCAAGGAAGGTGAGACATCACCTCCGAAACGTTACAATTCGGGTTCATTGATACTGGCAATGGAAAATGCGGGACAGCTTATAGAGGACGAGGAAATGCGTGCCATGATCAAGGGCTCTGGTATCGGAACCAGTGCGACCCGCGCGGGCATACTTGAAAAACTCTTCAGAATAGGATATCTGTCCCTCAACAAGAAGACGCAGATAATCACTCCCACACTTAAGGGGGAGATGGTATTCGATGTGGTAAGATATTCCATCGGCTCTATGCTGAATCCCAAGCTTACAGCCAGCTGGGAAATGGGACTGTCAGGCGTGGCGGACGGATCCATCAGCAAGGAAGAATATACAAAGAAGCTTAATGATTTCGTTACCAGATATACCGAGAAGGTTAAGGTTTTATCCAACGGAGCACAGCTTAGAAAATGCTTTGATTATGCATCTGCATATTATAAAAAAGGGAAGAGTTCATCATAAAGGAGTTTGAGATCTCCTTTAATGAATTTACTTCGTGGAGGTAGAAAATGGAAAGAGCAAAAATAGCAAACCTGTATGATCTTACACAGACCATTGCAGCACCGCTTTTGGAGAAAGTGACATATCCCTGGGAAGCGCTTGCGCTGATAGGTGATTTTATCAAGGAGCTGGGCAATACCCTTGACCCTGAACGTTTTGAAAAGAGGGGAGAAGATATCTGGGTTGCAAAGAGTGCAAAAGTAGCACCTACGGCATGCCTGAACGGCCCGCTTATCATTGATGAGGATGCGGAAGTAAGACATTGCGCTTTTGTCAGAGGCAAAGCCATCGTCGGAAAGAACTGTGTAGTCGGTAATTCCACAGAATTAAAGAATGTGATACTTTTCAATAATGTTCAGGTTCCCCACTACAACTACGTAGGTGATTCCATTCTTGGATACAAGTCACATATGGGAGCAGGATCCATCACCTCAAACGTAAAGAGTGATAAGACACTTGTGGTTGTTAAGGACAGTGATGAGCAGATCGAAACAGGGTTAAAAAAGTTCGGCGCAATGCTCGGAGACTATGTTGAGGTCGGATGCAATTCCGTGCTCAATCCGGGGACAGTTATCGGAAGACACACGAGCATATATCCCACTTCATGTGTAAGAGGTGTGATCCCTGAGGGCTCCATCTACAAGAAGTGCGGAGAGATCGCATTAAGGAAGAATGACTGATAATGAATTTTGATAATATCGGGATAAAGAGACTGCCTTCGGACAAGGAAAAGAAATTCAGAAGGATCCTCTCGGAGGTGAGAAAAGATTCCAGGTTCGACAGTATGACAAACTTCATCCAGCATGGTGATACGACTGTAAGGGAACACTGTATCCATGTGGCCGAGACCGCTTATTTCATTGCGATAAAGTTCGGCATTGAAGTAGATGAGGAAGCGCTTATCAGAGGAGCGTTGCTGCATGATTATTTTCTCTACGACTGGCATGAAAGATCAGCTGCAAATATGATCCATGGTTTTACTCATCCAAGGAAGGCATATAACAGGGCGAAAGAAGATTTCACACTGAGCAGAGTGGAAGCGGATATGATAATACATCATATGTTTCCGCTGACACCTTCATGCCCGAAGACCAAAGAGGGCGCGGTCCTTTGCATAGCAGACAAGCTTTGTGCTACGGGTGAGACCATTCGCGGCAAGCTTCCCTGGAGAGTGTAAAAATCGTCACGATTGACTAAAGCTCAGTTTTGTTTTATTCTTTGGAAATATGTTATGTAAACACTAGCGCAAACCCCGTGTTTGGCGCTTTATAAAAATCAGTGAGGTGTCGGGATGAGATTTGCAGAAGTGTCTTGGTCGCCGTTTATCGTTTGCGGAATGGATTTTCCAACTCTTACCTGCGTGTTGTTGATATACGGATTTATCGGATGGGCATATGAATCTTCCATTTTCTCTCTTGCAGAGCAGGGAAAATTCATGAACAGGGGATGTTTTATCGGCCCTTACTGTCCTATATACGGAGTGGTCTCGGTTGTGAACCTGTATCTCCTTCACGGCATAGAGTCGCCGCTTAAGATCATCATCATATCCAGTCTTTCGGTATGTGCCATAGAGTATGTCACCAGCTGGGCTCTTGAAAAAGTGTTCCACGCGAGATATTGGGATTACAGTTATTACCCACTTAATATCAACGGAAGGATAAGTGTTATTTCAGGTATCTTTTTCGGACTTTCGATCCTGTTCTTAATAAAGATCCTTCACCCCGCGGTGCTGCACATGCTTTCGGCAATGTCTCCTTCGGCCAGATATTATACGGCGATCGCAGCATGGGGAGTGTTCCTGTCTGATGCGGTATTTACAACGATAGGAATGTGCAACCTTAACAGGAAATGTAAAGAACTGTATGATGCCATAGATAAATATATGGATAAGCAGTTTGATAAGGTAAATGAGAAGAAGGACTATTTCAAAAAATTCCGCATTGTCAAGCAGGGTGAGAAGATGCTCATTAAGATCAAGGGTGTCAACAAGCTCTTTGTGGAAATGGAGACCAACTACTTAAAGGCGGTTCCTGATTTCCATTCAACCAAGTATTCGGATATCATAGAGAAGATGAGGATGGCAATGCGCCATACCAGAAAGAATGAAGCCAATCTGGTTGAATTCTCGGAAGAAGATCTTACAGATGACGAGCATGAGGGTGACGATAAGTCAGGTAAGGATAAGGACGAAAAAGCAGTCTGATCAATCCGTGGTATTGTCGGATACGGACATATCTGCTGATACAGAAGTATCGACCGGTGCGGACAGATCCGCATTTGATGTATCCACGGGGATAGTATATTCTTCGTTACGCAACAACCTGCCAAGCTCAGCAACGCAGGAGAATGCATGATCGTACTTTGCTTTTGCCTTGAGCTCGAGGTCTCCGTCGTAGGTTTCTGCACCGTATACCTCATGGTAGAGTGATACGGATTCGTGCATTGCGGCGGCTGCATTGTCAGCGAGTACGGCTGCATCGGGGAGATCTCCCGGAACTTCCAGTGAAGCCATCTGCGCAAAGGTCTGATCCATATAGTCAAGATATGTGAGGAGATCGGAGGATGCCGTTTCGGATGAAGCATCTATGGCGTTAATGGATACCGAAAGGATCTCTACGTTTGACGAAAAAGTCTGCATATTCTGTACGTAATCTTCAGTTACTTTATCGCTTTTGCCGGAGCAGGCAGATAACGATATGCAGCAAATAATAAGAAATATAAAGAGTGATCTTTTATTCATTTTAAACTGTCCTTTTATCCTGATCTTGAACAGGGTAAATTTAACATAAATCGGAGCGAAATAAAAGTGCTTCGCGCTCGCTCTGATTTACAGGTTCAGAGAATTTTTATTCGAAAATTATCATTCAAAAATTCTCATTCAAAAATTCTCTTCGTGGAGGTAGAAGTATGAATGGCGCTGAGGCGATGATAAAATGCCTTGAAGAAGAAAATGTAAAATACGTATTTGGCTATCCGGGAGTAGCGATCTGCCCTTTTTATGATGCCATATACCAGTCGGATATAAAGTCCGTGCTGATAAGGACGGAACAGAATGCTGCCCACGCGGCAAGCGGAATGGCAAGGATGACGGGAGAGGCTGCGGTCTGTGCGGTCACATCAGGTCCCGGCGCCACAAATCTGATCTCCGGTATCGCAACGGCTTTTGCAGATTCGATACCCATGATATGCATCACCGGTCAGGTCAATTCTGAACTTATCGGCTCCGATGTATTCCAGGAAGCAGATATCACAGGAGCTGTGGAGAGCTTTGTTAAATATTCATATCTTGTGAAGAATCCCAAGGATATACCCGAGATAGTAAAGGAAGCTTTTTACATAGCCAATTCGGGAAGACGCGGACCTGTGCTCATTGACTTTCCCATCGATGTACAGCAGGCGGAGATTAGAAACTTTGAGTATCCCAAGGAAGTAAAACTCCGCACCTACAAGCCCACTATTAAGGGAAATGCTCTCCAGATCAAGAAAGTCATAAGAGAGCTTGAAAAGGCTCATAAACCGCTTATCTGCGCCGGTGGCGGAGTTCATCTTTGTAATGCCGTAAAGGAACTGCGCGAATTCGCGGAAGAATACAGCATTCCCGTTGTTTCTACAATGATGGGAATAGGAGTGCTTCCGACGGAGCATCCGCTTTATTTCGGTATGGTAGGTAATAACGGTGCACCTGCGGCCAATCGTGCCATGCGTGAAGCTGATATGATCATCATGCTTGGAGCAAGAGTCGCAGACCGTGCGGTCAATCAGCCGGAAGTTCTTACCGAGAATACGGTCCTTGTTCATATTGATGTGGATCCTGCAGAGATCGGAAAAAATGCCGGAGCAGCCATCCCCATAGTAGGAGATGCAAAGCATATCCTTCAGGATATGACGGAATATGAGATAGACGGTGATTATGCGACATGGATAAAGGAACTTGAAGGGTATAGCAGAGATCTTAAAGTGATCCGCCCCGATCATCCGGGATTTGTTGATCCCGCCATCTTTGTGAGAAAACTTTCCGAAAAGATGAAAGATGATGCCGTATATGTTGCTGATGTCGGACAGAATCAGATCTGGTCCTGCAGAAATCATATTGTCAGAAACGGAAGATTCCTTACAAGCGGAGGAATGGGTACGATGGGCTATTCGATCCCCGCAGCAATGGGCGCGAAGCTTGCAGCACCTTCAAAACAGGTGGTGGCTGTATGCGGTGACGGATCTTTCCAGATGTCCATGATGGAGCTTGCCACATTATGCCAGTATGATATTCCCGTGAAGATCATCGTAATGCGCAACAGCTATCTCGGAATGGTAAGACAGTATCAGCATTTCTCGCTTAAGGATCGTTATTCCATGGTAGATATAGGGATGACTCCCGCACTGGATCATATCGCAAGGGCATATGATATGAAATATATGTATATAAAGGATATGAAGGGCGTCGAAGACAAGATCGAGGCATTCCTTAAGGATGATGAATCATATCTGGTTGAGTGTAATATCGATCCTATGGATCTTGTTTAAGAAAGGGTGCGAGTATGAAAAGGATTTTTTCGGTTCTTGTTGAAAACAGGACAGGTGTACTCTGGAAAGTGGCAGGCCTTTTTTCAAGAAGAGGCTTCAACATAAATTCTCTGGCTGTGGGTGAGACGGATAATAATGAGACATCCATGATGACCATTTTAAGTGACGGTTCACCCAGAACACTGGAGCAGATAGAAAAGCAGTTAAACAAAAAGCTGGATGTCATCAAGGTGCGTACCTTTGATGAGAATAAGGCTGTTACCAGAGAGCTCATGCTGATAAAGGTAAAATATACCAAGGCAAACCGACGTGAGATCATGGAGACCTGTGAGGTTATGGGTGCCGAGATAGTGGATATGTCGGAATCTCTTATGATGATCCAGATCTGTGATTCTCCGGAGAAGATCCAGCTTCTCATAAGTATGCTTGCACAGGTAAGGATAGTGGAAGTGGCGAGAACCGGAACCCTTGCACTTCAGAAGTGCCTTGAAGATTAGTTTGCCGCATTTTATTTTGCAACAAGCGATCTTTTCTGCTATACTAGCTCTTATATTTTCAAAAACTATTAAGTGAGGCGTCACAGAAAAATGGCTGCGGAATCGAATAAAAAAGTATTTCAGCTTCTTGTAGATAACACATCGGGTGTTCTCAGCAGGATCTCAGGTCTTTTTTCCAGAAGAGGATATAATATCGAGAGCATCACGGCGGGCGTGACTGCGGATCCCCGTTTTACACGTATCACCATTGTAACGAGCGGTGATGATGATATTCTTGAGCAGATAGAGAAGCAGGTGGCTAAGTTAGTTGATGTAAGGAATATCAAGGTTCTTGAGCCTTCCGAATCCGTTTACAGGGAGCTTTGCCTTATAAAGGTTGAAGTTACGGATAAATCCCGTGAGGGACTTATCGCGGTAGCAAATGTTTTCAGAGCAAATATAATTGACGTCAGCACCACATCGATGATCATCGAGATCACAGGTAATCAGAATAAGATCCAGGCCTTCCTAGGACTGCTGGAAGGATATACGATCCTGGAGTTAGCAAGGACCGGTATCTCCGGACTTACCAGAGGCGACAAGGATGTAGTCTGGCTCGATGTTTAATTATTTATTACAGAACTATTGTGAATAATGGCAGGTAAGGAACCGCAACTAACGATCCCTGAACAGGCTGTTATAATATAATTCAAATTCCACAAGGAGGAAAATGTAACAATGGCAAACAAGATTTATTACCAGGAAGACTGCAATCTCGACGCACTGAAAGGCAAGAAAATTGCCATTATTGGTTACGGCAGCCAGGGACACGCACACGCTCTCAATCTTAAAGAATCAGGATTGGATGTATTCGTAGGACTCCGCAAGGATTCCAAGTCATGGGCCAAAGCCGAGGAGCAGGGACTTAAGGTTTATGAGACAGCAGAGGCTGCTAAGCTGGCTGATGTTATCATGATCCTTACTCCTGATGAAAAGCAGGCTGATATGTATAAGGAGTCAATCGCTCCCAATCTTAAGGCCGGCGATATGCTTATGTTTGCACACGGTTTTAATATCAACTACAGCCTTATCAAGCCCCCTGCTGATGTTGACGTAACAATGATCGCGCCTAAGGCTCCCGGACATACTGTTCGTTCTGAGTATCAGGCAGGCAAGGGAACTCCCTGTCTCGTAGCTGTACAGCAGGATGCTACAGGCAAGGCTCTTGAGAAGGCTCTTGCTTACGGTGCAGGTATCGGCGGATCACGTGCAGGTATTCTTGAGACAACATTCAAGGTTGAAACAGAGACAGACCTTTTCGGTGAGCAGGCAGTTCTTTGCGGTGGTGTAAGCGCTCTTATGCAGGCAGGTTTCGAGACACTTGTTGAAGCAGGTTACGATCCCAGAAATGCATACTTCGAGTGCATCCACGAGATGAAGCTCATCGTTGATCTTATCTACCAGTCAGGTTTCGCAGGAATGCGTTACTCAGTTTCCAACACAGCTGAGTACGGTGATTACGTAACAGGACCTAAGATCATTACAGAAGAGACCAAGAAGGCTATGAAGAAGGTTCTTTCCGATATCCAGGACGGAACATTCGCTTCTGATTTCATTCAGGATATGAAGAATGGTCAGATCCACTTCCAGGCTATGAAGAAGAAGGCTGCTTCTCATCCTTCAGAGGAAGTCGGAGCAGAGATCAGAAAGCTTTACAGCTGGAACAACGAGAACGATAAGCTCATCAACAACTGATCGATATAGCTTTTAGATGTTCTAGATCCCCGCGGCAGTGTTTGCTGCGGGGATTTTTTTGCATGCGAGATGTTTTCAATATGGGGTGAGCTTTTCACTCCCACTGTGTGGCCTTACAGTGGAATGCTCGCCTGCAGTTCTGCCGGAAAATGCGTGAGAAGACGGCAACTCACGAAACCGTTCACACGCTCCATCCGTGAAGCGTAGTTCACTCGCCCTGCCATCCGTGGCAGGACGTTTCTGTAAGACGAGCATTTTCCGGAACTGCAACGGCTCGCTAATACACTGTAATGCCACACAGTGGGAGTGAAAAACTATACGCAGTGATGATCTTACAGTGGAATGCTCGCCTGCAGTTCTGCCGGAAAATGCGTGAGAAGACGGCAACTCACGAAACCGTTCACACGCTCCATCCGTGGAGCGTTGTTCACTCGCCCTGCCATCCGTGGCAGGACGTTTCTGTAAGACGAGCATTTTCCGGAACTGCAACGGCTCGCTAATACACTGTAAGGCCACACAGTGGGAGTGAAAAACTATACGCAGTGGGAGCGAAAAACTATACGCAGTGGGAGCGAAAAACTATACGCAGTGGGAGCGAAAAACTATACGCAGTGGGAGCGAAAAACTATACGCAGTGATGATCTTACGGTGGAATGCTCGCCTGCAGTTCTGCTGGAAAATGCGTGAGAGGACGGCAGCTCACGAAACCGTTCACCCGCTCCGCGGATGGAGCGGACCGGCAGGGATGTTGAAGAGATGTTTATTATGATAGAATGATTCCTGGTGATTAATATGATCATATGGTCATTGGGGGATAATTTATGGCAGATGAAGAGAGGAACGAAAACGATCAGCACGTAAGATCCGGAAAGCGTATGAGCTATTCCACTGATGTGGTCAGACTGATAATAGTCTGTTACGGGATCGTATTTATATTAATTTTTATTACGGGACTGGCACTTCTGTATCTTGCGGGATCGGAATCATTTTTCAGGGATTCTCTGGTCATGTTCGGCCTTTATCTCATTTTATATGTATTTTTATCCGTATATATCACGGACAGGATTAGACGCATGTTTGCACCTCTTGACCGTTTTGCGGGATATGAATTTGACGAAGCGGAATTTGAAGGCAAGACGGGAAAACTGGGAGTGCTTGCCAAGCTTTTAAATGACAGGGTCTCTTTGGTGGAGGATCTGTCGGGCGAGTTAAAAAGCGCAAGAGAAGATATAGATGAGATCAATGAAGCCCATGACAGCGTAAGAGCAAGCAACAGGAATGTGGTCGAAGCCTGCCTTGAACTTTCGGGGGATATCAATGATATAGCGCACGACGGTATCGCAGGTTCAGACGAACTGAGTGAAGAGACCGGAAGACTGAAAGGCAGTATCGGAGTACTCAGAGACAGGAAAGAGCTCCTTATAAACGGGAGGATCCAGGCAGAGGGGATCGCGGAACGGGCGGTGGATCATTCTGCAGTGGTATGCGACATTGTCAGTGAGACCGGTGCCGAGCTTTCCGAGATGCTTGCTGCTGAAAAGGGATCTGAAAAGCTTGTGGAGGATATCTATGATTCCATGTCTATGCTGCAGGATCTGATAAACAGGGTCAATCTGTATTCGGTTAATGCTGCCGTCGAAGTATCCAAAAGCAGTGATTCCTATGCGGCTGTTGCGGGAGTTGATGAAGTAAAGCGGTTATCGGAGCAGATCTCCGGAGGTTCCGATGAGATAATGCTCAAGATGATAAAGCTCAGAAATGATATCAAGCTCTCTGCGGAGAGGATAGGTAACTCGGGGGAGCGTCTGAAGGAATCCGATGATCTGGCCGGAAAAATGGCCGGAGATCTTAAACGGCTTGAAGATAATATTATTATCCTTTCTGAAGCAGTGACGGAAATGGAAAAAAGCATAGTTGAAGCGGGTGAAGCGTCGGAAAAGCTGAGGATGGCCGGAAAAGATCTGGGAAGATTGTATATTGCATGCTCGGATCGTGCTTCAAAACTTGATAAAGCACTCAATGAGATAATGTGATCCTATATATTGTAAATATTACTTAAAAATATGGTTGACAAAAAATAAGTGATGGTCTTATAATAGGCAAGTGCGATTAAAGAGACGGGAGGTGTTAAAGATGTCTATTTGTCCTAAGAATAAATCTTCCAGAGCAAGAAGAGATAAGAGAAGAGCAAACTGGAAAATGTCTGCTCCTACGCTTGTAAAGTGCAGCAAATGCGGAGCTCTTATGATGCCGCATCGTGTTTGCAAGTCTTGCGGAGCATATAACAAGAAGGAGATCATCGCTGTAGGCGAGTAATACCTTCTGATATTTTTATGCACCCTGGAAATAAGCGAAATCCGGGCACGTCTTCAGAAGAGGACGTGCTTGTTTTTTTGCCTTTTTTCCTGTATATTATACTTTGTGCGCAAAAACGGAAGCATGATTATCGAGGTATCCGATGGCTGAAACGGTAAAAGTAGCCCTTGATGCGATGGGCGGAGACAATGCACCGGCTGAGATAATAAAAGGTGCCATAGAGGCTCTTGAGAGTACTGATGATATCAAGCTCTGTATTTGTGGCAGAGAAGATGATATAAGATCCGAACTCTCGAAGTATTCCTACGACGGTAAGAGAATAGAGATCGTTAATGCTACGGAAATAATAGAGACCGCCGAGCCGCCTGTTATGGCCATACGACACAAGAAGGACTCTTCAATAGTACGTGGCCTGAGACTTGTAAAGGAAGGCGAATGCGATGCTTTCGTATCTGCCGGTTCCTCCGGGGCGATACTTGTGGGAGGACAGCTTATAGTTGGCAGGATAAAAGGCATCGAGAGGGCGCCGCTTGCGCCACTCATACCTACACAAAAGGGAACCTCGCTCCTTATCGACTGCGGAGCAAATGTGGATGCCAAGCCTTATCATCTCGAAGCTTTTGCCAGAATGGGAAGTATTTATTATGAGAATGCCATGGGAGTAAAGAACCCGACGGTAGCTCTTGTAAATATCGGCGCTGAAGAAGAAAAGGGTAATGCTCTTGTTAAGGAGACAATGCCTCTTCTTAAGCAGTGCAGGGATATTAATTTTATAGGAAGTATTGAGGCCAGAGATATTCCCTTTGGTGCGGCGGATATCATAGTCACTGAAGCATTTGTGGGAAATGTGATACTTAAGCTTTATGAGGGAGAAGCGATGTTCCTTTTAAGTGAGATCAAAAAAGGACTTATGAGTTCCCTCAGAGGAAAGATCGGCGGATTGTTAGTTAAGCCTGTACTTAAGAAATCGCTTAAGGATTATGATGTGACAAGATACGGCGGAGCACCGCTTCTGGGATTGAACGGTCTGGTGGTGAAGACCCACGGATCATCAAAGGCAGTGGAGATCAAAAACAGCATCCTCCAGTGTCGGACATTCAAGGAACAGAAGATCAACGAGAAGATCAGGGAACGCCTCAGTATATAGGAACGTGAAATGGAATACGAGATTCTTAAAAAGTCGATAGAAAAAGTGTTGCAGGTTTACAGCAAGGAGATATCCATCAGTTCTACATTTGAATCAGAGCTTGGAGCGGATTCGATAGATATGGCCCAGATATTCTGCTGTGTGGAGAAAGAACTGGGAATAAAGCTTCCGGAATGTGATTACTCCGAGATAGAGACCGTAGGAGATGCGCTCAGATTCATAAGAAGTTCGATGTGACAAGGCCCTGGGTAAAGGGCTTTTTCATTCATTAAGAGGTTGTGAACATGACAGATGTTGACAGTGCTGTAAAATTAATTGAAGACAGGATAGGCTACTGCTTTAAGGATAAGAACTTCATAAAGGAAGCTCTGACCCACAGTTCTTTCGCCAATGAGCGTAAGATCAACAAGCTCTCCTGCAATGAGAGACTGGAGTATCTTGGTGATGCGGTCCTGGAACTGGTTTCCAGTGATCATATATTCAGGAATTATCCATCGATGCCGGAAGGACGAATGTCGAAGTTCCGTGCATCCCTTGTCTGTGAAGAGGCACTTGCCCAATGTGCGGAGAGGATAGGCCTGGGGACGCTGATCTTTCTTGGGAAGGGCGAGGAGCAAAGCGGCGGAAGAGAGAAGCCATCGGTCACGTCGGATGCGTTTGAAGCGCTGATCGGCGCTTTGTATATGGACGGTGGATTGGATACGGCCCGGAATTTTATTATGGAACATGTGTTAAAGAATGCCGAAGAACATCTGGTTACGGCGGATCCCAAGTCTGCTCTTCAGGAGAAGGTCCAGGGGATGGGACATGAAACCATAGAGTACAGAGTCGTAAGCGAGACCGGTCCCGAACATGATAAATCCTACTCAGTGGAATTACTGATCGGAGGAAAGGTAAGCGGTTCCGGAACGGGCCGCAGCAAGAAGCTCGCAGAGAAAGAAGCTGCGCTTGAAGCGCTCAGGAGATTGTAATGTATTTAAAAAGCATTGAAGTACACGGATTCAAATCATTTGCAAACAAGATCCGTTTCGAATTTAAGGAAGGAATAACAGCTATCGTCGGACCTAACGGTTCCGGTAAGTCCAATGTTGCCGATGCGGTAAGATGGGTTTTGGGTGAACAGAGCAGCAAGCAGTTACGTGGTTCATCCATGCAGGATGTTATCTTTGCAGGTACCGAAATGCGTAAGCCCATGGGATTTGCTTATGTTGCCATCACCATGGACAATTCGGATCATTCCCTTCCCGTTGATTATGATGAAGTAACCGTTGCCAGAAAGCTCTACCGCTCCGGTGAGAGTGAATATCTGTTAAACGGCAATGTCTGCAGACTTAAAGACGTATATGAGCTTTTTTACGATACGGGTATCGGTAAGGAAGGCTATTCCATCATCGGACAGGGCCAGATCGACAGGATCCTTTCGGGAAGACCGGAGGAGAGAAGAGAGCTTTTCGATGAAGCTGCAGGTATCGTCAAGTTCAAGAAGCGTAAGGATACTGCGCTTAAGAAGCTTGAAAATGAGAAGCAGAATCTCACCCGTGTAAACGATATCCTTTCGGAACTTGAGCGCACGGTGGGACCTCTTGAAAAACAGGCTGAGAAAGCAAAGGATTACCTTAAGAAGAAGGAAGATCTTAAGAAGTTAGATGTTAACTTTTTCCTGTTGGAGAGCGAGCGCAAGGAAGGCGTGCTCAAGGATACTGACGGAAAGCTCGAGATCGTTACGAATGACTTAAACGGAGAGAAGGAAAAGTTCGAGAAGATCCGTACCGAGTATGACGAGATACAGGAACAGATCAATACTCTTGAAAAAGAGATAGAAGAGACCAGAAATTCTATCAGCGAGACAGGCTCTACAAGAACAAAGCTCGAGGCTGAGATCAAGATCTTCGAAGAACAGATCAGATCGGCAGAGAGCAGCATAGCTTCCTTTAACGAGCGTATCACATCCGTAAATGAGAAGATCGTTGCGAAGGAAGAAGAGAAAGCCGGTATAGATGAGAGCAAGTCCGGCGCCGATGATGAATTAAAGAGCATCCAGGATAAAAAGAATGAAGAGAAGGAAGCTCTTGATAAGATCCAGGCTGTCATCGACGGACTTAATAAAGAGATAGAAGATAACAAAGCAAAGATCATTGAGATCCTTAATGAGCGTGCGGAGATCCGTTCCAAGAAGGAACGTTATGACACCATGCTCGAGAATACAAAGGTAAGACGTGCCGAGCTTAATTCACGTTTCCTTCAGGCTAAGTCCAATGAGGAAGAACAGAAGAATATAATCGCCGGACTCCAGACGGAATTCGACCGTATCAATAAGGAACTGGAAGACTTAAATTTCGAGCAGAAGCGTGAGGAAGAGAGACTTGGCGAGATCCATGACGAGTTAGGCGCAAAGGATAAGGAATTACGTGATACTCAGCTTATACACCAGCAGCAGAAGAGCAAACTGGAAGCTATCTCCAATCTCACGGAACGCTATGAAGGTTACGGCGGATCCGTTAAACAGGTAATGGAGAAGAAGGGCGAGATCAAGGGTATCATCGGTGTTGTTGCCGATATCATCAAGACAGACAAGAAGTACGAGACTGCCATTGAGACTGCTCTTGGCGGTAATATACAGAATATCGTCACCGAGGATGAGGAGACGGCCAAGAAGATGATCTCCTATCTCAAGGAGATACGCGGCGGTCGTGCTACATTCCTTCCTCTTACATCCATAAAGGATCCTCAGGAATTCAAGAATCCCGATTCTCTCGATGAAGTCGGTGTCATCGGACTTGCGGATACTCTTGTTGAGACAAAAGAAGAATATCGTGATGTGGCCAGAAGCATGCTGGGCAGGATCCTTGTGGTTGATAATGTCGACAATGCTCTTAAGATAGCAAGAAAATACAGCTACGGCATAAGGATGGTAACTCTTGAAGGTGAACTCCTTGTACCGGGTGGTGCCATAAGCGGTGGCCGTTTCAGGAACAATTCCAATCTCCTGGGGAGACGCCGTGAGATGGAGGAACTTGAAAAATCAGTTAAAGAGGCTCTTGAGAAGATTGACAGGATTTTGTCCGAGATAGAAAAGATCAAGGAAGAGCGTAACCGTCTCCGCGTGGAAGTGGAAGCGGTTAAGGGCAGGATCCAGGATCAGTTCATAAAGCTCAATACCGCTAACTTAAATCTTCAGAAGGCGCAGGAAAAGATCGATGAGACTGCAAAGGGCGTGGGCGATCTTAATACCGAGCAGGAGGAGATCGGAAAGCAGGTTGAGGATATCCATGCTAATCAGGCAGAACTTGATGAGCAGTTAAAGGATTCCGTGAAGACTGAAAATGACCTCACGGTTCTCATTGATGAGGCTCAGGAAAAGATGGAAGGTCTCAGAGATGAGGAAATGGAACAGTCACAGAAAGTGACAGAACAGGAAGTCCTCTTAGAGAAAGCACTTCAGAAGCAGGAGTACGAACAGGCATCCGTTAAGCGTATCACTGATGAACTTGATTCCCTTAATCAGGAAAAGGCGAATGCAGAGGAAGGCATAAAGAATGCCAACGAGACCATAGAGGACAGAAAGAACAATATTGAAGAGATAAAGAAGACAATAGAAGCTTCCGTATCTGTTCAGTCCGACTCCGAGAAGATGCTCGAAGAAAAGATCTCCGTAAAGAATGAGCTTACTGAAAAGAACAGCAAGTTCTTCGAGGAAAGAGAATCCTTATCTTCCAGAATAAGTGATCTTGATAAGGAGCAGTTCAGATTAAATGAGCAGAAGGAGAAGTTGAATTCCGAACTCACATCAATGTCTGAGTATATGTGGCAGGAATACGAGCTCACAATGCGTGATGCGGCAGAGCTTAAGGATCCCGAGCTTACCGATCTGCCCACCATCAAGAAGGAAAAAGATGCATTGAAGAATGCGATCAAAGAACTGGGGTCGGTCAATGTTAATGCCATCGAGGATTACAAGGTTCAAATGGACCGTTACACATTCCTTAAAACCCAGCATGACGATCTTATCAAAGCTGCCGAAGAACTGCAGGGTATCATAACCGAACTTGATGAATCCATGCGTAAGCAGTTTACCGAGAAGTTCGATCAGATCGGAAAGGAATTCGATAAAGTATTCAAGGAGATGTTCGGAGGCGGTTCGGGTACTCTCGAGCTGGTCAAGGATGAGGATATACTTGAAGCCGGTATAAGCATCAATGCACAGCCGCCGGGAAAGAAGCTCCAGAACATGATGCAGCTCTCCGGTGGAGAAAAGGCACTTGCAGCTATCGCCTTGCTTTTCGCGATACAGAACTTAAAGCCGTCGCCTTTCTGTCTGCTGGATGAGATAGAGGCTGCTCTTGATGAAAGCAATGTCGGCCGATATGCGGGATATCTGCATAAGCTTACCAACCATACACAGTTCATCGTCATCACCCACAGAAGAGGTACCATGGAGAAAGCCGACAGGCTCTACGGTATCACGATGCAGGAGAAGGGTATCTCCACTCTGGTTGCTGTTAATCTGATAGATGAACAATTGGATGATTAAAAGGAAAAAGAATGCTCTGGTTTAAAAAGAAAGAGAAACATAACGAGGTTCAAAGTGTTGCGGAGAATGCCGCTGATGCGGAAGCTCCCGAGGTTGATGCTGTCGTTTCGCAGACAGGAGATGCAAGTGACTTAGCAGCGATACAGGGTGAGACCGGACAGAACGATGCACCGGCTGTAGCGGAAAATGCGGCAGAGAATGAAGACACGCAGGCGGAAAATGCGGCAGATACTTCGTCACCTCAGCCGAAAGCTGAGGCAGATACTCCGGCGGAAAAGCCTAAAAAGGCCGGCTTTTTTGCAAGACTTAAAGCAGGTCTTACCAAGACCAGGGACAATTTCGTATATAACCTGGATATAATCTTCAACGGTGCTGAAGAGATCAATGATGATTTCTATGATCAGCTTGAAGAGATCCTTATCATGGGAGATATCGGTGTTCAGACTACCGAGACGATCCTGGAACGATTAAAGGAACAGGTTTCCGAGCAAAGGATAGTTAAGCCGTCAGAATGCAGAGAACTCCTGGTAAAAGATATCGAAGAGCAGATGCATGTTGAAGAAAACGCATATGTCTTTGAGCATGAACCAAGCATCATATTCGTTATAGGTGTAAACGGCGTAGGTAAGACCACTTCCATCGGAAAGCTTGCATCCCAGTTCAGGGGAATGGGACTTAAGGTCATTATGGCAGCAGCGGATACTTTCAGAGCGGCAGCGGGAGATCAGCTTAAAGTCTGGGCTGACCGTGCCGGTGTTGAGCTCATCGGAGGAAAGGAAGGAGCAGATCCTGCAAGTGTTATCTTCGACGCTGTTTCGGCTGCCAAGGCACGTAAGGCTGATATACTTCTTGTTGATACGGCAGGGAGACTTAATAATAAAAAGAATCTTATGAATGAGCTGGCTAAGATGAATAAAGTCATCGATCGTGAATATCCTGAGGCTCATCGTGAGAATATAATAGTACTGGACTCCACTACCGGTCAGAATGCTCTTTCACAGGCTAAGGATTTCAATGACGTGGCGGAGCTTACCGGTATCATCCTTACCAAGATGGACGGAACGGCAAAGGGTGGTATAGCAGTAGCGATCCAGTCAGAGTTAGGTATCCCGGTCAAATATATCGGTGTGGGCGAGCATATCGAGGATCTTCAGAAGTTCGATGAGAAAGCTTTTGTAAGAGCGATATTTGAAAGATCGTCCGATGAAGGCGCCGAAGAAAAGACTGAACAGTAAGGCTGATCTTTGACACATATCAAAGAAAGTGATACAACGTTAAAATATGTAAATAAAGATATTATATCCCGGAGAGGAGAATAGTGATGGCAGAGAAAATGCTTACACTTGAGAAATTCGAGGAAGCATCAGAGATCGTAAAGGAAGTCACCCTTGAGACTAAGCTTGTTTACAGTGATTATCTCAGCGGTATGACAGGTAACAAGGTTTATCTTAAGCCTGAAAATATGCAGTTTACGGGTGCATATAAGGTCAGAGGTGCTTATTACAAGACAAGCACTCTTTCCGAAGAGGAGAGAGCAAAGGGTGTGATCACGGCGTCAGCAGGCAATCATGCCCAGGGCGTTGCATATGCTGCAAAGTGCAAGAATATGAAAGCAACTATCGTGATGCCTACCACCACACCGCTTATCAAGGTTAACCGCACAAAGAGCTTCGGAGCGGATGTTGTACTTCACGGTGATGTATATGATGAGGCATGCGATAAGGCTTATGAGCTCGCAAAGGAGCATGGATATACATTTATCCATCCTTTCGATGACCTTGCGGTAGCAACCGGTCAGGGTACCATCGCAATGGAGATCATTAAAGAACTTCCGCTTGTTGATGTGATACTTGTGCCCATCGGAGGCGGCGGACTTGCATGCGGAGTTTCCACATTAGCTAAGCTTTTAAAGCCCAATATCACTGTTATAGGTGTTGAGCCTGCGGGCGCAGCCTGCATGAAAGCATCTCTCAAGGCCGGTCATGTTGTTACTCTTGACGGCGTAGATACGATCGCTGACGGTACTGCAGTTAAGACTCCCGGATCTCATATATTCCCTTATATCCAGAAGAACCTTGATGACATCATAACCGTTGATGATGAGGATCTGATCGTATCATTCCTTGATATGGTTGAGAATCACAAGATGGTAGTTGAAAATTCAGGCCTGTTAACGGTTGCGGCTCTTAAGCAGCTTGATGTAAAAGGCAAGAAGATAGTTTCCATTCTTTCCGGCGGAAACATGGATGTCATCACCATGTCATCGGTTGTTCAGCAGGGGCTTATCTTCAGGAACAGGATATTTACCGTATCCGTACTGCTTCCTGATAAGCCGGGTGAGCTTCAGAGAGTTGCAGGAGTTATCGCAGGTCAGAACGGTAATGTTATTAAGCTTGAGCATAATCAGTTTGTAACGACCAACAGAAAGTCACAGGTTGAGCTGCGCATCACGATAGAGGCATTCGGTACCGAGCATAAGGAACAGATCCTTGATGCACTTCAAAATACCGGATTCAAACCGAAGGTTACCAGAACTCTGATTTGATAATACAATATTGCACACCGCATATACTCGAATGACGGTGTAAAGTGAACCTTAGCAGTTCTCGGAAATGCCTGACCCCACAGGAACGCACCGCAAAGGACTGCGGTGCGAGTGAACAACGCTACACGGATGTAGCGTGTGAACGATTCCTAACGATTGTACGCACTCTGGCATTTCCGTAAGAGCTGCTTGGTGAACGGTTCCACCGTCATATGAGTATTTGCTGTGTGTTTCTGTTATTCGCAGGTGGGAATAAAGTCTCACTTGCGTTTTTTTGTTGCATTCAAAATGCTATAATGTACGAGACGGTGTTTTACGGTGAGGAGGTTACAAATTTATGAAAAGCAGTGTTGCACTTTGCTATCTGACTCATAATCATCCCGATGTGATACAAGAGGTATTTGAAAATGCCCTGGATGAATATAGGTCCCACGGCATTGATGTTTTTATATATGACGACAGTGATGATGAAAAGACAAAAGAGCTGACGGTTGAATACATGGCGAAAGGGTATGAGAACCTTTACTATGTGGATGCTCACGGACTGGTAAACGGCGATCACAAATATCTGGTTGTGATCAAGGGCGCCGGGCTTCCTAAAGAATATGATTATATTTGGCCTTGCAAAGACAGAGTCTGGTTTTCCGGAAACTTCCTGGACAAGCTGTGCGAAGGCATGGATGAAGGCAACGACGTTGTATTTGGACTTTCGGAGGATTCAAGGTGGGAGACGCTTTCCTGTGTATATAAGGCGTATTATACGGATGCCGGTGAATTCTACAGGAAGTATGCTTCATTTTCCACCAATTGGGAATGCCTGATCAGGAAGAGGGAGACCATGCTGGATCCCATCGACTGGGACTTCTACAGAGAAAAATATGGCGTAGATGAGAACTGTAATTTCAATCAGACATTAACGCTTTATATTAGGATATCCGAGATGGATTCGTTTAAAGCGAAGATATGCAGATTCGGAGAGAATGATAGGATGATCTCTGAAAAAGCTTTTTCCGCATGGAATCAGAAGCTCTTCGAACTCTGGATCGATAAATGGGTTTCGGCAAATTTCAGACTCCCTTCAATCTATGACAAATATAAAGCTGCGGCTATAAAATCCGAAACAAATCACCCTGAGCTTTTCGGTGCACTTGACAGACTGATGACTTTCCGCATGGAGGGACGACTTACACCGGAAATATATGAGAAGTATAAGGATGTATGGCATTTTGTTACAGATATCGATCCGGCTTGTATAGAGATGATCGCAAAGGGCGATGATACGGGAGCTGTACTTAATATAATCAACGACTTTGAGAACTCCATTAAGGAACACAAGTTTGGAAGAGCCTGGTGGCTCTTAGCATCCAATATTTGGCTGGAACAGCATTATGGGAAGGAAAAGTTTGGGGTCCTTTCGTATTATTTCTGGCTCTACAGGAATCAGACTCTGATCGACGGAGACAGTAAGGTGTTCGATGGCGTGAACTCTATAGAAGACATATTGAAAAGAGTTATAAGGCAGGGGTGAAGCTCAGTCTCCATGAGGTTTATACGATACATGTGATCTGAACATCAAAAAAACATGCATGACAGGCTGTCAAGAAAAAATACTTGACAGCCTTTTTTCATACTGTATAATGAGTAAGTCATGGAAAAGTTTGTTGAAAGAGGCTTGTTATATGATTTCTACGGCCCGCTGCTCACAAAGCATCAGCAGGAAGTGTATGAAGCGGCCGTTTACGAGGATCTTTCACTTTCGGAGATAGCGGACAGACAGGGAATCTCCAGACAGGGAGTTCACGATCTGCTTCACCGTTGCGACAGATCTCTTCAGGAATATGAAGAGAAGCTCGGACTGATCGAAAGATTCGGGCGCAACAGAAAACGTCTGGAGAAGCTGAAGGAAGATCTTTCCGATCCGGGAGACAGGAAACTGATCGATGATATTCTCGAAGAACTCTGATCGTGCATTGCAGGATTATTAAGGATACAGATATGGCATTCGAAAGCCTCAGCGAAAAATTACAGAATATATTCAGGAACCTCAGAGGAAAGGGAAAGCTTTCCGAAGAGGATGTCCGTGCTTCCATGAAGGAAGTAAGGATGGCGCTTCTTGAAGCGGATGTTAACTTCAAAGTAGTAAAGAATTTCGTTAAGAGCGTTGAAGAAAAGGCTGTCGGTGAGGAAGTCTTAAACGGACTCAATCCGGCACAGATGGTAGTCAAGATTGTCAATGATGAGATGATATCCCTTATGGGATCGGATACTACAGAGATCGCTCTTCAGCCGGGCAAGGCCATCACAGTCATCATGATGTGTGGTCTTCAGGGTGCAGGTAAGACTACCACTACGGCAAAGATCGCCGGCAAGCTTAAGCAGAAAGGCAAGAAGCCTTTGCTTGTAGCCTGTGATATATACAGACCGGCGGCTATAGATCAGCTTAAGATCAACGGTGAGAAGACTGACACAGAGGTTTTCTCAATGGGTACCGATCATAAGCCTGTAGATATAGCAAAAGCTGCCCTTGCACATGCTGAGAAGAACGGATTCAATGTTGTGATCATCGATACTGCGGGACGTCTTCACATCGACGAAGCCATGATGGAAGAGCTGCAGGATATCAAGAAAGAGATAGATGTTCACAATACACTTCTTGTTGTAGATGCCATGACCGGTCAGGATGCGGTCAATGTTGCCAAGGAATTTGATGAGAAGGTTGGAGTAACGGGTATCATACTTTCCAAGATGGACGGTGATACCAGAGGCGGTGCGGCACTTTCCGTTAAAGCTGTTACCGGCAAGCCTATTCTGTATGTTGGTATGGGCGAGAAGCTTTCGGATCTCGAACAGTTCTATCCTGACAGAATGGCAGGCAGGATCCTGGGAATGGGTGATGTACTTACTCTTATCGAGAAAGCCCAGGAAAATATAGATATAGATGAACAGACCGGTAAGGAAATGGCCGGCAGGATGCGCAAAGGTAAGTTTGACTTCAATGATTATCTGGAGTCGATGAAGCAGATGCGCAACATGGGAGGCTTTGCATCGATCCTCAAGATGCTTCCGGGAATGGGTATCAATGCCGGAGATATCGAGGGGATGATAGATGAAAAGCAGATCAGGCAGACTGAAGCGATAGTCCTCTCAATGACACCGGAGGAGAGAGCGAATCCCAAGCTTCTCAATCCGCGACGCAAGCACAGGATCGCTAAAGGAGCAGGACTTGATATAGCTCAGGTCAATCGCTTTATCAAGCAGTTCGAACAGTCACAGAAGATGATGAAGCAGATGCCCGGCATGATGAAAGGCATGGGTAAAGGCGGATTCGGTGGACTGGGAGGTCTCGGAGGTTTCCCGGGACTCGGCAGAAGAGGAAGAAAATTTTAATATATGAATGTTACCGGAGGGAATCCCGTTCCGATCCGATACAGATAAAACACATTTATAATATTTTTGGAGGAAAAAACAATGGCAGTAAAAATGAGATTAACAAGAATGGGTAAGAAGAAGGCTCCCCTTTACAGGATCGTAGTTGCTGATTCACGTAATGCACGTGATGGTAAGGTTATTGATGAGGTCGGAACATACGATCCCAACCTTGAGCCTTCAGGATTTAAGTTTGACGAGGAGAAGGCTAAGAAGTGGCTTGTTAACGGCGCTCAGCCCACAGAAACTGTAGGTAAGCTTCTTAAGGCTGCCGGAATCGAAAAATAAATTACTACCCGGAGGTGGCTTATGAAAGAACTGGTTGAAGTTATCGCCAAGGCTCTTGTCGAAAAGCCGGATGAGGTTGTTGTTACCGAGAAGGTTGACGGAAAGCATATCACCGTTGAGCTTAAAGTGGCGCAGTCCGATATGGGTAAAGTGATCGGCCGTCAGGGCAGGATCGCAAAAGCAATCCGCGCAGTCGTCAAGGCAGCGTCCACAAAGGATGACGTCTATGCAGACGTTGACATTGTGGAATAATAGTTAGGATGTAATAACAGTTTTTAAAACATCGTGTCTGTGATGATCATAGGCACGATGTTTTGGATTAAAGGAATAATTATGGAACAGCAGTTTTTTTGTATCGGATTTATCACAGAGCCTCACGGAATTGCCGGTGAGGTGAAGGTCTATCCCACTACGGACGATGTTGACCGTTTTGGCAAGATCAAGGAAATGACTGCGCACAGAGGGAAGGAAGAGATAGTCCTTCATCCCGAAAGATGCAGAAGGCAAAATGACAGACTGATCGTTAAGTTTAAAGAGATCCATGACCGAAACGAGTCTGAGCTTTTCAGGAAAACTGAGCTCTTTATCAAAAGAGAAGATGCCGTAGAACTTGATGAAAATGAATACTATGCCGGTGATATAATCGGTATGGACGTATATGCAAAGGACGGTTTGAAGATCGGTAAGCTGACGGAGATCTACAGAACCGGCGCAAATGATGTTTATCAGATCAAGAGAGACGATAACGGGAAGGAGATATTGCTCCCCGCTATTGAGGAATGCATACTTGAAGTAGATACCGCTTCCGGAAGGATGACGGTGCATATTATGGATGGACTGGAATGAAATTTACTGTACTTACTTTATTCCCTGACCTTATTGAAGGTGCAATGAATACAAGCATCTGCGGACGTGCTATAGCAAAGGGCGTTCTGCAGCTTGAGACTTGTGATATAAGGGATTATACGGAAAACAGGAACAGAAGGGTGGATGATTATCCTTATGGAGGCGGAGCGGGGATGCTCATGCAGGCTCAGCCTGTTTATGATGCTTATGTTGCCATGGCTGGTAAGAAGCTTGAGGAAGGTAAAAAGCCGCGTACAGTCTTCCTGACTCCTGCCGGAAAGGTCTTTGATCAGGCAAAGGCAGAAGAACTTGCAAAGGAAGATGAAGTCATATTTCTCTGCGGACACTATGAGGGAATAGATGAGAGAGTGATAGAGGAGATAGTCACCGACGAAATATCAATAGGCGATTATGTTTTGACCGGAGGAGAACTTGCAAGTCTTGTGGTGATGGATGCAGTAGCAAGAATGGTACCGGGGGTGCTTGGAAACGAGACCTCTGCAGGTACAGAATCCTTTACGGACGGACTGCTTGAATATCCTCAATATACACGCCCTGAAGAATGGCGAGGGAAAAAGGTGCCGGAGGTATTACTCTCAGGACATCATGCAAATATAGAGAGGTGGCGTAGAGAACAGTCAATTCAAAGGACCAGAGAGAGAAGACCGGATCTTTTGGAGAAGAAGAGTGAGCAGTGATCTGATGCTTCACGTATATGAGAGGGCTGGAGAAGCTTATGAAGATTGAGACTGACAAGTTATGCAAGCAGTTCACAAGACATGTTAATGATGTAAATGACCGGAATGGCCGGAAGAATTCACACAAGGAAGATTTCTT
The DNA here is from genome assembly GCA_024697065.1 of Lachnospiraceae bacterium. GTDB lineage: Bacteria > Bacillota > Clostridia > Lachnospirales > Lachnospiraceae > NK4A136. The sequence continues at coordinate 36,818 of JAILGE010000032.1, forward strand.
TGCGGTGGATCATGTCTCAATGCATGCGGATTCCGGTGAGATACTGGGAGTCCTTGGCCCTAACGGTGCGGGCAAGACCACACTCCTCAGGATGCTGGGTACTCTTATGCATCCTTCTGAAGGATCTGTGTATATAAGGGATGATGAAGGAAATACCGTAACGGATCCCGTAGTTCTCAAAAAGAATATAGGCTATCTCTCCGGTAATACTAAGCTTTACAATCGATTCTCCATCAGGGAGATGCTATCAATGCTTGCCGAGATCTACGGTATGGATAAAGATGCGACAGACAAACGTATCGAAGAGATCATCGATATCCTTTCCATGAAGGATTTTGCAGACAACAGGATAGGAGCGCTTTCAACCGGACAGACCCAGAGGGCAAATATAGCAAGATGTCTGATACATTCCCCTAAAGTATATATTTTTGATGAGCCGACGTTAGGCTTAGATCTTCTCAGCAGTGAAGCTATAGTTAATTTCATGAAGTCGGAGAGAGAGCACGGACGAACCGTATTATATTCCACGCATTACATGGAAGAGGCCCAATATCTGTGTGACAGGATCAATATGCTATATAAAGGACGTATCATTGCAGACGGTACGCCGGAAGAACTTATGAAGCAGACAGGAACATCCAACTTAAGGGAAACTTTCCGTGCATTGATAAACAGAACGGAGGGTGGCAATGAATAAGAAGATCGTCTCAGCTTTATACAAAAAAGAGATAACAGATATATTAAGAGATAAGAAGACTATCCTTATGATGATAGTGGTGCCGCTTATACTTTATCCGCTTCTTTTTCTCGGATCTTTCGTACTTTTTTCATCCATTGTATCCGCCAGCACCAGCAAATCATATACCATTGCTCTGAATAGTGTAAATGACACCGAGGGGATGAAGCAGTACTTTAAGGATAACGAAAAGGAATTCAAATATACATTTATATTCAAGGACCCGGAAGAGGGTATGAAAGATTCTGATATGCTTGATGCGGGAAGCATCGATGCATATGTCGTTGAAAGTGTATCCGATAATCATCCGTACTTTGAGATAGCATACAGAGCATCGGAGAATGATTCACAGACTGCAGCAGGCATGGTGGAAAAGATGCTTGGACGCTACCGTGACGAACTCAGATCGGAAGCTTTTGCAGATCAGGGCCTGGATGAAAAAATGATAATGAATCCCATAGGTTTCTGTTTAAAGGATTATTCGTCAAATGAAGAGAACGTGGGATTCCTTATGGGATACATTCTGCCATTTCTTTTGATCGTAAGTATCCTTATGGGAGCTTTGTATCCTGCTATTGATACAACTGCGGGTGAGAAGGAGAGAGGTACTCTTGAAACACTTCTTACGCTTCCGGTGAACAATATGGAACTTATCACCGCGAAATTCTTTGCGGTATCAACGATCGCGGTAGCGGCTGCCATACTGAATCTGTTATCCATGGGACTGATGACTGCATTCGTTGCGGACTCCATGAACATGGTCTCATCTGAGATGAAGATAGACCTGGCAAGCTTTTTACCGGCTATTGCCATCACTTTTGTATGTATAATAGTATTTGCACTTTTTGCATCTGCAGTCAGCCTCTGCTCCTGCATCATGGCTAAGAGCTTTAAGGAAGCGCAGAATCTCACGACGCCTATAATGCTTATATTCCTTATTGGCGGTATGGCAGGCATGATACCGTCACTTGAGCTCACGGAGAAGACTGCACTCATACCGGTGGTAAACATTGCTTTGCTTATCGCATCTATTTTCAAATTCCACTTTGATCTGTCCATCATAGCGATAGTGTTATTCTCAAATGTGGCATACAGTGCACTGGCTGTTGTGATAATGACGAGGATGTTCAGTTCGGAAGATATCCTTTTCGCGGATTCTGCAGCATCATTCAGGATCATTGAGAAGAGGTCGGATATAAAGAAGGGACAGATCCCGGGAATGGGGGATCTGGTGCTTTTATTCGCGATACTGCTGTTGGGACTTCTTTTCCTGGGAAGTATATTCGCTTCCAAGTTCGGACTGTGGGGTATTATAATGGAGCAGCTGATGTTCCTGGTGATCACAGTATTTTATGCATGGTACATCAAGGTAGATTTCAGGAAGCTTTTCCACATCAGGGGATTTGGTATAAAGGCTCTTATAGGTTCCATATTCTCATGGGCCGGAATTTATGTGATATTGATGCTGTTATCTTCTCTGCTTGTGGTATTTTTCCCTGAAACAGCGGATAACAGTGCTATTGTAGAGTTGTGGGGGGATAATCCGCTGTGGCTCATCATTTTATCATCTGCACTTGCACCGGCCATCTGCGAGGAAGTTATGTTTAGAGGGTTCATGCTGGGAACGCTTGAAAACAGATACAGCGCTGCCAAAGCTGTTATTATCACGGGAATACTTTTTGGTGCTTATCACATGAGCTTAAACGGTCTTATCCTCATAGGAATCCTTGGTATTGTTCAGTCTTATATCGCCAACAGACAGCAGTGCATCTTCCTTACGATGATCACACACTTTATCAATAATCTGCTGGCTGTACTCAGTGCCAGATATGAGGAGGCTTTCACAAAAGCGCTGCCATTCCTGTCAGGAGAGGATCTGCCTGCATCCACGGTAGCTGTCATGGCTTTATCAGGTGTTGCGATGCTTTCGTTGGGCGTAGGGCTCATAAATAATAATAAAAACAGGAGGCAATCTTCCCGGGAATCCGGATGATATAGTAAGGGGTACAGTAATTTTGTGCTTGCATTGACCGATTCTTAGTGGTAGAATTTCTTATGTTTGGATTTAAAAGTTTGGAGGTTTTCTTAGAATGTTAAGGACAATACTTGCTATTCTTTTTATCATAGACAGTCTTGGTATCTGCATAACAGTTCTTATGCAGAAGGGGCGTGATTCAGGACTCGGAGCTATCGCCGGTTCATCTGACACATATTGGGACAAGAACAAGGCACATTCCCTGGAAGGTCGTCTGGTTCTTATTACAAGGATCATGATCGTGGTATTCTTTATCCTTGCACTGCTTCTCAATATGAAGCTGTTCTGAATCTGTTACATTCGGTAATGTGTGCCCCGCTGATGCGGGGCATTTTTGTTAAGAAGGGGAGGACGCAGATCTGCGTCGAAGAAGAGGTTGAGATGAGTGAGAAGAAAAAGCCTGTTTATACAGGCAGACTGATAACCAACAGAAAAGGGTTTGGATTCGTTGAAGTCGAGGAACTTGATGATGATATCTTCATTCCGCACAGTGGCATGCATGGTGCGTTCCATCATGATACCGTTGAGGTAAAAGTGAAGGAGTCTTTTGGCGGCAGACATCGCATGGAAGGCAATGTGTTAAAGATCCTGGAGAGGGGTTACACGAAGATCATCGGAACATACATGAAGAGTAAAGGCGCGGGATATGTGGTGCCGGATGATTCCAAGATTGCTGATGATATTCAGGTCTTTGATCATGATGCGGGTAAAGCAAAGGATGGCGACAAGGTAGTTGTAAAGATCACTTTCTACGGTGGAGATCATAAAAGACCGGCGGGCAGGATAGTAGAAGTCCTGGGAGCTATGGACGACCCCGGTGTAGATATCCTGTCGATCATCAGAGCGCATGATATTCCGGAGTCTTTTCCTGATGATGTGAAGAAGCAGATACGGAATATCCGGTTAAAAGTACCCAAGAAGGACAGGACCGGAAGAAAGGATCTGAGAGATCTGATGATGGTCACCATTGACGGTGAAGACTCCAAGGACCTGGACGATGCGGTTTCACTTGAGATGGATGGAGAGGATTACATTCTGGGCGTACATATCGCAGATGTAAGCAACTACGTTAAAGAGGGAACGGCGCTTGACAAGGAGGCAATATCCAGAGGCACCAGCGTATATCTGATAGATCGTGTTATCCCGATGCTTCCGGAGAAACTCTCCAACGGTATATGTTCACTGAATGAAGGTGAAGACAGGCTTGCCATGAGCTGCATCATGCGAATCGATCCCAAAGGTGTCATTAGGGATTATGAGATCGCAGAAACCCTCATATGCGTTAACAGACGTATGACATATACTGCGGTGAAAAAGATACTTGCAGATCATGATAAGAAGACAATAAAGGAATATAAGGAGCTGGTGCCCATGTTTGAACGCATGGAGAGATTAGCCGGTATCCTTAAAGCTATGCGTGTGAAGAGAGGCGCTATAGATTTTGATCTTCCTGAAAGCAAGATAATACTTGATAAAAAGGGACGCCCCATCGATATAGTACCATATGAACATAATGTAGCCACAGGTATGATAGAGCAGTTCATGCTCTCTGCAAATGAGACAGTAGCTGCACATATGTATAACAAGGGCCTGCCTTTCCTTTACAGGATCCATGAGACCCCTGATGCCGACAGAATGGGTGATCTCATAGAGCTGATGCAGGGACTGGGTTATCATGTGGATGGAGATCCATCGGATATCAAGCCTGCATGGCTGCAGAACATGCTGGCACAGATAGCGGGAAGGCCTGAAGAGATCCTCATCAGATCTCTGTCACTCCGCAGCATGAAGAGAGCAAGATATTCAACGGAATGTCTTGGGCATTTTGGCCTGGCGGTACTGGAGTATACACATTTTACTTCGCCTATCAGACGTTATCCCGATCTGCAGATCCACAGGATACTTAAGGATGAGATAAACGGCAGGCTTGATAAAAAACAGGTTGCTCATTATGCAGCTATCCTTGACGGTATTGCAAAGCGTTCGTCGGAGAGGGAATGTGCGGCTACCGATGCAGAGCGTGAAGCTGATAAAGTCAAGATGGCTGAATATATGGAGTCACATATCGGTGAAGAGTATGACGGAGTGATAAGCGGTGTTACCGGTTGGGGAATGTATGTACAGCTTAAGAATACCGTGGAAGGCATGGTCCCTGTTGCAAAAATGGCGGGGGATGATTACGATTACAGTGAACATGAATATGCCATAGTCGGAAGATATACGGGACGTAAGTTTACTCTCGGACAGGCTGTTAGTATAAAGGTTGTTTCCGTTGATCTTACTCTCAAGACCATAGAGTTTGAACTCGCCGGTGCGGATGCTTTATATGACGATGATCTCGAAAAGCGCAAGCCTAAGTTCGGACATAAAAAGTCAGGTAAGAAGTTTGATAAGAAGTCCGGAAAAAAGTCCGAAAGTAAATCCGAAAGTAAATCAGAAAAAAAATCCGAAAAAAAATCTGAAAAAAAGAAAGGCAATAAGTCTGACAGGAAGTTCGACAAAAAGTCCGATCATAAGTCTGATAAGACGTCTGACAAAAAGCGGGATAAGAAGGATAAATCCGACAGAAAAGCTGACTCAAAAAAAGGTAAGAGATCCGGGAAAGTATCAGATAAAAAGTCGGGCAAAAAAGCTACAGAAAAATCAAAAAAGAAGTCGGGTAAAAAGTCGGGCAAAAATAAGAACATCGGCGAAAAGAAAAGCCGGTACGGGGTAATAGACTGATATCATGAAGCATGAAGGAATAAAATTAGTAGCAAATAATAAAAAAGCCTATCATGATTATTTCATCTTAGAAAAGTATGAAGCGGGGCTTGAGCTGACAGGCACGGAGGTCAAGAGCTTACGTGCCGGCAAGTGCAGCATCAAGGAAGCCTATGTCAGAGTGGAGAACGGAGAGATATTTGTGGTAGGAATGAATATCAGCCCTTATGAGCAGGGTAATATTTTTAATACCGATCCTCTTCGTGTGAGAAAGCTGCTCATGCATAAGGCCGAGATAGGCAAACTTGCCGGTCAGACTTCCGAGAAGACCATGACCATTATGCCGCTTCAGGTTTACTTTAAGAACGGCAGAGCCAAGATAGAGATCGGTCTTGCAAAGGGTAAGAAGCTCTATGATAAGCGCGATGATATCGCCAAACGTGATGCCAAGCGTGATATCGAAAGAGCCCTCAAGATGAGGAATAAATAAGTCGGTTAACGGCAAAAGCAAACTTGAAAAGAAGGGTCAAATGCCGTAAACTAATATACTACATGGGCCTGAAAAGGTTTCGACGGGGTATCTTAAGTCGAAGAAGCTATCCGTAGGCGTGCGTTAATCCCAAAATTAAAATTAAACGCTGATTCTAACGAATTCGCACTCGCTGCCTAAGTGCAGCGCGCCTCCCTTAGTGCACCTGCACATTAAGTAAGAGACGTCAGACTTGCAGGAAACGGATACGCAAAGCTTTGAGTGTATCGCAGATTTATGAAGCTACTAAAACCGAAACGTTGTTTGTGGCATTTCGGCGGAGGGAATGACTGACCACAGACTATGATAGTAGAAGAGCGATGGCGGATGTTTCGGACACGGGTTCAACTCCCGTCAGGTCCACTATACCGTGTTTGGACGAACACCTGTACATAAAGGTGTCCGGGACACGGTTTTTTATTTGAATCACAACATAAATTCTTAAGGGTGCACAGAGATGAATAACATACGATATGACTTCAACAAGATCACGGACAGAACCGGTACCAACAGCCTCAAGTGGGACAAGTACAAGGACGCGTTGCCCATGTGGGTGGCAGATATGGATATAGAGGTGCTTCCTGAGATCAGGGAGGTGGTGGTTAAGCGGGCTGAGCATGGTATATACGGATATACTACAGTGGACTCTGAATGGTCAGGATCGTATATTAACTGGTGGAAGACGAGACACTCATTTGAGATACGCAAGGAGTGGCTGAGATTTGTGACAGGAGTAATACCTGCAATGAACCTGCTGATCAGGAACATTTCCGGTGAGGGAGATAATGTGGTGATCCAGACGCCGGTTTATCCCGCATTTTTCAATATCATCCGCAGGAATAAACGCAATGTGCTTGAAAATATGCTTATATATGACAGGCAGGAAAGGGCTTATTCTGTTGACTGGACTGATCTGGAAGCCAAGCTCTCAGATCCTGAAACAAAGATCATGATCCTATGCAATCCACAGAATCCGGCGGGAAATATATGGGATAAGGAGACCTTAAAAAGAATAGGCGAACTGTGTGAAAAGAACGGAGTCACGGTTTTGTCAGATGAGATACATTGCGATATTGTTGCACCGGGCAGGGAGTATACGCCCTTTGCATCAGTATCTGAAATAAACAGAAGTATCTCCATAAGCTTTATATCGCCTACCAAGGCTTTTAATGTTGCGGGTATTCAGTCTGCCGCAGCCCTTGCAGTAGATCCTGAGCTCAGGAAGGCTGCATGGGAGTGCTTTGAGACAGGTTATATTGATGAAGGAAATTACTTTTCCACAGACATCTGTAAAGCTGCTTTTTCAGAGGCGGGGGCTGAGTGGATCGATCAATTGCGAATCCATCTTTGGAATAACAGGAAGATCGCGGAAGACTATATCAGAGATAACATGCCTGAGTTACGCGTTATACCCTCCGATGCTTCATACCTTATGTGGGTAGACTGTTCTGCCGTGATGAAAGACAGCGTGAGTTTTGTCTATCATCTTGAGAGGAAGGCGGGCGTTATGTTCAGTGCCGGCAAGTCTTTCGGAGGCAATGGCGATTACTTTGTGAGGATCAATCTGGCCTGCCCGGAGTCAATGCTAAAAGAAGGCCTGACCCGCTTCAGGGCAGGTGTGGCTTCCTATGGCGTACAATAGTCTCATAAAGGCAGCGCCTATATGACGAAAAAGAAATATTGGCCGGAAAGCTGAACTTGTTAATATCGCTTTTTTCTGCAATAATCAGTTTTGGAAAGATATGATTTCATAATTTATCAACAGATCGGAGGATATGAAAATGGATAACAACAATTACCGTGGTCAGAATTTCTATCAGGCTGATGTCAGGGCTTCGATCCCGCCTGAATACCAGCCTATCAGCATGTGGGGATATTTCGGATATGAGCTGCTTTTTGCCATACCTGTGATCGGCTTCATATTGCTTATTGTTTTTTGCTTCGCGCCTGCCAATATCAATGTTAAGAACTTTGCCAGATCTTACTTCTGCTTTATAATAATCGCGGTTATTGTACTGGTGATATGTGCTGTAGTTCTGGGCGGATTCGGCGGAATGGCTTATCTTAACGCTGCACAGGCACGCTGAAATAATCCATAATCCTTATAATATACATCGGATCCTGCGATTATAAGCTTGCCGTATAAGTCTGAGGTATTTGAACAGGTAATACTTTTTAGCTAAAATTATTGAAATATAAGTCAAAAAAGCAGCGGATTACCGTTGCTTTTTTGGCTTTTTTCAGCTTGAAATCTCCGGCTCAAAAAAGTTATAATTGTAGCATATTGAAATGGAGGATGCAATGCAGAAATACAAAGTTGGTGACTATGTCATGTATGGGGTGTCGGGGGCTTGTGAAATATCTGAAATTGGACCTCTTTCCTTTGCGGGAAAGGATAAGATCTACTATTCTCTTAAGCCGTTTTACGACTCAAGAGATACTATCTACGTCCCTGTTGACAGAGAGGACGAGATAGCCCGTAAGGTCATCGGCAGGAAAGAGGCAGAATCCGTGATCGATAAGATACGGTCTGAAAAGCGTCGCGGTAAGCTTCCTGAGAGGGATGACTGCGATGTAATTCTTAAATCTGCAGACAGCATCAAGATCTCCAATATTATCAGGTGCCTCAGATATATGAGAGTTGAAAATCGCAAGAATCACAAGGGACTCAATATAGCGGAGGAGAAGATGCTCAAATATGCTGAAAGGATACTTTTCAGCGAGCTTGCTGTAGCGCTTAAGCTCAGCATGGAAGAGGCCGGTGACCGTCTTGGTGACGGACTCGATATCTGATGCTCCCATGACGGTTATCCTGATGTAACGATCGTATATTATAAGGGAACGTGTTTTCACGTTCCCTGTTGCTTTTTTACAGTGAGGGCGAATATGAATGAGACAGGCGTAAAGAGCATGCTGGATAGACAAAAGGAGCTGACGGATATCCTGTCCGAAGCGTCCAGGGCTTATTATGCGGAAGACCGCGAGATAATGAGCAATTTTGAATATGACAGGCTCTATGATGAACTGCTTTCTCTTGAGGAGAAGAGCGGAACTGTCCTGGCAGGTTCACCTACAGTGAATGTCGGTTACGAGCCTGTGACATCTCTTCCCAAGGAGAGACACCCTTCTCCTATGCTGTCTCTGAATAAGACCAAGAGCAGGGAAGAATTAAGAGAGTGGCTGGGAGACAAGGAAGGCCTCTTATCCTGGAAGGAAGACGGTCTCACCGTAGTCCTTACATATGAAAACGGAAGCCTGGAAAAAGCCGTGACACGCGGCAACGGAGAAGTGGGGGAAGTCATAACTCCAAACGCAAAGACCTTTAAGGGACTGCCCCTTATGATCCCTTACAAGGGCAGGCTCGTAATAAGAGGCGAAGCTGTCATCACTTATTCGGATTTTGAGAAGATCAATGAAGCAACGCCTGATGCCGATGCTTTATACAAGAATCCACGCAATCTTTGCAGCGGATCGGTACGTGCGCTGGATCCCAGGGTGACAGCGGCCAGAAATGTGAGAGTCATCATCTTCTCGCTGGTGGAAGCAAGTGATGCGGAAACAGGAGAAGCACATGACTTCGCTCATTCATTTGAAAATGAATTTATCTTCCTTAAGGAACAGGGATTTACAACGGTAGAATACAGGAGAGTCACTGCGGATACGGTTGTGGATGCGATCGGAGATTTTGAGGGTAAGATAAAGGATAATGATATCCCCTCCGACGGACTGGTGCTTTCCTATGATGACCTGGCATATGCAGCATCGCTGGGAAGGACTGCAAAGTTTCCAAGAGGTGCCATAGCTTTTAAATGGGCGGACGAGAATGCGGAGACCGTGCTTCGAAGTGTGGAATGGCAGACTTCCAGGACCGGCCTCATCAATCCCGTAGCTGTCTTTGATACAGTAGAGCTTGAGGGTACGGAAGTCAGACGTGCCAGCGTTCACAATGTCAGTATGATCAGACAGTTAAAGCTTGGCATCGGAGACAGGATAAAGGTCTTTAAGGCAAATATGATAATCCCTCAGATTTCCGAGAATCTCACCGGTTCCGACAACCTGGATATCCCTGAGGTTTGCCCGGTATGCGGTGCGGGGACAGAGATAAGGAAGCAGGTGGATTCGGAGGTGCTGATGTGCACGTCGCCGGACTGCCCGGCCAAGGCGCTCAAAGCATTTGTTCATTTTACCGAGCGTGATGCAATGAATATCGAGGGCTTAAGTGAAGCAACCCTCGAGAAGCTCATAGCCGCAGGCCTTATAAAGGATTTCCATGACATATACCATCTGGGCGAACACAGGGAAGCGATACTTGGTATGGAAGGCTTTAAAGAGAAATCCTGCGATAATCTCTTATCAAGCATAGAAAAGAGCAGGAAGACCGCCATCCCCAGGATGCTTTATTCCTTGGGGATACCGGGGATCGGTCTTGCGGGAGCAAAGCTTATAGCAGCTCATTTTTCCTATGATATGGATGCGATAAGGAAGGCGGGCGCCGAAGAACTTTCCGAAATAGAAGGGATAGGAGCTGTGCTTGCAGGCGCGTTTTCCGAATATATGTCGGATGAAAAAAAAGCACGGGCGTTAGATGCTCTGCTTAAGGAGCTGGAGCTTGAGATCCCGGTAAAGCATGAGGGAGCAGCTGATCTTACAGGCATGGCCTTCGTCATAACGGGAAGCCTGATTCACTTTGCTAACAGGAGTGATCTGAAGGAACTGATCGAATCCTACGGCGGTAAGGTTACCGGAAGCGTGACATCCAAGACTGAGTGTCTTATAAACAACGATCCGGAATCAACTTCATCCAAGAATCAGACCGCCAGGAAAAACGGCATAACCATACTTTCAGAGGATGAATTCCTCGCCCGTTATATGCCGGATCATCAGATCTGACGGAGTTATTTATTTGACTAAGTTGTCTGCTGTGTTATAGTAGACATTATGACTATACTAAAGAGAAAGGAAGGCTAGAGAATTATGCCTATCAGAGTTCAGAGCGATCTGCCGGCCAGAGAACAGCTTGAGGAAGAAAATATATTTGTGATGGACGAGAACCGTGCGATGCACCAGGATATCCGTCCTCTTAAAGTATGTATCCTCAATCTCATGCCTATCAAGGAAGATACTGAGTTGCAGCTTCTCAGGGCTTTTTCAAACACGCCTCTGCAGATAGATCCAACTTTCCTTATGGTTAAGAGTCATATTTCGCAGCATACATCCGCAAATCATCTTAACCGCTTCTATACAACCTTTGATAAGATCGAGAAACAGAAGTTTGATGGTATGATAATCACCGGTGCCCCGGTGGAGCAGATGCCTTTTGAAGAAGTGGATTATTGGGAAGAGATCTGCCATATCATGGAGTGGACCAAGAACAATGTCACAAGTACGCTGCATTTATGCTGGGGAGCTCAGGCCGGACTTTATTATCATTACGGTATTCCAAAGATCGATCTTCCGGAGAAGCTTTTCGGAATATATAAACATACGGTCCAGCACAGAAAGACACCTCTGATCAGAGGATTTGATGATATCTTCTATGCCCCGCATTCGAGGCATACCACCAACAGACCGGAGGATATAGAGGCCTGCGATAAGCTGACTATACTTGCCAAATCCGACGACGCGGGAGTATTGCTGGTGAAATCGGATGATGACAGGCAGGTTTTCCTCATGGGGCATCCGGAGTATGATCGTTATACCCTTGACAAGGAATACAAAAGAGATGTGGCACAGGGACTGCCCATACATATCCCTGTGAATTATTATCCGGACGATGATCCCTCACAAAAGCCCATGCTCATTTGGAGGGCGCATGCAAATACGCTTTATTCCAATTGGCTCAATTATTACGTTTATCAGGTTACACCTTACGATCTTACTTAAGGAGTGGGACAGCTCCCGACAGGATATCATTTATATTGAAAATGACCTGTTGGGATGCTACAATTTCTTTAAATGTGAAGCATGGATCGACATGCTTACTCAGAGGCCTGAATACTATACCGGGATGCAGTGATTTGCCTCTTAAAAGCAGATCACTGCTTTTTATAGGTTAAAGGAAAGGTTGATCCCCGATGGATACGATGACTGCCTATGCCGTCCTTGGACTCAGATACGGAGCTTCAAAGGATGAGATCAGAACAGCATACAGGGAATTATGCAAGGAGCTTCATCCGGATAATCCGGGTACTACGGAAGCAGACCATGAGAAGTATCTGAAAGTGGTTGAAGCTTATTCTGCCTTGGAGAATGTGTATCCCATAGGCGGTGACCGTGACAGGCCCGTGAAGGCGGGATATGACGTTTATAAACGTGCGGGCAGGGTAATGGGTTCTTCTGTAGCATCCCACCCCGGCTCATCAGGATATAAGGCTGAGCAGCGCAGGTTCGAAGCCAGGATGCAGAAAGCAAGGGAAGAGAAGAAACTGCAGCTTAATGAAGAGCTTAAGCTCCGCTCGGAAAAACTGCAGGAAAAGATAGCGAAGGAACGAGCTATACTCAACGAGATAAGGATGATCCGCCTGGCGCATATCATCCATGAGACCATAGCCGCTGATAAAAAGTACGGTAAAGAAAGCAATAATGATTGATTTTAAAGATAATCTGTATAAAGTCACGCTGGATTACATTAAGAAAGAGAAGTATTCGGGAAGCTGTGACGGCAAGAGGTTCATGATCACCATGAAAGTTGAGAAAGGACCGGATGATACAGAGACTAAGCTTATAAATGTCTGCATGTGGCCGGAGCCTTATTCTCTGGCTAAGACCGATGATGACAAGAAGTCGAATGTCACATTTCCATTTGATAATGACGGATTGGCCGAAGCATGGAAATTTATCGAAACATGCTGTACCGGAAGTGTTGGGGCAACGGAGAATATACAGGCTTAAAAAGGGGTTTAGTTATGAAGAAGTTCAGATCGATCAAGTCCAGAGCAATGGTGGCCGTAAGCCTTGCATTAATCGTGCTTGTGGCCTTTTCAACATTGATCAGCTACATTTTCTATTCCGATGCGCTTGATTCTTATATAAAGGGATCCTCAAGAGATGAAGCTCGTTTGCAGTTCTTCATCATCTTTACGTGTTCAATGATACTTATCGCTGTCGTACTCATCTTTATCACATCGGCATTGATGGATCTGTATGTTGTAAAGCCGGTGACGGATATGACCAAAGCCATATCCGAGATAAGCTTTGATGATGAGGGAATGGCAACAGGCGAAGATGATTCCAAACACTCATTAAAAAAGCTGGAGATCACATCCGGCGATGAGATGGAGGAATTATACAAGACCCTCAAGAAATTCCAGCTGGATACCAGTGAATATCTGATCAGCATGCGTGATGACAGCTGGGAGAAAGAGCATGACAGTATGACAATGCTCTCCAATGGAGTGAAATTCGATAAGCGTAAAAAGGAAGTATATCCCTACGCGGACTCGGTCTATATTGCCTGCCTCAATATCATCAACCTGCATGTGGTAAATGAAAAGATAAGCACCGAAGCCGGTGACGGTATCATATCCAAGGTGGCAAGAGAGCTCAGGAGACTTAATTCCGAGAATATCCACGCCTACAGACTTGAAGAGGATCACTTCATTTTGGTTTTCTGCGGATATCTTAAAGATGAGGCTGCCTCCGTGGTCTCAAAATGGGTAGACAGAGTAGGTCGTCTTAACCGTAATTCCGATGATTTTGAATGCAGACTGGTCTGGGGAGGAGCTTACGGCGAAGGTCTTTTCGATGTTGAAGATGTATATAAGCATGCAGACACTGAACTTTATTGCAATACTGCGGTAGCCAAGAAGAATCTGAAATAATTTTTTATCCCGGTAAATACGGATCATCTGTATCGGGATATTCAAGCGTTTGAGCGAAAGGGGTTGTTTTTGGTCAGGATCTCAAGTCTGGACAAACTTGATAAGATGAATTTCTACTCTAAGATGCATACGAACCTGGTGAAGTGGTGGGATGTAAATATTACGGATCCGGCCAAGATCCCTGTAGACGGGGAGGTGTATGAAGATGATGAGAGCAGAGTGGATAAAGCTTTGAATGCCGCAGATGATTATGATGCAGATGCGGTGGCGGATAAGCTTTTGGAAGATGCGCTCTCCGGAGATTATGATACCGGAGCTGCTGCTGATACCACCGGTTCCACCGGCGAAGAGTTCGTATCATCCGGTGATCCGGAGGTGGATGCCACAGCTATGGAAATCTACAACAGACTTATGAGTGAGGCCGCAGCAGATGAAGCTGCAAAAATAGCAGAGATCGAAGCCGCCAAACTAAAAGCTGCTGAGGAGAACTGAGCCGATATTATAATGAATGGACAAGGGAAAATTAAAAAACTATAGAGCACAGGCTCTATAGTTTTTTTTGAATCATTTATCCTGAACTCATTATCCGGTATTTCCTATCTGGAGTTCTCTTCCGGAGTAGTCTTCTTATCGGGATCTGCATTATCCGCTGCTTTTTTGGCCATATTCTTATTGGCAGTGGAGAGCATGAGCTTTATCCTGTTCAACTGGTTTACTTCGCTGGCACCGGGATCGTAGTCGATGGCTACGATGTTGGAAGTAGGATAACGCTTGCGAAGCTCCTTGATGACGCCCTTACCAACTACATGATTAGGCAGGCATCCGAAGGGCTGGGTACATACGATATTCTCCGTGCCTGAGTGGATGAGCTCAAGCATCTCACCTGTAAGGAACCATCCTTCACCGGTCTGATTACCTATAGATACGATATCTTTTGCATAGTCCACCAGGTCATATATATTTGCAGGCGGGGTAAAATGCTTACTCTTTGCAAGTGCTTTGGCGGGGAAGGAGCGGACAAAATCCATTCCCTTGATACCGAGCCTGGAATTTCTTGCGGTTTTTTTGCTCATACCCAGTTCCTCAGCTTTATAAATCTGATTATAGAAGCAGTAATACATGAAATCGATGAGATCCGGAACTACGGCTTCAGCACCCTCACGCTCAAGGAGCTCCACCAGATGGTTATTGGCTGCAGGTGCGAATTTTACAAGTATCTCGCCGACGATACCTACTCTGGGCTTGCGCTCCTCATGGATGGGGATATTGTCGAATTCGGCGATCATTTCGGCACATATCTTCCTGTACCGGCCAAATGAGGGATGTTTGGAGCATATAAATTCATTACAAACCTTAAGCCACTTCTGATGAACCTCTTCAACGGAACCGGGAGTGATCTCATAGGGGCGCATACGGTATATGCATCTCATGAATATATCACCGAAAAGCGCTGCATAGAGGAGTCTTACAGCAAGCTTGAGATTGATCTTGAATCCGGGATTGGCTTCCAGACCGCTTAAGTTCAGTGAGATGACGGGAATATGAGGATATCCGGCCTTCTCGAGAGCTCGTCTGATGAATCCCACATAGTTGGTCGCACGGCATCCGCCACCTGTCTGTGTCATCATGAGAGCCAGATGATCGGTATCATATTCGCCTGTCTGTATGGCTTCTATAAGCTGGCCGACTACGCACAGTGAAGGGTAGCAGGCATCGTTGTTAACGTATTTGAGACCTACATCCACGGAATGACGATTATCATTATCAAGGACCTTCAGATTATATCCGCATGTCCTGAAAGCCGCTTCGAACATATCGAAGTGGATCGGTGACATCTGGGGACATATGATGGTATAAGTCTTTCGCATCTCTTCGGTAAAGAGTACGCGGTTTATATTTGTGGGTTTTATTGTTCGCTTTGCGTTCCTGCGCTCCTTAACCTCAAGAGCTGCTATGAGGGAACGGACTCTGATGCGGGCTGCACCGAGGTTATTTACTTCATCGATCTTAAGACAGGTATAGATCTTATCCGAACCGGAAAGTATATCGTTTACCTGGTCGGTCGTAACCGCATCCAGACCGCATCCGAAGGAATTGAGCTGGATCAGATCCAGATCATCTCTTGTTCTCACGAAGGAAGCTGCGGCATAAAGTCTTGAGTGGTACATCCACTGGTCGGATACGATAAGAGGTCTTTCGGGGCATCCCAGGTGGGATACGGAATCCTCGGTAAGTACTGCGATATCATATGTATTGATAAGCTCGGGGATACCGTGGTTGATCTCGGGATCAACGTGATAGGGACGGCCCGCCAGCACGATACCGCGCTTATGATGTTCTTCCATCCACTTAAGGACCTCTTCGCCCTTCTTTTGCATATCCTTATGAGCGGCATCAAGCTCTTCCCATGCTGCATCCACGGCAGCGGATATCTTGGACGGATCTATCTCTGTGAACTCTTTTATAAGAGCCTGTGAGATGAGAGCAGGATCCGAGAAATTCATGAAGGGATGTCTGAAGACAACTTCGCCGTTGGTGATGGCTTCCACATTGTTCTTGATATTCTCGGGATATGAGGAGACGATGGGGCAGTTATAATGATTGTTTGCCCCCTTGGTCTCGTCACGCTCGTAGAAAAGTGACGGATAGAATATGAAATCAGGTTTCTGTTCCACAAGCCACTGAACATGTCCGTGAGCAAGCTTGGCGGGATAACACTCCGACTCCGAAGGGATGGACTCTATGCCCAGCTCATATATCTTTCTGTTGGAAGTGGGAGAGAGCAGTGTCCTGAATCCCAGCTCCTTAAAGAAGGTTGCCCAGAAGGGATAATTCTCGTAGATATTCAGTACACGGGGAATACCTACTACGCCACGGTACGCCTTGTCGAGAGGCAGCGGCTCATAGTCAAAGAATCTCTTTAACTTATATTCGAACAGATTTGGAATATTATTGGCATTCTTGGGCTTACCGAGACCACGTTCACATCTGTTTCCGGATATGAATTTTCTGCCGCCGGAGAAAGTGTTTATGGTAAGTCTGCAGCTGTTTGTACATCCGCGGCACTTTGACATGGATGTGGTAAATTCAAACTTTTCTATATCATCAAAGGAGAGCATTGTGGTCTCATAGCCCTTCTCATATCTTTCTCTTGATACGAGAGCGGCACCGAAAGCTCCCATGATACCTGCGATATCGGGACGGATAGCTTCGCATCCGGCGATATTCTCAAAGCTCCTAAGTACTGCATCATTGTAGAAGGTTCCGCCCTGTACGACGATATTGCGTCCGAGAGCGGCAGCATCCGATACTTTTATAACTTTAAAGAGCGCATTCTTTATTACAGAGTAGGCAAGACCGGCAGAGATATCGGCTACGGAAGCTCCTTCCTTCTGTGCCTGCTTGACCTTGGAGTTCATGAATACGGTACATCTTGTTCCCAGATCAATGGGATGTTCAGCAAAAAGAGCTGCTTTAGCGAAGTCCTGAACACTTAAGTTAAGGGACTTTGCAAAGGTCTCAAGGAAAGAACCGCATCCGGAAGAACATGCCTCGTTGAGCATAACGGAATCTACATTGCCGTCTTTGATGCGGATACATTTCATATCCTGACCGCCGATATCAAGTATGCAGTCGACCTTGGGATCGAAGAAAGCTGCCGCATAATAGTGAGCAACAGTCTCAACCTGTCCGTCATCCAGAAGAAAAGCGGCTTTCATAAGGGCTTCGCCGTATCCCGTGGAGCATGCACGAACTATACGTGCACCTCCGGGCAGCTTGGAGCGCAGCTCCTTGAATGCTTTAAGGGCAGTCTCAAGCGGTGAACCGTTATTATTGGAATAAAAGGACCATAACAGGGCACCTTTGTCGGATACAAGAGCCATCTTGGTGGTGGTGGATCCCGCATCGATACCGAGGAAACAGTCTCCGTGATAAGCTGACAGATCTGCTGTTCCTACGCAGGCCTTGTCATGACGCATGGTGAATTCTTCGTATTCAGCCTTGTTTTTAAACAGGGGCTCCATACGTTCCACTTCGAATTCCATATGTATACCGCCTGCCAGACGGTCGAACATTTCCTTTAAGGTTGTCTCTGCATTGTCGAGTCCCTTGGTAGTATCCGCTGCAGAGATATTGGGTGTTCCGGCACTCAGTGCGGATCCTATGGCGGCAAAGAGATGGGAATTCTCAAGCTCTATAGTATGCTCCTCATCGAGTTTTAAGGTTCTGATAAAAGCAGCCTTGAGCTCTGAAAGGAAGTGGAGCGGTCCTCCGAGGAATGCCACATGTCCGCGGATGGGTTTTCCGCAGGCAAGACCTGAGATAGTCTGGTTGACTACAGCCTGGAAGATGGAAGCCGAGAGATCCTCTCTGGTGGCACCGTCATTGATGAGCGGCTGGATATCGGTCTTGGCGAAAACTCCGCATCTGGCAGCTATGGTATAGAGGGACTTGTAGCCCTTTGCATATTCATTAAGTCCGGGAGCGTCCGTCTGTATGAGGGATGCCATCTGATCGATGAAGGAACCTGTACCGCCGGCACAGATACCGTTCATACGCTGCTCGACGCTGCCGTTTTCGAAATAGATTATCTTGGCATCTTCGCCGCCAAGCTCGATCGCCACATCTGTCATGGGAGCAAAGGTCTCGAGGGAGGTGCTTACCGCAATAACCTCCTGAACAAAGGGAACGCCTAAGTGGTTGGCGAGGGTGAGACCGCCGGAACCTGTGATGACAGGACGTATCTTCCTGTCTCCGGTGACTTCTATAGCTTTGCCAAGGAGCCCCTTTAACGTCTCACTGATATCTGCAAAGTGTCTTTCATAATCTGAAAAAAGTATATTGTTGGATGCATCGATAAGAGCGATCTTAACTGTTGTGGATCCTATATCGATACCCAGTCTTAAAGCTTCATTATTACCTGTAGTACTCATGATCACGTATTACTCCCGATCAGACGGATATATGACCTCTCCGCCTGTATACAATTACCCTATGTTAAAACGGTCATACTCCGCAATTATAACCTTCAAGCAGTTTGTTTGCAAGACAATGGGTTAGATATGGAAAACTATCCAAAATAGAGTATAATAGACAGGATTATGGATAAAGATATTACTAAAAATACAGAGAAAACAGGGCGCCCGGACAGCTATACGATCATGATGATCATTTCCGGGCTATTCTTTCTGGCACTTCATCTCACATTTGTGGGATTTACCAATGATGATTCATATTTCAAGGTTATAAGAGAGGACTTTGATTCGCTCTTTGCCATTGTTTTGGACAGGTATCTTACGGATTCGTCAAGAGTCCTGTCGGAAGCAGTACTCTTCACCCTTATAAGGATGCCTTTTATAGTCTGGCAGCTGTTGGATACGCTGATCTGTCTCCTGGTAACGCATTCTGCGGCAGTGATACTTACGGGGGACAGGAAGGACAGGAAGAATTATCTGGTATTCCTCCTCTTTGCATGTTATCCCTATATGCATATGGGGTCTGCCGGATGGATATGCACTTCCCTCAATTATATATGGCCAATGGCGGCATTTCTCTATGCACTGTCAGGTGCGGTAAGGCGATACAGAGGGGAGAAGGTCGGTGGAAATCAATACAGGCTGTATGTCCTTGCACTGATCTTCGCCGCAAACTGTGAGCAGTCGGCAGTGGTGGTCATCGCAGCCTTTGCCACGGCAGCGGTATTTGCCATAATTGATAAGAGAAGCAGATGGTATGAGCTTACGGGGACATTCATCGGTATCTTCGGGCTTGTATTTGCAATGACGGCACCGGGGAACGGAGCACGTACCGAGATGGAAGCTGCCAACTGGATGCCGGAATTCTTCGATCTGAGTCTGCCGGAAAAAGCAAGACTCTGCGGCGTGTTCGTATTCGAGCATTATGTGATGATACCGGATGTGATCTTCTTCCTGTTTTCGATACTTATACTTTTTGCGGGAATGGACAGCGGGAAGCGCATGGTCAAAGTTGCGGCAGTGGTACCCGTACTTATTGATGTGATATTTACATCGGTGTATTTCGTAAAGGACTTCATCATCGGGCACAAGACAAAGTATGATTTCACGACGCCTGCCATCTATATGAATGATGCACATACGGCCTTCGTTCAGCTTTCGGAAGCTGCGGGACTGATCATCTATATCGCAGCGACTCTCTACGTATTATGGAATGTATTTGAAAATGTTAGAGTGCGTAACGTGAGCATCGTCGCTCTCGGCACGGGATTCGCTGTCAGAATGGCTCTTATGCTTTCTCCCACCATGTTCTCATCATGGCACAGAGTGCTGATATATCTTTACTTCGCATTTCTGGGAGACAGTTATCTCCTGGCGGAGAGGTTTGTGTTCGCAGAGGAGAAGGTGAAGCCTATGCGCCGCAAAGTGATCTGCGCGGTGCTGATAGCGGGAATACTTGTAAATCTCGTCCTTACGGTTGGATTACAGATAAGAAAAGCCGGCTAACACTGATCGATAGATCGGAAAAAATCGAAAAAACCGTAAAAATCCGGAGTTGACGATCGGATAAAATCCGGAAAAAGGATCAAAAGATCGGGATATTATCCGAGTAAATAAGTTAAAATTTAACCTATAAATATGTAAAAAGTAAAGGAGACAAAAAATGGACAGCATCGAATTCAGATATGACACACAGCTTCTCATTGACGGAGATGACCTTGATGAGGATGAAGTAAATGATTATATCACCAGTCATTTTAAGGGGGACTGCCTCCTTGCTGTAGGCGGAGATGGAGATCCCATCAAGATCCACTTCCATACTAACGAGCCCTGGCTTGTGCTCGAGTATTGCAGAAGCCTCGGAGAGATCTACGACATAGTTGTTGAGGACATGGACAGACAGGCGAGAGGACTTAAAGGCTGAAAATGGGCATTTTAAATAAGCTTGAGAGGAAATTCGGGAAATATGCGATACCGAATCTTCCGTTGCTGATAATGATCACTTATGTCGTAGGATACGGACTGGAGCTGATAAGCAGGGATGAGATCGTTGATATCATCTCACTGAATCCTTATGCCATAGTGCACGGGCAGGTGTGGAGACTCTTCACATGGCTCTTTATCCCGCCTACCGAATTTTCATTCTTTACGGTGATAATGCTGTATTTTTATTATTCCATATCGAAGACCCTGGAATATACATGGGGAAGGTTTTATTTTAACCTTTATTTCTTCATGGGAATTATATTTACCGTGGCAGGGGCATTCGCCATGTACGGATATTCAGAACTGATTGTTCCTGATCTGGCAAGAGATGCAGATATGTTTTATACAGTGAGGTACGGTGTCGAGTGCAATGCTTTGGACGGCGGCTCATGGTATTATGCTTACCTTGCCAGGCTGTATTCCACGTATTACGTGAATATGGCCATATTCCTGGCATTTGCGGCTACATATCCGGACACTCAGGTACTGCTGATGTTCATCATTCCCATCAAGATGAAAGTGCTGGGTATATTTGATGCACTCTATATGATATATCTGGGCGTTGATATGAGTATGCAAGGATTTCCCATGGGACTTTTTGTAATAGGAGCCTCACTTCTTAATTTCGTGGTATTCTTCCTTATCACCAGAAAGGGGATGCACAGATCGCCCCGGATGAGGAAGACGCAAAGGGAATTTAAAAAGCAGAACAGGCAGTATGCTTCAATGCGTTCCGAACACAGGATAGCAAAACATAAGTGCGCCATCTGCGGCAGGACAAGTGAGGATTATCCGAATCTTGAATTTCGCTTCTGTTCCAAATGCGAGGGGAATTATGAATTCTGTCAGGATCATCTTTTCACACATAAGCATTTTAAGAGAGGCGATATGAACAGAAATGACAAAGATGTGATGGGAGGCAGTGTTCCCAACAGTGACAAGCTTTAATGAAAGCCGCGGAATAAACACATCTTTTCCCGGAGGAAAAAAATGACGGATCAACAGGAATTTATTGAAAAGATAAGCGAGCTTAAGGATACAGCCATCCTTCAGGGCGGACAGATCTCCGAGGCTCAGATAGAGGAGACCTTCCCTGATCTTACACAGGATCAAAAGAACCTTCTGCTTGATTATTTCAAACAGAATAATATCGGTATCGGAGAGCCGCTCAAAGATGAGGAATACCTTGATGCGGATGAAGGAAAGATCATAAAGATGTACCTGGATGAGCTGGAAGAGCTGGAAGAAGTGGATGACTCCTTAAAGCGTGTGCTCGTAATCGGGGCATTAAACGGAGATAATGAGGCAAAGGAACGCCTCACAAACAGTTATCTTAAGGCAGTTGTGGATGTGGCAAAGCTTTATACCGGACAGGGTGTAGAGGTAGGCGACCTCATCGGTGAAGGTAATGTGGCTTTGGCCAATGCAATGTCTCTGCTTCAGAGTATCGAGAAGCCGGAAGACTGTGATGAGATGGTAATGCGCACAGTCATGAATGCCATGGAAGAAATGATCAATGCAGAGAATGCCGAAGTGGATGTGAACCGCAAGGTGCTTAAGCTTGTCATGGAGATCATAGGCAAAGCAAAGGAGCTCTCGGAGGAACTCAGACGCAAGTGCACCGTAGAGGAGCTTGCGGAAGAGGGAGGATTCAGCCCGGAAGATATCATGGAAGCTGTCAGAGTATCCGCTAACTGCGGAGATTATATTGAGATATAAAGGGAACAAAAAGATCTTACGGTGATATATGTCTAAATTGCAATTTGGTGAAAATGATTATAAATATGTGATCCAGGAATTCTCGAAGACCATGATCGGGGCGCGTTATACTTACCGTGAGATCTTATCCGCGGAGCGCGTTCCTTTTAAGTTTCAGACTATCGTAGACAGACTGATAGTGCCCTATGCTGATATGGATATGATGCTGGGGGATCATCTCTTAAATATGACTGCGGATGATAAAAATAAGCGTATCTTCGAGAACCTGAAGGCGAAGCTCAGGATATCCATCCCGCAGGCGGACGGTTCATATACCACAAAAGATATGCCGTTAGGCGCGCTGATCGCAATAGATCCGGAAGAAAAGAAGGATTTCTTCATCCAGGAGATGATAATCTCCAATCTTGCATTATTCGGGTTTAAGCTTTAATCCTGAATGATTTAGCCAATATTTAGAAGAAGCATTTAATAAATAGTATTAAGAAATAAGATTAAGAACCAGTATTAAGAAATAAAATTAAGAACCAGTATTAAGAAATAAGATTAAGAACCAGTATTAAGAAATAAGATTAAGAACCAGGATCAAGAAAGAAGGAAAGAACATGTTTGACCCCAAAATACTTGAAAAATATAAGATAGTGGAGCACCACTACAGCGAAGATTTAAAGAGCGAAGCCTATCTCATGGAGCATATTAAGAGCGGTGCACGTATCGCGCTTCTTGATAATGATGAGGAGAATAAGGTTTTCTATATCGCATTCAGGACACCGCCTAAGGATTCAACCGGAGTGGCCCACATACTTGAGCATTCCGTGCTGTGCGGCTCGGAGAAGTTCCCCTTAAAGGATCCTTTCGTTGAACTGGTAAAGGGTTCCCTCAATACCTTCCTCAATGCCATGACATATCCGGATAAGACAGTCTATCCCGTAGCATCCTGCAATGATAAGGATTTCAAGAATCTGATGGATGTCTATATGGATGCGGTTCTTCATCCCAATATCTATCGCGAAGAGAAGATATTCAGACAGGAAGGCTGGCACTATGAACTGGCTGACAGGGATGATGAGCTTAAGATAAACGGTGTTGTATATAACGAGATGAAGGGTGCATTTTCCTCGCCGGAAGATGTGCTTTACAGAGAGATCATGAATTCACTTTATCCCGATACTGCGTACGGAGTGGAGAGCGGAGGAGATCCCGAGTGTATTCCGGATCTTACATATGAGGATTTCCTTAAGTTCCACGGATCATATTATCATCCCGTGAACTCATATATTTATATGTACGGTAATGCGGACTGGAATGAGAGACTAGCATGGCTTGATGAGAGATATCTCTCGGGATACGACCGTATTGATATCTCATCATTCCCGGGGCGTCAGACGCCTTTTGACAGTGTGCGTACTATCACCAAAGAATACCCTATATCGGAGGATGAGAAGGAAGAGGACAATACATTCCTTTCATACAATGCGGTCATCGGAGATTCCACTGACAGGGAACTGTATCTCGCTTTTCAGATAGTTGATTATGCGCTTATCGATGCTGACGGAACACCTCTTAAGAAAGCTCTTCTCGAAGCCGGCATAGGCACAGAGATCATGTCCACGTTTGAAAACGGAATATGTGAGCCTTATTACAGCATCATCGCAAAGAACGCCAATCCGGAAGATGAGGCGAAATTTGTTGAGCTCATTGAGAATGAATTCAGACGCGTGGTTAAGGAAGGTTTTGACAAAAATGCACTCCTTGCGGATCTAAATTACCTGGAGTTCAAATACAGGGAGGCTGACTCAGGTCATTATCCCAAGGGACTGCTCATGGGACTCAAGTGCCTGGACAGCTGGCTCTATGATGATTCGAAGCCCTTCATCCATGTAGAGGAGCTGGATACTTTTGCAAAGCTCAGGAAAAAGATAGATACACATTATTTTGAAGACCTGGTAGATAAATATCTACTCGGCAATATACACAGATCCGTTCTTAAGCTTGTTCCGAAGAAAGGCCTTACGGCAAAGAAGGATAAGGAACTTGCGGATAAGCTTGCGTCATATAAAGCATCTTTATCCGATAAGGAGATAGGGGAAATAGTTGAATCCACTAAGGCATTAAAGCTTTTCCAGGAAACTCCGGACTCGGAGGAAGCATTAAAGTGTCTTCCTGTGCTTAAGAGATCGGATTTAAGGAAAGAAGCGGAACCGCTTATTAATGAGTGGACCGAGGTGGATGGCATAAAGACGCTTTTCCACGACATCGATACCAACGGCATCGTATATTTCACTATGCTTTTCGATATGGATAAGCTCCCTTACCCGCTCTATCCTTACGCGGGATTATTGAATGGCGTCCTCAGATCGGTGGATACCGCAAAGCATACTTACGACAGTCTCGGATATGAGATAGACAAGTACACCGGATGCATCAGCATGTCTTCGGACAGCACTGTCATCAAAGGCGACCTTAAGAATTATAAGAGATACCTTACAGTCAAGCTCAGTGCCATGACACAGAACATTCCTCAGGCCTTTGATCTTCTGGGAGAGATAATGCTCACATCAAAGCTTGATGATACGAAGCGTTTAAAGGAGATCATAGCAGAGGGAAGATCTCGCATTCAGAGTACCATGCTCTCATCAGGTCATCTTGTGGCAGCGGCTCATGCTGCAGCCGGCGCATCGGAATTTGCCAAGACGAGAGAAATGATCAGCGGTCTGGATTACTACAGATGTCTGGAGGACTGGGAAGCCAACTTTGATGAGAAGAAGGATGAGATAGTAGCCGGACTTAAAGAGACACTTCGCATCGTATACAGGAAAGAGAACCTCTTCCTTGATGTCACGGGAGGCAGGACGGAGCTCGATTCGTTAAAGGGTATGGTCAGTCCCATCGTGGATGCTCTGGATACTGCTCCGGTGAATGTACCCAAGGGCAGCATAGAAGTTAAAAAGGAGAAAGCGGGACTCAGTTGTTCATCGCAGGTTCAGTATGTATGCCGTTCGGGTAACTTTAAGGATCACGGTCTGGAATACAAGGGAAGCATGCATATCCTCCATACTATCCTCGGATATGATTATCTCTGGACAAATGTCCGCGTAAAGGGTGGTGCATACGGATGCATGAACAGCTTCGGCAGACATGGTACAAGCTATTTCGTATCCTACAGGGATCCGAATCTTACGGAGACGATCGATATATTTGAGAAGGCAGCGGATTATCTGCGTGATTTCAAGGCGGATGATGAACAGATGACAAAGTACATCATAGGCACCATGAGTGATATAGATATCCCCAGGATGCCTTCTGCCAAGGGATCGAGATCGCTCCATGCAGAGCTCGAGGGTATAACTTACGAGCAGCTCCAGAAGGAGAGGGATGAAGTATTAAATGCAAATGACGGGGATATCAGAGCGCTGGCAGCCCATGTGGAAGCATTCATGTCGGATGACATATTATGCGTTGTGGGAAATGAGACCAAGATCAATGATAATAAAGACTGCTTCGATGTGACCGAAGCGCTGTTCCATTAAGACGGGAGAGACTATGGGAGAAGAGAACCGTAAAAAATCAGGATTCGTAGTATTGGCAGGCAAGCCCAATGTGGGCAAGAGTACTTTGATGAACAGGCTCATCGGAGAGAAGATCGCCATTACATCACCGCGTCCCCAGACCACCAGGAACCGTATACGTACGGTGCTCACCGAGGAGAGAGGGCAGATAGTCTTCGTTGATACACCGGGACTGCACAAGGCCAGGAACAAGCTGGGCGACTATATGATGGCAGCAGCGGACCGCTCCATAAAAGAGGCTGATCTGGTACTGTGGCTTGTAGAACCAAAGGCCGAGATCCCCGAAGCGGAGCTGCGCATAGCAGAGCAGCTGCGTGAGATAAAGCTTCCCATAATACTTGTCATCAATAAGATCGATACGGTAAAGAAACCGGAGATCCTCAAAGTCATCGATGCATATCAGAAGCTTTGCGAATTTGCGGAGATAATCCCTGTATCAGCAATCAAGGCGCAGGGGATAGACGATCTTTTAGGAAGCATATTCAAACACTTAAAGGAGGGACCGTTCTTCTTCGACGAAGATGAGCTTACTGACCAGCCGATCAGACAGCTGGCAGCAGAGCTTATAAGAGAAAAGGCGCTGCGTCTCCTTGATAAAGAGATACCTCACGGTATCGCCGTGCTGATAGACAGGATGGAGAAGCGCGAAGGTAAGGATATATATGACGTGGAAGCGACCATCGTCTGCGAAAAGGAATCTCATAAAGGGATCATCATCGGCAAAAAGGGTTCAATGCTCAGAGAGATAGGTACCCAGGCACGACCGGGAATAGAGAGGCTCCTTGAAACAAAAGTCAATCTGAAGCTTTGGGTAAAGGTCAGGGAAAACTGGCGTGAGAGTGATCTGTTAGTGGCTAATTTCGGCTACAGCAAGGATGATCTGAAGAAATAAAAGCCTGAAAAAGATTTAAGAAAATGCTTGATCTGATGAATACGCCCGGCATTGTTCTTCGTGCCGAGCCCGTAAATGAATATGACAGGAGAGTGGTGATCCTAACCGGCAATTCGGGGAAGATCACCGCTTTTGCGAACGGAGCAAGACGCCAGGGAAACAGACTGCAGGCTTGCACTGATCTCTTTGTCTTCGCGGATTTCAAGCTTTTCGCAGGCAGAAATTCATACACCCTGAATGATGCAACGGTAAAGAACTACTTTCCGGAGCTGCGGGATGATTTCACCGGCGCACTGTACGGCATGTACTTTCTGGAACTGGCAGACTACTGTACCAGAGAGAATAATGACGAAAGGGATATGCTGACACTTCTCTATCAGTCTCTCAGAGCGCTCGTCCATCCGGACTTCGATAACAGACTGGTGAAGATGGTATTTGAATTAAAGAGCATCATGATCATGGGTGAGTTCGACAGAGAGCGGTACAGAGTGGGGTACTCACAGAGCGCGGGATATACCATGGACTTCCTGCTGGCGACGCATCCGAAATCACTGTACCATTTCAAGCTTAAGGATGAAGTTTTAACGGAGATGATAAGGATCGCGGCAGCAGAGTGCACCAGAGTCTTTGAAGGGCACAGGTTCAAAAGCGCAGAGATGCTGGATGTCTTGAAATAGAGAGAGCGTGTGTGATATATTTAGATAGTTTGGCGGATATTTTGTAAGACAAATGAAAGAAGAATCAACAATGAATATAAAGAGAAGTTTAAATACATTTTTTGCAGCAGTTGTAATGGCAGTGGTCTTCACGGCCTGCTCCTTTGGAAATAAGCCGGCCGGCAGTGAAAAAACAGGACTTAAGGCAACGGCTTCTTCAATAGAAATACTGGGAGACGGCAGGATCAAAGCCGGTATAAACGAGACATTTACAGAGAGCTATTATGATGTAAACGAACTGTTAGCCATGGTAAACGGAGAGCTTGCGGACTACAATGCCGCACACGGCGCCGAGTCCATCACGCTGGGTGATTATTCACTTGAAAACGGTGTCATGTACATGAGCTTTGTATTTAAATCCGCTGATGATTATAACAATTATATGCCGGACGAGCTGTATCTCGGAACAGTGCAGGGGGCATATGATAAGGGATATGATTTTAACCGTTCGCTCTATAAGGCATCCGCATCCGAGAATTCCATAGGGAAGAAAGATCTGCTCGAGAGAGGCAGCGACAGGATCGCAGTACTGACGGGGACTTCATCGATAAAGCTTCCCGATAAGATAGATTACTATTCACAGGGGATGACAATGACTGACAAATATACCGTCACCCCGGATGCAAACGGGATTTATTTTGTATTGTACTGATATCCATAAATATAACCGGAGGAAAGAAAATGGAAAAGACACTTGATGCAATCAAAAACCTTGCAAAGGGAAGAGGCTTCATATTCCCGGGATCCGAGATCTATGGCGGCCTCGCAAACACGTGGGATTACGGTTCACTGGGCGTAGAGCTTAAGAATAACGTAAAGCGTGCATGGTGGCAGAAGTTCGTTCAGGAATCACCCTATAATGTTGGTGTTGACTGTGCGATCCTCATGAACTCACAGACATGGATCGCTTCCGGACATTTAAAGAGCTTTTCGGATCCTCTTATGGATTGCAGAGAGTGTCATGAGCGTTTCCGTGCGGACAAGGTTATCGAGGATTTTGCGGAAGCTAACGGTATCAAGCTTGAGTCATCCGTTGACGGGTGGACACCCGAGCAGATGATGAGCTTCATCAGAGAGCATTCCGTTCCCTGTCCCACATGCGGAAAGCATGATTTCACCGACATCAGACAGTTCAACCTTATGTTCAAGACTTTCCAGGGCGTAACAGAGGATGCAAAGGATGTTGTTTACCTCCGCCCCGAGACAGCACAGGGTATATTTGTTAACTTCAAGAATGTACAGCGTTCTTCCAGAAAGAAGATCCCCTTTGGTATCGGCCAGGTAGGTAAGTCATTCAGAAATGAGATCACACCCGGTAACTTCACCTTCCGTACACGTGAGTTCGAGCAGATGGAGCTTGAGTTCTTCTGCAAGCCCGGGACAGACCTTGAGTGGTTCGAGTACTGGAGAGGCTTCTGCCGTGACTGGCTCCTTTCTCTCGGTATCAAGGAAGATCATCTGCGTCTGAGAGATCATGATCCTGCAGAGCTTGCATTCTACTCAAAGGGAACCACGGATATCGAGTATCTTTTCCCGACCATCGGTTTCGGCGAGCTTTGGGGTATAGCTGACAGAACAGATTACGACCTCACACAGCATATGAACGTATCCAAGCAGGATCTTTCATACTTCGATGATGAGAGCAACGAGAAGTATGTTCCTTACGTTATCGAGCCTTCACTCGGTGCTGACCGTGTGGTACTTGCATTCCTTTGCGAGGCTTATGATGAGGAGAATATCGGAACGGAAGAGAAGCCGGATATGAGAACAGTACTTCACTTCCATCCCGCACTTGCACCTGTGAAGATCGGTGTGCTCCCGCTTTCCAAGAAGCTTAATGAAGGCGCTGAGAAGATCTTCGCTGAG
The DNA here is from genome assembly GCA_024697065.1 of Lachnospiraceae bacterium. Lineage (GTDB taxonomy): Bacteria > Bacillota > Clostridia > Lachnospirales > Lachnospiraceae > NK4A136. Next base: position 66,362 of record JAILGE010000032.1, read on the forward strand.
CTTTCCAAGAAGTATAACTGTGAGTTCGATGACAGAGGAGCTATCGGAAAACGTTATCGCAGACAGGACGAGATAGGAACACCTTATTGCGTAACATACGACTTCGATTCAGAGACAGATAACTGTGTTACTATCCGTGACCGTGACACCATGAAACAGGAGAGAATCGCAATATCTGAGCTTGATAACTATTTTAACGGCCGTTTTTCATTCTAATTTTGTGAAAATTATACAACGGTTCACTCTATCAATTGTGAACTGTTTATGATATGATAGCAAAGTTGATAAAAGAGAAAAACGTTTTAGGAGAGGAGAAATCGTTTATGTCGAAGAAATGGGTGTACATGTTTAGCGAAGGCGACATGTCAATGCGTAATCTGCTTGGTGGTAAGGGTGCTAACCTTGCCGAGATGACCAGTATTGGCCTTCCCGTACCTCAGGGTTTCACAATCACAACCGAGGCATGCACACAGTACTATGAAGACGGACGCAGCATCAATGATGAGATCATGGCTCAGGCTATGGAAGGCGTTAAGAAGATGGAGGAGATCAACGGCAAGAAGTTCGGCGATCTGAAGAACCCCCTTCTCGTATCTGTTCGTTCAGGTGCAAGAGCATCAATGCCCGGTATGATGGATACCATCCTTAACCTTGGTCTTAATGATGAAGTTGTAGCAGCAATGATCGCAGGTAATCCTGATCCTGCTTTCGAGCGTTTCGTATATGACTCATATCGTCGTTTCATCCAGATGTTCTCAGACGTAGTTATGGAAGTTGGTAAGAAGTACTTCGAACAGCTTATCGATGCTATGAAAGAGAAGAAGGGTGTTAAGTTCGACGTTGATCTTACAGCAGCTGATCTCAAGGAGCTTGCAGAGCAGTTCAAGGCTGAGTACAAGAAGCAGCTTGGCAAGGACTTCCCTTCAGATCCCGTAGAGCAGCTTAAGCTTGCTATCGAGGCTGTATTCCGTTCATGGGATAACCCTCGTGCAAATGTTTACAGAAGAGATAATGATATCCCTTACTCATGGGGAACAGCCGTTAACGTAATGCCCATGGTATTCGGTAACTTAAATAACGAGTCCGGTACCGGTGTTGCATTCACACGTGATCCGGCTACAGGTGAGAACAAGCTCATGGGTGAGTTCCTCATCAATGCTCAGGGTGAGGACGTTGTTGCAGGTGTTCGTACTCCTATGCCCATCGCTCAGATGGAGAAGGAATTCCCCGAAGCATACGGCGAATTCATCAAGGTTTGTGAGACTCTTGAGAATCACTACCATGATATGCAGGATATGGAGTTCACAGTTGAGAACAAGAAGCTCTACATGCTTCAGTGCCGTAACGGTAAGAGAACAGCTCCCGCTGCTCTCAAGATCGCTTGTGATCTCGTAGATGAAGGACACAAGACTCCCGAAGAAGCTGTAGCAATGATCGATCCCAGAAATCTTGATACACTTCTTCATCCCCAGTTCGAGGCTGCTGCTCTTAAGGCTGCTACACCTCTCGGCAAGGGACTTGGTGCTTCACCGGGTGCTGCTTGCGGTAAGGTAGTATTCACAGCTGATGATGCAGAAGCATGGGCTGCAAGAGGAGAAAAGGTAGTACTCGTACGTCTTGAGACATCTCCCGAAGATATCACAGGTATGAAGGCTGCTCAGGGTATCCTTACAGTACGTGGTGGTATGACATCACACGCTGCAGTAGTAGCACGTGGTATGGGTACATGCTGCGTATCCGGTTGCGGCGATATCGCAATGGATGAGGAGAACAAGAAGTTCACTCTCGCAGGTACTACATTCACAGAAGGTTCCGAGATCTCCATCGACGGAACAACAGGTAACATCTATGCCGGCATCATTCCTACAGTTGATGCTGTTATCGCAGGTGAGTTCGGCCGTGTAATGGCATGGGCTGATGAGTTCAGAAAGCTCAAGGTTCGTACAAATGCTGATACTCCCGCTGATGCTAAGAAGGCAAGAGAGCTTGGTGCAGAAGGTATCGGTCTCTGCCGTACAGAGCACATGTTCTTCGAGCCCGAGCGTATCGCAGCTTTCCGTGAGATGATCTGCTCTGATACAGAGGAAGAGAGAGAAGTTGCTCTTGATAAGATCCTTCCTTACCAGCAGGGAGACTTCAAGGCTCTCTATGAAGCTCTTGAGGGATGCCCCGTTACTATCAGATTCCTTGATCCGCCTCTTCACGAGTTTGTTCCTACAGAGGATGCTGATATCGAGAAGCTTGCTAAGGCTAAGAATAAGTCTGTAGAAGAGATCAGAAACATCTGTGAGTCTCTTCACGAGTTCAACCCTATGATGGGTCACAGAGGATGCCGTCTTGCGGTTACATATCCTTCAATCGCTAAGATGCAGACCAAGGCTGTAATCCGTGCAGCTATCGAAGTTCAGAAGGCTCACGCTGACTGGAATGTTAAGCCCGAGATCATGATCCCTCTTGTATGTGAGGTCAAGGAGCTTAAGTATGTTAAGGACGTAGTAGTAGCTACTGCTGATGCCGAGATCGCAGCTGCAGGCGTTAAGCTTGAGTACGAAGTAGGTACCATGATCGAGATCCCCAGAGCTGCTCTTACAGCTGATGAGATCGCTAAGGAAGCTGACTTCTTCTGCTTCGGTACAAATGACCTTACACAGATGACATTCGGTTTCTCACGTGATGATGCAGGTAAGTTCCTCAATGCTTACTATGATACAAAGATCTTCGAGAACGATCCGTTTGCTAAGCTTGATCAGACAGGTGTCGGCAAGCTTATGGAGATGGCTATCAAGCTCGGTAAGCCGGTTAATCCCAAGCTTCACGTAGGTATCTGCGGCGAGCACGGTGGAGATCCTTCATCTGTTGAGTTCTGCCACAAGATCGGTCTTGATTATGTATCATGCTCACCGTTCCGTGTACCTGTTGCAAGACTTGCAGCAGCACAGGCAGCTATTGCAAATAAATAATTAAAGACCACTTTCGAGTGAGTTGACAATTAAGGGGCTGTCGCAATGCGACAGCCCCTTATTAGGTTTGCGCGCCTTTATTTATACTAGATTTTTTCCATAAATTTACCCTTTTTATACGTCTATAGAAAGTATAGCTTAAATTGAGTGGTGCTTTGGGCTATGAAAAGTCAATTGTCTCTATAAAATTAAAATAATCAGTTCTATCTTTTCTGATATACATATATAATAATATTTATCGAAAACATTGCGCTGCAGTTAGTTGTGTATAAGCCAATAGGGCGTGGGTTTATACGGAATAGATTAGTGCAGCGCGTTATAGTCGTACATCATAATTTAACAGCATGGAGGAAAACGATGGATAAATGGATTAGAGCTAAGTATCACCCAAATCTTCCACTTAAGGAGGATGGAACAAGAGTAACCGCATCTCAGGAACATATAGATATTTCCAAGAATGCAGCTAAGGAAGGAATGGTTCTGATAAAGAATAAGAATAATACACTTCCGCTTTGTCGTGGCCAGAAGGTGGCTCTTTTTGGTAAGGCTTCAATTGACTATGTAAAAGGTGGCGGCGGATCAGGTGATGTTACCGTACCTTATGTGAGGAATCTGGCAGAGGGCTTTGCCAAGCTCGAGGGACAGGTTTCAATGTTTAAGGATTCTGTTGAGTTCTATGATGATTATGTAAAGGGACAGTATAAAGCCGGTAAGATGCCAGGACTCATTGCAGAGCCAGAGATTCCGGATGAGCTTCTGAACAAGGCTAAAGCCTTTACAGATACAGCTATTGTTTCATTCTCCAGATATTCAGGAGAGGGATGGGACAGAAAAGCAGATAACGATGATGGCAGAAAACATAAGGATGTTCAGCAGGATCTTGTAGATGCTACAGACGAGCTTTATGAGAAAGGTGATTTCTATCTTTCCAAGGCTGAGGAAGCTGTTGTAGAAAAAGTAACGAAGGCATTTGCACATACGATAATCGTTCTCAATATCGGTGGTATGTTTGATGTGTCATGGATCAAGGATAATAAAGATATTGATTCAGCACTGATCGCATGGCAGGGAGGTATCGAAGGTGGTCTTGCAACTGCTGAGCTTCTGTGCGGTCTTGGAAATCCCAGCGGTAAGCTCTCTGATACTTTTGCGAGAGATCTTTCAGATTATCCCGGAACTGAGAACTTCCATGATTCCGATGACTATGTTGAATATACAGAAGATGTATATGTAGGTTACAGATATTTTGAGACTATTGAAGGTGCATCCAAGAAGGTAATATATCCTTTTGGCTATGGTCTGTCCTACACAGAGTTTTCACTTGGCAGGATCAAGGTGAATGCAGATGATGACAAGGTTACGGTAAAAGTAAATGTTACCAATACCGGTAAATACCCGGGTAAAGAGGTAGTTCAGGTCTATGTAAGTGCTCCTGACGGAAAGCTTGGTAAGCCTGCTAAGGAGCTTGTAGGATTTAAAAAGACATCGGAGCTTCTCCCGGGCCAGACCGAGAAGGTGATCATTGAATTCCCTACATCTGAGATGGCATCATATGATGATCTGGGTAAAGTCAAGAAATCAGCATATGTTCTTGAAAAAGGAAAATATAAATTCTTTATCGGAACAGATGTAAGAAGTGCTAAAAAGGCTGAAACAGATTATTATGTCTCAGAGGATATGGTAGTATGTCAGCTTTCAGAGAAGATGGCACCGGTTTCACTCAAAAAGAGACTTTTGTCAGACGGCTCATACGAGGAGCTTCCTCAGGGTGATGCATCTAAGTTCAATGAAAATGCTCTCGAGGAAATGGATCCAGAGGTTTTCCTTCATATGACACCCAGAGTAAGGCCTGTAGGTCACAAGGTCTGCTTCGTACCGTCGACTAAGCCTCAGCTTATTGATGTGGTTGATGGCAGGATGACTCTCAAGGAATTTATTGCGGTTCTATCTGACGAGGATCTGGCTTGGCTTGTTGGAGGACAGCCCAACGTAGGCGTAGCCAATACTTTCGGTTATGGTAATAATGAGGAGTACGGCATCCCCAATATCATGACAGCGGACGGCCCTGCCGGTCTTCGTATACAGCCTCAGGTTGGTGTTAAGACCACTGCTTTTCCCTGCGCAACACTGCTTGCTTGCACATGGGACCCTGCTGTTACAGAGCTTGTCGGAATAGCCGGTGGTGAAGAGGTTAAAGAGAACAACATCGGAGTATGGCTCACTCCTGCAATGAACATTCACCGTTCACCCCTTTGTGGCAGAAACTTTGAGTACTATTCAGAGGATCCGTATCTTACAGGAAAAATGGCTGCAGGTATGATCCGTGGTATTCAGAGTAACAATATCGCTGCAACAGCAAAGCATTTTGCTCTCAATAACAAGGAGACAAACAGAAAGAACAGTGATTCCAGGGCATCAGAAAGAGCAATAAGAGAGATTTATCTCAAGGCTTTCGAAATCGTGGTTAAGGAGAGCTCACCCTGGAGTATCATGACTTCCTACAATATCATCAATGGAAGACGTGCTTCTGAGAATGAGGATATGATAGAAGGAATCCTTCGCGGTGAGTGGGGATTCGATGGTATGATCACCACTGACTGGTGGACTTATGGTGAGAACTATAAGGAGTGCAAAGCCGGAAATGATATGAAGATGGGCTGTGGTTTCCCGGATAGAATTCTTGAGGCACTTGAGAAGAATGCTATCACCCGCGAAGAGCTTGAGAAAGCAGCTGCAAATATTCTTAAATTGATAATGAGAATCGATTAATGTTAAAAATGTCACTTTTATCTTGAACTTATAGGGTGTAGTATCTTTACTAAAGTCGAATTGTCAGGGTGCTTATTTGATGAGCTAAGCTAATGGGGTGCCCGGGGACTTGGATAGAAAAAATGTCATTATTATAGGAGGAGTAGTATGAGTATCAGAATTGGTATTTTAGGTTATGGTAACCTTGGAAAAGGTGTGGAGCTTGCAGTTAAGGAAGCTCCGGATATGGATCTGGTAGCAGTGTTTACCAGAAGAGATCCTTCATCACTTTCCATTAGAACAGAGGGCGTGCCGGTAGTGTCGGTTTCAGAGGCTGATGCATGGAAGGACAAAATCGATGTAATGATCCTTTGCGGAGGTAGTGCGACAGATCTTCCTGTACAGACTCCGGAATATGCGAAGCTCTTCAATGTGGTTGACAGCTTTGATACTCATGCAAGAATTCCTGAGCATTTTGCGAATGTTGATGCTGCAGCAAAGGATTCAAAGAAGGTAGCAGTAATATCCTGCGGATGGGATCCCGGAATGTTCTCACTGGCAAGAGTGTATTCAAATGCAATTCTTCCTGATGGAAAGGATTATACATTCTGGGGCAAGGGAGTTTCACAGGGACATTCGGATGCTATCAGAAGAATCAAGGGAGTTAAGAATGCTAAGCAGTATACAATCCCTGTAGAGTCAGCTCTTGAAGCTGTAAGAAACGGTGAGAACCCAGAGCTTACCACAAGACAGAAGCACACAAGAGAGTGCTTTGTCGTACTCGAGGATGGTGCAGATGCGGCAGCTGTAGAAAAAGAGATTAAGGAAATGCCCAACTATTTTGCTGATTATGATACAACAGTACACTTTATCAGTGAGGAAGAGCTTCTTGCTAATCACAGCGGCATGGCTCATGGTGGTTTCGTATTCAGAAGTGGTAAAACCGGTGCTGATAAAGAGCATAATCATATCATAGAATACAGCCTCAAGCTCGATTCTAACCCTGAATTCACCACCAGCGTTCT
>JAILGE010000033.1 GCA_024697065.1 Lachnospiraceae bacterium
ACATACTGAATTGCATCCAGCTTAAACTGTTTGTCGTGTTGTTTGTTTTTACGTGGCATAATGAGTTCCTCCTCTTTGGATATAGTACAATTTTTTAGGAGAAATCTCATTTTAATTTGAACTATTTATATACTAACGGCAAGTAACAGTAATGTGGTTGAGGAAAAGACTTAATGAGATAAGGTGGATGAATAAATGAAGAAGTTTAAAGATGATTGGCCTCTATTTGAAAAACTGCTCGGATATTTGCGATATTTGAAGATCAGACCATTTATAATGTCAAGTCCAAAACCGGTATGTGTTGATATCGGATGTGGTTTTTATGGACGTTTTCTGATGAACATTGCGTATCAGATCAGAAAGGGGTATGGCTTTGATATTAGAGGTAATGATCTGACATGGAGAAATATACGTATTGTTAATAATTCTAGGTTTGGAGGGAAACTTCCGCTAAAAGCGAATACAGCAGATTGTGTATTCATGCTGGCTGTACTGGAGCATTTGCCTATGGATAACGAACTGTTTGAAGAAGGCGTCAGAGTGTTAAAAACTGGTGGCGTGATTGTTCTTACTACACCTACACCGATCGCTAAACCTGTATTGGAATTACTGGCATATCGGTTACATATTATAAGTGAGGCATCAATAAGAGAGCATATTCACTACTATAATAGAGAAGAGTTGGTTCACAAGTTACTGAAAAATGGCTGCCGTGTTCTTTCTTATCAGCGTTTCCAGTTCGGCTTTAACCAAATGATAGTAGGTATAAAACAGCCTGATATAAATGATATGCATTGCAGATAGAACATCATAGATCCGGAAGAAAATGCGATGCCTTTGAATAATTAGGAGTAATTGTATAATAAATACTTATCGGATGCTGTCGCAAGAAGCTGGAGTTATGAGAATAAAGACCGGTGGTCTTATAAAATATGATGAGTGAGGAGCTGAGTTGTTAAGTATCAACTTGGAGGACTAAAGCATCCTGTTTTTTTATATAGAGTTGGATTTTTGGGGAGGATCATCGGAATCATGTTCTATTATTCACTTAAATGTCGGGGAAAAAGAGCAGGTATGGTTATGATACCTATAGTTCTTAACGAAGGTTTACTGTTCCTGGCGGCTCCGTCTCAAGATACGAGGTTTATTTTGCCTTAGATAGAAATAACAACATTCTTTATTGCAGTCTGTCGTTCAGGGCAAGCAGATCTGCAAATCCTGACTACGTCTTAAGGAGGCAAATTTATTTCCGAAACGTTTTTTAAATAATAAGTGTACAGAATGTTGGATTAAGAAGAGTAAAGGTGGAGAGTGAACAAAGTGCAACAGAGTGATACAAATAATAATAGGGTTTATAGTTTAGATTTTATACGCGTAATTGCTTGCATGGGAATATGTTGGTTGCATTATCGGTTATTTTTGTGCCCTCAAGGGGTTTTCTTTGGAAATCGATTGATCAATGAAGAGGAATTGGGATGGGAATTTAAGTTTTTTGTTGAAGTATTCTTTGGATTGTCCGGGTATTTATCTTTTAGTCAGATAGAAAAGATCCGGCAGGGGAGAAGTTTTTCACAGTATTATAAAATAAAGCTTATTAGAATTCTCCCTATGTTGACAATAGGAACCATCTTATATGAGATCATGGTAGCTGTAATGGTTGAAAATAGCAGATTCATACGTGATGATTTTAGTGCGCCATCATTATGGGGGATTATAAGCTCTAGTATTGGTATTCAAGAGGGATGGGGGTTTATTAACAGTCGTATAAATATGGAATCTTGGTATTTAGATGTTCTGTTATTGTGTTTTGCATTTTTTTATTTCATCGTTTGGATATCTATGAAATTGAATGTCAAAGTTAATATTCTATTTGGGATTATGATAATAATTGGATGTACGGCAAGCTCATATTCATTTTCAATTCCATTTTTAAATAGTCAGGATGGTAGAGGATATGAAGCATTTTTTACCGGTTTATTGCTTGCGACCCATGTTTCAAGAAAAGGAGTACGCATTAAAGATGCTATCTTATCTGGGTTTATCCTATTTGTTTATGGAATGTATCATGTTTTTTGGCCTGAATTGTTGTTTTTCGGCAGATACCATCTGATGGCATTACTTGTTACGCCTGCATTGATCGTATTTATGGAAACATCAATAATGAAAAAGATTTTTTTGTGGAAGTATTGGGAAACACTTGGAAAGATTACATTCTCTACATATATTTTGCATGTAGTTTTGATATTTGCAATATTTAATTTGGAGACGAGATTACGTTTGTCAATAGATTATGCGCATGAGGTTATGCTGATAGCATTTATAATACTTGCGTTTACTATTGGAGCTGTTGCGTATTTTGCTATTGAAAAACCTGTTACTAAATTTCTTTTGAAGGCAACCTGAGTAATGCAGAGCACTTTTAATCACATCGAAGGAATTTAGTTTTCTTCTGATGTGTATATTAAATTATAGGCTAAAAGCTTACCGATCAACAAAGAGTATTCGGATGTGTAATATACTTATTACTCGTTGATTGGATTTGTTGAGTGGCTAAGGCGTGAATGTAGGGAGAATTCTTTGCTGCCTGACTTGACGGAAGTGTTATGGCTTGCCCAGACAAAAGGAAGATAAGAAAGAAATTCAGAAGAATTGCAGAGGATTAAAAGAATAATGATACTGTTTAAGTTTATTTTCGATATTGCAGTCATGCCAATAAGGCTCTTGTTAGAGTACCTGTTTTGTTTTTTTTATAAGATTACAAATGCTGATGCGGGTTTAGCTGTTGTATTTCTTAGTCTTGCCGTTAATTGTCTTGTGTTACCGTTCTATGAATTGGCCGAAAGTGCGGAGAGAAAGAAACAATTAAAAGAAAACATAATAGATAAGTGGCGTAAGCATATTAATTCTTCCTTTAAAGGTGATGAAAGGATAATGATTCTCTCGGCGTTATATAGAGAAAATCATTACAGAATGATCTACTCTGTTTCTGGAATGTTTTCACTTCTTTTGGAAATACCGATTTTCATGGCGGCGTATCAATCACTCTCAGAAATACGACTGTTTAAGGGTGCCGTTTTTTTATTTATTAATGATCTTTCTAAGGCAGATGGATTGCTGGATTTAGGGAATTGTTCAATAAATATACTGCCTGTCCTTATGACTGTTTTAAATATATTATCAGGTGCGGTATATTCGAGGAAACAGACCAAGTATGAGAAAACGAAGTTAATAGTTATTGCATTGGTTTTTTTGCTCCTTTTGTACCCGATGCCTTCGGGATTAGTGCTTTATTGGACGCTTAATAATTTATTCTCATTGTGCAAAAATCTTGTAAAACGTTTATCTGAAAATACCAATAGGATCTCAAATCTAAGAAATGAAAATAATGAACACTCATTTGTTTTTGATCAAGAGTTAGTTTATTTCCTTGTATGTGGATTTGTGGTTGCTATGTTGTTAGGATTACTTGTGCCATCGCAGGTGGTAGCATCATCACCACTTGAATTTAGTGAGCGAGTAATTATGAATAATCCGACTACTCTGATGCTTAGACCAATGGCGACAGCATTGGGGATATTTGTCTTCTGGCCAATGATCATTTATTATTTTTCAGGGAAAAAAATAAGAAAATTGTTAACCTCAATAATCTCAATAATTTGTTTTGTTTTTTTACAAGGATACATGTTTTCTGGTAACATTAGTGGCGCATTGACGGAAGACCTTGAACTAAATCGAGGAGTGAATTCGGTGATTGGTAGGAGTACTTGGAGAAATTCTGCCGTTGTAGCTCTCCTGACTGTTTTGTTTGTAATGCTTGTATTGAGACATAAAAAGATTCGCTTATTTTTTTCTGTTATTTTTTCGGGTATTACATTGGCTGCAATCAGTGTGGGAATCATAAATATGGAGAGAATCCATTCGCAGTTTACTGATTATGCAGAAATTGCAAGAGTTGATAATGAACTAACATTTTCGTTAGATAAAAAAGGAAAAAACGTGGTTATGATCATTGTAGATTCTGCAGTAGGAATGTATTTTCCTTATTTTGTCAATGAGGATGAGGATTTGTATCGCCAATATGATGGATTTACACTATATTTGAATACATTGTCAACCGGCCCGGCAACAAACTACGCAATTCCGGGAGTATATGGCGGGTATGAATATACACCTGCTGAATTGAATAAACGAGATGATGATTTGCTAGAAGAGAAGCATAATGAAGCATTAATGGTACTTCCTGTTTTTTTTGCTGAGAATGGATATGAAACCACTGTTTTTGATCCTGCGTATGCAGGGTACAGTTGGATTCCTGATCTTTCAATTTTTTGTGAGTATCCTGAAATAAGAACCGCAAACAGCAATGGTACTTTTAATATGAGTAAAGATCAGAGTGAACTAAGGATTGATCTTTTGGAAAGGAATCTGTTTTGTTATTCCGCCACTTCTTGTGCACCTTACGCACTCAGAACGTATATTTATCAGAATGGAAGCTACGGGGAGCCGAATATCAGATATCTGGATCATCTTATGACGCGGTATTTGCATTCTGGCATTGATATAGAGAATGACCCGTATTTTTATAGAGCACAGTTTATTTTGTCGGATAACGTTACTGTAGGAGAGCGGAAGTCATTCTTAGATAGTTATTCAGTACTTGAGAATCTTAGTAATATGACAATTGTTACGGATGAGGGAAAGAATACGTTTATGTCACTTTATAATTCTGCTGCACATGACTGTATGTTTTTGCAGGCACCAGAATACGCGCCATCAGCGTTTGTCGATAATACTGAATTCTATGATATAAATAGTGGCTTATATTCTATAGATGGTGTTAATTTGCGTTTAAATGATATGAATGGAAAAATGCATTATCAATCTACATTTGCTTCTTTAAAAGAAATAGGGAAATGGTTGGATTATCTTAGGGATAATGATTTGTATGATAATACTCGTATTGTGATCGTATCTGATCATGGTAGAAGTAATGCTAATTTTGTTGAAATGTTGTCTGATGAGGTACCTGATATTGAGACATATTCAGCGTTACTTTTATATAAAGATTTCGGATCTTCGGGATTTTCTGTTTCATACGAACCTATGACGAATGCTGATACACCGGCACTTTTGGTTAATGGGATAGTGGATTGTCCACTTAATCCTTTTACCGGAAGGATGCTTATTGATGGTAGTTATAAAAGTAAAGGTATTGATGTTATTTATGGATATGATAATGGTATACAAGTGAATATTAATAATGGAAAAAAATTTCTGCCAACATATTGGTTTAGAGTAGATGTTAATGGTGGTATGCTTTCTGATCCGGATAATTGGACATATGATGGAATCAGGTAGCGGAAAATTCTAGGCCTAAAAACGCACAATTTAAACTTTTATACCAACAAGCAAGATTGGAATGTTCTTGACAAGTACACATATATCTTTATTTCCAGAAGCAGACTGATTTATAAATTTCATACCAACAATCAGGATTGGTATAGTTTAGAGTTAGCATGTTAGCGTATGAACTGGAAAAGTAAAGAAAATAATATACCATTCCGGATAGTATTGAAACCAGCATTACAGCGTGGGCTATCATTTGATATTTTTTTTTCGCCTCTAAATCTAAAAGCATTACTGTGCTCTCCGCTCCAAGCAGGATACTGAAATCAAATAAATATCTTATGACAAGATAGAAATAAGCTACAGTAATCATGAAAAAAGAAAGAATAACAAGCGTAATCCTAAAGATAGTTCTTGAGTTATCTCTTCCGGCTTTTATTGGCCAATGTAACAAAGAGATAAGGGAGACTGGGAATATAATGAAATATCCGGCTAGATTATCGGTTATGTTTTCTGCGATCAGATCAGGAATATGATAGTTTATCCATGGAAATTCAGTGTTAAATTGAGGGATTGTGAAAAGATAAAAGAGCAAAGCACTTTTATATCCTGATAATGAAAAAGGCTGTTTATGGATCTGTCCTACTGTAAGATTGTAATAAACACCAAAATCAGTTACAGATCCGAAACGAGCATAGTTATAATACATAAGGGGAAGAGCCACGAGTGCAAAGGGAAGAATAAACGCCAGCCAATAGCGTAAGGTCCCTTTTTTTATCATTTTTTCCCTGAGAAGAGGATATGCGAGTAATGCGCAGAATGCAAGTTGAGGCCTGCATCCTGCAATGAGAGCAAAACAAAATGATCCCGCTGCGACAAATAATTTATCATGCTTTGTCTGTGAACCTGCTTTGGTATAGAAAAATGCTCCCCATACAAAAAATGTTATAGCGAAGAATTGCGGAATAGAATAATTCATCCACGCATAAAATAATACATTGATGGATGACATCAGTACAAGCAGGATATAAGAGGAAATGTAGGATCCGCAAGAAATATTACCATAGTATCTCTTTATAAAGCAGGAAAGGAAAAGCGCTAATCCCGAAAGGAAAAAAGCGAGAACTGCAAAAAAACATGATGAGTAAGACAGCATTTTTCCGGTGATCATGTAGTAAGGGAGGAATGCGATTACTGATGGGACCACACCAAAGTAGACATAATATTTTCCGTCATAATAGGCATAATCCAACAGATAGTCAACCTGTTCTGATTCACGTAATTCGTAGTTATAGGGATCAGCCATTTGCAACAGATTAGGATCCGGAATAAGATCCGTGTAGAAATGTCCTCGGGCAAGTGCTTTTGTAAGCTCTCCGTAGGAATCTACAGGAGGAGTTTCTTTTAACCAGATGGGATTGAGGATTCCTATGCCAATAAAAATACAGAAAACTAAGACTGCCGGAAGCAATACTACATGGATAGTATTGACAGGCTTATTCCATATCTTGCTGCAGGGGGCAAATGCAGTTATAAAGACGAGTAAAAGTGTTATTGTCAGAAAACGTATCGGGTTGAAATCAAAAGGAATGGTATTATTTACGCATATAGAATCAACGAAGGCGTCTGCTGATAGTTTGCTGTTATCATAGCTTAATTCTGTAAGGACATAGTAATTGCCTGTCGGAAGGTTTATGAACATGCTGTTTTCTTCAGATAGTGAAGATATTCGTTCTTTATAAAAAAGTTCATGTCCACCCTCGTCGTATACAGTTACAGCTTGCTTAATTGTATTATCTTCAATCCTATATGATGAATCTGAAGCTGTTTTTACTGTGTTTATATAATATACATACGGAGACGAATTTCCCGAAACTGTTGCTGTAAAGCTAAGGGATTTAAGATTGCCAGAGTGAGAAAAAAGAAAAACAGCGGTATCTGTTGACAATATTCTCAATTTTCCTTTCTCAGGAATGATATTTTCATTGGTGGTGATATCGGATACCGCAATTGTTTGTTTTTCAGAGCTGAGAGTACACCAATACCTGAAATTCAAAATATAAATTTCTGTCAACAGAGACAGGATGATAATAAAAAGATATTTTTTTACGTAAGGAGGAATTTGCTTTAACATATCGGATGACCGGGATTGTTGATTTGATACTGTAATGCTAATATTATAAGTCTCAGTGAAATTATACTTTCTGTCAATATTGCTTTCAAGGGATTAAGGATAAAAAAGAGATTATTAGAAAATGAAATCATTGGAATGAATACGAAGTTGGATGGTTTATTATACTTATTAGAGGTGATCGCAGGGATGAAAGTTGACAATAAAATAATAAAAAAAATATCGTCAAAATACGATTATCTTATCGCTTTTTTTATGGCGGCTTTTTCAAATGCTGTTGCGCTTGCATTAGCAGGTGTTCTTCCCGGACAAAAATGGCGGTTTGGAGGCGATGTCGTTTCAGGCAATCTGAATGGTGGATTCTGGAAGTATCTGTTTGAAGGACATATTCCGGATTATCGTTGGAATGTTGGGCTGGGGGGAGGTACTTTGCTTAGTATTGCTTATGGAGGGATGAGTCCATTTAATATCTTTGCTTATCTTATTCCGGATAAATATGCTGCGTATATGCTGATAATAATACTTGAGACGGGCGTATCGGCAATGCTCATGCAGATATTTATAAAAAAGGTGCTTAAGCTCGAATCTAATAATTCTATTATCCTTGCATGCTGTTATGCTTTGGGGGCATATCCAACGGTGTATTTTGGCTGCTTGTGCCTTAATGATTCTGTTTATATGCTACCTATGGTTTTTCTGGCGATGAATGAACTGTTAAGGAAAAAGAAAGTTCTGCCGTTATCTCTTGCTTATGCATATTGCTTTATATGTCAGTTTTACTGTGGTTTTATTGTGGGTATCTTTTCTTTGATATGTTTTATTCTTTTCTTGATCCTTAAGGGAAAGGAAGTGGACAGGGCAGGATTAAAAAAGATGGTATCTGGGTATTTGATTGCCGGAATACTTGCTGTATTGGTATCTATGAGTGCCCTTTTCCCTGTAATACTATCATATATTGGCGATGGTGGTTCAGCCTTTAATATAAGTGAGGGGATACGTTTCTTAAATCCGCTGCTTATGCTCGGTTCTCCGTTTTGGGGGAGAGGGATTGCGCTTAACGAAGAGGCACCTTGTATCTATTGTGGGATATTAACGGTACTTGTTTGTATTCATCTTTTCTTAAATAGGGCGGTAAACAGGAAAGAAAAATTATTCTGGGGAACGATACTGCTTATCATGGCTGTGTCTTTATTTGTTAATCCTATTTATAGATTTTGGCATATTTTTAACAGACCGGATGGATATACGGCAAGATTTGCTGTAATTATAAGTTTTGTTATTGTATCTGTGGCGGCAAGGGGATTTAAATTTCTTCCTGAAGGAAAGGAGAATGAAAGAACGCTGGCCGGGATGGGGATTGGAGTATTCTTTTTACTTATCGTAGCCTATGTAGCATGGACTGCGACTGCAGACAGGTCGTTTTCACACCCGATACGCATGTTTGTCGGAAATGCGTTTCTGATCGTTTTGTGGATGTTGATCCTGTATTTCAAGATAGTGAAAGATGTTAGGCGATTATGGTGGGACATTGCTGTTGTGGCTTTGGCTGTGATAGAACTGACTGCTGCTTCATGTGTGATATTTAAAGAATATGGTGATATTGATGCCTCTGAGTATAACGCGGACAGGCTTGCCACAGAGGCCTTTTTGGAAAAAAATCGTTCGGATATAGAGAAGGAAGACGATGGGGATTCTGCCAGAACTCATATTTCCGGTCTCCCCTTTAATCAGGGTGATATTTATGATTATATGGGAGTCAGTATGTATTCCCCTGCACAGAATGGACATTTTCTGGATACTTTTTATCATATGGGGGATGGAATTTCGGTTTCTGTTCTGACCTATGATGGAAAAACGGATTTCTCGGATATGATACTGGGAGTGAGGTACAGAGGCAAGCTGGTTAATGATGGATTAGGACGGAATGTGGCATTTGATATAAATGAAAAGGCACTTCCGATCGGTTTTATGGTTAGTGACGATATTAAGGATTTTCCGGAGATGACAACGAATCCTTTTAATAATCAGAATATGCTCGCCACGGCCATGTCGGGAAGAAGTATGGAAATCTGGTCGGAAGCGGGTGACAGATCACTTGAGTCGTCCAATTTGGAGATGGCTATAAGGCCTGACGGAAGCGGAATGATCAGGAAGGTATCTGAAGATGAGGTGGGAGCAGCTATCTTATCGGTTCCGAAAGGTGACTTTGAACACGCTTATATTTATTTTTCCAGAATGAGTAAGGACGGAGTAAAAGTTCATAAAGCTGGTGGAAAGATAATGGATATAGAGCTGCAGTCTGAAGGAGACCGTGCCGGCAATGGAATCAGAAGACTAGAATTATATAATTCATTGTTGGAAATGGATTCCGCTGAAAATGAGTTTTACTGTGTAATAGCTGATTTTGATGATCCGGAATTTGTGTATGAGTTCAATGACCTTTACATATACTATCAGGATGAAGAAAAGCTGAATGACCTCTATGATGAATTAAATGACGGAGGCTGGAATGAAGAAGAATTTACTGACGTATATATTAAAGCATCTGTAGATGTTACAGGAGATAAAACAGTATTATTTATGTCAATTCCCTATGATAAGAATTGGAAAGCATTCGTTGATGGAAATGAAGCTGTGATAAATCCTGTGATAAATGATACATTTTGCTCGGTAGATCTGACCAAAGGTATTCATACTGTAGAAATGAGGTATGTTGTTCCGGGAAGGAAAACGGGAAATATGCTGGCTGTACTTGGATTACTGGGCTGGGGATCAGTTATTACATGTGAATTGATGACACGATTTAAGAAAAATCCAACATGAATGTATATTGAATTACTTTTGATCAGGTAATAAAATGAAGCTACAAACAAACAAGCGGGAACTTCTGCAGGACAGGAACCGGTCGTGCGGAAACCAAAGGAAAAAGGAAAAAGGAGAAAATCATGAGAAAGAACAAAGGTTTTTCACTCGTAGAGCTGATCATCGTTATCGCAATTATGGCTATTCTTGTAGGCGTACTTGCTCCTCAGCTTATCAAGTACATCGAGAAGTCAAAGGTTGCAGCTGATACTCAGGTAGTAGATTCAGTTCACACAGCTATGCTTACAGCTATGATGGATCCTGAAGTTGCAAATGCTACTTCTGGCTCGAATGCATTCTCTGGAGCTGGTCAGGTTACTGGTATTGTTTCAACTTCACCCGTAGGATCTGCATTTTGGGAAGTAATGGGTGGCGATCAGGGAGCAAAAGTATCTCTCAAGGTTAAGTCCTATGGTGCTGCTGATACAAAGATTTCTTACAGCGTTATTGGTAACAACAAGATTTCTGTTTGGATCGATGGTACAGATAACAGAGGTTCTAAGACTCCTAACGCTTCTTACTATATCAGAGTTGAGTAATCTCTCTTAAGAGTAGTTAAGAAATATGCCAAAAGGAAAGCTTCGGGATGGGTTCCGCCCGAAGCTTTTTTTGTTTTCTTTTTGGTGCAAACGTGAAATGCGGATTGACTAATTACTGTGCAAGCAGGATAGGTCTATAAGCAATCAACTTTTGGTTAGAGCGAGATTATGCAGCTCTCCGTGCAGTAGAATGATAATACTTCGGAGATGAATAAGCTTCGAATGGATATAGGATTCGTTGAAACGAAGATATCTGATGTCATGGAACAGTTGGGGGATGTGGTTACAAAGTCAGAGCTTACAGACTAGATGAACAGCTTTGTCAGAGACAAGGATAACGGATGGCTTTTGTATAAAAAATATTATAGTGCGGATGTCGCCTATTCATCTGTCTACGGGCAGGCGAAAAAACGTATATGTGATTGATAAATACATAGGGTTGCGAACACTTGTGAGGTATAAAAATGTTCCGTCAGGGTGGAAGTTAAGCTGTTCAGTGATAGTGTTGGCAGCGGAAAACTCCGTAATGTGGAATATAACGGTTTTCTACGAGAGTATCCGTGAATAAGAATAACTATGCAAAATATGCCGGTGCCGGGATAACAAATGATATATCTATGCTCGTGTATCCACGCCCATGTGATATGGACAGCTGAACTCCAAAAAGTCTGGTGAAAAAATATGTTATTTGTGTTTTTTTTCGGATCTTAATATAGGTAACAGGCATATCGGGATTGAGATCAGAAGTGATATAAGTGATAGGATTTTACCTGTCTTCAATCCTGACGGTATGAATCGCAGTTCGATATTATGTGTCCCTTCCGTAAGGTTACAGCATAAAAAAGCATCATCTACACACGAAAATGTTTCTGTTTCCTTTCCGTCAGCGTAAATATGCCAGTCTTTATCAAAAGGTATACTTGAAAAGAAAACTGTTCTATTTGAAGGTACGTTAATTGTTCCTAATATATAACTGTCTGAAAATTTTGTTATATTCATATCGTAAGTGTTGATATCTTCGCACATCTTAGCTAATTTTCCGTTGTAAAGGTATTCGTAGAAATATATATTCCGAAAAATAGCAGAGCGGTCTGAGTTATTTAGTATGAGTCCGGTAAGGTCATATCCATGATCAGAGGGAGGGAGTTCTAATTCGGTGTTATCAGCCTCATTATAGTCCTGGGGGATAAAAATACATCCAAAGCTTGCACGGGGCGTGGAACTGTATCCGTTTGTACCATTAACAATTATAGCTGAATCACTGCTGAAAAGAGGTGTTCCATGCAATGACAGACAGCCATAGAGCTGTCTGTTTTTTCCTTTTTCACGAATGTATAAGTATTGTGAATCAGGGATTGAAGCGATTGGGGTAAAGAATGTTTGAGCGTAATCCTGTGAATCCAATACCGCATTGGTAGTCTTTACGATAAAACTATCGGGATCAACCTCTTCAAATATATGATAGCTTCCATCTGTTATAAGATTAACCAGGTTTTCTTGATTGCTAAACGGATTGTCATCAGGAGCGTAATCCATGATAGACGGTGAACTCATGAATCCCAATGAACAATAGTATGGATTTTCAGTAATTGAATACTCGTCGGAAGTTAATAATTCTTCATGCGTTGGTACAGTAACTCTGTACTTTGTTCCGAAAAGCATGTATGTAAGAGGTGTATAGCCATTCTCTTCGATCAATCTGTTGGAAGTGACCACTCCAAGGTGCCAAAGTGCCATCCTTAAGTTGTAGTCATCAGATGATGAAAAAGTGTTAAATCCGGCGTATCCATAGTATGTAGGAGCGTTTAAAAGAGATTCGTTTAACACGCTGATACGGTAGAAAGATTCGTCATTTTCTTTGATCTGAGATATTGCTTTGGATTCTGCGGAAAAAAGATTTGTATAAATAATATCATTGTTTTCAAATGCACGATGCTTAATGCACATATAAAAATTCGTCCCAAGTTCCAAACAGATTATGAGAGAAAAAATACTCTTGATTAATTGCCTTTTTTCAGTTCTCTTATTAAGGAATAATAGTAAACAATAGGCTGATATAAAGGCCAGGTTAACAAAGAATCCGACTGTTCCTGCAAGGACATGGCCGGGGTTAACTCTTGTTGCCTGTAGCGGCATCATAGCGGAATAGAGAACTATCAATGCAGAGGTTAAAGCGAATACAGAAGCTGGTCTTAGCTCTTTTAAATCATCAAAAACAACGGCTGCTGCAGCGCAAAGAGTAAAAATAAGACAAAATGTAAAACGGTATGCATAGAAATTAGGATAGTCAAAGGCATGCATAAATATATAGGTTGGAAGATTTATCATTGCGATCATATAGAATATGAGTATCGTGGCAAATGTTGTTCGAATCTTAACGGACAAACTCTTTTTGAAGAAAATAAAGGGAGAGAGTACGAGAACAGGAAGTGAACAGTATAAAAATGGTGTCACATTGTTGAGGCTTGGCATTTCTCCGATAAACATGCTTTTTATGATATCGGGGATATATGAGGCAAGTTCGGAGAATTCAAAATTATCAGCAGCCGAGTGAGAGTAAAGCAGATATCCGGCGGGAAGAAGGATTACACCGCATAAACCGGCAGATAACAAAATACATATGCAGAAGCGAAGGCCGGAAATAATGAATTTTTTGATAGAATTACGGTTGAATCCTTCTGAGTGACAGTATGAAGCGCCAAGGAAGACAAGTGCTTCGAATATTCCGGCCATGAAAGCGATATAGAAATTAGTCAGGAAAAGATAAGAATATGACAGTATAAGTGAGAGGGTATTTGTTTTCCTGCGATCAGGAGCTGTTGCTTCAATGGTAAAAATAGTGATCAGAGGAAGCATATAAAGGCAGTCGAGCCACATTATATGGATGTAGTAGGCGGCACTCCAGGTGCTAAGTGCATAGCAAAGTGCAAAAGGGATTGCATTAAAGTTTTCTTTTTTGAGTATTCTTTTCTCAAAATAACAAAATGATGCTGCTGACAATGCCAGCTTACAAGTGATGATCAGAGTGGTCATCGTAGAGACCGGGATTCCGTCGATTAGATAGAGGAGGTTAAAGGGGCTGAGTGTATAGTAAGCGTAAGTAAGAGCTGTTCCTGAACCGAGATATATTGAAAATGAATACCAAAAATCTGCTTCTCCTTTTAATACACGGAGAAACATCTTTATAAATCCTATGTATTGTACATAAAGATCACCATAGAGAAAACTCTCGTTTCCATTGCCCAAAATGCCGGCTACGGCCAGTACGGTAAGGAATATAAGAGCAGTAAGTAAAGCCGCAAAAAGCGGATTAAATCTGGAATAATTGAGTTTTTTTATGTTTGTGATGATTTTATCAGTCATTGTTTTCTTTTGGACTTTCTTCATGAATATTCTTAGTTGATTTCTTCAGCGTCTTTTTTTCTTCTGATTTCTTATCGGGTCTGGTCAAAAGTAATACAGCCCATACCAGGAAAGTTACTATAGTTATTACTGTTCCCTGAAGTTTTCCCTGGGGTTCATAAACAAAAGTGATCTTATGTTCACCTTCAGTGGCGAGCACTAGCCCCACAAAGTCTCCGTCCATTGTTACGATTACATGTGCTTTATTATCGTCAACGTATGCTGTCCATCCTTTGTCGTAAGGAATGGTTGTGAATAATATCATGTGCTCATCGTCTGAATGTACGATTCCCTCGATCCTGTCGGGAGCACACGAAGTTAATTCCATTTGGTGAGATGAAAGATCGGCATATGCTCTGGACATTTCCTGAGGATCAAATTGCTTAAAACAGATCTTATGGAGCAAATTCTCGGAATCTGCTCCGGTAAAGTCAAGGGTCCAGGATCTGAAATTGCCATCGCCTGCTGTCTTATTGAGAATATCATATGGAAATTCCGAGAGGCCTGATGTGACTGCGTTATGGCTAAGCATATGGGGAATGTCTAAGCCTGAATAATCAGCAAGTAATTCGGGAGGAGCGACATAACTGTCCTCCGCTTCAAACCAGGCAAGTGTATTATCATCAGCATCGCTGATATAGTAGGTTACAAAAGGGTTATTAACCTGGTTGGTAATTCGCTTGAAAGCGACAAGACCTCCGGAAGGAATGATCTCTTCTGAAAAAGCAGCATTTTTGATCATCTCTGTAGGAACATCTGTATAGAGTATATAGTCATCATCGGTCATTGAATTAAGAAGTGACATTTCTGTCTCAAAGGGATCATCTTTTGGTATATACGCTGACATGGAAGGAGAGACCGTGAATGCAAAGGGCAGAGCCTCTTTATTCTGCGTCAATTTGTACTCGCCGTTTTCGTCCGGGGTAAGAGTATATTTAACCGAAAAAAGCATATCTGTAAAAGTCTGTGTTCCGGTATCAAAAATACGCAGAGGAGAGTTGGGGATTCCAAGTGTTGAAAAGGTATAGCGGACTTTCTCCTCATCGCTTATACCATATGAAGAGAGCGTGTTTATACCATACATTGCGGCTTCGTTATAATTGTTGCCGCCGTTAAGCTTTATCCTGTACAGAGAAGGGTCGGCAGTTTTGATTGCCGAAAGTGCAGCATTAAGCTTATTATATCTGACATCAAAGGCAGAGGCTGTGATCCTCTGTGGAGAATCGGATGTGGATCCGGCAAAGGAACTTAAGGAATTGAAGGCGTTGATCGATAATTCTGATAAAAGAAAAACAAATGACAGAGACATCAATACTCTGACAGAGCATTTTTGCTTTGTATACAAGTATAACCAGAGAAGCCAAAGCAATAAAAAGACGGAATTCAAGATCAGACTGTTTTCCGTTGCTGCATTTATTCCTGTCATGGACTGGAGAAGTGCTGTAAAAGCATAGAAAATGATCAGTACAGCCACATAAAGTCGAAGTGACTTCAACGGTAAATCATATGTATTTTGATAACTCAGTACGGTTTGTTCAGCTATTATTAAAAGAATAAAAACAATACAGGGAGAGAAATCAAAGGTGTTGTTTATACCATGTGGCCTGATCGCATGAAGGATCATATTGAGGTGGGGCGATATCATGGCACAACTATAGAAAATGAGGATAGCAGATATACCGATCTTATCTGAGGAAGCAATGGTTTTGCATTTGAAATAAAAGGGAATTAACAGCAACACCGGCAAACCGCAGTATAATGCAGGAATCTGCCCTGCGGAATTTCCTGAGGAATTAATAAATAATGCACTTATGATATCCGGGATTGTAGTCGCAAGCGTAGGAATGGTATTATCAAATAAGCCACCGTGTTCTTTGATAAACAGATATGCGGGAAGGAAGAATATGGAACAGCAACCCAATGCCAGCATAAAGGGGAGTAAAATGCGGATAAGTATAACCGGAATGTGCTTTGTATCTTTGGTTGTGATGATATATATGACAGTGCGGGTGATATATGAAAGTATGATAAATACGGATATGATATAACCCATATAGAAGTTTGTAATAAACAGGTATGTAAGACACAGTGTGAGGAAAAGCAGAGTCTCTCTGCTTTTTTTTCTGTATGCGAAATCTTTCTCACCGCTATATTCATTAAGGGCCAGAATGTCGATTATAAAACCCATCAGGATCGGAAGAGTATAGTAAGCATCATACCAGGAATAATTATTTATACTCATTTGGAAACATGACGATAATGCCCAGGCCAGAGAGAAGAACAGAGTGAGGTGTTGCTCAGTTTTAATATATTTTTCTGAGAAATATGCAAAGGTTGCTGAGGCCAGGGATATTTTAATAATGATGATCATATTTGCCATTGTGATCATTGAAATACCGGGGATCAGATACAGCAGATTAAAAGGGCTGAATGCGGTATAGAGATATGTATAAATTGTTGCTGATCCGGCATAAAGAGAAAAAGAGTACCAGAGACTTTCTTCGCCGTTCAGAACTCTTAAAAATGACTGTATAAAGGGGAGATACTGTTGATAATTTTCTCCGGAACTGATACTGGATCCGGACAAACCGAAAAAACCGAGTATAAAGAATAGAATAGTCATGACGATCGCAGTCATGAGGAAACTTATAAATGGAGTGTGTTTATGTAAATTCATGATCCTGTCCTTTAGCATACAATGCTACACAATAGTGTCAATTAATTATATAATGGTGAGGATAAAACCGCAATCAGCTTAGGAAACAGGTTGTATAATAAGAGTCTTGATCATAGAGGATTGTATTATGGAAAACCATGAAGAAAAGTGTGGGATTACAGAGGGTGCTACAAAAGAGTATATTGTTCCGGAATTGCTTACGGATAGAAAATATGTACTTAATATAAAACATATGTTGCTATCGGCGATCCTAACAGTTTTGTGTGCCGGAGTTATTTTTTTTGCGGCTGATTGCTTCCCGGGAGTTGGCGGAAAGATCTTTACATGGACGGATGGTTTGCAGGGAACAGGAAATCTCGAGTGGAGAAAATTTCTGGCGGGAGAAAGCAATGAGTATACATTTACCATAGGAATGGGAAATGAAAGATCATCACCGTATCTGGTCGATCCGGTTGCGGCACTGATAAATCTTGCTACGGATGATATAAATCTCGTTTTTTTTATCTGGGTTCTCATCAAGTGCTCTCTTGCGGCAGCCGCATTTAATGCTTTTATTCAGTATTTGCTTAGAAAAAATGAAGTATTGTATATTGCGTTGTCTGTGGCATATGCGCTCAGCGGATATTTTTATGGATTTTACATGGTTCATGAGTATTTGAATGTCAATTATTTCTTTCCTGTCATCATGATATTTGTGCTTCGATATATCAGGACAGGGAAGTGGTTTTTGCTATCACTTGCATATGGATTCAGTTTCTTTTCATTTTTCTATTCTTCTTACATAAGTGGAGTGTTCAGTTTTATCTGTTTTTGCGGCCTTCTGTTTTTCAGATACGGCAAGGATATTAAAAAGATAACTAAGACCGGATTGATATATGCTTTTTCTGTAATTGTCGGGATGTTTGTTGCTACCTCCAGATTGCTTCCAGTAGTGATGCAGATATTGAGAAATGATTCCATAAACGACGAAGCGCGTAATTTTGAAATTATCACCCCTTGGGATTTTGTTTCTAATTTCTTTATTGGTCAATACCAGTCATTTGATAACCCTTATCCAATGTTATATTGCGGAATGCTTCCTCTGTTCCTATGTATTTGTTTCTTTCTTGACAAAAATATCGAAAAAAAGGTTAGATTTTTTGCGGCTGGATTTATAATTTTTCTATTATGTTGCACGTTTTTCAGACCATTTTACAGGTTAATACAGTTTGGGGCTGAGCCCAATTCTTTCGCATTTAGATTTTCTTTCGGTTATCCTTTTTTTGTATGCGTCCTTGCTGGTGTTGAGTTTGGAAGTATGAAAAAAAGGCGCGGGATACTCATTATAGTAATGCTTTTTATTTCAATTTATCTTATTACAATGCTTTGGAGAGATGGACATTGTCTTGCTGACAACAATGGAATGTCAATAGAAAAATTTTTTATTCATTTGGCTGTTACTTCTCTTGGAGCTGTGCTTGTTTGGAACACAAGTACAATACGGAGCAGGAAAATGGTATGTTTATTAACTTTTATAATGATACTTGAGTGTATTATCAATGGAATTCTGATTGAGAAGGAGAAGAGCAGAGTTCCACTGATTTATTGTGATGTATATGAAATGTGGAAAAAAAAGGGGGATGAAGGCTCAAGGATTATAAAAGAAAAAGCGGAAGAAGATGGGGTATTGTTTTGCAGAGTTGATGAGTTGAATGCTGCAACATTTAATCAGGGCGGAAAATTCGGATATAATACTATTTCAACATTTGATAACATGACCAAACAGTCAGTAAGACTTGCGCTTCAAAATCTTGGTTATGCGGGATCGGCCAGGGTTCTTTTCGGGCAGGGGGGTACGGAGTTCACCCGGATGATCTTTGCTGTCAGATACAATTTAAGCGTTCTGTATAAGCCGGATGAGGATCCGGAGAGCTATCTTGTGGAAAGATACGATGAGCCTTTGTCTGTAGGATTTATGGTATCTGACTATATTAACAGCTACAAGGGCGAGTCAGAGAATGCATTTGAGAATAATAACGAGCTTGCCAGTATGATGCTTGGACGGGACTGCTTTATTTTCAGATCGATGAATGAGATAGATCCCGATGCGCAGATAGAATTCGAAGATGACGGTATCGAAGCCCACAGAGTGGATGACAGCTTTGTTCTGGTGAGGTCTTCTGCTTTGGATGAAGATGCTTCAAAAGGCTCTGCTGCAGAGAAGGAGAATTCGGAAGGTGAAAAAGCAAGGCTAAAACTTTATTTTCCTGATGAAAATGAAAAGATGTATGCATACCTGTCTAAAGACAGGAATAATCCGTCCGTGTATGATACCACATGGCCGGTAGTTTATTCTGAAGGCGGCTCCCAGACGATGCTGAATTTCAATCCGTATCTTTCTATGCCTTATATAATAAAATTGGGCAAAAATGAAGAGGGCAAAGTTAATGTCGTTATTTACAAGAAATTTAAGCCGGGAATTGCGGATTATTTTACGTTTAAGGATATTTACGCATACTGTCTGGATGAGGATGCGCTGAAAGAGTTTTACAATGAAATGTCCCTCGGTAACATGACAGTAACAGAAGCACATGAAAACATGATTTCGGGAAAGGTAACTGCCACAGAGGACAAGCCGGTTCTCTTTACCTCCGTTCCCTACAGCATATATTGGAACGCCTATGTGGACGGAGAAAAGGCGGAGATAACGCCGGTTATGGGAGATGCATTTATCTCTTTGAGACTTACACCCGGGGAGCACGATGTAAAATTGTATTACCACAATCCGGTATTCCCTGTGTCGATCATGATCAGTGTTTCAACCATTGTTTTACTGGCCGTGGCATACATTATCTTAAAGAGAAAGGCTGCATCGCAAAACACTCAAAAAAGCGATGAATAATGAATTTTAGGGTACTAAATGTCTCTTTACAGAAATAAAGGTGTTCTGCTATAATGTTCACGATGTGGGTAATAGGGTTATTCTGTTCTTTTGTATCCACTGAACAATAAAAATTCTTTTAAAAGAAAGAGGGAAAAGTAATGTCTATCAAGATCAGCGATGTACTCATGGTTGCCAAGCAGGCAAAAGCGTCCGACGTTCACCTTACTGTTTCGCTTCCTCCAATGATGCGTGTTAACGGTCATCTCGTTCGTATGGAACAGTTTCCGGTTCTGACGCCTGATGATACATTGGAGCTGATGCTTTCCATAACTAACGATCACCAGAGAGAGATCTTTAACAGCAAGGGCGAGCTTGATATGTCATTTGCTGTCGATCCTATAGGACGATATCGAGTTAACGCATTCAGACAGAGAGGCTCTGTTGCAATGGCGATGAGAACCGTTAATACTGTCGTTCCCAGTCCTGAGCAGTTAGGACTCCCTCAGGCCTTCGTTGATCTTTATACCAGGAAGAGAGGTCTTATCCTCGTTACAGGACCTACCGGTTCCGGTAAGTCTACATCACTTGCGTCGGTTATTAATATGGTAAATGAGCACCGTGATGCTCATATCATTACTCTTGAGGATCCTATCGAGTATCTGCATCTTCATAAGACTTCGATGGTTAATCAGCGTGAGATCGGATTCGATTCCATGAGTTATGCGGCAGCCCTCAGAGCTGCGCTCCGTGAAGATCCTGATGTTATCCTCGTCGGTGAGATGCGTGACTTTGAGACTATCTCGGTTGCCATCACTGCTGCCGAGACCGGACACTTGGTTCTTTCCACATTGCATACCATCGGTGCTGCATCCACTGTAGACCGTATCATCGACGTATTCCCGCCTCATCAGCAGCAGCAGATCAGAGTTCAGCTTGCTAACGTTCTTGAAGCGGTTATCTCACAGCAGCTTATTCCTACTGCAGACGGAAATGGACGTGCTGCGGCCTTCGAAGTAATGATCGCCAATTCCGCGGTTCGCGCCCTCATAAGAGAAGGAAAATCACATCAGCTGCTTTCGGTTATGCAGACCAACAGAAAGCTTGGAATGATCGCTATGGATGAGGCTATCACGGCTCTCTTCCAGGAAGGCAAGATAACCAGAGATATGGCGATCCAGTATGCTGTTGATCCTGACGGACTTGCGCAGAAGCTTAGATAATACTGAGATTGATTCGTTGGAGGTTTAGGGGATAAGATGGCTTTATTTGGTCAGAAAAAAAGACTTGGAGACCAGCTTGTTGATGCTGGCCTGATCTCTCAGGAACAGCTTGAGAAAGCACTTGAAGAGCAGAAGAATACTAAGCAGAAGCTCGGCGAGACTATCATGTCGATGGGGCTTATCAGCGAGGCTGATTTTGCTACATTCATGCACAGGACTCAGGGCTTCGAACTTGCTACGGATGATGATCTTAAGGAATATGATCCTAAGGCTATCGAGGCGGTGGGTGATGATCTTGTAAAGAAATATGAGGTCATTCCTTTTGGGTTCGAGAGCATTACGGAAATAAAAGTCGCAATGTCCGACCCTATGAACCTGGCTATTATCGATGATATTACGATGATATCAGGGTTGGAAGTTATTCCGTACTATGCTCCTCAGAAGATGCTGAGTGTTTATCTCGGGAAAATGTACGGCAAACAGGAAACTTCCGATGCGGCGAAACAGTTTGAAGAGGAACACGCCGAGGAATATGCCAACATTGAAGAGAAAGAAGAAGATTCAGCCATCGGCGAATCGCCTATCGTTAAGATCGTACGTTCCATGATCCAGCAGGCGGTTCGAGAAGGCGCATCCGATATTCATATCGAGCCCCTTGAGCACAGTGTCCGTATCAGGAACCGCGTCGACGGTATGCTGCAGGAGGATGCTACATATTCCACCAACATGCTTCAGGCTATGACGGCACGTATCAAGATCATCTCAGGTCTAGATATTTCCGAGAAGAGAAAGCCTCAGGACGGTCGTTTGACTTATGTTGTTGATGGAGTCGAATTCGATGTCCGTGTTTCTATACTTCCTACTGTTTACGGCGAGAAGACCGTAATGCGACTTACCAAGAAGCAGGGACTTACTCAGGAGAAGAAATACCTCGGTCTTTATCCGGATGATGAGCAGAAGCTTGATAACATAATGAACAACCCTCACGGTATCATCCTTGTTACAGGACCTACCGGTTCTGGTAAGTCTACCACCTGTTACACTGTTCTTAACGAACTTAACAGACCGGAAGTTAATATTATTACGGTAGAGGACCCTGTCGAAGCTAATATCGCGGGTATTAATCAGGTTCAGGTTAATGTTAAAGCGGGACTTACATTCGCATCGGCTCTCAGATCCATTCTCCGTCAGGACCCGGATATCATCATGATCGGTGAGATCCGAGACGGTGAGACTGCCCAGATTGCGGTTCAGGCTTCTATAACAGGTCACCTTGTTATATCTACACTTCATACTAACTCAACTGCCGCTTCGGTTACACGTCTTATCGATATGGGCGTTGAGGCTTACATGATAGGCGATGCCGTGGTTGGTATTATCGCACAGCGACTTGTCAGAAGACTTTGCAATGACTGCAAGGTTCCTCATAAAGCTACTCCGCAGGAACTTGTTTTGCTTGGGCAGCCTGAGGATGCAGATATTACTGTTTATGAGCCCGGCGGATGCGAGAAGTGCGGTAATGGTTATAAAGGACGAAAGGCTATCTACGAGATCATGCCTATCTCGGTGGGAATCAGAAGGATCCTCCACCAGACTGTAACAGCAGAGACGATAGAGAACCAGGCTGTATCCGAAGGCATGAATACCCTCAGAATGTCAGGCGCAAGAAATGTTATAGAGGGAACCACTTCCATTGCTGAGATGATCCGTGTTGCATATGATATGGACGCTCAGGCTGAAGCCAATAAGGTCGTAAGCGGTGAACAGGCTGAGGAAGAAGCGCAAAACTGATCATTATATGAAGATAGTGTTATAATTTAGACGGATCTATCAATATATAAAGAAAAGGTGGGACACAAAGAATGGCACAGTATAATTACCGGATCATAACTCCGGCAGGAAAAGAGAAGAAAGGAACATTGGAAGCCAAGTCGCGAGATGCGGCAATGACGATGCTCAAGAATGAGAAGAATGTCGTTGTTCAGTGTGATGAAGCTACAGCCCTTACTGCTCCTTTTGCGATTTTACACAAGGGTCAGAAAGTAAAGCCCAGAGATCTTGCGCTTTTCTGTCATCAGTTTGCATCTATTAATAATGCGGGTGTAAGCGTTGTGGAAGCTTTTGGAATGCTAGCCGATCAGACTGAGAATAAGGCTTTGCAGGATGCTATTAATTATGTTCACACAGATATAGGTAAAGGTGAGACCCTCGCTAAAGCCATGAGAAAACAGGGCGGTGTATTCCCTGAAATGCTCTGTAACATGGTTGAAGCCGGTGAAGCATCCGGTTCACTTGACAAGTCCTTTGACAGAATGTCCATTCAGTTTGAAAAGGATGCTGCATTACAGCAGGCTGTTAAGAAGGCTATCACTTATCCTATCATCCTTGTTGTGGTAATGATTGCCGTAATTGTGGCCATGATGATCTTCGTAATTCCTACATTCATGAACATGTTTGCGGATCTGGATGTTGAGATGCCTGCATCTACAATGTTCATTGTTCATTTAAGTGACTTCATGGTTGCATGGTGGTGGTTGTGTCTGATTGTGATTATAGCAATGATCTTCGGTTGTAAGGCTTACGCGGCTACCGAATCCGGAAGAGAAGTTACAAGTGCCCTTGCAATTAAGCTTCCTGTCCTTGGCGCTGTTAAGACCAAGAGTGCCTGCGCGAGACTGGGACGTACGCTTTGTACTCTCCTTGGAGCCGGCGTTCCTATGGTAGATGCTATTGATATCACAGGACGTTCCATGGAGAATCTTCTTTATAAGCGCGCCATGAAAGAGGCGAAGGATCAGGTGCTTCGAGGAGTGCCGCTTTCAAAACCGCTTCAGAGCTGCGGACTTTTCCCGGCGATGGTTGTACATATGGTTGCTATCGGTGAGGAAACAGGTAATATCGAAGCCATGCTTGAGAACGTGGCTCAGTATTATGAGGAAGATGTTCAGCTTGCTACCGAGCAGATGATGACTATATTAGAGCCTGCGATCATAGTAGTAATGGCTGTTATCGTAGGATATATGTGTATCGCTATTTTCCAGCCTATGCTTACTCTCTACGATGCATTGTCATAAGAAAGGCCGGAAAAACTGAACCGGCGTGATTTCGATGATATAAACAGAAAGACCGTCCATTATATCGGGCGGTCTTTTTTGAGGGAATGTTGATGATACAGATAATCTCTCTGTTGATTACTGCTTTGGTTGGAACCGGTCTCGGGTGGGCAACTTCTTTTTACTCCGGTTTTTGTGTTACCGTAGGACCTGAGGAAGATAACCGGGATCGAAAAGAAGTATTTAAAACATATAAATGGTCTGTAAAAAATGATGAGGCAAAGATCGTACCGGCAGTAGCTGTGATAGGTGTTCTTATCAATGTTTGTCTGACTAAAGGTACTGCGTTATTTTACAACAGTGAACAGCTTATTGTTTTTATATCCTATCTGATCGCCGCGACCTGTTTGGCCGGTGTTGCATATGTTGATCTTAAGATCTTTGAGATACCTCCGCTGTACGATATTATTATTGCTATCTGCGGTGTCGCAAGGTTGCTTTGTGATCTGGAACATTGGTATGTCTATGCAATTGGTGCAGTTACGGTAAGTGGTTTATTCCTGATTATAGCCCTGTTTAGCAGAGGGCGCGCCATGGGCGGTGGGGATATCAAACTGACTGCAGCACTTGGCTTGCTCATCGGATGGAAGCAGATACTTTTGGTAATGACTGTTGCTGCATTGCTGGGAGCTGTAATCCACGGGATAGTGATGGCTGTAACTAAGAAGGAACACTTGCTTGCGTTCGGACCTTATCTGGCAGTTGCAGGCGTCATAAGCATGTGCGTTGGAGATAGGGTCATCGATTGGTACACGAGATATATTATGCACATTATCGAGAGCTGAATCTTAAGAATTCTTTAATTTTGGGTATAGCATAATCGTATGAATTATGTTATAAATAAATTTGGAATATTTCTATTAAAAAGAAAGGGGAGCAACAAGGATGGCCAACAAGTTTTTGACAATCTATGTGGGTTCCGACATGATCCGTGTAGCTGAGATCCTGAAGAACGGTAAGAGCCAGATAGTACTTACCAACGCTGCAGAGATCAGCACACCTGCGGGTGCTTATAATGACGGTTACCTCCTTGATGTCACAGCTGTCGCAGAGGCAATCAGAACTGCGATTTTCGGCAGAGGGTTCAACACGAAGGATGTCATCTTTACTATTGCCAGCAAGAAGGTTGCCAGCAAGGAAGTAGAGCTGCCGTACGTGAAGAACACCAAGAAGCTGCAGCAGGTGCTGCAGGCTAACTCGGGAGATTATTTCCCGATGAGTAATTCGGGTGATTATGTATTTGCTTATTCTATTCTCGAGGATTACCTGAACAGAGAGGACGGCCAGCATAATTTCCGAATTTCTGCTGTTGCGGCCCCTATGGATCTTGTAAGAAACTATTACGAACTTGCTGAAGAGCTTAAGTTAAATGTTAAGCATATTGACTACTTCGGTAACTCCGTAATCCAGCTGCTCGCCCTCCAGATGACACAGGGACGTACCGATCTGGTTCTTCAGATCGAAATGGACCAGACATATGTCAATGTTATGAGAGGCAAGACTCTGGTATTACAGCGTAATGTAAACTATGGTAAGACTGCTGTTACCAACGCCCTTATGGATGTCAAGAAGATATCCGAGAAGGATGCCAAGACACTCCTTTCAAATGAGGCACTCCTTGACCAGCACGTTACGGCAGATGAGTATGCTCAGGCGGTACAGGGACTGGTAAACGGTATCGGACGTGCGGTTGAATACCACAGAACAAAGAATCCCGGAGATGTACTTCAGGGTATCAAGGTATTCGGTGAAGGATCTGCTATCGCAGGTATCGAGAAGATCCTTGAGAGAGAGCTTGGAGCGAGAGTTGAACATTTCGATACTCTTGCAGGCGTTTCCATCAAGGGACAGGCTGCGCTTACTGCAGAAGAGGTTCTCAGATATCTTCCTAATATCGGATCCGTTATCGATCCTATGGATCTCAGTATCGGAAGTGCCAAGAGAGCTGTTGTGGAATCCTCTGATCTGAGGAAGTATATGGCAGTTGTTCTCGGGGTGGCTTTTGTGGGAATGCTCGGATGGACGGGCGTAACCTTCTGGCAGCATAAGAAGGCTGCTGATGCGAAGGCTGACTGGGAGAATAAAATCGCTCAGATCCAGGATATCGAGGATATCGCAAAGGCTTATGAACAGGCTCAGTACGAGTATGTTGCTCTTGCTACCTTCAAGTATGAACCTGAGAGAAACGATAACAATAAGATGCTCCAGTTTATTCTCGATCTCGAAAAGATAATGCCTAAGGGTGCGACTATCAACGAGATCGAAGCTGTTAACGGAGATGTTACATTCAAGGTTAAGAGCGACTGGCATTCGACCGTTAAGAATGAGATCGCTGACAGTATAGTAGAACTTCAGAAACTCGACTATCTCACATCCTATTCACTTCCGGATGAAAGTGAAGAAAGATGTATCAGATTTATTTCAGGATATGACGAGAATAACGAGCCGATTTATCTCAGAGAGAGAGCCGATGACAATAACAGATTTTTCGTCGGCAAGATTTACCAGCTTGACAGCGATGAAGAGCTTGAAAAGCTTCTTGAAGATATTGCATCCGGAGCGACTACTTTAAATGATCTTCCTGAGGGATTTGCTGATGCTACACCGGTACTTCTGGTTCAGACCACTTATGAGATCAATGTTCATATCGGATTCACAGATTCTATTGAGGATGTGGTTAACGAAGAAGCAGGTATTACAGGAGATAAAGTGATCGAATACGAGAAGGAAGGCGAAGCCGCACCGGCTGAAGGCGAGGGCGCAGAAGCTCCTGCTGCTGAAAATACGGAAGGAGACTTAGAATAATGAAGGGATTATCAGATAGAGATGCTACGATAATGCTTGTGCTTCTGGTGGCGGTAATTGTTATTCTTCCTTATACTCTGTATATTAAGAATGCGCGCGTGGAAACACAGCAGTTACAAAGTGAATGCGTGACTTTGGAAGCGAGATATCATCAGCTGGAGGCTATGGATGCGCACCGCGATGAGTTTATAGCTCGTACAAAGGAGCTTAATGAGCAGGTTGATGCAATTGTTGATTCGTTCCCCGCAGATATTCGTCAGGAGAATTACCTTAGATTCCTGCTTGATACTGAATTAAGCACAGCGAAGCTTGACCCTGTGACAAGAGAGATCACATGGCCTGATCCCGAGAAGGATATCTGGATCGATACCGTAAGTTTCCAGAGCAATGATGAGGTTCAGATAGCTACTGATACTATTGAAACTCCTTATCTTGCTGTTACAAATGAGTCTGCTATCACTTATGCTACAAGATATGCAGGGCTTAAATACCTCCTTGACTGGTTTATCGATAGGGAAAAGTGCGGAATACCTATGTGCTTCTCAGAGTTCAGCGCCAAGTATGATGAGCATACAGGTATTATCAAGGGTACATTCCTCATCGATCAGTATGCCATCAAGGATACAGAGGACCCCGATCGCGTGCTTGCACCTGTTGAGATCTATCCCGATCTTGATAAATATAAACTCAGAGGAAACCCGGATGAGGGTGATGTTAACGGTATTTTTGGACCTATTGTTCTTGAACAGGAGCTTTCTGATGAAGGTAAAGAAGCACTCCAGAATGACGGTAACGGTTTGGCTGATAATCCGGAAGAAACCGGCGAAGAGCCTGCAGCTGAGTAAAGAGTTTTAAAGATACCGCGATGTTGGACTTGTGATCAGACTTAACAAGTGCAGCGTCGCGGTTTTTTGCTGAATACGCCCAAAATACGACTTTTTGGGCATGAATTAGTATTGATGATGTATTTTTACTGTGATATTATGTCACTAATTGAAAGTGTAGATTTATGCAATTTGAGGAGGAACGTATGAAAAGGGACAACAAGGGCTTTTCATTAATGGAAATAGTGGTAGCGGTGGCACTGTTTGCCATTATAGTTGTGCCCGTTATGGCTTCTATTGTTTCTTCAATAAGGCTTAATCAGAGATCCAGAAAACTGATGATAGCTAATGATACCTGTCAGACGGTGATGGAAGGTTTTGCAGGTATGACTTTTGACCAGGTGGCAAAGACTGTTGCAACTCATTATGGTACTGATGATGTTGTAAGCGGAGCTAATGCTCTTTCCACGATAAGTGCAAATGCTTACAATACCAAGGTTAATATTGATAAAGCCACATCATGGCCTATTACTAAGATTCCTGAGTCGGGAATCAAACCTAATCAGATTACCGTGACCGGTGTTGGAACTATATCCAGCAATGATCTTATTTCGGGAAATAATGCAAGAATGGTTAATGGATTTTTCGCGGATTATGCAAGAACCAAGATAACAGCAGGTGATTATACACCGAAGCTTGTGATCTGCATGGACAGCCACAAGTCTTTATTGTTCCTTGGATATCTTAATGTCAGATCGGAAGGCTATTATCAGGATATTCTTGTACAGTTTATACCTATGGCACCTAAGGAGGACAGCAAGTATTACTCGTACGAAGCTATGGCATATGTCTATGAGTTTGATCAAAATACTGCATTATCGGATCGCATGACAGGATCCCCGCAGATCACCATGACTACGGGTATAAAAAACAGGAATAATTAATTTCTTTAAGTGGAGACAGAACATCTGTTGAGCAGGAGAAAGGAAAAACAATGAGTAGGGAAAGAATCAGAAAGAAAATTCAGAGACTGTTTGGAGAAGGAAATAATAATCGCGGCGCAGCAATGGTATCTGTATTGATAGCCGTTGCTTTCATTGCTGTTCTTGCCACTTCTCTGCTGTATCTTTCATATATGAATTATCTTACAAAGGTAATGAGATATGGCTCTACCGATGATTTCTATACATCAGAATATGCTGTGGATGAATTATCATCTACATTACAGCAGGTAGCTGTTGACAAGGGTATTGCCGGAGGTAATATCTCGGATGCAATTTCTACTATAACTGCCAAAGTTGGTGGCGGAGATGGTACATATGATAATGATAAGGTGGAAGCACTTCTCAGAGCTGCAACACATGATGCATCCATTTCCGTAAATTCTGCGGTTACCAGTGCGGATAACTATACTACCACATCCAATAGCGTAACTCTTAAGGGAGTACAGGTTACATCAACTACGCCGGAGGGATACGTAAGTACAATCAGAACTGATATTATCATTAACTTCAGACCGCAGGGCGAAGGATCGTTGGATATAAATGATTTCAGTGTTATTTCTGATTCACCCGTCAGATGTGGAGGTCAGGCCGGTGATCTTATCCTTTCCGGATGCATATATGCCCAGAAGAATTCAGCGGCAGCAAGTAGTTTGGGAGTGGCTTCCGGTACAGCTTTTCAGCTTGATGACGGCGCTGTTGTTTCCATGATAGGTGACAAAGCGGTTATTAATGGTGACCTTGTTATCGGTAAAGGCTGTACACTTGTTATTTCTACAGATACTGTTGTTTACGGTGATGTTAAGATAGGTCAGAATTCCACTGTTATCATGCTTGATAAATTTAAGGTAACAGGAAGCATTTCAGGATCCGGAAAGTATAAGACTCAGGATGCCAGCAAGCTGAAGATCGGATATGTGTATGACGGTGACGAGATACCGGGATACGGTGCTTCACCAAAGTATTCAGGACTTGTAAACAGATTGTTCTGCTCTGAGGTATATTTTTACGATAAGTCAGTAAACAACTGGAAAGCATTTGATTTTGAATCATACTGTCAGGATGGAACACAGAAAGATTCCAATTGTTATGATGTATCCAACGGCTCAAGTACTGGGGATGGAAGTTTGACCGGAGGCCCCTATGTACAGATAAATCTTCCTGATTCGGCACACAATTTTAACAATACGCTGGTTCTTGGCACTAACAGAGTAACAAAGACTCATTATGGTGCTAAGGTTAATACCACATTTACCAGCACTAAAGGTGTGTATTTCAATTCTGAAAGCGGATCCGGAGATGCTTCTGTTATGCAGAGAATGAAAGATGAAGATTATCAGAAGGTTCTTGATTCCTGTTTTGCCATGCCTTTCGGTAATTCTGTGCCTTGTACCACTGAGGATGGCTCTTATGATTATAATTCGCATAATGCCCAGGCGGATTTTGCATGGGCGACTGATTCCAAATTCCGTGATATCAGAGACAGTGATTCTTATGAGTCCGCAAGAAAGATAAAAGAGGTTGGAGACAGAAAGTATGTATACTGGAATGGAAATAATTATCTTCCTGTAAGATATCTTCTTGACGACAATACAAGACAGATGATAGATAATAT
This sequence comes from Lachnospiraceae bacterium, assembly GCA_024697065.1. Classification (GTDB taxonomy): domain Bacteria; phylum Bacillota; class Clostridia; order Lachnospirales; family Lachnospiraceae; genus NK4A136. The sequence goes on from JAILGE010000033.1 coordinate 30,399, forward strand.
ATTCAGTGCCAGCAGTGATACCTCAGATCCTACTACATCTTTTGTTGAATATGAGAATTGGGTGAAGAACTGATGAGAGGAGCTAATCGCATGAAAAAGATCTTCAAAAGCAATAAGGGTTTTTCCTTGCTGGAGCTCTTGATAGTCATCACAGTATCTATGATACTTGTTGGTGGTGCGGCATTAGGTATTAGTCTTCTGCATAATGCTAATGTTAATGCTGCAGCAGCTAGATTGGAGACTGCATTTAATTCCGCCAGGAGCATTTCTATGGCAAAGGGACAGAATGCCGGAGCGCTTACTTTAAGAAGAGTAGGTGATAGTATTTATGCTTACATAGGTGATCCGGTATACGGAAGAGGGGATACTGTTACAACGTCAGAAATGGAGTTGATTTGTACAGGTGCTCTAACTGCACATTGTAAGCTCGACACGGGGGACGGAAGTGACGAACCAGACCTTACAAGTTTTGATTTGGATGCAGCAACAGATATTTCAGATAAGTATACTTTATGCTTTAATTCTGCGGGACAGATGCTTCTTTATCATGAGGATGGTACTACTGTTGAATATAATGATTTTTCTGCATTAAAGTTTTCTTTCCGTAAAGGAGTGTCCGGAAAACGTGTTTCTGTGATGTATATCAGACCAAATACCGGATACACAGGCGTCGTTGCTTATGCTCTGCCGTAATTGGAGGTTATTATGAAGATTAAACACAGCAATAAAGGATTTACATTAGTTGAACTTCTAGTAGCGGTTGCAGTACTTGTGATCGTTATGATGGAATTGTATGCAGTTATCAACAATACTTCAAAGGTATATCAGATGGGAGATTATGAGGTTTCTCTTCAGATGGAGGCACAGCAATCTTTCCAGCTTCTTGAAGAATTGATGATAGATGCTAATTCCAAGATTGAATATGATCCGTCTACAGAAACGCTCACTATAAGCGGAAATAAGATTAAAGCAGACGGCACCAAGGGCGATGCATATGAATATGTTGTAAAGTATTATGCAGCAGGTGCGACAGACCCGGAGACATCTGAGACACTTGTTTACGGTCGCATTAAACTTAGCGTCAAGGGTATGGTTGCCTCTTTAGATCACTGGGAGACGTTGGCAGATTATGTTGATTCTTTTGATGTTGATATGTCGCAGTATACAACATCGGATAAAGTTACTCTTAATATGACTCTTCATAATGAGAGATATTCTTATCAGGCATCAAAAGACATTTATCTCAGAAATGGAATCGGTGTAAGTGATGATCATGCTCTTGCAGATTCAACCGATGCTCAGTATTTTGTTGATTGCATGAGATTTGGAACTTATGATCTCAAAGCGGTTACCAAAGAAATAGATAATGGAAAGACTACGACTTATTCGGAGTTCTATTTCCAGGAGAAGGCGGGAGCAACAGGTGACGCCAGAAGAGTAACTACAGATTATAAGATTGATTCCAGTGGAAAGATAAAATGTACTGATACTCTTAATAGTTCTAAGAGTGCTTCCCGAGGACCTGTTATAGTTATTGCAACCGGTGGAAAAACTGTAACAGCAGGTGTTCCCGGATATGAAGAAGCACCTGATGCAAAGATCAGTGTGTCTACAGATCCGGTAGGAATAGGAGCGAATGATTACGGTGTTATATTAGTCAGATGTGCAACATCATCGGTTTATGGTTGCTCGCTTTCACAGGTTAGAGGAATCAGCCTCAGTGATGCAGAAAATGTTACTTATAAGATTTCCTGTAAATGGAACAGTGGAATTACCGGTACGGATTCTTTCTCATCAGGACATAGCAGCGGTGAAAAGAAGAAAACCAATACTGTCGAGGCTGTAGGTTCAAACGGAAAGACAAATCAGCCGTACGGATGGGCAACCGGAGATAATTGGGACAGTAATCTTAAGAAGGGATCAAAGAAATACGAGACGTATGGTGGCTCTATAGGTATATTTGATACAGAAACCAGATTCTTCTTTGATCTTCCTTCAAATTCAATAGGGGCTTCAAGTTATGGATGGTTGCAGTCGAATGCTTATAAAAATTTCCTGGATTTTACTAACGATCACAACAGACTTGTTGTGACGGCTCATGTTACATGGTCAGGTGGTGTTTCTGAAGATTTTCCTATGGTATTTTTCCCTGACAAACAGGATGGCTCCGGTTACCAGTATATTTCAGATAGTCAGCGAGATTTCCTTCTTCCGGATACACTGTAATTTAAGATAGCTTATATAAGATAGAAAGGGTATTAATATGCGTAAGCTTAAAAACAAGGGATTTACTCTTGCTGAGTTACTGATCATAGTTGCGGTTATCGCCATACTTGTTTCAGTAATAGCAGCGAACTTATTTAAGTATATCGAGAAGTCTCAGGCAACGGATGATATTGCTTCTGCAGAGGTCATCAGAACGGCCGTGCAGTCTGCTTTCAACGATTCTGAAGTCAATAAGGTAGTTCTGAGGGGATCGATTGCCGGAGTAGGAGATACGGATGCTTTTTGGGGTACTCCCGGAGTAGAGTTCCAGGCAACTCCCGCACTTGCTACATTGGACGCGACCGCTGCTCCGCTGGTTGCTTCTACGGTAAATGAATATCTTGGAACACTTCCCGAATTTAAATTAAAGAAACCCATGGGGACAGGGTATGGTGCGCCTGCTCAATGGTGGGTGAAGATTAATTATGCGGACAAAAAAAATGTCCAGGTTGCAATCTATATCAGAGATTCTTCGGGAAATGAGGTGCAGGTAGTTCCTGAAGCGGATACTGCTTCATTATATTCAAAGTATGCAAAGTAAATAAGTTAAATCGTTTAATGTGATCTGACTTGAAAAGACATACCGCTTGCGGTATGTCTTTTTTACAAATTTTATTATGTATGGTAATATATCCTCCGTTGTGCATGATCAAATTTTTTGTTTGGTTAGCTTCGTTGACGGTTAATAACTTTGAAACCGGGAGTATACAATCCATGAACATAACCATCGTAGGCGGAGGTAATATCGGAACGCAGTTTGCTGTACATTGCGCCGAGAAGGGACACTCCGTTACAGTATTTACATCGAATCCTGATAGATTTCGTAATGAACTTGAGATTCATGCTTCAGATGGAAGTGTGATCCATAAGGGGACAATCAAAGCCGCAGTAAATGATCCTGAGATCGCTTTTTCCGATGCGGATCTTATTTTTGTGACTATGCCTGCTTTTTGTATGCAGGATAATGCGGCGCGTATTTATCCCTATGTTCGCAGGGGGACTATCATATGTCTGACGCCCGGCAGCGGAGGAGGAGAATTTTTCTTCAAGCCCTGTGTAGATAAGGGCTGTATCCTCATGGGCTTGCAAAGAGTCCCTTCCGTATCCAGGATAGTGGAATATGGTCATATCGTATGCTCAGAGGGCTACAGAGATACTTTATACATAAGTAGTATTGTCTCAGGTAATAATGATTACTGCCGGAGCTCCATGCCTAATTTATCAAATGCCGGAGTTAACGCTGTGACTGTAGACGAAGATAACATGTCTTATACAGACACTGGCAGGAATGCAATTACGAATGAGCGTGAAATAAATGATAGTGAGGCAGTAAGAAGATCTGTTACAGATAATCACTGTGCAGCCATCATAGAAAGCATCTTCGACATCACCTGCAAGACTCTGCCTGTCTACCTTAATATCACCCTTACACCGTCAAATCAGATATTGCATACTGCAAGGCTCAGATCCATGCTGTCAGACTATAATGAGGGCAGGGTATATGATAAACTCCCTTTATTCTACGGTGACTGGGATGAGGCTTCTTCAGATCTCTTGCTTAAGTGTGACGGGGAAGTGCAGCTAATCTGCAGACGCATTACCGAATTTGACCTTACAGGCGTCAGATCCTTAAAGGACCATTATGAAGCCGCAGATGTCATAAGCTTAACCGATAAGCTGAAAAGCATTAAGAGTCTGAAAAATCTGGAAACTCCCGTTAAACAGGTGGAGGGGGGCGTCATCCCGGATTTCTCATCCAGATATTTTGAAGCGGATTTCCCCTACGGCCTGGCTGTTGTCAATGAGATCGCGGATCTCGCAGGGGCAGAGGTGCCGAATATAAAAGCGACTCTTGAATGGTATGAGGATCTGACCCATAGAGTTAAGGATGTGAAAATGACCTCCTACCATGAATTCAGTCTCGCAAAATGCGGGATCCGGTCATATAAAGATCTGATAGATTTTTACAGATAGATTTTTTTGTGGTAATATAGCAGGCGTTGCGTAAAATTTGGATCAATTAAACGAAAAGAAGAAAACGAAATGCTGCTGTATATCGATCCCGGAACCGGGAGTATGTTATTTACCATATTGTTAGGAGTACTGAGCGCCGGAGTGTACTTTATCCGCGGTCTGGTGCTTAAGATCAAATATTCCATAGGAAGCGGAAAGCGGACAAAGGATGATGATGAAAACATTCCCGAGTTCGTGATCTTTTCCGATCATAAAAGATACTGGAATATCTTCGAACCCATCTGCAGGGAAATGGAGAAGCGTGGAAAAGAGATAGTATATCTTACTGCGTCATCCGATGATCCCGCTCTTAAATGTGATCTCAAAAATGTAAAAGCAAGATTCTTAGGTGAGGGCAACAAGACATATGCTGCTCTGAATTTCTTAAAGGCAAAGATTGTTCTCTCGACCACGCCTTCTCTTGATGTATTCCAATGGAAGCGCTCCAGAGATGTGAGATACTATGTTCACATTCCTCATTCGGCGGGAAATTTAAGCCTCTACAGGATGTACGGTCTGGACTACTATGATGCCGTTCTCACCAACGGTGCCTACCAGGAGGAACAGGTCCGCGGACTTGAAAAGGCCCGCAGGATGCCGGCAAAAGAATTGGTAAGGATCGGCGTCCCTTATCTCGATGAGATGCTAAAAAGACTGGAAGCTTCATCTGAGCGTGAAGTTAAAGGGACAACAGACAGGTCAACTACCATGGCAACAGAGGGAGCAACCGGTACCGGGAAAAAATATACCATCCTCCTTGCACCCTCCTGGGGAAAGAGCGGCATGCTCTCACGTTTCGGCTCAGACATATTAAAAGCTCTGAAAGACACGGGCTATCATATAATCGTCCGTCCGCACCCACAGTCATTTACGGCAGAGAAGAAGATGCTTGATGACCTTATGGCAGAGTTGCCGGACAGTGAAGATTTTGAATGGAACAGAGACAATGATAATTTCGAAGTATTGAAAAAAAGCGATCTCATGATCTCCGATTTCTCCGGTGTTATATTTGATTTCGCACTTGTATTCGGAAAGCCCGTAATGTGTACCAAAACTGATTTCGACCTGAATCCATATGATGCTTCATGGCTTGATGAAGAGCCATGGACCTTCGGTGCTTTTCCGAAGCTGGGTCATATCCTTACGGAAGAAGGTATCCCTGACATAAAGCACCTTATCAATGAGTCTATCGAAAGCGATGCGTATAAGAAGAGCAGGGAAGAAGTAAGAGATGCAATGTGGCAGCACAGAGGCCGTGGCGCAGCAGATGTAGCGGATTATCTGATCAACAAATCTGCGGAACTTGATCGTGGAGACGTTACTGATACCGTAGACAGCTCTGACGCTGCAACTGCTAGCTGACAGCGTTAAGCTCAATAATTATATGATATCAAAATAGAAACAAAAAAATTAAAAAGAAATCCAACAAATTAAAGAAGAGATAATAACAGTGAGTATCGGATCATTTTTTTACACATTGATAGTTCGCCCTTTGGGTCTTTTATTTGAAGCAATACTTGTGGCAGGTCTGCAGATAACGGGTAAGCCCTGGCAGGCCATTATTTTCCTGAGCCTGATGGTCAATATCCTGGCGCTTCCGCTTTACCGCCGTGCGGACCGCATGCAGCAAAAGGAGAGGGATGCGGCCAATGAGATAAAGGACAGAAAGCAGCAGATAGAGAAGACCTTCAAAGGCGATGAGCGTTATATGATCTTAAGGACGCTTTACCGTCAGAATGATTATAAGCCTGTATATGTCTTACGCGGTTCACTTCCGCTTCTTATCCAGGTGCCCATCTTCATGGCAGCATACAGACTGCTCTCGAACCTTGCGCTCCTTGACGGCGCAGCTCTGGGACCTATAGCAGATATGGGACAGCCTGACGGGCTCATTAAGATAGGTGCATTGTCGATCAATTTCCTTCCCATATTGATGACGCTTATCAATTTCATATCTTCTGCTATATATACAAAGGGGTATGACCTCAAACAAAAGCTCCAGCTCTACGGTATCGCCCTGATCTTCCTTTTACTGCTTTACAGATCTCCGGCGGGACTTGTATTTTACTGGACTTTGAATAACCTGTTCTCTCTTTGCAAGAATATTGTTATGTACGGGATCATGGGGAAACATGGAGCTAAGAAAAGTGCAGCAGCTAACGATAATGCAGAGCCTGCTTCAAAACATATAATAATAAATGAAAAGTCAAGGCTTGCCGCAAAAGAAACCGAGCGCAGGGGAGCAATACTTTTCCTTGGTGAAGCTGCGCTTCTGACTGTCCTTATCGGTCTTTTCATCCCATCCGGAGTACTTACGGCATCACCTCTTGAATTCGTGGATCTTGCAAATACACTAAGTCCCAATCACTATCTGATCCCCGCCGTTGTACTGGCTGCGGGAAGCTTCTTATTCTGGCTGCAGGTATTCTATCTCCTTGCTCCTTCAAAGGAGAGGAGAATATGGGAATTCATTTCTCTCGTTCTCATCGTTATCTTCATGATCAATTTCATGAAGTTCGGAACAGGCAAGGGAACACTTTCATCCATGCTTGATTTTGATGACGGACTGGTGATCAAGAAGGCGAGCATCAGAGAAAACCGGATATGGATCGCAGCATGTGCCTGCGGCATGCCCCTGGGCTTGTTACTTATCAAAATGACTGAGCATTTTATTAGAAACGCCCACCGCCTTAACCTTACCGCCATCGCAACCTACCTTGTATGGATTGCATCAGCAGCTCTTCTTATCATGACAGTAAAGAATATAAGAAGCGTTTCCGCAGAGTATGATTCCTTCTTAAATACTGTGGCAGGTGAGAACGGTGATTCCGAAAGCGATAACGGTGCACAGGCATATAATTTTATACAGTTATCGGAAAACGGTAAGAATGTCATCGTCCTTATGATGGACCGTGCCATCAACGGATATATCCCTTACATCATGGATGAGAAGCCTGAGCTTGTAGCACAGTTTGACGGCTTTACTTATTATCCCAATACCATTTCCTTCGGCGGACATACCAACTTCGGCGCCCCCGCACTTTTCGGAGGATATGATTATACGGTTGAAGCCATGAATGAGCGCGACGACATGAAGCTTGTAGATAAGCATAATGAAGCTCTTCGCGTGATGCCGGAGATCTTCGGAGATAATGATTATGAAGTAACGGTCATTGATCCTCCCTATACCAACTACAGCTGGATGACGGATTTTTCCATCTATTCCGACCATCCGGAATACAGGCTTTTCTCCGCATCGGGTAGATTCAACTCCGATCCTGAGCTTTTTAAAGAGACTGAGACCATAAGGAACAGGAACTTTTTCTGTTACAGCATCATGAAGTGTATGCCTTTGAACTGGCAGAACTGGTTTTATTCCGATGCGGCTTATCTTGAAGCGAATGTGGTATTTCCTTCGGACAACGGGGAAGAGGTCTCCCATATCAATCAGACCATTACGGATGCCCATACAGCCCACGGCTTCTCCCGAAAGTTCATGGATGAATATACGACTCTTCAGAACCTTGGCAGGATGACATCCGTGACAGACGATGTGGAATATACATTTACGATGATGGACAATAATACTACCCATGAAGTGGCAGTGCTTAAGGAGCCGGAGTATGTTCCCGCGGAATTCGTGGACAACACGGAGTATGATGCGGCTCATATGGACCGCTTCGTATTAAACGGAAGGCGCATGGGAATGTGGGACAAATATCAGTTCCTTCATTATGAGATAAATGTTGCTTCCATGATAGAGCTTGGCAAATGGTTCGATGAATTAAGAGCAAGAGGAGTATGGGACAATACCAGGATAATAATCGTTGCGGATCATGCCCATCCTCTGGCGCACTTTGAAGATATGTATTTCGAGGATCCTAATGATGAGGATACAAGTACTGATCTGGACTGCATGTTTGTCAATCCTCTCCTTATGGTCAAGGACTTTGGGGCGACGGGCTTTAAGACGGACGATACCTTCATGACCAATGCGGATGTTCCGGCGCTTGCTACCGCAGATCTTATCGATGATCCGGTAAATCCCTTTACGGGCAATCCCATCGATATGACTCCGAAGACCCTGGGACCGCAGAAGATAATGCTTTCCAATGACTGGAGCGTAAATGTCAATAACGGCAACCGCTTCCTGCCGGGCAAATGGTTTTCGGTCCATGATGATATCTTTGATATGGACAACTGGGAATATCTCGGATATTACTGAGAATTGTAAAAGCTCTTTTATAAAAAGTTTGACAATTTTAAAAATAATATGTATAGTGTTTTGCGTTGCTGTTATTTGGTACGTAAAACGGCAAACATCTTAAATTAAATGGGGTACGGGAAAATCAATGGCTAAAAATCTTGTGATAGTTGAGTCACCGGCTAAGGTGAAGACCATAAAGAAGTTCCTCGGCACAAACTATGAAGTGGTTGCCAGTCAGGGACATGTTCGTGATCTGCCCAAGTCATCACTGGGAATAGATATCGAGAACAATTACGAACCTAAATATATAACCATCAGAGGCAAGGGCGAGATCCTTGCAAAGCTTCGTAAGGAAGTGAAGAAGGCTGATAAGATCTATCTCGCAACCGACCCGGACCGCGAGGGAGAAGCCATCAGCTGGCATTTATATGAAGCGCTGAAGCTTTCGGAGAAGAAAGTGGCCCGCATATCTTTTAACGAGATCACTAAGAATGCGGTCAAGGAATCAATCAAGAATGCCCGCGAGATCGATATGAATCTCGTGGATGCACAGCAGGCAAGACGTATCTTAGACAGAATGGTGGGTTATCGTATATCACCCCTTTTATGGTCCAAGATAAAGAGAGGTCTTTCCGCAGGACGTGTTCAGAGTGTTGCTCTCAGAATGATCTGTGACAGAGAGGCGGAGATCAGTGCATTTATTCCCAAGGAATACTGGACTATGGATGCCAACCTTCTCCCCGCAGGAACGAAGAAGCCCTTCACGGCACACTTCTATGCGGATGAGAATGGCAAGAAGACCATAGATAATGCAAAAGAAGCCGACAGGATAGAGAAGATCCTTAAAGGTGCAAATTTTGAAGTGAAAGAGAGCAGGAGAGGTGAGCGTACCAGAAAGGCGCCCCTTCCTTTTACAACATCCACTCTGCAGCAGGAGGCCAGCAAGGCGCTCAACTTCTCCACAAAGAAGACCATGCAGATCGCCCAGCAGCTTTATGAAGGTGTGACTATCAAGGGACAGGGTACAACAGCCCTTATCTCTTACCTGCGTACCGATTCCACCCGTGTATCGGATTTTGCAAAAGAAATGGCGAAGGATTATATCCTCTCGAACTACGGTGAGGAATTCCTTTCCGCGGACTACAGGTCGGATGCTGCGAAGAAAGCGGCAGCAGGCGGCTCGGAGCATAAGATCCAGGATGCTCACGAAGCCATCCGTCCCACAGATATAAACAATACCCCCGATAAGGTAAAGGGAGATCTCTCCAGAGATCAGTACAGACTCTACAACCTTATCTGGAAGCGTTTTGCTGCAAGCCGTATGAGTGCTGCTACATTTGAGACACTTTCTGTAAAGCTTGATGCGAGGAAGATCATATTTACAGCATCGGCAAGCGCAGTAAAATTCGAAGGCTTCATGAAAGTCTATGCTGATGAGGACCGTGACAATGATAACGGCAAGGCAGAGAATGCATTCCTTCTTAAGGAGATGAATGAGAAGAGCACCATCACTTTCGAATCTCTTGAAAAGAAGAAACATTTTACACAGCCGCCCGCACACTTCACGGAAGCAAGCCTTGTGCGTGCGCTGGAGGAACAGGGGATAGGAAGACCGTCAACATACGCGCCCACTATCTCAACCATCCTTGCCAGAAGATATATACTTAAAGAAAACAAGAACCTCTTTGTTTCCGAGCTTGGAGAGATAGTAAACAAGGTCATGAAGGACGAGTTCCCTGCCATTGTCGATCCCAAGTTCACTGCCAATATGGAAAGCATGTTGGACAGCGTCGGAGAGGGAAATATAAAGTGGAAGACCATCATCGAGAATTTCTATCCCGATCTTGATGCAGCAGTGCTTAAGGCCGAAGAGGAAATGGCACAAATCGAGATCAAGGATGAAGAGAGTGATGTTGAATGCGAGAAATGCGGCAGGAAGATGGTCATCAAGTACGGACCTCACGGAAGGTTCCTGGCATGTCCCGGATTCCCTGAGTGTCAGAATACAAAGCCTTACTTCGAGAAGATCGGAGTAAAGTGCCCCAAGTGCGATGGCGAGATCGTGATCCGCATGACCAAAAAGGGCAGAAGATATTTTGGCTGCGAGAACATACCCACCTGTGACTTCATGAGCTGGAACAGACCCGTAAACGAGAAGTGCCCCAGATGCGGCGGACTCCTTGTGGAAAAGGGCAACAGACTCTGCTGCATGGATGAACAGTGCGGATTTGTTAAAGACAAGCCTGAAAAAAATAACGCTGAGGAGTAAAAGGTAAAACATGGCAGGAATCAGTTTGCTGGACAGGACCCGTATGATAGGGAGCCTGCTGCACAATAACGTATCATCAAAGGTGGTTTTTTCGGATGTATGTAAAGTAGTATCCGATACTCTCGATTCGGACGCCCTTGTTATCAGCGCAAAGGGAAAGGTATTGGGAGTATGCAGATGCTCAACGGTTACCCAGATCGAAGAGCTTCTTTGCTATGATATCGGAGAGCATGTGGATGAGGCATTGAATCGAAGATTTATGTCCATTCTGTCCACACAGGAAAATGCGGGACTCCTTGCTCTCGGTTTTTCATGGAAGACGGTCCATGGATTTGACAGAAGAGCAGAGGGTGCCAGAAAGACGGAAGCCGACAGAGCTGCCAACTCCCCCGAAGCTTCAAGGGTTGTTCCCGAGAGAGAGTATCGTGCGATGATTACTCCCATTTTTATTGGCGGAGAGAGACTTGGGACACTGTTTATCTATCGTGAGAGCAGACTCTATGATATCGACGATATCATTTTGCTGGAATATGCGGCTACGGTTGTAGGACTTGAGATGATGCGTGCCATGAAGGAAGAGGATGATGCGGAAGGACGCATGGAGAAGAACGTAAGCGACGTTTTGGGCGTTACCAGTCATTCCGAGCTTGAGTCCGTACGTGCCATACTCCTTAAGCTTGATGAAGATGGCTTCGGTATCGTGAATCTTACCAAGCTTTCTGAGGAAAGCGGCATCTCCAGGACAAGTCTTGTGAATGCTTTAAAGAAGATGGCGGGTGCAGGTATCTTCGAGACCAGGTCAAGAGGTGTCCGTGGCACCGAGATCCATGTAGTGAATGAGCGCATCTATGAGATAAAACACTAAATCGACGGTAGACATAAGTGTATACCTACTATATTTAGAAAAAAGCTTGTATTTTGCGAAAAAAACCTTATAATTATGACGTGAGGGTTGTTATGGTAAACCAACACGTCATATTTTTTTGAAACTAATTATTTTTATCATTTTTCCGATATATATTTTACAGGTGTGAAAAAGGAAACGGACAGGTTGGTAAGCATGGAAGCGTTTATATTTATCAGGATATAAGGCTTGTTCATGCTTTTTTGTTTGGAGGTAGCGTGATGATCAATGCGCATGTATATGATTATGTAAACGTACTTGATAAGGCGGCAGATGCCGCATGGCTCCGTAACGAGGCCATCTCTAACAATATCGCCAATGTTGATACTCCGGGATACAAGAGACAGGATGTTTCTTTTGAGAATGAGCTTGCACGTATCTTAAACAAAGTGGAGTACGACAATATGGACCAGAGGGTCTATAATCTGGAGCTCACAAGGATAGAGCCGAGAGTCTACACGGATGCTTTTGATTACAGCTACAGACTCGATGGCAACAATGTTGATATCGATACGGAAAATGTATATCTTGCGGAGAATCAGGTGACATACAACAGCCTCATCTCCTGCATGCAAAATGAATTTTCCAATCTTCGCACGGCCATGGGATCGTGATGGGACGGAGGTGACATAATATGGGAATGTTTACTGCATTTGATATATCTGCAACAGGACTTACGGCTGAGCGTTATCGTATGGATACTATCGCCGAGAACGTTGCCAATGCCAATACAACGCGTACTGCAAACGGCACTCCTTACCGTCGCAAGGTTGTTACTTTCGAGACTCAGGAGACCGAGGTGGACAGAAGACACTTCGGACGCGTACTGGATTCCATCGTGGGAGACGGCAGGACTCAGAGGAACAGGGATGCCATAAGGGATGACATGATAGGCTATGGTGTAAAGATCCCCGAGATCCATGAGGATACGGATACGCAGATGAACATGGTCTACGATCCTGCACATCCCGATGCCGACGAGAATGGATATGTTACTTATCCCAATGTAAATATTGTGACGGAGATGACAAACCTCATAGACGCATCCCGTGCATATGAGGCCAATGCGACCGTATTCAATGCAAGCAAGTCTATCGCCACAACAGGACTCAGCCTTGCAAGCAAGTCATGATAAACAGGTGACAGAGGGGTTATAAAATGGGACCTTTAAATGCAACTCCGGTTTTTATGGATAATCTAAGAACCATAGAGCCGCTTACCGACAGGAGCATGATCAGAGAGAAGAAGGATGACGACATGTTCGGTGCCATCTTCGATTCCATGATCAACAACGTAAATCGGACAAACGGCTATCTTTCCGATGCCGAGAACGAAGAGATAAAGCTTGCCATAGGTGAGTCCACCAGTACTCACGACCTGGCTATCGCTTTACAGAAGGCATCCACATCCCTGCAGTATACCGTGGCAGTTAAAAATGCTTTTATGGAGTCTTACAGGACTCTCATTAATATGCAGATCTGAGGAATGATAAATGGTTGATCGTATCGTGGCATGGTTCAGGGACCTGCCCAGAAAATTTACCGAGTGGTGGGAAAAATTCTCACGCAGACAGAAGATAACCATAGTAAGTCTTGCGATCGCAACTATCATTGCGTTTGCAATACTTATTTTTGCTGTTACCCGTCCGCAATATGTAAAGATATATACCGCTGAGTCTGCCAAGGAAGCAAATGAAGTTATAGATTTATTAACGGGCGAGGATATCGAATATATCACCAATGTGGAAGGCAATGAGATCAGTATAAAACGTGAGGATTATACCAAGGCCAATCTCCTGCTGGGATCAAACAGTTTTTCAACGGACGCCATGTCCATCGACAATGTTACAAACGGCGGTTTCTTTTCCACGGAATCGGATACACAGAAGCGATATGTTGTTTATCTCCAGGACTTCATGAAGAAAGAGCTGGAGTCATACAGCTTTGTAAAATCAGCCCAGATCCAGATCAATCTTCCGGAAGAGAACGGAACTCTCATCGCTCAGAATAAAGAAGCCTATGCTGCGGTCCAGCTGGAGCTTTCCGATATCTGCACCACAGACAATGCTTCTGCCATGGCGAGATTTATCGCTACTGCCCTTGGCAATGATACTACGGAGAATGTTACCATCCTTGACAGCGACGGTAATCTTCTCTTTGCAGGAACAAATGAGACATCCACCTACGGTGCGGCATCATCACAGTATGCCCTTCAGGCAAGAGTTGCCGATGGAATGCGCAATGAGGTCATAAGAGTCCTTACCGCCACCAATCAGTTCTCATCCATAGAGGCTGCAGTTAACGTAGTACTGGATAACAGCTATACCGAGAATGCCAATCACCTTTATTGGGCACCGGAGGGCAGGGAAGAGGGAATGCTTGCTTCAAAGGATACCTACAACTCCAGCTCCCAGGGCGGTGTATCGGGCGTGCCGGGTACAGACTCGAATACAGAGACTTCATATCAGTATGAAGATAATCAGTATTCCAATTCAAATGTGGTGGAAGAGTCTTATGATTATCTCCCGGATGAATCCACCATGCTACAGCAGATACCTGCCGGAGCCATCAAATACGATCAGTCATCCCTTTCGGTTACCACACTTACATATCGTATGGTAAGAGAGGATGATGTGAAAGCACAGGGACTACTGGACGGTATCACATGGGATCAGTACAAGCTCAATAATGATATCCGTACCAAACTTGAAGTAGATCCGGATCTCGTTCAGGCTGTTTCCACTGCAACGGGCATAGGAGTGAATAATATAACTATATTGTCCTACGAAGAACCTTTCTTCGTGGATCATCAGGGACTCAATATGGATATGACGGATATCCTGACTATCCTGCTGATCGTCCTCATCTTAGGCTTGCTTGCATTTGTAATACTCAGGAGCATGAAGCAGGCTAAGGTTGAAGAGGCTGAGCCTGAAGTCTCCATCAGTGAGATACTTCAGTCCACACCTCCCGAAGAGCTTGAAGAGATCGGTGTCGAGGATAAATCCGAAGCCCGCAAGATAGTAGAGAAATTTGTTGAAGACAATCCGGATGCGGCAGCCAATCTGCTTCGCAACTGGTTGAATGAAGATATCTGATAAGGAGTAGTTTATGGCGTCAGACGACAGCAATCTGACAGGGATACAAAAGGCAGCGGTTCTTCTGATCTCTCTCGGACCGGAGATGAGTGCTTCGGTCTTTAAGCATCTTAAGGAAGAAGAGATAGAGGATCTGACTCTCGAGATCGCGAATACAAGGAGCATCTCTCCCCAGATAAAGGAAGATGTTATCAATGAATTCTACGAGATCTGTCTTGCACAGCAGTATATCGCGGAAGGTGGTATCGGATATGCGAAGGAACTTCTGGAGAAGGCTCTTGGCGCCGACAAGGCTCTTGATGTCATCGGAAAGCTCACCGCTTCGCTTCAGGTTAAGCCTTTCGAATTTGTAAGAAAGGCGGATGCGACGCAGCTTCTTTCCTTTATCCAGGATGAGCATCCCCAGACCATCGCCCTCATTCTCTCATACCTTTCATCCTCACAGGCAGCGCTCATACTTTCGGCGCTTCCCCAGGACACACAGGCGGATGTTGCAAAGCGTATCGCCACCATGGACAGAACAAGTCCTGATGTAATACAGGAAGTAGAGAGAGTCCTGGAGAGCAAGCTGGCAAATATGGTCAATCAGGATTACACACAGATCGGTGGCGTGGATCAGATCGTTCAGATCCTCAATTCCACTGACCGCGGAACAGAGAAACATATCATGGAGATACTCGGTATCGAAGATCCCGAGCTTGCGGACGAGATCAGGAAGAAGATGTTCGTATTCGAAGATATCCTTCTTCTCGATGACCGCTCCATGCAGAGAGTACTTCGTGATGTTGAGAATAATGAGCTTTCACTTGCCCTCAAGGGAGCAAATGAGGAAGTTCAGAATAAGGTATTCCATAACCTGTCTTCACGTCTCGCCGACATGATCAAAGAGGATATGGAATTCATGGGTCCCGTGCGTATGAAGGATGTTGAAGATGCGCAGCAGAAGATCGTTAACAATATCCGTAAGCTCGAGGATTCCGGTGAGATCGTTATTTCCCGTGGCGGCGGCGACGATATCATTGTCTGATGACTTTGGATTACCGGAGGAAAGCTCTTGTCTTCTAATTTTGTAAAAGGATTCAACGTCAGAGTAGACGATAAGAAAACAGTTAAGATCGATGCCAATGACAGGATCGCCAGACGACTCGAGGAACTTGCCGAACAGATGAAAGAGCAGGAACCCGAGGCTATCGCAGAAGGCTTCTCGGAAGGCCTTGATGCGGATATGGTGGAACGCCTCGTATCCGATACGGATGAGGGCGAAGGTGAACAGGAGTCTGTCATTCATCCTGACACGGCAGTAAGCTCCGCCCAGGCACAGGCTATGATCGACGAGGCCAAGGAAAATGCAGATCAGATCATAGAGGATGCAAAGAACGAGGCTGCGCAGATCGAAGAGGATGCCAGAAGGAAGGGCTATAGCGAAGGTTTCGAGCGGGGCCGCGCGGATGCAGAGATCGAAGAGAGAGAAAAATACGAGAGGAAAGTAAAGGCGCTTGAAGCAAGAGAGCAGGCTATCGTGCAGGAGTACGAAAAGAAAGCGGCAGAGCTTGAGCCTTTACTTGTAAATAAATTATCCGGGATCTTTGAGAAAGTTACCGGAGTGCGCCTTGAGAATGACAGAGAAACAATAGTTTATCTGTTACGCAGAGCGCTGACAAATCTTGACGGCGCCAGGAATTATATCGTTCACGTGTCTGCTTCGGATTATGACAGAGTCCAGTCGGACAAGGAAGATATAGCGAAGGGAACGGGAATATTGCCCGACCGCTTCGAGATAATAGAAGATGTAACACTTAAGACCGGAGACTGCATGATCGAATCTGACGGCGGTATCTGGGATTGCGGACTTGGAACGCAAATGGAGCTGCTGGTAAAGCAGCTTAAGATATTGAGCTATGAGGAATCCGGGGATAATTGATATCCTTACAGTCGGAGAGCGGATCAAATGTCTGATATCAATCTGGAAAAATATGATCAGGCCGGGAGGGTCTATTATCGCAAGCTTGGCAAGATCGTAAATGTGGTGGGGCTTACGCTTGAGAGCGCAGGACCGGATGCAAAGATGGGGGATATGTGCAAGATCACCACGACGGACGGACGAACGATCATGTCGGAAGTGGTGGGCTTCAAGAATAACATGACACTTCTCATGCCCTATGAGACGACGGAAGGCATAGGCTCAGGCTGTATCGTGGAAAATGAAGAGCATCCCCTATCCGTACAGGTGGGGGATTTTCTTTTGGGACAGATACTGGATGGCCTGGGTCGCCCCATAAGCGATTTCACCCCGGAAGGCGAGACCTGGTATCCCCTTGATGCACCAAGTCCCGATGCCATGAAAAGGACCATGATCACGGAACCCTTGCCCTTAGGGGTAAAGGCGGTGGATGGTCTCATTACACTTGGAAAGGGACAGCGTATAGGTATATTTGCCGGTTCCGGTGTCGGCAAGTCCACTCTGATGGGAATGTTTGCAAGGAATACCAAGGCAGAACTCAATGTCATCGCACTCATCGGAGAGCGTGGCCGTGAGGTCAGGGAATTCATAGAAAGAGATCTCGGCGAAGAAGGCTTACGCCGTTCGGTGGTTATAGTTGCCACATCCGACAAGCCTGCCTTAGAGCGTAAGAAGGCTGCACAGACGGCTACTGCGGTTGCGGAATATTTCAGGGAGCAGGGGAAAGACGTACTGCTCATGATGGATAATCTGACACGTTTTTCCATGGCCCAGCGTGAGATAGGACTGGCCATCGGAGAACCTCCCGTAACAAGAGGCTATCCGCCTTCGGTTTATTCGGAGATGCCTAAGCTCTTAGAGCGTGCGGGAAGAAGCGCGAAAGGATCCATAACGGGAATATATGCGGTACTTGTAGACGGTGATGATTTTAATGAGCCCATAACGGATACAGCAAGAAGTATCCTTGACGGACATATAATGTTAAATAGGAAACTGGCACATAAGAACCATTATCCCGCCATAGATGTATTGCAGTCCATCTCCAGATGCATGTCCATGGTCACCACCAAGGAACACAGAAAGCTGGCAGGAGAGATGAAGAATGTTCTGGCCACTTACGGAGATTCGGAAGATCTGATCAATATCGGTGCATATAAGAAGGGATCAAATCCGCATATTGATTATGCTATATCCAAGATAGATGCGGTAAATGACTTCCTTTGCCAGGATGTGGATGACAAATTTGATTATGAAGATACCGTAAAGCAGATGGAAGCCATGTTTGCAGACAGTTGATGAGGTGCTATGAATGGCGCGCTTTAATTACAGGATGCAGAATATCCTTGGCCTCATGGAGAATTTTGAGGAACAGGCAAAGCAGAACTTCGCCGACAGGAGAAGGATCCTTTCGGATGAAGAAGAGGCGCTTGCGGTATTAAACGAAAAAAAAGATAAGCTTAACGAAGAAGCCGAAAGGCTTCGGACAGGTCCCATCGATGTACGCAAGATAAAAGAGAATGAATATGAGAAGAAATATATCGATGAGGAGATAAAGAAACAAAAGGTCAAGGTTCACGTGGCGAGTAAGAACCTTGAGAATGCAAGGCTCAGAATGCAGGATGCGATAAAGAACCGCAAGATGCATGAGAAGCTGAGGGAAAATGCATTTGAACAGTTTATGGCGGAGGAAGCCGCAAAAGAAACACTGGAGATCGACGGACTGACAAGTTACGTATACGGTGCGGGACGCAAGGACCGTTGATCCATAATATGAGGACTAAAGATCATGGCTGATGAAAAAGACCTGAAAGCTGAGAAGAAAAAACTTGCAGAAGAGAAGAAGAAATTCAAGGCAGACCAGAAAGCTCAGATAAAGGAAGCTAAAAAGAAAGCAAAGGAATTCGCGGACAGGGAGGCCTCTCTCGACGATGATACGCCGGGGGGCGGTTTTTCAATGTTCCTGGTCACACTTTTTATCGTATTGATATGGCTTGCGATAATAGTCGTACTGGTCAAGCTTGATGTGGCAGGCCTTGGCTCCAAGGTGCTGGCTCCGGTTATCGGAAATGTTCCGGTGCTCAATAAGATACTGCCGGGAGATGCGGTTACAGAGACTGATGATCTGGAAGCCTATTACGGTTACTCTTCTCTGGCGGATGCCGTTGCCCAGATCCAGGCTCTGGAGCTTGAGCTAACCAGCGCTCAGACAGCCAATGCAACTTATGTGGGAGAGATAGAGCAGCTTAAAGCTGAAGTTGAGAGATTAAAGACCTTTGAGGACCAGCAGACGGAATTCCAGAGGATAAAGACGGAATTCTATGAAGAAGTGGTCTATGCCGATAAAGGCCCCGGAGCGGATGAGTACAGGAAATATTATGAGGAACTGGATCCTGAGACCGCGGAATATCTCTATCAGCAGGTTGTGCGCAAGGAAGCTGTCAGCAGCGAGATAACGGATTATGCTGCAGCCTATGCTGCAATGGATCCAAAGGAAGCGGCTCAGATATTCAATACCATGGGCTCATCCCTTGATCTGGTGGGCAAGATCCTCGGTTCCATGAACAGCTCGCAGCGAGGTGCCATCCTCGGAGCCATGGATCCCGAGATAGCTGCGCAGGTAACCAGAGTGATGGAGCCGGATTAAAATTTCAGGGTACTGTTAAGTTTTCGGGAAAAACATCCGATAAAAAGTTTGAGCCGGATAACAGGCACTTCAGGGAAGAAGAGATAAATATCCGGTATCACCGTAATCCGCGAAGGAGCGCAGGATACGTTTCGGAGAAATGATATGACATCAGCTATAGACGGAATGGGAAATGCAGCTGCAATGTTTGCGGGCTTCACTGATACTCTTGCTACGGGTAATCAGGCACAGTCTTCTCCCAAGGGAGATTTTCAAAATGCCATGGCAGATGCTGCGGAAAGCCTGAGCGGAATTGCTAAGGGCAGTAATGTTTCTCTTGCGAAAGATTCCTTCGAAAATAGAAGATCCGATGGATCGTCATCGGGTGCTGACAGTAAAAATGTAAATGATACTGTCCTTAAGTCGGATGATATGACTGACACGGGCGAAGTCCGTGATCAAAAGGTGACAGACACCAAAGCCGATAATACCGGCAATTCCGATAAAACTTCTGCTGACAGGATCAGTGAGAGCAAAGCAGGGAACGATAAGGCTGCGGTCGGTGAAGCTGCCGAAAAGGTCCTTGAAGAAGCGGCCCGTATCCTGAATATGGATCCGGATGAGCTCTCAAAGCTCCTGGCAGATCTGGGCCTTACGGCACAGGATCTTCTTATTCCCGAAAATATGAACATACTTACTGCAAATGTGATGGGTGACGGCGATGCCGCAGCCCTTATCACAGACAGCATGATCTTTGATACGGCGGCAGAGCTTAACCGTATCGCTTCCGATATCATGAAAGAGATGGGGATCGATCCTGAGGCATTAAAGGATATGATCACGGAAGTGACAGAAACAGAGCTTCCCGCTCTCGAGGATGTGGAACCAGCGATCATCGATACACCTGCTTTGTCGGCATCTGCAGATGATAAGATGTCCGAGATCGTATCGGAGACAACGGATACTGCGATGCCGGAGTCAAAAAGCATACATACGGATAATGCCACAGCGGATTCCGACTCTGCGGGAAATACAGACAGGGATGATCCCGGTATCGGTACGGGCAGCAGGAGTACCGCTCATACCGAAGCTCATAGGGAAGACAGGACAAGAGAAGATAACAGATTCGATGACAGGATGCATGCTGTGGCAGGAACGGAGAATAATGTTCCACAGGACATTGCGGATACAACAAGAGGACTTGAAAATCTTAAGGAAACACCTGTCAGCTACTTAAGCGATCCAGCGCAGATCGCGGAGCAGGTGATAGAGCATATAAAGAGTAATGTCCGTGAAGATTTTTCTTCCCTTGAGATGACCCTTAATCCCGCAAGCCTCGGACATGTAGCCATCAACCTGGTTAATAATGCCGGTAATGTAACCGCACAGTTTATAACTGAAAATGATGCCGCAAGATCCGCCATTGAGGGACAGGTTGCGATCCTCAGGCAGAATCTTGAACAGCAGGGTGTTAAAATAGATGCAGTGGAGGTGACTGTTTCATCCCACGCCTTCGAGCAGAATCTCGAACAGGGTAACGACGGTCAGTCTGAAGCCGAGAATATGGAGCAGAACAGGCTTCGCAGACAGACCAGGAAGATCGATCTCGGCGAATATGCAGACATCCCCGATGATCTGAGCGAAGAAGACCGCGTTACCGCCGATATGATGCAGGCTGACGGCGGCCGTATGGATTATAAAGTTTAAGTTGGTAATTCACCGTACAGTTCATACTGACGGTGTGGCATGAGCCGCAGCAGTTAAGGAAATGCCGGGCTCATCAGAAACGGACCGCCACGGATGGCGGGACGAGCGAACAATGCTCCATGGAAGGAGCATGTGAGCGGTTTCGGAAAGCATAGATAACCTACAGCATTTCCGATAAAACTGCAGGCTCAGGCCTCCACCGGCAGTATGTCTGTACGGTGGGACTTTCACTATTTGACAAATACATAACCACTACACAGAAGGGAGACAAGATATGGCTCTGATCGCTCCGGTAAAAGACGGCAAGATACAGGAATCAAGTGCATCCAGCAATTCATTAAAGGATGCAAAATCTGATAAAACGGGAACTTCCAAGATAGACTCCGAAGCTTTCCTCACATTGCTTGTTGCGGAAATGCAGAATCAGGATCCTCTTGAGCCTACATCAAATACAGAATGGATCAGCCAGTATGCGACATTCACTCAGGTCTCTGAGGTACAGGCCATCGGTGATGCCATGGAATCCATGAAGGCTGACGGACTGGTGGGACGTACCGTTATCATGAAGGTGACGGACAGCAACGGTAATACCGATGAGATCACCGGTCAGGTTGAGTATGTTACCTACGAGGAAGGCAAAGCTTATCTTTCCATCGACGGAGAGCTTTATGCCGCAAGCGACCTCTCTACCGTTGTCGGTGAGGAATATATGGTGGCTACGGAGAAGGCAGAGAGCTTTATGGAAGTATTCAAGAAGCTTCCTCCTGTTGCGGATCTTACTCTTGATTACGAAAAGGGTCTGCAGGGACTGCTTGACGAATATGATTCCATGACTGCTTATGAGAAAGGCTTCCTGACGGATGATGTTAAGAATTCTCTGGAAGAATACAGAGGTGCTCTGAATATAATGAAGGCTGCGGCAGATAAGGTGGCTCAGGCCAATGCAGCCAAGGCGAAGGAAGCTGAAGCTGCGGCTAAGGCTGCAGAAGAAGCAAAGGCTGCCGAGGAACAGCGCATAGCCAATGAGAAGGCTGAAGCTGAAGCGGCTGCGGCTAAGGAAGAGCAGGAGGCAAAGACTCAGGCAGCTATAGAGAAGGCAGTTGCTGAGGCACTGAACAAGGCTGGAAATGAGAGCGGAAGCGCATCTTCCGATAATGAAAGCACACAGACTGTTAATGACAGCACTGTGACAGAAACTGAGGCGGAAACCGTAGCGGAGAGCACGGGCACAGCACAGACTTCGGATACCGGCAGTACATCTGCGGCGGAAAATACCGGAGCAGAAGAAACGAACGGATCTGATGAAGAAACAGAAGCAGTGACCGGTAACAGTGCCGCGGAAGAAGCTGCAGCATCCGGGGCTTCGGATGAAGGAACAGACGAAGGAGAGAGCGGTTCCTCATCCGGTGATGAAAGAAATGCAGACCCCGGGGATATCGTTCCCTGAGCTTTGAATAAGTAAAATATTTTTCGACGGGCTATTAACATTGGCACGTTTTTTCCGATATAATTTTCAGTAAGAGAATATGCCGTGACAACGCCTGAGCGATCCGGCCGGAGGATGGTTTCTCAAGGATGAGAGACACAGGAAAAGGACTTATACCTTCCTCGATAAAGAAAAAATGAATTAAAGGAGGGCATGTCCTATGATGAGATCACTCTACTCCGGAGTTGCGGGGTTAAAAACACACCAGGTAAAGATGGATGTCATCGGTAACAATATAGCAAACGTTAATACTGTTGCATATAAGTCACAGTCCATCACATTCTCAGAGCTGATGTATCAGACAACACAGGCTGCCAGTGGTCCTAACGAGACTACAGGTACTGCAGGTACCAATGCAAAGCAGATAGGTCTCGGTGTTAAGAGCGGAGCTATCTCTACTGCCATAACACAGCAGGGTTCCACTCAGACCACGGGTAATGCATTCGATCTCCGTATCACGGGAGATTCCTTCTTCGTTGTTTCCAACGGAAGTACCAATTTCTTTACAAGAGACGGTTCCTTCTATGTTGACGCCGTAGGTAACCTTGCCATGAGTTCAAACGGTTATACTGTACAGGGATGGCAGGTTAACAAGGAAGGCAAGATCGTTCAGGATAATGTATCCAAGCTGCAGATCATGTCTCCCGAGAATCTCACCAGTGATCCCGAGGCTACAACACTTGCTACCATGCAGGGTATCATCGATAAGAACGATCCCCAGGTTCTTGGCGACGGTAAGGTTGTAAACCTTTCTTTCTACGATAATATGGGTTACTCATATACGGCAAGAATGCTCGTTAACGGCACCGATGAGGAAGGCAATTATGTATTAAGCCTTGCCGATGTGCTTGATTCAAATAACGAGTCCATAAGCGACAAATTCGATTTCCAGTTGATGCTCGGTGCTGTTGCTGCTTCCGGTGAGGCTTCAAAATCAGCTTCCTATTCACTTGGAACAGGCTACACACTTACGGGTACCACTGTAAATCTTCCCAATGAGGTTACGCTTAAGGACGGTACAAAGATCACTTCCGTAGCAGCAGGCGATGCTTTTAATGCTGACGGAACGGTTAAGGATGCTGAAAGAGCGGCATTATATTCATCTGCTTTCGGATTTGATGATCCCGAGAAGTTCTCAACACTGACGGTCAAGGATTATACCGGCGGTGCAACCGCAGCTCCGGTAGTTAAGAGCGTAACGGGAATGCTGGTATCCGGAACGACCACTTATAATAAGCTCAATGATGCGGGCGATGCTACGGTATCCACAAATATACTTGAGACGACAGTTGCGGGAACAACACTTTCCGTAGACGGTTATAAGTCCGCCGCAGGTAAGTCATTAAATGTCTACTATGATCAGGCTACCGGTTCCATCACCGGTGTAGGCGGTAAGACTACCGAATCCAAGGCTTTCAATATTTCGATCAAGCCCAAGACAGACGGAGCCGACAACCCTTTCGAGGTTGTTTCGGTTGATATGACTGATTCCAAGAACCTCAACAACGAGCAGGTTTCAACACTTTCATCCACTTCCGGTGATAAGGAAGGTAAGGGAACAGGATGTGCTCTCGGTACCATGACCGGCGTATCCATCCAGAATAACGGTATGATCTACGGCGCATACGACAACGGTCAGACCAAGCTTTTGGGCCAGCTGGCTACAGCAAGTTTCTCCAACCCCGCAGGTCTTGAAAAGGAAGGAGACAACCTTTACAGAGAGACACTTAACTCCGGCGCCTTCGATGGTATAGGAACAGATATAACAAGTGATGGCGGATATATTTCCACCGGTGTTCTGGAAATGTCAAACGTTGACCTCTCAAGTGAGTTCACCGAGCTGATCACAACACAGCGTGGTTTCCAGGCTAACTCAAGGATCATCACCGTTTCCGATACGCTTCTTGAGGAGCTGGTAAACCTTAAGAGATAAGGATTTACATAACTTAAGCTGACAGCAGCTGAGTACAGAACACTAAACAGTAAGATATCAAAGACCGCTGCTCGAAAACGAGAGGCGGTCTTTGTTTTTGATCAATCAACATGTAGTACTTTTTTATAATTTTTTTAAGGAATTATGTAAAATATTGTAGTAAATCACTTCATGGTCTGTTATAATGTAGACGTTCATGTGCGGAGTTTGATTATGATAGAAGTCACCAGACTAAACGGCACTGTTGTGCTTATCAATTCGGACCTGATAGAGTGTGTTGAAGAAACCCCGGATTCAGTGATAACGCTGACTACAGGGCGCAGACTCATAGTGAAAGAAAGCAGACAGGAAATTAAAGAACTTGTAAAATCCTATAAACAGGAAATCTATGGTTCCGTCCGGTAGAAAAGGGCGGGGCATAGGTTTTGTTTGTGGGTAAAGAACTGATTTCTCAAGGTTAAGGGGATTGTAATGGACATAGCATCGTTATTGGGAATGCTCATATGCTTCTTGATGATCGTATTCGGTATGGTATACGGCAAGAATGGTATCGATTTCGGTGCTATCATCAACTTCCTTGATGCACAGTCGGCGATCATCACATTCGGTGGTGCGTTCTGTGCTATCATGATGTCCAATACCATGCCGGATTTCATCGGCGGATTAAAGAGTATCACCCTTATCTTCAAGCCCCCCGCATTGAATGCACCGGATATTATCAAGAAGATCATCGACCTTTCCAATGTTGCACGTAAGGAAGGTCTGCTCTCACTTGAAGAGGCTGCTTCGGATATTGATGATGCTTTCCTTAAAAAGGGAATCCTGCTCATCGTCGACGGTACGGATCCCGAGCTTGTACGAGGAATCATGGAGACTGAGCTTGATAATATCGATGCAAGACATAAGAAGAGGATCAAGTACTGGCAGGATGTTGCATCCATGGGTCCTGCCTGGGGTATGATCGGTACCCTTATCGGTCTTATAAACATGCTTCAGAACATGTCCGATGCTGCAGCCATCGGTCCTTCCATGGCGGTTGCTCTTATCACCACCATGTACGGTTCCATGCTTGCAAACTGGATATGTACGCCTACATCCACGAAGCTCGGCGTATTTAACGATCTGGAGCTTCAGGTTAAAGAGATTATGATAGAAGGTCTGCTTTCAATACAGGCCGGTGAAAACCCGCGTGTCATCGAAGAGAAGCTTAAGAGCTTCCTTGCTCCGAAGGATCGCGGAGTATCTGAGGAGGGGGCCGAGGGAGGCGCCCAGTAAGGGAGTGAGTAGTTAATGGCAAAGAAGAAAGCGGAAATGGCCGCTGCCGGTTCACCGGCGTGGATGGCGACATTCTCGGATCTTATGAATCTGCTTCTGTGCTTCTTCGTGCTTTTGTTTTCAATGTCTACCGTTGATGCGCAGAAGTTTGAAGAAGTGGCGGCTTCGTTTGCCCAGACATTTTCGGTTTTTTCGGCAGGTGCCACGGCTATAGGCGACGGCATACTGGTATCCAACGGCGTGAGCCAGCTGAATGCCCTTGATGAGTATATCAATTCGACGGGATATGAGGCTGTGGAAGCTGATGATGCCGACAAGATCGTTAAGGAAGCCATGGAAACGGCTGAGGCTGCACAGATAGAAGCCTCGGAAGAGCTTGAAGAAAAGGTCGCTGAGGCTTTATCGGAGACAGGACTTGATCAGATGGTGGAGCTTGATTACACATCACAGTATGTGGAGCTTACATTGAACGGATCCCTCCTTTTCGATTCGGGTAAGGCTGATCTCAAAGAGAACGCTTACAGTATTCTGGATCAGATCGGTGTGATACTCGAACGCTACGGTGAGTCAGTGATCGAGATAGAGGGACATACGGATTCTGTCCCCATTCACTCGGCACAGTTCCCGAGCAACAATGAACTTTCCGATGCAAGAGCGTTATCTGTTTTCTATTATCTGATGGAAAATACCAACCTCGACCCGGCGCTTGTTAAGCATTCCGGAAGAGGTGAATATGTTCCGGTAGCCGATAACGGAACGCCTGAGGGAAGGGCACTTAACAGACGTGTTGAGATCAAGATATACAATTCACTGAGCGAACACAAATGATTGGGGGGAAGACTCATGAAGAAGAATCTGTTATCACTTGTTATACTGTCGCTTTTGGTTGTTAATATCATACTCACTTCGGTGATGCTCTTTTCTGTAGTGGGTACCAACAAGAAAACGGCAGCCATAGTTACGGATATAGCCGGGATATTAAGTCTGGAGACAGGCGATGCCGACACACCCGGAAGTGCGGAAGTATCCATGGCTGATACCAAGAATTATGATATCGCCGATCAGCTCACCATCACATGTAAGAGAGCGGACGGAGAGACCAAGGATACATACTGTCTGGTAAATGTATCTTTATCAATGAATACCCAGGATCCGGATTATGCCACCTTCGGTACACCTGAAGCCATGAAGGAAAATGAATCAATGGTTAAGTCGGAAGTCATCTCGGTCATCTCATCCTATACTGCGGAAGAGATCAAGCTCGATCAGGATGCTGTATGCGAAGAGATCCTCAAGAAAGTACAGGCTCGATTCGGATCAAAGTTTATATATAAAGTTTACTTCAGCAACATAATGTTTGGCTGACGGATCATAAAATAAAAATAGATATATCGGGTACTGCTATAACTATTTACGGAGAGGAGGTGAGATGAGTGGGCGATATCCTGTCGCAGGAGGAGATCGATAAACTCCTCAACGCTTTATCCAGCGGCGAAGTCGATGCCGAGGAAATGAAAAATGCGGATGAACGTACGGTCAAGGATTACGACTTTAAGCGTCCTGCCAAGTTCTCCAAAGAGCATTTGAGAACCCTCGAGCTTATCTTCGAGCATTACGGCAGATTGATGTCCACGAATCTCCCGGTCTACCTCAGAAAAAATATACAGGTAAGCGTGATCAGTTCGGAAACTGTTACGTTCAACGAATTTACCAATGCGCTTTCCAACCCCGTAATACTGGGGATAGTTAATTTCCAGCCCCTGCAGGGCAATATCCTCATTGACCTAACCAGTTCTCTCGGTTATGCATTTATCGACAGGATGCTCGGAGGTACGGGAGAACCCCTCGATAAGCTCCGTGATTTTTCGGAGATAGAGATGGGGATACTTTACAAGATCATGACCACCAGTGCTCAGCTGATGAGAGAGCCCTGGAAGAATGTTATAGAGGTTGAGCCGGTACTTGAGCGTATCGAGACCAATACGCAGTTTGCCCAGATCATTGCACCGAACGAAATGATCGCCATTGTCACTCTCAATGTAAAAATGGGAGATGTGGAAGGCTTTCTAAACATCTGTATCCCTTTCATGACCATTGAGACTATCATTGATAACCTTAATACCAAATTCTGGTTTACCAACATGGTATCCAACGATGCGGGAGATCACAGACAGGATATCGAGAATCTTCTCCGCAGAGTGGATGTTCCCATCAAGGCTGTACTTGGCAAGAGTCAGATCGCGGTCAGCGATTTCCTTATGCTGCAGCCCGGGGATATCATCAGGCTCGACAGGCGTGTTGATAATGAGCTTGATGTTTATGTAGGGATGTTTAAGAAATTTACCGCGGTTCCCGGTACCGATCATGACAGGTATGCGGTTCGCGTGACCACAGTTTACAGGGAGGAGGACGAAGAAAGCTGATGGATGGAATGCTTTCACAGGACGAGATCAATGCCCTTTTAAACGGAATGGATCTTGACAATCAGGGGGGATCGGAGCCTGAAGCAACGGATGCCGCAGATGCGGGACCCGCTGCACAGTCATCTTCCGGAGCGCATGATCTTCCGGACCAGACTCTGCTTTCCGACATAGAGAAGGATGCTATCGGTGAGATTGCCAATATAAGTATGGGCACCTCGGCGACAACGCTTTTCTCACTCGTTAATCAGAAAGTTAATATCACAACGCCGAAGGTTACCCTTGCAAACTGGGATACAGTCCTTGAGGAATACCCGGCACCCTGTGTATTCATCGAGATCCAGTATACCATCGGTCTTACGGGCTCCAATATCCTGATACTTAATGAGAAGGACGTTAAGATCATCACCGATCTTATGATGGGCGGCGACGGGACCAATACCGAGGGTGAGCTTGGAGATCTTCATCTTTCTGCCATATCGGAAGCCATGAACCAGATGATGGGATCATCTGCCACATCTCTTTCATCTATGATGGGCAAGAAGATAGATATCTCACCGCCTAAGGCAAGCCTTGTTAAGATCAATGAGATGATAGGGGACGGAGCGGGAAATAATCCTTTCTCCGAGAATACTTTTGTAAAGATCGCATTCAGAATGCAGATCGGTGACCTGGTGGATTCGACCATCATGCAGTTATATCCCATCGATTTTGCAAAATCTCTGTATGAGATATTCATGGGAACACAGATGGGCGGAATGGAGTCGGAACCCGATCCCGCACCGGAACCCGCACCCATGCCTGCGGCAGCGCCTGCACCGGCACCCATGCCCGCTGCGGCACCTGCACCTATGCCTATGCCTGCGGCCCCCATGCAGCCTCAATATGCACCTCCGCAGCCGCAGATGAATATCCAGCCGGCACAGTTCCAGGCATTTACACCGGATATGGCGGCTCTTATAGGACAGGAGAATATCGGTCTTATCATGGATGTTCCCCTGGAAGTTACCGTTGAGTTAGGCCGAACTTCCAAGTCGGTTCATGATATCCTTGAATTTGCTCCGGGAACCATCATTGAGCTTGAGAAGATCGCAGGAGAACCTATCGACGTTCTTGTAAACGGTAAATTTGTTGCCAAGGGAGAAGTCGTAGTTATCGAAGAAAGCTTCGGTGTACGTATCACCGAGATCATCAAGGATTCATAATGTATCTGAATTTATATACACTTGCAGATTCCTTAAGCGGCAATGCTGCCATTCAGGAGACGGAACGTTCGGTATCTACCGGAGTTAACGGTGTTGCGAGATTTATAACCGTACTCTTTATCTTCGCTTTAGTACTTGCCATGACATACTTTACCACAAAGTTTGTCGGACGCACGGGACAGGCCAGGATGCGTTCCGCCAATATCGAAGTGATCGAATCCGTGAGAAATGCGGACGGAAAGCTTTTGGAATTGGTTCGTATAGGAAAGAAGTATGCAGTCATTGGTGTATCCAGAGATTCACAGGATCTTATCTGCATGCTTGATGAGGATGACATCTTACCGCCACAGGAAGGCGATGAAAGGAAAAAGGATTTTTCCGAGATCTTCAAACGTTTTAAAGCTTCTGACAGGGAGAATCCGTGACAGATGGGTAAGACTGATCGCAGAAACGGAAAATTGAAATTGCTTCTGAAAGCATTGTGCCTGCTGCTTTTGGTAGGCACAATGTCTTTTTTGATGCCTGCAAGTGCTTATGCTACGGATACGGATAATAACGGCGATACAGACGGGAGAACATACGAAGACGAGCCGGGAACCGCGGAAGAACCGTCGGATACAGAGGATCTGAATATCGGCAATACCGTTACGGTCCAGTTGAATAACGGAAACGGTTCCATCAACGGAGCTCTGCAGATCGTATTTATCCTTACGGCTATCGGACTCATTCCGATACTGATGCTCACACTCACCAGCTTTACCCGTATCATTATCGTATTGCATTTCACGAGACAGGCACTGAACACCCAGACGGCCCCGCCCAATATGGTATTGGTGGCTTTATCGCTGTTCCTTACGGCCTATATAATGGCACCGGTATTTACCCAGATATATACGGATGCATACAAGCCCATGAGCGACGGTGACATTTCCATAGAGGAAGCCTATGAGATAGGTGTAAAGCCTCTCAGGACTTATATGTACGGTCAGACGGAAGTAAAGGATGTATCGGTATTTATGGAGATTGCAGGAAATACCGAATGGGACGGAGATCCGGAGTCGGTACCCATGCAGGTCCTTATCCCGTCTTATATGGTGAGTGAGCTTCGTACTTCTTTCATCATCGGATTTCTTATCTACATACCGTTCCTTATCATAGACATGGTGGTTTCTTCGGTGCTTATGAGCATGGGTATGATGATGCTCCCGCCCACGACCATCTCCATGCCTTTTAAGATATTGCTCTTTGTTCTTGCAGACGGATGGAACCTGATAATAGTCAACCTTGTGAAGACATTTTATTAGCGGAAAATGAGGAGGTGATCAAATGACGATAGCGGACATTACGGAGATCATGAGTCAGGCTATGTACATAGTGATAATAACTGCTGCACCGCCTTTGGTCGTGAGTATGGTTATCGGTCTTTTGATAAGTATTTTCCAGACAGTGACATCCATACAGGAACAGACACTTACGTTTGTGCCAAAGGTGCTGTCCATATTTCTGGTGCTTATCATATTCGGCGGATGGATGATAGGTAACATGACGGGGTTCATGGAAAACCTCTGGTCGGATTTTTCGGTTTACCTGCATTGAATCCGTATATGAAATGATTATGGAACATGATAAATAATTTTTCTTTTCCTCTTGAAGAACTGGAATATTTTCTGCTGATCCTGACGAGAGTCTCGGCGTTTTTATTCACGGCTCCGTTCTTTTCGCAGAACAATGTGCCGAGGATGTTAAAGGCCGCGCTCTCGGTTTTTATTTCATACCTTCTCTACGAGGCTATCATGCCTCATGAGTACCCTGTCTATAACAATCTTTATGAGTATACGGGTATCCTGCTTAAGGAGACCCTTACGGGACTTATCATCGGACTGGCAGGTGCCTTTGCGATGAATGTTACATCCTTTGCGGGGCAGGTAGTGGATACGGAGCTGGGGTTTTCCATGGCATCCCAGATGGATCCGGTAACCATGCAAAATACCACTGTTACGGGATATTTTTATCAATATACTTTCATGCTGATCTTTATGGTCAGCGGTATGCACAGATATCTCATACAGGCGCTGGGAGAGACCTTTACACTTATACCTGTGGGAAAGACCGTATTCGAGATGGAAAGCTTTTACAATGACATGATCGAGTTCATGGGAACATATATCATGCTGGGGTTCAGGATAGCGCTGCCGGTATTTTCGGTGATACTCATCGTGAACTGCATGCTTGGCGTGATGGCAAAGGTTTCACCACAGATGAACATGTTTGCGGTGGGAATACAGATAAAGGCAATGGTGGGGATGGTAGTCATCTTTATCACTGTGCGTGTGCTTCCCACTGCTGCAGATATCGTATTTGTCCAGATGAAGACCAATATCGCCATGGTAGTCAAAGCGATGATGCCGGGATAAAAGGGCCATTTATAAGACCTGTATTCGCGGGAGTAGGGATATGATCCTTGAATATAACCTCCAGTTCTTCGCGCAGGAAGGGCCGGGAGGAGAAAAAACCGAAGAGCCTACAGGCAAAAAACTTGATGATGCAAGGAAGGAAGGACAGGTTGCAAAAAGCCAGGAGATAGCCAGTTCCTTTACTTTGCTTGCGCTTTTTGTATTGTTAAAGGCATGGCTTCCTACGACCGCCAGACAGCTGGGTGAGCTCTTTGAAGGTTTTTATGCCAGATTTGCTTATTTTTCTTCCCTTCCGGCATATACGGATGCTACCGATGCTTATTCAGACATGCTTGCATTTGCACTGATCCGCATAATGATCATCATGCTCCCGTTTCTGCTCATGTCTTTTATAGTGGCATTTGTGTCGGATATTGCACAGGTTAAATGGAAGCCTACCAGAAAGCCTCTTGCACCCAAGCTTTCAAAGCTTAATCCCATTAACGGGATAAAGAGGATCTTCTCTCTGCAAAAGCTCGTAGAGGTATTGAAATCAGTACTTAAAATTGCAGTCATGTGCGGAATCATTTATAATGAAGTGGCGGATAACATAGGCGCTATCCTTATACTTTATGATGTTCCGCTCATACAGGGCGTGATCAGTGCGGGCAATCTTTTGATAGATACAGGGCTTAAGATAGCCGCTGTTTTTGTAGTTATTGCTTTTGCGGATTACGCATTCCAAAAGTGGAAATTCCATCGTGACATGAAGATGACAAAGCAGGAAGTCAAGGAAGAGTACAAGTCAACCGAAGGTGATCCACAGATAAAGGGCAAGATACGTCAGAGAATGCAGGAAGCATCCAGAAGACGTATGATGAACAACCTGCCCAAGGCTGATGTCGTCATCACGAACCCTACTCATTTTGCAGTTGCCATAAGGTACGATAAGAGTATAGCCGAAGCTCCGTTGGTCATTGCCAAGGGTGCGGATTATATGGCTTTGAAGATCAGGGAGTCCGCTAAGGAATACAATATCCAGATAGTGGAAAACAAGCCGCTCGCCAGAGCGCTTTATGCCAATACTGAGATAGGGGATCAGATCCCGCCGGAGTTATATGTTCCGGTAGCGGAGATCCTTGCTGCTGTTTACAGGGCTGACGGAAGAGTCGGCGCAGACGGCAGGATAAGAGAAAAGGCAGATCAGAACTAAGGGGGATCGGGGGAGTACCGTAAATGCCGGCAGCATCACAGGCTAAGACAAATCCGAAGAAGAAGACGCTCGTAGCGGGAGATATGGTCGTTGCGGTCTATGTCATCGCGGCTTTTGTGATGATGATCGTGCCTATACCTTCATGGCTTTTGGACGTGCTCCTTGCCGTCAATATCGCTGTGGCATTCTCCGTACTTTTTTCATCAATGCTTTCCCAGGAAGCACTTGATATGTCATTTTTTCCCACAGTGCTTTTGTTCACAACACTCTTTCGAATATCACTCAATATCTCATCAACAAGACTGATACTTACTACCGGTTCACCGGGTAATGTTGTAGAGACCTTCGGACAGTTCGTCGGAGGCGGCGATCTGGTAATGGGTATCATTGTTTATGCGATCCTTCTCATCGTGCAGTTCATGGTAATAAATAAAGGTTCCGAGCGAGTTGCGGAAGTAACGGCGAGATTTACGCTGGATGCCATGCCGGGTAAGCAGATGGCCATCGATGCCGATCTCAATACCGGAGCGATAGATGATAAGGAAGCCAAGCGCAGACGTGACAAGATCCAGGAAGAAGCAAGCTTCTTCGGTTCCATGGACGGTGCCGTGAAATACGTTAAGGGAGATGCGACAGCAGGTCTTCTCATATCGGCGGTTAATATCGTCGGCGGTATCGCAATGGGGATGTTAAGAAGAGGGATGCCTCTGCAGGATGCGCTTAATACTTACACGATCCTGACCATCGGTGACGGTCTGGTATCGGCCATACCGTCGCTTCTCATATCCCTTGCAACAGGTGTCCTTGTTACAAAGGGATCCAAGGATGCGGACTTCGGAAACATCCTTTTAAAGCAGCTCTTCGGTCTGCCCAAGGCAATGTATATCGTCGGCGCCGTACTTGCTGGTCTCGGTATCATCACGCCTCTCCAGACATTTATCTTTGTACCTTTGGGTATAGCCTTCATCATAATGGCAAAACGTATGGATACCATGATGAAGACTGCCAAAGTGGAAGAGGCTGTGGAAGAGCAGGAGATAACGGAAGCGGAGGAGATAAGGAAACCGGAAAATGTAACCTCTCTTCTTTCCGTGGATCCCATAGAACTGGAATTCGGTTACGGTATCATACCTCTTGCGGACGTCAGCCAGGGCGGAGATCTGCTTGACCGAGTGGTAATGATAAGGCGTCAGATAGCGCTGGAACTTGGTACGGTAGTGCCCATCATCCGTTTGAGAGATAACATACAGCTTAATCCGAATCAGTACATAATCAAGATAAAGGGAATACAGTGCTCCGAAGGTGAAATACTCTTTGACCATTACCTGGCCATGAATCCCGGAAATGTTGAGGAAGAGATCACGGGTATCCCCACAGTAGAACCTTCTTTCCATCTGCCTGCATTGTGGATCACGGAAGGACAGAGGGAAAGAGCGGAGTCTTTGGGCTATACCGTTGTGGATCCGCCATCCATCATAGCTACGCATCTTACCGAGATAATCAAAGCGCATATCGCAGAGCTCCTTACCAGACAGGATGTGCAGTCCCTTGTCGATAATCTCAAGGAATCCAATCCCGCTATCGTGGAGGAACTTACTCCAAAGCTTTTGGGATTGGGAGAGATCCAGAAAGTCCTCCAGAACCTTCTGGCGGAAGGTATTTCCATCAGGGATCTGTTATCCATCTTCGAAGCACTGGCAGACAGAGCCGCAACCACAAGGGATACGGATCTCCTTACGGAATATGTGCGTCAGGCGCTTAAGCGGGCTATCTCCAGCCGATATTTTGCGGGAATGGATATGGCGCAGGTAATAACACTTGATCCCAAACTCGAACAGGAGATCATGCAGTCAGTCAAGCAGTCAGAGCAGGGGGCATATATCACGCTTGCTCCGGACAGGATAAGAGCCATCATAGACAGTACGGGCAAAGCTGTGGAAAAGCTCGAGAACATGGGCCACAATGCCATAGTCTTAACAAGTCCGGTAGTCCGTATGTATTACCGAAAAATAACAGAGGATTACTACAAAGATCTTGTTGTTTTGTCGTATAATGAAGTGGAGAGCGATGTCCAGCTGCAAAGCATCGGAACAGTGAGTGCATAAATTATGATCTTAAAAAAATACACAGCCGATACAACCGAAAAGGCACTTGATCTTGCAAAGAAAGAACTTGGCGAAGATGTTATCCTGATGCATTCCAAGAATGTCAAACCGTCGGGAATATTTTCCATCTTCAGAAAAGCAAAAATAGAAGTAACCGTTGCCAAGGAAGAATACGATGATAAGGCAGAGGCCAAGGCCAAAGCCATGGAAGCCGATATCAGAGAAGGTATCGCATCCATAGACCGTGCGAGACAGAAAGCGGAAAGTGCCGCTGCTCCGGAGAAGGATACACAGGGCGCAGCTGCGGACTCAGAGAACTACGCGGGACGGAATATCAGATTCGGTATGCCTGAAAATGAGATCATTTATACCGAAGAGAAGAAGAATGTTGAGAGCAGGCTCGATAATATCCAAAGCCTCCTTGAACAGAAGCTTTCCAAAGACAGTCAGCTACGTGAAGAGGAGCAGAGGCGTGCGGAGGAAGCGCTGCGTGAACGTGAGGATGCAAACAATGCCAAGCGCAGCAAGTTCGATGAATTCTTAAAGCTTATCTATAAGATGCTCGTGGATAATGAAGTGACGGAGACTGTTGCCAATCAGATGCTGGATGAGATAGAACCGAATTTCAGTGACGACATCAGGATCGAACATATCCTGGCAGATATCTATCAGAAGATCATATTAAAGTTCGGTAAGTCTGAATGCATAGAGCCTTCGACGGGCGGTGCAAAGGTGATATTTCTTGTGGGTCCCACAGGTGTGGGCAAGACCACAACCCTTGCCAAGATAGCGGCCAATCTAAAGCTCGTTAAGCATAAGCGTGTTGCCATGTTTACAACCGATACATACAGGATATCGGCAGCAGAACAGTTGAGGACTTACTCTACCATACTGGATGCACCTTTCCAGATAGTATACAAGGCAGAGGAGATGGTGGATTTTTACAAGGAGTATAAAGATTATGATTATATCCTTGTGGATACCATCGGTCATTCACATCATAATGAAGAACTTAAGGAGCTGACGAATACATTTCTTCATGCTTTTGAAGGCATTGCTGAAAGTGAGATCTATCTTGTACTTTCCGCCACAACGAAATACAGGGATCTCGTTGCCATTGCCAATTCATATAATGATATAACACCCTACAGGCTTATATTTACAAAGCTTGACGAGACAGACGCCCAGGGCAATCTGTTAAACCTCAGGATGCATACCCATGCTCCCATGAGCTATGTTACCAACGGACAGAATGTTCCCGGAGACATAAGCGTATTCGATGCACAGGAAACGGTTAAGAAACTTTTAGGCGGACATTGATGGCAGACCAGGCAGAACAGTTAAGAAATATAATAAAGTCGGATGCGGGTGCAAAGGCGTTAAATACCAGACCTCTTGCACGTGTTATGACAGTGACCAGCGGAAAGGGAGGAGTAGGCAAATCCAACACCTCCATCAATCTTGCTATCCAGTTCCGTGCAATGGGAAAGCGTGTGATCATCCTGGATGCTGATTTCGGTCTGGCCAATATCGAGATAATGTTCGGGACCATGCCGAAGCATAATCTTTCCGATCTTATCTATCAGCACAAGAATATCAAAGACATCATTACCTGGGGCCCGGGAGATGTGGGATTTATCTCGGGCGGATCGGGTATAGACGGTCTTTCGAACCTAAGCAAAGGTGATCTGACATATATCATCCAGAACCTGGCTCAGCTCGATGCTATGGCGGATGTGATAATAATAGATACCGGCGCGGGCATATCCGATGCCGTACTTGAATTCCTTGTTGCCAGCGGCGAGATACTCCTTGTGACCACACCGGAGCCCACATCCATCACGGACTCATATTCACTGCTAAAGGCACTTAACAGACATCCGCGTTTTTCCAGGAATAATACACAGATCAAAGTCATCACCAACCGTGTTGAGAACGAACGGGAAGGTGAGGTATTGTTCAGCAAGCTGAATGTGGTAGTCGGCAGATATCTCGGACTTCCGATCACATTTTTGGGATCGGTGCCTCAGGATAAGATGCTTTCGCAATCGGTCATGCAGCAGCTGCCCGTATCACTTGCCCATCCGGGAGCGAAATCTGCGGAAGCTTACAGTATATTGGCAGAGAAACTTATCAATCCCGAATCGGACAGAACTTTAAAAAAGAGAGGAATGGCCGCTTTCTTTTCACATATTGTGGCCAATAAGAGGAATTTATGACATTTCAGGACATTATAAGGCCCGGCGTGCGCACCGATATCGAACCCGTGATTCCGGGGGATGAAGTTGACGAGGCTAAGGAAAAGAAAACTTATATCACAAGGGTTTACGATATACCCGAGGATGACGATGTGGTGGAGCTTGTTATGCCCATGGACGGAACGAGACTTATTGTTCTGGATCCCGGCAGCAGATTCAGGCTATTCTTCTATGCCGCAAAGGGGATCTACGCATGCGAGGCCGAGGTTGTGGACCGGGGAAATATCGATGGTGTGGCGGTGGCTGTCCTGGAGCCTTTAACAGATCTTGAAAAGGTGCAGCGCAGAGAGTTTTTCAGATACAACACCGTGGTGGGAATGACTGCCAGAATGCTTGATGACAGGCAGGAAGCACTTTATCTGGAAAAGCATACACTTGATGCTTTATCCGTACCCGATGAAAAGTGTGTGATCGTTGATCTTAGCGGCGGCGGAATGAGATTCATCTCATCCAGAAAATTTCCCAAAGGATGCCTTATCCATGCGAGATTTGTACTGAACATACAGGGAAACGGAAGATGCTATGATACGGTGCTCAGGATACTTTATACAGATCCGGTGCTGGGCAATCCAAAGAATATGGAATACAGAGGTCAATTCCTCTTCCTTGAGGGCGGAGACCGTGAAGATATAATCCGCTATATTTTTGAAGAACAACGCAAGGAAAGACAGAGAAAAACCGGAAATTAATGTATAATATTACCAATATATCTACTTGCTGAAACAAGGAGTTTGACAAAATGCCCAAAAAAATTTTGATTATTGATGACTCTGCACTCATGCGAAGAATGCTGTGTGATATAATCAACGCAGACAGTCGGTTTTGTGCCGAAGCTACTGCAAGAGACGGGCTTGATGCGTTGGAGATACTAAAGACCCGGTCTTTTGACGGAATCATAACCGATATCAATATGCCGAGGATGAACGGCCTTGATTTCCTTAGGGAATTGGAGAAGCAGAAACGCGAAGAGCGCGTTATGGTGCTTTCTTCGGATACAGCGGAAGGCGCAAAGGTCACAATGGATGCCCTGGAACTCGGCGCGATCGATTTCATACAGAAACCGCAGGGCTCATTTATATCAAACAACAAGGAATTCCAGAGAGAATTCTTCGAGATACTTGAAGCGGTCCTTTTTTCAAATAAGGCGGCCGCAAGT
This sequence comes from Lachnospiraceae bacterium, assembly GCA_024697065.1. Taxonomy (GTDB): domain Bacteria; phylum Bacillota; class Clostridia; order Lachnospirales; family Lachnospiraceae; genus NK4A136. Next base: position 68,888 of record JAILGE010000033.1, read on the forward strand.
GCATCAAGAATAAGATCCTCGGCGGCGGTAAAGCCGCAGACTGCGGGAACGGTTTCCGACAGCAGAGAAGGAAAAGGGCGCAAGATAGTAGCTATCGCCAGCTCCACCGGAGGCCCGAAAGCCCTTCAGGCTGTGATACCAAAGCTTCCGGAGAATCTGGATGCACCGGTATTGATCGTTCAACATATGCCTAAGGGCTTTACAAAGACACTGGCTGACAGACTTAATGCAATGAGCCGGGTGAAAGTAACGGAGGCCGAAGAGGGCGAGACCCTGGAAAAGGGACATGTATATATCGCAAGGGCGGGGGCTCACATGAAATGCGAAGAATACATGGGAAAGCCGATGATCCTTTACTCCGACGAGCCCAACAGAGAAGGTGTTAAGCCATGTGCCAATTATATGTACGAATCACTTATCGACTCATCGTTTTATTCGGTGGTCTGCGTGGTGCTTACGGGAATGGGACATGACGGTACCGAAGGTATTAAGAATCTTGCGGCGAAGAAAAAGACTTTCATCATCGCCGAAGATGCCAAAGATTGTGTTGTCAACGGAATGCCTGGCAGCATAGTCGCCACGGGTATGGTGAATCAGATCTCCGATCTGGATCATATAGCAGAGGACATAGTAAAGAATGTGGGGGTAAGATGACATGGATGTAAGCCAATATCTTGACATTTTCCTTGACGAGAGCAGGGAACATCTCCAGAGTCTGAACAACAACATGCTTGAGTTGGAGCAGGATTCCGAGAACATGGATACGATCAATGAGATCTTCCGTTCGGCACATACTTTAAAGGGTATGGCGGGAACCATGGGCTTCAAGCGCATGCAGACTCTTACGCATGACATGGAGAATGTATTCTCCGAGGTGCGTGACGGAAACCTCAAGGTCAACTCCGATATGATAGACGTGCTCTTCCAGTGCCTTGATGCACTTGAAGGTTACGTAACGATCATACAGGAAACATCTGATGAGGGTGACAACGATAACCAGCCTATCATCAATGCGCTTAATTCCTGCTTAACAGGCAAGAAGGCAGAGGCAGCCGCTCCTGCGGAAGAAAAGCCTGCAAAGAAGTCCGGCGGTAAGAAGGGGACAAAGTCCAAAGCTGCAAAGGCTGATGCCAAAACTGACGAGGAGAAGAAAGAAGAAGCTCCCGCTCCTGCACCCGCTGTCAGCATGAAGCTTTCAGAGGAAGAGCAGAAGGCTGTTGAAGATGCGATGATGGCCAATAGGAAGCTTTTCCATATCACAGTTACCGTTCAGGATACATGTCTGCTCAAAGCAGCCCGTGCTTTCCTCGTATTCAAAGCGATCGAAGATCACGGTGAAGTTCTTGCCACCAATCCTTCCACACAGGATATCGAAGATGAAAAATTCGATTTTGTTTTCCAGATATTGATAGCTACTGACGGTGAGATCCAGCCTATACTTGATGCCATAAAGACAGTATCGGAGATAGGCGACGCTGTCGGTGTTCCTTTTAGCGGTGAATCTGCGGTTTCAGCGGAAGAACAGCCCGAAGAGGAAAAAGCTGCTGCCGATACCGAAGAGAAAGAAACCAAGGAAGAGAAGGCAGAGACACTTCCCGCTCCGAAGGAAAAGGCTGCAACGCCCGCTCCTGCGGCAGCACAGACTCCTGCTGCGGCTCCTGCCAAGAAGCCTGCGGGTAAGCCTGCTGTTAACAGAACAGTACGAGTTGATATCGAGAAGCTTGATTCGCTGATGAACCTTGTCAGCGAGCTTATCATAGCCAAGAATTCGCTTGTAAGCTCCGCTACAAGTCTTGGCAATAACAGCAATCAGCTCAATGACCATATCGAGTATCTCGAGAGTGTTACCACCAATCTTCATGAATCCGTTATGAAGGTTCGAATGGTGCCCATCGAGTCTGTTGTTACCAAGTTCCCTCGTATGATCAGAGATCTTTCAAAGAAGCTCAACAAGCCTATCGAGCTGTATATGACAGGTGAGGACACAGAGCTTGACCGTACCGTGGTTGATGAGATCGGCGATCCTCTGATGCATCTCCTCAGAAATTCCGCGGATCACGGAATCGAAGAACCCGAGATCAGAGCACAGAGAGGAAAGCCGGAAGTAGGTTCCATTTACCTCGATGCATATCAGGACGGTAATAACGTTGTTATCGAAGTTAAGGATGACGGTAACGGTATAGATGTTGAAGCAGTTAAGAGAAAGGCTGTGGAAAGAGGCGTTATCACGGAAGATCAGGCAGCTGTTATGGACGACAACGATATCATCCGTCTCTTATTCCTTCCCAGCTTCTCGACAGCAAAGAAGGTTACCGATGTATCCGGACGAGGTGTCGGTCTTGATGTTGTTAAGAGCAAGATCGAATCACTTTCCGGTGAGGTAGATGTAAAGAGTAAGCTCGGTGAGGGATCTACCTTCAGTATCAGACTTCCTCTTACACTTGCCATTATCCAGGCACTCATGGTTGTTGTCGGTGATGAGAAGTATGCTATCGCCCTTGGCGGTATCCAGACCATTGAGGATATAAGCCCCAGCGATATCAAGACTGTTCAGGGCAGTGAAGTCATCAATCTGAGAGGAAGTGTCATCCCTCTTGTCAGACTGGACAAGGTTGTCGGTGTTGAATCCAAGCGCAGTCCCGAGGATAACATGGTAGTCGTTATCGCTAAGAAGGGCGACAAGCTTGCAGGTTTCATAGTCGATGAGCTCATCGGACAGCAGGAGATCGTTATCAAGTCCATGGGTAAATATATCAACAAGTGCAAATTTATCAGTGGCGCTACGATCCTTGGTGACGGCGAGATCGCACTCATCATTGACGCTAATGCACTGATGTAAGGGGGGGCATCGGATATGGATAATCAGTTAAGCACAACCTTAAATGATACTACACAGTACATCGTTATCAACCTGGGTACCGAGCAGTACGGTATCGATATCAAATATATCGATAATATCGTCAGGATGCAGCAGATAACGAGGGTTCCTCAGGTATCACCTTACTGGAAGGGGGTTATTAATCTTCGTGGTGAGGTTATCCCCGTAATGAGTCTTCGTATAAAGATGGGGATGGAGTCCGATGAGGCTACCAAGAATACAAGGATAATCATAATCAAAATGGATCAGCATGAGCCTATCGGTGTAATGGTTGATTCCGTTAAAGAAGTTGTTACGCTCTCAACTTCAGAGATAGAGCGTGTTCCGCAGGATTCCAGAGAAAACGGATATGTATGCGGAATAGGCAAACAGGAACAGGGACTTATTTCCTTACTGGACATCGAACTGGTATTACAGGATATGTAATACTTTCAACCTGAGCGGAAATTAATTTTCGGAGAGGTTTCACGAACATGGCAGAATTATCAATCGACGATTTATCAAGTCAATATTTTGACGTACTCAAGGAGATCGGAAATATCGGAGCCGGTAATGCGACTACCGCACTTTCTACCATGCTTGGCGGCAAGGTCGACATGAAGGTTCCCAAGGTACGCCTTATGGAATTCAAAGATGTCGGAACTACCATGGGCGGCGAGGAGCAGATCGTTGCCGGTATCTATCTTGTTGTTAACGGAGATATCAATGGCAGTATCATGTTTGTTCAGAGGAAAGAATCTGCCAAAGCAATGATAGGAAAGCTTATGGGAATGCCTTCGGAGGATCCGGAGAATTTTTCCGAAATGGAATTGTCCGCTCTTAAAGAGATCGGAAATATAATAACGGGAGCTTATCTTAATTCACTTGCTACCCTTACTAATCTTACCATTTATCCGTCTATTCCCGATGTGTGCATCGATATGGCCGGAGCTATATTGTCGGTGCCTGCCATCGAGTTCGGAGCCGTGGCGGATAAGCTCTTGCTTATTGAAACGGATTTTACTGATGATGAGGATATGTCAGGATACTTCATTCTGGTACCTGACGCAGAATCTTACGAAAAGATTCTTCATGCTCTCGGAGTAATGTAATATGGCTGAAACATTTAAAGTGGGAATTGCGGATATGAATGTCTGCAGGCCACCTGATACGATAACGACTATCGGCCTCGGAAGCTGTGTCGGTATAGCTATCAGGGACAAGCAAAATAAAGTCGGGGGATTGGTTCATGTTATGCTTCCCGACTCTCATGAAGTTGTCAGTAACTCAAACAAAGCCAAGTTCGCGGATACCGGTATCCCTGAACTGGTAAGACAGCTTGAGGCTATGGGCGGCATCAGATCCCGTATGGTCGCTAAGATCGCTGGCGGTGCCAAGATGTTTGCGTTCCAGTCAAAGGCAGAACTTGCCAGTGTAGGTGAGAGGAATGTGGAAGCGACCAAGAAGGCGCTTGCCGCTCTTCGTATCCCTATCATCGCTGAGGATACGGGAGCGAATTACGGACGTACGGTTACTTTCTTCCCTGAGACCGGAGACTACGAGATAAAGGCTGTGGGAAAGCCGGTGAAGGTTATATGAGTGAACAGGACAAGATAAATAATCTTAAGACCAAAAATCTTCCGCCTCTTTTTATGATGTGCGGGGGAGCTGTTGCTTTGATCATCTGCCTCATCAGAGGCATGGAGTTAAATAAGACTTTACTGATAGTCTTTTTGGCTCTGCTTGTATTCGCAATATTGGGAACTGTTGTGAAGAGCATCGTCGATAAGTTCAATATGACGATGCATTATTCTGATTATTTTGAAGATCTGGGCGATCTGGTTGAAAAGCGGACCGGAGACGAACTGTAAAATATCGCTTTAAGCGGAGGGGTTAATGGACGAGGCAGCAAGATTACGTCTCTGGAGTGATTACGCCAGGCTGCGCAGTCAGGAGATTAGAGATAAGCTGATAGTTGAATATGCACCGCTTGTCAAGCTTGTTGCGGGAAGACTGGGCATGTACCTGGGATGTAATGTCGAATTCGATGATCTGGTAGGATTCGGAGTATTCGGACTGATCGATGCCATTGATAAATTTGACCCCAGGAAAAACATCAAGTTTGAGACTTATGCGTCTTTAAGGATACGCGGAGAGATACTTGACCAGATCAGAAAGAATGACTGGATACCAAGGACCATCAGGCAAAAGCAGAAGCAGCTGGAAGCTGCCATGAAGCAGATAGAAGAAAAGCAGGGAAGACCTGCCACTGATGAGGAACTGGCTGAATGTCTTGGGATCAGCAATGAAGAGCTGACGGACTGGCAGACTCAGATGAACGTTACTAATGTTGTCTCGCTTAATGAGTTTATGGATGCCGGAATGGAAGTAAGCGACAATGCATATTCCGGAAGAAGATATGAGTCTCCCGAAGAGAATATTGATAAGGCGGAGCTCAAGCAGATGCTCATAGATTCGCTGGAGACTCTTACGGAAAAGGAAAAAACGGTTGTGGTCTTCTATTATTACGAAGATCTGACCATAAAAGAGATAGCTTCCATCATGGAAGTCACGGAATCAAGAGTATCGCAGCTCCATACCAAAGCGATACAAAAGATGAGAAAGATAATGGGTGACTATGTCGGGATCCTTGCGGATCTTTCGTAGCTCATCTTATATTGTCAAAGCATGTTAACAGAGGAGTAAAATAATGAACGGTTACTTCAATGTCGTAGTCGGATCAAAAGGAAATTTCATGACGATCATTCCTCCTACAGACGGAGGAAAGCCTGTTGCGCTTCAGGAGATCATGGTATATTTGAACGATCATAAGATCAACTTTGATCTTAAGCGCCTGAATGACGGATACAATGAGGCTGATCCGACGAAGCCCATACTTCTCAATATGGACAGCATGCTTCCCATTTCGGGAACCTGCAGCATCATGATGTCGCAGGATAAGCTGACAGCGGTGGCGCGTTTCTATCCCCCTTCGAATCAGGGCAAGGATATGGAGGCTGAAGACATAAGGAGTGCATGCAGACTCTCCGGTATCAGTTACGGTATCAAAGAGGATGCCATCGAGGATTTTCTCAAAGATAAAAAGTATTGTACGGATTATGTGATAGCCCAGGGTGATCCCGTCACCGAAGGCAGAGATGCTGAGATAGAATATTTCTTCAATACGGATAACAAGATCCATCCTACATTGAATGAGGATGGTACGGTTGACTTTTTCCATCTCAATATAGTCAATCATTGCAAGGAAGGCGAGGTACTGGCAAAGCTTACACCGGCTGTACCCGGCAAGCCCGGAAAGGATATCAAGGGAGCGGATATCAAGCCCAGAGATGTTAAGCGTAAAGTCCTTAAGTACGGCCTTAATATAGATATCAGCGAGGATAAGTGTGTACTCACTTCAAAGGTTAACGGACATGTAACTCTTACAAACGGTACAGTATTTGTATCGGATGTACTTACTGTAGTTAATGTGGACAATTCAACCGGCAATATAGATTACGACGGAAGCGTTGTTGTACAGGGGAATGTCAATTCCAACTTTGTTATCAAAGCAAAGGGAGATGTAGAAGTCAAAGGTGCGGTCGAAGGTGCCGTTATAGAGACTGAAGGAAACATTCTTCTGGCCCGTGGCATCAAAGGCATGGGTAAGGGTGTTCTCAAGGCAGGCGGAAATATAATATCAAAGTTCATGGAAAACTGCACCGCATCTGCCGGCGGTTATATCGATGCGGATGCGATACTGCATTCAAATGTTTCGGCAGGTACCGAGATCCATGTAATGAGCCGCAGGGGCTTTATAACAGGCGGTACGGTCCAGGCAACATCCAAGATCTGTGTTAAGACACTGGGATCCGCAATGGGTGCAGATACCAGGGTATCCGTAGGTCTCGATACCAAACTTACGGCCAGAGCTGCCGAGCTTTCTAAGGAAATGATGGAAATACAGAAGAACTTAAAGACCATGCTTCCTGTTCTTGATGCCACCAAAAAGAAGCTTGCCGCAGGCGTAAAGATGACACCGGATCAGGTCAAGAACGTCCAGCAGCTTGCCATAAATGTAAAGACATTTCAGGATACGCTGAATAAAGATAACGAGGAGCTTTTGTCACTTAAGGAAAATATGACAGGTGCTCAAAATGCATGTGTAGAGGTTATGGGTGAAGTTTATCCCGGAACCGTAATAGCCATTTCCGACCTGTCGATGATAGTGAAGGATGTATATAAATATTGCAGATTTTCGGTTGTTAAAGGAGATGTACGGCCGGGCGCATTGTAAGACTGTTTTGCAGTAAATGAGCATATGTGATCTTTCTGAACGGAGGATAAGATTATGCCTATCGGAATGGTTGAAATGCAGGGGAGCATCCCCAGAGTGCAGGATTTTCAGAATTATCAGCAATTTGAGAACGATAAGGGTATAATATATCAGGCACAGCATCAGGTTCAGGTGGACAAGAATGTTGATCAGGAGAATCATCAGGTCCATACAAAGGAAGATGCCAATGCGGAAACCGAAACCGATGAGAGAGAACGCGAGAGCGGTTATGCCGGTGACGGTGGCAGAGATCGCAGAAGAAAGAATACCGGGGAGCAAGCATCCCCTGACCGCCTTATCGTTAAATCAAAAGGCGGATTTGATATAAAGATCTGACTACTTAGGCTGGGGAGGAAGCTGTTTTATGCAAATGATGGAGTTGTTATTACTGGCGGCAGGATTGGCTGCATTTATCGCCAGTTTTTTTATTCCCGAAAGAAAGGGAAGTACGGATCCAAAGGAGCTGATAGATGAGAATGCTCTTCAGGAAATGATCGACGAGAAGATCGACGATTCCAGAAGACGTATAGATGATATGGCTGACGAGACCATCAGCTACTCAATGGAAAAGACTGAAAGATCTCTCGATAAGCTCACAAACGAGAAGCTCATGGCCATCGGAGATTATTCCAATACGGTAATGGGAGAGATCAATAAAAGCCACGAGGAAGTGGTATTTCTCTCGGATATGCTGGGACGAAATAAGGATGAACTTACAAGCCTCATGCAGCAGGCTGACAAGATATCCAAGGAAGCAGATAAGAGAGCAAATGATGCATATGACCTGGCCAATTCAGCCCAGAAGCTTGCTGAGAATGCCATTGAGCAGGCTGATAAAGCCAACAGGTCTGCCATGATCGCAGAAGACAAGATGATAGATGCCAGACGTACCATCATCGAACCTAAAGACAGCCCGGTTCTGGCAAATTCCGAAACTGTTGCGGATCCTGTTCCCGATGAGATGATATTAAGTGCTGTTAAAGAGAGTGCTGCCGGGGACACTGCCGTCAAGGAAGCTGTTGATGAAGGAAATGATGCTCAGGCTGTTAATGATGTCTCCGAAGATTTAAGTCTCTCGGAGGTGATGGCAGATGTGAAGGAAGACGGTATGTCTGAGGATCTTGCCGATGCGGCTCTTCGTGCAGCAGTAAAGGAAGAGGCTCCCGCAAAAAGGACGAGAAAGAGCTCATCAAAAACCACGGCAGCAAAGAGTGACAGTGCATCAGCAAAGTCGTCTGCTTCGGTAAAGTCTGACGCGGCTGCTTTGGCAAAACCTGCCACAAGGACCAGGAAGAAAAAAGAGACTGCAGCTTTGGAATCGGACGGTCAGCTCGAGGGCCAGCTCAGCATACCGGAAGTTTTTATGGGATTGAATTCCGGTAATCCTTCAGGTAAGTCCGGAGACAGGAAGGAAAACAGTAACGAGAAAATACTGGAGATGCATAAGATGGGCAGATCCAATATGGCTATAGCAAGAGAGCTGGGGCTCGGAATAGGTGAGGTCAAGCTGGTGATCGATCTGTATGATACCATGCAATGAAGATAAAGCATTAATTACGGGAAGTTGATCCGGTCCGACCGGTAAGCACCGGAGAGACGTCAGCCTGAAAAATAATTGGCGGGAAGAAAGATTTATGAAATTAAAGTATTACATTCGCGGAATAGGTATAGGAATAGCTGTAACAGCCCTTATTCTGCATTTTACGGATAAAGACAGAATGACTGATGCTGATGTGATAGCAAGAGCGCAGGAACTAGGAATGGAGAGAGGAGTGACTCTTTCCGAACTTGGTGCCTCCGAGAATGCTGCGGCAAGTGCAGGAGCATCCGAAACTTCAGTTTCCGGAGATATGGCATCTGTATCCTCGACGCAGCAGGCTTCTGTGACTGATGCGGTTTCGGCTGATACAACATCTCATGTGGCTGCTTCGGAAGGTGCTTCTGCAGAAGCAACAACCGCTGAGATAACTGAGAAGGCGGGCGAATCTGCAGCGACACCGACAACAACGCCTACGCTGACACCTACGCCGACGCCCACACCTACGCCGACGCCGACACCTACGCCGACACCTAAGCCGACACCGACGCCCACGCCGACACCGACGCCGACACCGACGCCCACGCCGACACCGACACCGACACCTAAGCCGACGCCCACACCAACACCGACGCCGATGCCAACACCGACACCAACACCGACGCCGACACCAACACCAACACCGACGCCTAAGCCTACGCCTACGCCGACACCGACACCGACGCCTACACCGACACCGACGCCTACACCGACACCGACGCCCACGCCGACGCCCACCATATCAACGGATGAGGCGGCGATCAGCATATCGTCAGGCGAAAGCTCATATACAGCTGCGAAGGAATTGGAGTCACTTGGCCTGGTGGATTCCGCAAGAGATTTTGATACATTCCTTTGCAACAACGGATATGATAAGAAGCTCCAGACCGGAACACATACTATACCGAGGGGCTCAAGCTATGAAGAGATCGCAAAGATCCTGATGTCCCGAGGCAGGCATTGAGACATGCTTCAAAAGCAGGCAGTGCGCGGTTTTATCGGGAATGCAGTGAGAGCAGAAGGAAGATGTTGTGACATAATAAATTAAAAAGCTCCGCGAAAGCGGAGCTTTTAATATACTTATATTTTTGATCCTTAAGCGAGTGCTGCGGTGATGATAGCCATTGAGTATACTTCGATGGCATTGCAGCCTCTTGAAAGGTCGTTGATGGGAGAATTCAAACCAAGCAGGATGGGACCGTATGCATCAAAACGACCGAGACGCTGAGCGATCTTATATCCGATATTTCCCGCATTGATATCAGGGAAGATAAATGTGTTTGCATGGCCGGCAACTTCTGAAGCAGGGAATTTCTTCTGAGCAACTCTCTTTGATACTGCGGCATCGAACTGCATCTCTCCGTCGATGGGAACATCAGGATTACGTTCCTTGGTCTTGCGTGCGGCATTGCGCATTTTGTCTACATCTTCACCCTTTCCGGATCCGTCTGTGGAGTAGGAGAGGAAAGCAACCTCCGGATTAACACCGAAGAGTCGTGCACATTTGATCGTCTCCTCGGCTATCTCTACGAGATCATCTTCCGTAGGCTTGATATTGATTGCACAGTCACCCATGGCAAGAACTTCGTTTTCACCGGATGCACTGGGACGTACCAGTATGAAACAGGATGATACGATACGATTGCCGGGTTTTGTCTTGATAAGCTGAAGAGCGGGGCGGACCGTATCTGCTGTGGAATATGTAGCTCCTCCGAGAAGTGCATCGGCATAGCCCATCTTTACAAGCATTGTACCGAAGTAGTTGGCATGAGAGAGCATTTCCTTTGCCTGCTCATGTGTTACACCCTTGGATTTTCTGAGCTCAACAAAACAGTCGATCATCTTGTCCATGTCTTCAAAAGAAGCGGGATCTATGATCTTCGCACCTCTGATGTTGAAGCCTGCTTCTTCTGCGGCATTGTAGACTTCGTCAGGATTGCCGACGAGTATGGGCTTTAAGAAATTGCTGGCCAGGAGTCTTGATGATGCTTCAAGTATTCTCGCATCGGTGCCCTCCGTAAGAACGATGGTCTTGGGATTCTTCTTAAGTGTTTCGATCATTGAGCCAAAGCCAAAATCTGTCATTTTTATACCTCCATAAGTTCAAAACGGAAATCGTTTTGCACAAAGAATATTATATCATGATGTCTTTTATATGAGTATCATTTTAATACATTATTTGATATTAAAATAGTTAAGTGCGTTATAGTGGCTGATGCCCTGAACTATTTTCTTAATTGCCTCTTCATCGTCAGGGTATTCACCGTTTTCAACCCATGTTCCGATCAGATTGCACATGATACGTCTGAAGTAATCATGTCTTGTATAAGACAGGAATGAACGGGAATCCGTGAGCATTCCAACGAAGTATCCAAGGAGTCCGAGATTTGCGAGAGAGCGCATCTGTTCTTCCATTCCGTCTCTCGAATCCAGGAACCACCATGCGGCACCGGACTGGATACGGCTGGGGATGCCGTCTTCGTTACCCTGGAAAGCACCGGCACATGTTCCTATTACATTAAAGTCATTATGATCGAGAGAGAAGATGATCGTCTTGGGAAGTTCATCTGTTTTATCAAGTTCGGATAAGAACATTGAGAGTTCATCGCCGCAGCTTGATTTTGCTATCATATCGTAACCGGTATCCGGTCCCTGGGTTGTAAATCTCTTTTCATTTACATTTCTTGTGCAGGAATAGTGGATCTCCATTACGAAATTTTCTTTATGATATTTCTTTGCCAGGTTGATGAGCATGTATGTCTGATACTTTTCAACTTCCTCGGTAGTAAGAGGGCTTCCGGCTTTTGCCTTTTTATAGATGGAATCTGCCTCGGCAGCATCGCATTTTCTGAAGGGGATATAGTCGAGACCGTGATCGGTAGCTCTTGCACCGTGAGCCTTGAAGTAGTCGACACGCTCAAATAAAGCGGCCAGGACTTCTTCGCATGAGGTCAGATCATCTTTTCCTACGGAAGAAGCGAGGAGTTTGATGTATCCCGGGAAATCGGGCTTGTTGATATTAACGGCTTTGTCCGGCCTGAAAGAGGGGCATACCATGAAATCGATGGAAGGATCTGCGGCGATCTTTTCATGCCATGAAAGGTCGCTTACGGGATCGTCGGTGGTTCCGATGAATATAACATTGGACTTTCTTATGATACCGCGGACTGTAAGTTCGGGGTCGTTCTGCAGCATGTCGCAGGTCTTATCCCAGATCTCGCGGCAGGTGGAAGGGGTGAGAGGAGTGGTGATACCGAAGTATTTCCTGAGCTCAAGATGGCACCAGTGGTACATGGGATTGCCGATGGCAAACTGAAGCGCTTTTGTGAAAGCTTCAAAGCGTGCATAGGGATCCGCATTTCCGGTAACAAGTTCCTCGGGGATACCTGCGGAACGCATCACGCGCCATTTATAATGGTCGCCGGCATAGGTCCCGTCGGGATTCTTACCGCCGAGCCATACTTCTGTTATATTGTTAAATCTGCGGTCTTCATAGATCTCTTCCGGAGAGATGTGGCAGTGATAATCGATCAAAGGAAGATCTTCGGAATAATCGTGAAACAGATGCTTTGCAGTATCATTCTTCAGCATGAAATCCTGATCCATAAAGGGTCTTGCAGTTGTCATTATGCATATACCTCCGATTTAGAAATTGGTTTTGTAAAATCTTTATGAAAGCGCTTACATTATAACGCGCGATTAAAAAATAAGTCAATAAATAAATTGATAAAAAATCATAATCTGTGAAATTCCGGTTTGCGATCGTGGAAGATGCAGTATCTGTCGAATCCGCACTCTGTAAGGAGACTGCGGACGTCTTCAAATCCTGCCGCTATGGCTTCGGGCTTGTGTGCGTCGGAACCGATGGTAAGGATCTCGCCACCAAGTTCGTGATAGCGTTTCAGTATCCCGGCGCAGGGATGGGGACCTCCCATATTGTAGTGATATCCGCTGGTGTTGGCTTCGATGCCTTTCCCTTTTTCGATGATGGTCTTCAGGATCTTATCGATATCATCCCTGAATTCATTGAAGTCAAACTGTGTATTGCGGGTAGGACCGTAACGGAGCACATAGTCAAGATGGCCGTAAGAATCGAAATCGTCGTATGAACTCACTATGTCGCTTATGCTCTCAAAATACTCATGCCAGCATTCCTTCTCATTCCTGCCTTCCCAGAAAGAGGGGAGATAGGGGTCTTTCTTATTACAGAGATGTGAAGAACCGATTATGAAATCAAAGGGATAGCTTTTTGCGTAGGCGCTGTTCTTTTCGTTGATATGTGCCTGCATCCCAAGCTCTATCCCGAAATTTAAACGTATCCTGTTCGCGTATTTTTCGCGGCATTCCAGATATTTTTTTCGGTAAGCATCCGTATCCACTTCGAAAAAACCTTCTTCTTCGTCTTCAGTGTATACGAAATCAAAATCCATATGTTCCGTGAAAGTGATCTCCCGAAGCCCCAAAGCTATGGATCTTTCGATCATGTCTTCCATGGGAGCGTCGGAATCTCCGGAAAAAGATGTATGCATGTGACAGTCTGCTGTTATCATCATTGTGTAGTCCTCCGTCGGTCATTATAGCAATTCGGATGCAAAGGTACAAAACCCTTTGAATACTCCGATTAACATAACATTTTTACACAAAATTCAGGACAAAAACTTGAGTATTTTGTCTTGAATTTACAAACTCAATCAGATAAAATAATTTTTGTCGCGAGAAAAACAGGTTTTCCCGCAAAATTATCTAATGGAGGAATTTTACTATGGCAGTAAAAGTTGCGATCAATGGTTTTGGACGTATCGGACGTCTTGCATTCAGACAGATGTTCGGCGCTGAAGGTTACGAGGTTGTTGCTATCAACGATCTTACAACACCTTCTATGCTTGCTCATCTTCTTAAGTACGATTCTTCACAGGGCAGATATGTTGCTATCGGTGAAGAGGATCAGGTAACAGCTGATGATGAGGCTGGTACAATCACTGTTAAGGGCAAGACAATCAAGATCTACAAGTTCCCTGATGCTAATAACTGCCCTTGGGGAGAGATCGGTGTTGACGTTGTTCTTGAGTGCTCCGGTTTCTATACATCAAAGGAAAAGGCACAGGCTCACATCAATGCCGGTGCTAAGAAGGTTGTTATTTCCGCTCCTGCAGGAAATGATCTTCCTACAATCGTTTACAATGTAAACCACAAGACTCTTACAAAGGATGACAAGATCATCTCTGCTGCATCCTGCACAACTAACTGCCTTGCTCCCATGGCTAAGGCTCTTAACGATCTTGCTCCCATCGAGAGCGGTATCATGTGCACGATCCACGCTTACACAGGTGATCAGATGATCCTTGACGGTCCTCAGAGAAAGGGCGACAAGAGACGTTCACGTGCAGGCGCTTGCAACATCGTTCCCAACAGCACAGGTGCAGCTAAGGCAATCGGCCTTGTTATCCCTGAGCTTAACGGAAAGCTTATCGGCGCTGCTCAGCGTGTTCCGACTCCTACAGGTTCAACAACAATGCTTTTCGCAGTTGTTAACAAGAAGGTAACAAAGGAAGAAGTTAACGCAGCTATGAAGGCTCAGGCTACAGAGTCCTTCGGTTACAACACAGAAGAGATCGTTTCTTCCGATATCATCGGTATGAAGTTCGGTTCTCTCTTCGATGCTACTCAGACAATGGTTAACCCTGTTGGCGATGACAAGACAGAGGTTCAGGTTGTTTCCTGGTACGATAACGAGAATTCTTACACAAGCCAGATGGTTCGTACAATCAAGTACTTCGCAGAGCTTGGCTGATCCGACCTTAGGTCAGAGATTTAGTGAGAATATCGGTATTGTAATCTATGTAGACCGATTAATGAGGTCCGGTCAGCAGACCGGGCCTCATTTTTTATCGCAGTACTTAAAAATTCCACAGGAGGTAATTTTCAAATGGCACTGAACAAAAAGTCAGTTGACGATTTCAATGCAAAGGGAAGAAGAGTCCTTGTAAGATGTGACTTTAACGTTCCTTTAAAGGAAGGCAAGATCACAGACGAGACACGTATCAACGCAGCTCTTCCCACGATCAACAAGCTTATCAATGATGGCGCTAAGGTTATCCTTTGCTCCCACCTTGGTAAGGTTAAGAACGGCCCCAACGAAGGCGAGTCACTTGCACCCGTTGCAGAGAGACTTTCCGAGAAGCTTGGAAAGCCCGTTAATTTCGTAAAGGATTACAACGTAACAGGTGCTGATGCTACTGCTGCTGTTGCTGCCATGAACGAAGGTGATGTTGTTCTTCTTCAGAATACACGTTTCCGTGGTAAGGAAGAGACAAAGCCCGAAGAAGCAGGTACAAAGTTCGCTGAAGAGCTCGCTGAGCTTTGCGATGACTATGTATGTGATGCTTTCGGTTCTGCTCACAGAGCTCACGCTTCCGTATCTGTTGTTACAGAGAACGTTCGTAAGAAGGGCGGAAACTGTGCGGTTGGTTATCTTATGCAGAAGGAGATCGACTTCCTCGGCAATGCTGTTGAAGAGCCCGTTCGTCCTTTCGTAGCTATCCTTGGCGGAGCTAAGGTTGCTGATAAGCTTAATGTTATTAATACACTTCTTGATAAGTGCGATACACTCATCATCGGCGGCGGTATGGCTTACACATTCCTTAAGGCTAAGGGATATGAAGTTGGTAAGTCACTTCTTGATGAGACAAAGGTTGACTACTGCAAGGAGATGATGGAGAAG